>NZ_JBHUKS010000038.1:0-261832 GCF_042684085.1 Amycolatopsis silviterrae
CCCGCCACCGTCAACCCCACCTGACCAGCACCAACAGGATGAAAAACCCCCAATGTGGCATTGGGTGCATCTGACGCACCCAATGTGGCGTTCGGTGCGTCGGACGCACCCAATGCCACATTGGGGCGGTTGCGGCGGGAGGGCGTGCGGAGGCCCGGCGGGTCGAGTCCGCGGGTGCGGGGGCGGATTGCGGTCCTCGGCCGACCGGGCCCGGCAATCCTGGCGGCTTTCGTTCCTTCCCGAAAACCGGCCGTCGCGGTTAGCGGTCCGGCGGACAATTAACCCCGCGGACTAACCCGGCGGCAGAACGGGCAGCGGACAGTCGCGCACAGTTGCTGAATCGGTTTCGCGATTAATCGCGAACAGTGCCGGTGATCGGAATTGTGGATCACTCCGAAGGCAGATTCGCATCCGCGAAGCGCACCTGGTTCCGGCCGCCTTCCTTCGCGGTGTAGACGGCGGCGTCGGCGGCGTGCAGCAACTGTTCCAGTGTTGTTCCGTTCACCCCGAGCAATGCGACGCCGATCGAGCAGGTGCGCCCGGTGATCAATGCGGAACCGCCGCGTTTGTCGGTCGTCACGATGCGCTGATCGGCGATCGCGGTACGGATTCGTTCCGCGGTCACCTTCGCCGCCGTAGTGTCCACATCGGGCAGCAGGATCAGGAACTCCTCGCCGCCGAAGCGGCCGATGATGTCCTTGGGGCGGGTGATCTCGTCGAGAGTTTGCGCCACCGTGCGGAGGACGTCGTCGCCTGCCGGATGGCCGTACGTGTCGTTGATCCATTTGAAGTGGTCGAGGTCGATCATCAGCAGCGCCAGGGTTTCCCCGCCGCGTGCGGCACGGGCCAGCGCGCGTTCCGCGGACTCCGACCACCCGCGCACGTTGAAGATCCCGGTTTTCGGATCGGTGCGCGCTTCGGACTGCAGTTGGTTGATTTCCGCCAGCCGGTTGCCCAGCACCGTGATGAGCACGAGGATCACGATCGCCGGCGGGATGTTCACCAGCAGGATCGTCGCGATGGTGCCGAGGCTGATCGTCGACAGCTCCAGCAGGTTGTCGTCCTTGGTGCCCAATACGTTGCGCAGCGTGGGCGCGGACGTGCCGCCGAGGGCGAGCAGCCCGCCGATCACGATCGCCTGCAGCGCCGCGTAACTGAAGCCGACGAGCATCAGGATCCCGAAGACCTGCAACGAGTTCGCCGGCGAGAGCCGGGCCAGTTCGGCGGACGCGAAAGTCTGGTACAGGTAGTGCGCCAGCAGTGCCGACACCGCATGCGTGAACGAGGTGAACACGAACTTGTGCGGCGGCCGCCGGGAGTTGAACCAGCGCTGGACGCGCAGGAGCCCGATCAGCAGCAGCGTCAGCGGGATCGGCAGCAGCAGCGCGGCCGGGAACACCCAGATGCCGGTGAGGTCGATGTGGACGGCGGTGACCCGGTTGCGCCGCCGTTCCTCCTGCCGCCGGGTGAGCTGGATGTGCACCGTCGCGCAGCCGGCGAGGATCGCGAACCGGCCCCAGTCCACGAGATCCGGGCTCGGCGAGGCGATGACGCCGAACGTCAGCAGCGCGATCGCGATCGCGTCCCAGGCGAGCAGGAACGCGATCATCCGGCGCGGTTTCGTCCAGAGATCCCACGAGGAAACGGGGTTCGCGGCGATCAGTGCGCGCAGCCGTCCCGCGGCGCCCTTGGCGGCGGGCGGTTCCTCCCCGGGGACGCGGCGGTCACCGCGCGCCGGTTCGGTTCCGGGCATCGGGCCGTGCCTCCTCCGGTGTCGGATGCGGTTCCCGGTCGGTTCCCGGTTCTGCGCGGTTATCAGTTGCCGGTATCATCTCACTCACCGACTTCGAACGCTGTATTCGGTCGTAGTCTCCGAACCCGGAGACGCCTTCCGCGACAACTGCTGCATCCATGAAGTAAATTGCGGAGGAGCGTCCCCGCCGTCCCCCCGAGTGAGGTGTTTTCCCGTGCGCGACCGCGAAGCGTGAATCGAGCTGTTGTCATTTTCCGATGAATTGTCAGCGAGCGGAGGTGAGCAGCTGTGCGTGACCGTGAAGCGTGAGTTCCGTGACCGATCCACCGCGGATTCGTGACAATACGAGCGGAGGTGTGTTCCGTGCGTGACCGTGAGGCGTGAAACGAGTTCCCGTCCGGCGTATCCGGACTCATCCGGCCGGTGCCTCGACCCCGGCCTTCGCATCTTCAGCCATCCCACGATCAGGCCCCGGCCGCGACCGCGTGCCGCACCCGGGTCCACGAGAACGCGGTGGGGATCGCCAGTGCCACGCCGGCCAGCCCGGCCAGCGCGATGGCGGTGATCGCAGACCCGGTCGCCTGCGCGACCACCCCGCCGAGAGCCACCCCGATGCCCTGCGCCACGCGCAGTCCGGTGCGGTAGAGCCCGCCGGCCCCGCCGCGCAGTTCGTTCGGCACCCAGGTGGAGAACGTCGCGGTCACGGTGATGATGTAGGCGCCCATCGCACCGGCGAGCGCGAGCAGCACCAGCGCGACCACCAGATTCGGCCGCAGCAGGAACAGCGCGAGCAGTGCCAGCGACGTCGTCGCCAGCACGCCGAGCAGCCGCTGCCGGACCTCGGCGGACGCGAATTTCGACAGCAGATAGGCCCCGGCGACGAAGCCGAGCGGGTCGGCGGCGAGCAGCCAGCCGACCGCCGCGGACGGCGCGTTCAGCTGATGGGCCAGCGGCGCGGCCAGCCCCTCGGGCACCACGGCCAGCCCCACGAGCCACGACAACGCGATCAGCACGCGCAGTTTGCGCTGCCCGAACACCCAGCGCGTGGCGGAGAACCAGGTGCTGTGGTCGCCGCCGGCGGCGGGCCGGTCGTGCACCCACACCCGCACGATCGCCGCGGCTACCGCGAAACTCACCGCGTCGATCGCCAGCGCCCACGACGTGCCCACGGCGGTCACCAGCACGCCGCCGCCGGCCAGGCCGAGCAGCTGCACCGTGTTGGTGGTGATCCCGCGCAGATCCTGGCTGCGCAGGTACAGATGGTCGTCGGTGAAGACCTCGCGGGTGATCGCGTTCTGCGCCGCGTTCGCGGGCGACGCGGCCAGCTGCACCGCGACGAGCAGTAAGCACAGTGCGGCCAGCGGCATGCCGGGCAGGCTCATCAAGCCGACGAGCACCGCCTGCGCGGCGGCGCTCACGCTCAGCACGGCGCGGCGCGGGTAGCGGTCGGCCAGGAAGGAGAGGCCGAGGCCGCCGGCGAGCGCGGGCAGGAAAGTCAGCGCGTACACGACCGCGGCCCAGAGCGCGGAACCGGTGCGGTGGTAGACGAGGATGGACAACGCCACCTTCGCCAGCTGGTCCCCCGCGCTCGAGATGGCCTCCGCCGCCCAGAGCACGCGATACTCGACGTTGCGCAGCGGTGCTGTCAGCCGAGAGGTCGCTTCGGTCGTCACGAGATGACCACTGCCCCCTCCCCGATCGTGTGATTGCCAGTAGTGCCCGCATTGTGCCTTCGCGGATGTCGCTCCTGGCCAGGAGTGTCACTACTCCAGCCAGGGGTGCACCCTCAGTATGCCGCCGATCACACCAGGGTGAACAGTCGGGAAGAATCCGGTGGCCGGAACGCGGAGCCGTGAGGACTGACCTGCCGCGGGGTACCCGTAGCACTGATCAGCTTTCCTCGTTCGGCGCAGCGCGACCACCGTTCGTCGCGATCGACCGGTGCGGCTGGGCCGAACGGCCCAACACTGGGAGAGACCCGGCGGAGCGGACGTTCTCGCGCCGGGCGCACCAGCGGGGAGTGAGCGTGGACAGACTGTTGCAGGACAAGGCCGTGGTCGTGACCGGAGCCGGGCGCGGCCTCGGGGAGGCCTTCGCCGTGCACGTGGCGCGCGCGGGCGGGGCGGTGGTCGTCAACGACGTGGACGCCGACCTGGCCGAGCGCACCGCCGAGACGATCCGCGGCCACGGCGGGCGCGCGGTCGCGAACGGGTACAGCGTGGCCGATCCGGCGCAGGCGCAGGCGATCGTCGACCAGTGCGTCGCCGAGTTCGGCCGGATCGACGGGCTGGTCAACAACGCCGGGCTCAACTACGAGGCGCTGCCCTGGGAGGACGACGTCGAGCAGGCCCGGCAGCTGGTCGAGGTGAACGTGCTCGGCGTGATGTACACCGGGCTGGCCGCGATCCGCGCGATGGTCGGCGCGGGCGGCGGCGGGTCGATCGTGAACATCTCCTCCGGCGCGTCGCTCGGGCAGCGCAAGCTCGGGGTGTACTCGGCGAGCAAGGGCGCGGTCGCGTCGCTGACCTATTCGTGGGCGCTGGACCTCGACGATTCCGGGATCCGGGTGAACGCGGTGTGCCCGGTGGCGCACACCCGGATGGTCTGGAAATCCGAGCGGGCGCTGCGCGCGTGCCCGCCGGAGCGCACGCCGGCGAAGATCGCGCCGCTCGTGCTGTTCCTGCTCGGCGAGGGGGCGCACGGGATCACCGGGCAGATGATCCGGTGCAACGGCCCGCAGCTGCACGTGATGGGGCAGCCGTACCTGAAGCAGCCGATCCTGGAGCGGCCGGACTGGGACACCGAGACCGTGCAGCAGGCGTTCGACGAGGTGTTCTCCGCGCATCTGGAGAACTACGGGCTGGAGAAGCGGGTGCCGCCCCGGCTGCGGAAGTGGTCCCGGCAGGCCTCGTGAGCGGCGATCCCGGTTCTAACCGTGATCAGCACTCACGAGGGCCGCGGTAGCGCATGGGGCAGGCGAGCACTCACGACGCGGCGCGGCGGGAAGACGGGCCCGGAGCGGCCGCGTCGCCCCGGCGTGCCTCGTGAGTGGCTACGCCGGTTCTAACCGGCATTAGCACTCACGAGCCCTGGTACGGCTGCGGTGGGCGCGTGGCTGGGTGGGGGGTCGTGAGCGGCGATCCCGGTTCTAACCGTGATCAGCACTCACGAGGGGTAGAGGGCGGCGATGTCGGAGCCGTAGCGGTCGTTGATCACCCGGCGCTTGAGTTTGAGCGTCGGGGTGAGTTCGCCCGTCTCCGGCGTCCAGGCCGTGGTGATCACGCGGTAGCGCTTGATCTGCTCGGCCCGCGCGAGCCTGCTGTTGGCTGATTCGACCGCCCGCGCGATCTCCGCTTGGACCGCCTCGTGCGCGGCGAGTGCTTCGATTCCGGCCGCCTCGACGCCGTTGGCCGCTGCCCAGCCGGGGGCGATCTCGTCGTCGAGGACGATCAGTGCGGTCACGTACGGCCGGGCGTCGCCGATCGCGACTGCCTGGCCGATCAGCGGGTGTTCCTTCAGCAAGCCCTCGATCCGGGTCGGCGCGATGTTCTTGCCGCTCGAGGTGATGATCAGTTCCTTTTTGCGGTCGGTGATCGTCACGTACCCGTCGTCGTCGATCGTGCCGATGTCGCCGGTCGCGAACCAGCCCTCGTCGTCGGTGGCCGGTTCGATCGTGCCGTCCGGCTGCAGATAGCCGAGGAAGACGATCGGGCCGCGGACGAACAGTTCGCCGTCCTCGCCGGTCTTCACCTCGACGCCGTCGATCGGCCTGCCGACGGTGCCCGCGCGGAACGCTTCGGCGCTGTTCGCGGTCGCCGCGCCGGTGGTCTCCGACAGGCCCCACACCTCGCGGATCTCGACGCCCAGCCCGGCGAGGAAGTACAGCACCTCCACCGGCAACGCGGCCGCGCCGCTGGACGCGATGTGCAGCTGGTCGAGTCCGAGGAGCCCGCGCACCGGGGCGAGTACGGTCTCGTCGGTTTTCGCGATGCGCTCGGCGAGGTCGGCGGGCAGGGCTTCACCGGCGCTGCGGAGTTTGTAGCCCTCTTGCAGGAGTTCGTTGGCCGAGATGAGTGCCTCGCGCCGGTCTTCGGGGACGCCGGCGAGCATGTTCTTCAAGCCCGCCACCATCTTTTCCCACACTCGCGGCACGCCGAAGAAGCTCTGCGGATGCACCTGGCCTAGCGCCGCGACCACGCCGGACGGATCGCCGACGGTGTGCACGTGCCCGGCCGCGACGATCGGGAGATAGATCGACAGTTCTCGTTCGGCGATGTGCGCCAGCGGCAGGTACGCGATGTTCGTGGGGTGCATCGGGGCTTTGTGCAGCGTGTGCACGGCGAGGCCCTCGTGGATCGCGTTGCGGTGCGAGAGCACGACGCCCTTGGGGTCGCCGGTGGTGCCGGAGGTGTAGATCATCGCGAGCGGGTCGTCCGGGCGGATCGCCTGCCACGCTTGGTCGAACGCGTCCGGGTCGGCGGCGAGCGCGGCACGGCCCGCTTCGCGCACGGCGGAGTATCCGACGAAGCGGTCGTCGCCGTCGGGGAGCGCGGATTCGTCGAGCAGCACCACGCGGCGGAGCGCGGGCAGATCGTCGAGCACCGGCAGCCAGCGGGACAGCTCGTCGGCACCGGCGAGGACGACGACCGGGGCCGCGCTGTGCCGGGCGACGTAGCGGATCTGCTCCGGGCTCAGCGTCGCGTAGGCCGTGCACGGGATGGCCGCCAGATGCACCGCGGCGAGGTCGGCGACCAGGTGGTCCGGCGAACTCGGGGCCATGATCAGCATCCGGTCGCCCGCGGCGAGGCCGAGCCCGGCGAGGCCGCGGGACACCTCGGCGATCGCGGTCCGGAACTCGCTCCAGGTGAGGGTCGGACGGCCTTCGAGGTCGAGCGAGGTGAGCGCGGGCCGGTCGCCGTGTTCCACGGCGTTGCGCCGCAGCAGCAGCGGGATCGTCTGGCCCTCGGTCTGTTCGGCGATCGACTGGGTCAACGCTGACCTCCTCCGGTGGTGCCTGGTCAGGTCACTGTAGGTCGTCGAAGCGGCGGCCGATAGAGAATCCCGGCCAGCATCGGCGCTCGATAAGACCGCCCGCGTCCTGTTATGAATAGGCGGACTTGGGACCGAGGAGCGTTGATGACCGAATCTGCCGTGCGCGGCGAGAGCCTTGCCGACGAGGCGGCCGCGCTCGACGCCGCCGACCCGCTCGCCGCGAAACGCGCGGAGTTCGACCTTGACCCGGGCATCGCGTACTTCGACGGGAATTCTCTTGGCGCGCCCCCGAAACACGTCGCGGAGCGGGTGAGCCAGGTGATCCGCGAGCAGTGGGGGCGGCGGCTGATCCGGTCGTGGACCGAGGGCTGGTGGGAGGCCCCGCAGCGGGTCGGCGACCGGATCGCGCCCTTGGTCGGGGCCGCGGCCGGGCAGGTCGTGGTGGCGGACTCGACGAGCGTGGACCTGTTCAAGGTGCTCGTCGCGGCGGTGCGGGCGAACCCCGGCCGCGACGAGATCCTCCTCGACGCGACGACCTTCCCGACCGATGGCTACGTGACCGACCAGGCCGCGCGGCTCACCGGGCACACCGTGCGTCGGGTGCCGGTGGCGGAGTTGCCTGGCGCGGTGAGCGAGCGCACTGCCGCGGTGCTCGTGAACCACGTCGATTACGTGAGCGGACGGCTGCACGACATGCCGTCGGTCACTGAGGCCGTGCACGCGGCCGGCGCGCTCGCGGTGTGGGATCTCTGCCACAGCGTCGGCGCGATTCCGGTTCAGCTCGACGCGTGCGCGGTCGATTTCGCGGTGGGCTGTACGTACAAATTCCTCAACGGCGGACCGGGCTCGCCCGCGTTCATCTATGTGGCACAGCGGCATCAGGCGGAATTCGATCAGCCGCTCGCCGGATGGGCCGGGCATGCCGATCCGTTCGGAATGGAAGCCGGATACCGCGGCGGCGCGGGGATCGCGCGCGCCCGCGCCGGTACGCCGGACATCCTGTCGATGCTGGCGCTCGACGCCGCGCTGGACGTGTGGGACGGCGTCGACCTTTCCGTGCTGCGCGCGAAAGGCTTGGCGCTGGGCGATTTCTTTTTCCGGTGTGCGGACGAACTCCTGCCGGGAGCCGACCTTCCGACGCCGCGGGACCACGCCCGGGGACACCAGGTTTCGGTGCGTGACGCGGGTGGGCAGCAGACGATGGACGCGCTGCACGAACGCGGGGTGCTCGGGGATTTCCGGCCGCCGGACGTGCTGCGGTTCGGGCTGGCCCCGCTGTACACGACTTACGCCGAGGTGCTGCGGGCGGTGACCGTGCTGCGCGAGGTGCGCTGAAAAGAATTCGCGCACTGTCCGCGCGGAATCGCGGTTTCTGGGTGAACAATAGGTGTCGTGCTCGCCCCATTGGGTGATCGGCGGGCGCGCCGCGCGCTGCCCGGCGGGTATGCTCGGTGCCTGTTTTTTCGCGGGCGGGAGCCAATCCGGGTGTCGCGACACCCGCGCGAATCCGGGGCGGAAGGGGCCGAAATGATCGAGACCCGCGGTCGGGAAGTGCCGCTCTCGTATGTCGTGACCCTGCTCGTCGGCATGGTGCTCGGCTTCCTGCTCGCGCGGTTCGGCGGGCTCGTCGCGCGCTATCCGGTCGAATCGGCGCTGGTGGCGGTGCTGGTCGCGTCCGTGGCCGTGCTGGCGTGGGCGTGCCGGGAGATGCTGCACGACCTCGTCCGCCGCGAGCGCCCGCTCGCCGCGCCGGAATCGGAACCGCTGCCGGGGCCGCGGCTTTCCGCGCACCGTCCGCCGAATGGCGTGCGGCGCTGAATTCCGGAAATTGATCTCGATTCGCCGTTCTTTTTCGTTGCCGATGCGGAAATGCGCATGAGTTTCCGGTAATGCGCGCGGGGCCGCGTCCGTGACGGACCTCACGCGCGGGCGCCCGGCGGGCAGCGGCCGGGCCGGTGCGACCAAGGTCACGTCCGGTGGTGATCAGTTTTCCAAGCACCACAGTGGGTTACTAGCAGGTAACAAGACAGTGACGGCCACGTGGGTCCGGACTTGACTCGCCCGTCCGGGTTGCTTAACGTCGTCGCGGGCAACGCAGACCACGGTGAGTTGTGATCCGGCTGGTCGGACCGGTGCAAGAAAACACCGCGGACCCAATTACCTTGGCAAGCGCCGGAAGGAAAACGGATCACGGTGAAGCAGAAATCCGGGCGGAACGGCCGCGGTTCGTCGATTCGCTCTCGGGTGCTCGCGATCGCGTTGATTCCGAGTGTGGCGTTGCTCGTGGTCGGTATCGCGCTCGCCGGTTACCTGATTTTCGACGCGACGCAGGCGCGCAGCTACGCGCAGAAGATTCGCGGTTCGGAAGGCCCCGGCATTCCGTTCCTGCTCGCCGCCGAACAGGAACGGCAGCTGTCGATGAGCGTGCTCGCCGGGCAGGACGCCGCGCGCGCCGCGCTGCTGGCCACCCGGCCGAAGACGGACGCGTCCGCGGCGCAGATCACCTCGGTGCTGCAGGGCAACTTCGCCGGCGACTCGAACGTGCCCGCGAGCGTCAAGCAGAACATAGCCACCTTCGCCGCGCTGGAAGCGAAACTGCCGCAGCTGCGCCAGCGGGTCGACGCCGGCCAGGTGCCGCGGCTCGAGGTGTTTTCCTTCTACAACCAGATCATCGACCAGTTCACCCAGGGCGTCGCCGGGCTCGCGCAGGCCGCGCGCGGCGCGGGCAACGCGTACGCCCGGCTGTCCGCGATCCCGATTTTCAACGCCGCCGAGGAAATGCAGCGCAGCGACGCGCTGGCGTCGGCCGGGCTCGCCGCGGGCGGGCTGTCCGGCGACGAGCAGCGCGCGTACCTCGGCCAGATCGGCGCGTACCACGCGCAGCTCGAACAGTCCGTGCCGCAGATGGTGCCCGAGGTGCGGGCCAACTACGACAAGCTCATCGCGAGTCCCGCGTGGACGACCGTGACCCAGGTCGAGAACGCCTTGCTGTCCGGCGCGAAACAGCTGCCGGTGCCGCTGGAGCAGTGGCGGACGGACGCCAAACAGGTCGCCACCACGCTGATGACGATGTTCGCCGCGCAGAGCGCGCACGCGACCAACGCGGCGATCACCGACGCGGACGACACGCTGCGAGACTCGATCATCGCGGGCGCGGCGGCGGTGCTCTTCGCGCTCGCGGTGGTGCTGATCGCGCTGCGGCTGTCGAACCGCTTCATCGCCCGCCTCGCCCGGCTGCGCGAGGACACCCTCGACGCGGCCGAGGTGCGGCTGCCGGAACTCATGGACCGCCTGCGCGACGGCGAACCGGTCGACCTCGACGCGGGCGGGCACCTGCTCGACCACGGCACGGACGAGATCGGCGAGGTCGCCGAGGCGTTCAACCTGGCGCAGCAGTCCGCGATCGCCGCCGCGGTCGAAGAGGCCAAGACGCGCCAGGGCACGAAGGCGGTGTTCCTCAATATCGCGCACCGCAGCCAGGTGATCGTGCACCGGCAGCTGAAGGTGCTGGACGCGGCCGAGCGCAAGCAGGAGGACCCGGACCAGCTCGACACGCTGTTCCGGCTCGACCACCTCTCCACCCGCGCGCGGCGCAACGCGGAGAACCTGATCATCCTCGGCGGCGGCCAGCCGGGGCGGCAGTGGCGCAATCCGGTGTCGCTGGTGGAACTCGTGCGCGGCGCGGCGGCCGAAACCGAGCACTTCGCGCGGGTGAAGACGGCGAAGCTGCCGGAGGTCGCGGTGCGCGGGCCCGCCGTCGGCGACCTCGTGCACCTGCTCGCCGAGCTGATCGACAACGCGACGTCGTTCTCGCCGCCGGAATCGCGCGTCGAACTGCGCGGCAACGTGGTCGGCAAGGGCGTCGTGATCGAGGTCGAGGACCAGGGCCTCGGCATCGAGCAGGAGCAGGCCGACGAGTTCAACGCGATGCTCGCCGACCCGCCGGACTTCGGGATCATGGCGCTGTCCGACGAACCGCGGCTGGGCCTGTTCGTGGTGGCGCGGCTGGCGTCGCGGCACGGGATCTCGGTGCACCTGCGCGAGTCCGCGTACGGCGGGACCCGGGCGATCGTGCTGGTGCGCAAGGACTTGCTCGCGCCGATTGCCGAGACCGAGCCTTCGACAGAAGACGCTGGCGAGGCTTCCGACGACGTGCCGGAGCTTTCCCGGCTCGCGGTGGAGCCGTCGCGGCCGGAACTGCCGCAGCGGACCGTGCGCCCGGTTCCGGAGCCGCAGCAGGCGGAACTGCCGCAGCCGTCGCGGGTCGCGCCGGAGCCGCGGGTCGCGCCGGAGCAGCAGCGACCGGAGCTGCCGACCCGGCGGGCGATGCGGCCGGCCGCCGAGGCGCCGCCGGTCCGTCCGCCGCAGAACCAGCGTCCGCCCGCGGAGAACGGCCGCGCGCCGCGTCCGGCGGTGGAGAACGGCCGGGCCGCGCCGCCGCGTCCGCCCGGGCGTCCGCCGCTGCCGCAGCGCAGGCGGCAGCAGAACCTTGTTCCGCAGTTGCGCAGTGACCGGCCGGCGCCGGAAACCGGCGAGGTCCGCGAGGACTCGCCGGAGCAGGCCCGTTCCCGGCTCAGCGCGTTCCAGCAGGGCACCCGGCGGGCCCGCGAGACCGATCCGGGGCACGACAACAGGTACGGAGACCGCGACTGATGGCGAACAACGGCGTCAACGAGCTTGACTGGCTGCTCGACGACCTCGTGCAGCGGGTCGCCGGCGCGGACCGCGCGGTGGTGCTGTCCGCGGACGGGCTGCTGATCGGCCGGTCGGGCAATCTGTCCGAGGCGGACGCGGAGCACCTGTCCGCGGTCGCGTCGGCGTTCCAGAGCCTCGCCCGCGGCACCGGACGGCATTTCGGCGGCGGCAACGTGCGGCAGACGATGGTCGAGATGGACCACGCGTTCCTGTTCGTCACCGCGGCCGGGCGAGGCGCCTGCCTCGCGCTGCTGGCCGGGGTGGACGCGGACATGGGGCTCGTCGCGTACGAGATGAACCTGATGGTCAAGCGGGTCGGCGCGGTGCTCACCGCGGCGCCGCGGGCCGGAGCGGTCCAGCGGACCTCGCCATGATGGCGCAGGGCCGCGAGTCCTGGTACGAGGACGAGGCCGGTCCGCTGGTGCGGTCCTACGCCGTCACCGGCGGGCGGACCCGGTCCGACACGCGCGGGCTCGACCTCATCACCCTCGTCGTCGCACTGCGCGCCGCGAACGAGACGCCCGGCCTCGAACCGGAGTACGCGCGCATTCTTTCCCTGTGCCAGCGCCCGGTTTCGGTGGCCGAGGTGGCCGCGCGGGTCGATCTGCCGCTGCCGGTCGTCAAGGTCATGCTGAGCGATCTGATAGAACGCAACCTCGTGTTGTTCCGCACCGCGACGCCGGTGACCGACGCCCCCAGCCCCCACGTACTCCAGGCGGTTCTCGATGGCATCCGGAAACTCTGAGCCCCGCCGGTCCCTCACCGCGCAGGCGGTGAAGGTGCTCGTCGCGGGCGGCTTCGGGGTCGGCAAGACGACCATGGTCGGGTCGGTCAGCGAGGTGCCGCCGCTGCGCACCGAAGAGGTGATCACCGCCGCGTCCGAGGGCGTGGACGACCTGTCCGGCGTCGAGGGCAAAACCACCACGACCGTCGCGCTCGACTTCGGCCGGATCACCATCAACCCCGAGCTGATCCTGTACCTGTTCGGCACGCCGGGGCAGGACCGGTTCTGGTTCATGTGGGACGAGCTGGCCGACGGGGCGCTGGGCGCGGTGGTGCTCGCGGATACGCGGCGGCTGGAGTCCTGTTTCCCCGCGGTGGATTTCTTTGAGCAGCGGGGGTTGCCGTTCGTGGTGGGGGTCAACTGCTTCGACGACGCTTACCGATACGGGACCGAGGAGGTCCGTGGGGCGTTGGATCTGGATCCTCAGGTGCCGTTGCTGCTGTGTGACGCGCGGGAGCGGGATTCGACCAAGCAGGTGCTGACGGTGTTGATGGAGCATGTGCTGGGGCGGGTGGGGGTCGTGAGTGGCAATCACGGTTAGAACCGGGATTGCCACTCACGACGTCACTTCTTCCGCAGCCCGTCCAGCGACGCCGCCCCCGGCCCCACCACCGCGATAGCCAGGAACACCCATGCGTACAGCGCCGCCGGCTCGCCCATGTTGTGCAGGGGGAGCAGGCCTTCCGGGGCGTGCACGGTGAAGTAGGCGTAGGCCATCACGCCGGAGAGCACGGTCGCGGAGATCCGGGTGAAGAACCCGGCGAAGACGAAGATCGCGCCGACGACCTCGATCAGGCTGGCCCAGTAGCCGGGCCATTGGCCGAAGGGGACCGCGCCGCCCGCGTTGTCGATGCCCCCGAAGAGACCGAAGCCCATCAGGCCGTGGCAGAGGAAGAGGAACGACACCACGGCGCGGAAGAGGGCCAGCACGGTGGGGCGGACCCGGTCGGCCAGGGTCTTCGCGGTGGCGGTTTCCGGGGTGGTGTTGCTGGTGGTGATCGTGGTGGTCATGGCTGGGGTCCTTCCGGGCTTGGTGGTGTCTTTCACCTATGCGTCGGATGGGGTCGACGGGGATCGACACTTTGCCGGGAAGTTTTTTCTGTGTCGCTGTTCGGGCTGGTCAGGGGGGCGGGCAGACTGGGGGGATGGTCAGGCGTAGTGCTGGGGTGCTGGTGTTTCGGCGGGGTGTGAGCGGGGTCGAGGTGCTGCTCGCGCATATGGGTGGGCCGTTTTGGGCGAAGAAGGACTTGGCGGCTTGGTCCTTGCCCAAGGGGGAGATTGAGGAGGGGGAGGAGGCACGGGCGGCTGCTCGGCGGGAGTTTGAGGAGGAGCTGGGGGTGCCGGTGCCGGAGGGGGAGTGGACGGAGCTGGGGGAGGTGCGGCAGTCCGGGAAGGTGGTGACCGCCTGGGCGGTGGAGGGGGATCTCGATCCGGGCGAGGTGGTGCCGGGGGTGTTCGAGATGGAGTGGCCGCCTCGGTCCGGGATGCTGCGGGAGTTTCCTGAGGTGGATCGGGTGGAGTGGTTCTCGATGGGGGTTGCGCGGGAGAAGCTGGTTAAGGGGCAGCGGGGGTTTTTGGATCGGCTCGAGGCGGCGGTGGGGTAGGGGTCTGCTCGTCGCCTGGCGGCGACGTTGCGCTGGGGGCGTGCGTGGGGCACCCCGAAGCCAATTGTGATGACGGTCTGAGGGTGCTTGTCAAGGCGGGAAAGATGCCTTGACAAGCACCCTCAGACCGCATTTGGGCTTCGTATCGGGGTGCGGGGAGGGGGCTGGGTGCCTCGTTGTTATGCGCTTTGTTGCTGTAGGAGGGTGGTTAGCGGGGTGGTGGTGAAGGAGGTTAGGACTTTGTCTGCGTTTGTGAAGTCTAGTTGGGCGGTGATGGGGTTTGGTATTGCGATTGTGGTGATTCCGGCTGCTTTTGCTGCGCTTACGCCGTGTGGCGAGTCTTCGAAGGCTAGGGCTTCTTCCGCGGTTACGGCCAGGGTTCGCAGGGCTGCCAGGTAGGTGTCTGGGGCTGGTTTGGGGGCGTGGCGGTCGCCGGTTTCTATTGCGGTGAAGCGGGCGGTTAGGCCTAGGCGGTCTAGTTGGCCTCTGACCCAGGCTTCCGAGGAACTTGACGCGACGCCTAGTTTCAGGCCCTGGCTTTGGGCTTCGTCCAGGTAAGCTACGACGCCTTCTCTTGGGCCGTCGGCGGCTAGTAGTTCGTGGACTCGGGCGCGCATTGCGGGGCGCAGCGTTTCTGGGTCCAGGTCCGCTACGTGTTCGGCTAGCAGTTTGAACATCGTCTTCGCGGTGTGCTGGGTGCCGATGACTGTGTGCCATACGTCCAGCGGTAGTTCTACGCCGTGATCGGCGAACATTTCTTGCCAGGATCGCAGTACTGCGGCTTCGGTGTCGGCTAGGGTGCCGTCGAAATCGAAAATCAATGCTCGCGTGGCCACGTTTCGCAGTTTGCCTTATCCGGCTCCGCGGCGGGGTCAGTTCGTGGCGAAGAACTCCGCGAGTACGGGGGCCAGTGCGGCGGTTTTCACCAGGTGGGTCTGGCCGGGCAGGGTGCGGTAGTCAGCGGCGGGCAGCTGGTTCGCCGCTGCTGCCACGCCGTTGCGCATCCAGGCTGGGCTCTTGCCGCCGTCGAGGATCAGGGTGGGGGCGGTGATGCCGGACCAGCGAGCCTCGGGAAGGGGGCGGCCGGACTGGTTGTCGTCCATGATCTGGGCGTCGTAGGCGAGAGTGTGGGCGACGCGTTTCATGCGCGGCCATGCTGGCATCAGCCGCATCATGGTGACCATCAGGGCGGGGAGTCCGACGCCTTCGGTCATGAACGTCTTAATCGCGTCGCCCGGTTTGCCCGCGGCGATGGCGGCTTCGAGTTTGGACTGGTAGTCGGCGGGGACTCGCTTGCGGGTGCTGTCCACGACGAACGGCGGTTCGTAGACGGCGACCTTCTTCACCGGCACGCCGCGGTGGGCGGCTTCCAGGACCAGGGCGGCGCCGGAGGAGATGCCGTAGAGGCCGATCTCGCCGCCGGCTTCCTTGGCGAGCGCGGCGATGTCTTCGATCTCGCGGTCCACTTCGTACGGTCTCGTGTCGCCGCTCTCGCCTCGGCCGCGGCGGTCGAAGGTGTAGACGGTGAAGCGGTCGGACAGGGCTTTGGCGAGGTCGTCGTTGGGGGTCGAGGTGCGGTAGCAGAGTGCGCCGTCGACGAGGACCAGCGCGGGGCCGGTGCCGATGCGGGAGTAGGCGATCTGGGTGCCGTCGGCGGACGTGATGGTGGGCATGGGGTTCCTCCTGGACGTCGGGTCGTCGTGTCGTTGAGGGGAACTTTCGCATCCGATGGTTTGAGTTGTCAAGACAAAAAAATTATTCGGTGGGGTGTGCGGAGGTGGCGCAGGGCCAATGCCAGGGACGGACACACGCAGCTCCCGTCGGCCCGACGCATGCCAACGGTCCGCCAGTCCCTTCGGCCCGGGCGGACACGCCTCAGCCGCACCCGCAACGCCGCCTTAAGGCCCTGGCATCGGGTGCGGGGGTTAGGCGCTGCGGAGGGTCAGCAGGGCGATCTCGTTGGGGGCGAAGATCCGGAACGGCGGGCCCCAGAAACCGGAGCCGCGGCTGTTGTACAGCTGGGTCGGGCCGTGCCGGGTGAGGCCGGACAGGGTGGGCTGGTCTAGGCGGACCAGGAGGTGGAACGGCCAGATCTGGCCGCCGTGGGTGTGCCCGGAGATCTGCAGGTCGACGTTTTCCTCGCGGGCCTGTGCGACCTGTTTGGGCTGGTGGGCGAGCAGGACGACGGGGACGTCCGGGTCCGCGCCGTCGAGGGCGGCGGCCAGGTCGGGGCCGTGGCCGGGCAGTCCGGAGGCGGCTCCGGTGGGGTCGTCGATGCCGGCGAAGAGCAGGCGGGCACCGTCGCGTTCGAGCAGTGTCGAGCGGTTGTGCAGGGTGTCCCAGCCGAGGCTCGCCATGTGGTCCAGCCAGGCCTGGGCCTCGCCGAAGTACTCGTGGTTGCCGGTGATGTAGAACCGGCCGAGCGGGGCCTGCACGCCGCCGAGCGGGTCGACCTGCTTGCGGCGTTTGGCGACCGACCCGTCGGCGAGGTCGCCCGCGTGGCAGACGACGTCGGGTCGCAGCCGGTTCAGTTCGGCGACCACGCGCTCGGACCAGCGGGTGCGGTCGAGGGGGCCGTAGTGGGTGTCGGTGATGACCGCGACGCGCAGCCCGTCGAGCCCGGGGCCCAGCTTCGGCAGCACGACGTCGACCGGCTTGACCGGCGGCACCCGCATGGCGATCCGGTTCCCGGCGACCAGCAGTACTGCCGCGACGGCGAGCGTGGCCGCGGCTACGATCCGTGGCCGCGCGGGGTCGTCCACGCCGGACACCAGCAGGATCAGCCGCAGTACGTGCGTGAGGACGCTCCAGGTGAACAGCACCCAGACCACGCCGAGGGTGACGTCTCCGATCCGTGCGGCGGTGTCGCTCTGCTTCGGACCGTGCCCGAGCGCCATGAGCACCGGAAAGCCCAGCAGGGCCACGGCGAAAACGACGGTGCCGATGACGGTGCCGGCGACCGGCCAGTCCGGCAGCAGCACGAGCACCGACCACGGCTCGCCGAACAGCACCAGCAGCGCGGCGACCACGAGGGCACCCCGACGAACTCCCACGGTTGTTTTCCCTTCGGCCAGGTACTACCCAGCGTAGCTGTATCTGGGCGGTGGGCGGCGGGGGAGCGAGTCGGGTGGGGGTGAGTTCGGTGGCGGAGTCGCGGGTGGCTGGCGGTGCAGCGCGGGGAGTTTCGGCAGCGAGCGCTGTTGGGTGAAGCTGTGTGCGGGCGACTGTTGCCGGTACGGAGGTGCGGGCGCGTGAAATCGCCCGCCCACGGCGAAAGTGTCAGCCCGGATTCACCCCGTGCGGCTCAGGACTCTCCCCGGCCCGCGCGCCAGCTGGCCACGGTTTCGTCCACGTCCAGCGGTCGCGCTCGCAGGACTGGGCCTTCCTGGGGGAGGGCGTGTGCCTTGCGGATGCGGTCGTTCAGGTCCTCGACGATTTCCCGCACCTTGCGTTCCGACTGGACTTTCGCCAGTTTTCCGGGCAGGTCTTGGATTTCTCGCGGCAAGGCGAGCGACGGCGGCAGGAACGCGGCCACGTCGAGGTCTCCTTCTCGGGCCCGCCGGATTGCCCAGTCGGTCGCGGCGTCGCGGCCGGTCGGGGGCGGCAGGGGTTTTCCGGCGCCGGGCAGGTCCTCGAAGTCGCCGCGGGATTCGGCGGCGGCGATTTGCCGGTCGACCCACGTGCCGAACGACACGCCCGGTGGTTTGCGTTCCGTCACTGGAACCACCTCCCTCGCTCCCCAGCGTAGCGGCCCACCGGGCAGCGCGGAGGGGACGAAGGTCCTGAAACGGCAGGTAGGATCCCAGGTTGACCGCACGAGGCCGGAGGGGGACGCGATGATCGTCGAGCACGAGGGCGACGGTCCCGAAGCTGTCCGCGAGGAGGTCGCGCGCACGCTTTCCCTGCTGTGGCGCGATCGTGCGGGCGCCCCGGAACCTCCGCCGCGCGGCAGGCGGCCGACGCTCACCATCGAGCGGATCATCGTGGCCGCCATCGCGGTCGCGGATGCCGAAGGGCTGGTCGCGACGTCCATGCACCGCGTCGCGAAGGAACTCGGGGCGGGCACGATGACGCTCTACACCTACGTTCCCGGCAAGACCGAATTGATCGATCTCATGGTGGACACCGTTCTGCTGGAACGGAATCTGCCCGGGCCCGGCGAACCCCGGCCGGCGGACTGGCGGGCGCAGGTGCGCGTTTACGCGGACCGGACCCGCGACATTTACCGGCGGCATCCGTGGCTGCGGGAGCGGTCGCGGGTCCGGCCCGCGCTCGGTCCGGGGCAGCTGGCCGGGCAGGAGTATTTGCTGTCCATTATGGACAGTCTGGGGCTGCCCGCGCGCGAGGTCGCCGCGGCGGCCAGTTCGGTTGCCGGGTATGTCGACGCGAACGCGGCGGTCGAGGCGGAGAGTGTCCACTTGGAACAGACCACCGGGCAGTCCAATGACGCGTGGTGGGGGCAGCGTTCTTCGTTCTGGCACACGTTTTTCGACGTCGAATCCCACCCGGCGATGAACCGGACCTGGCTTGACGGCGGCTTCGACAGTCCGACCGCGAAGCAGGCTTCGGAGGCGTCGGAGTTCGGGTTGGACCGGCTTCTCGACGGGATCGCGGCTCGGATCGACCAGGCCGCGAAGTAGGGGTCAAACCCTGGCGATGGCGTCGATGGCTGGACGCTTCGCCGAGTGCGGTTTTGAGCAGGTCGAGGTGTGCTTCGGCGCGGGCGTCGATGATCGCCAGCCACAGGCCTTCCTTGCTGCCGAAGTGCGTGTACACCACGCCGGACGAGCACCGGCCCGCATCAGTTACCAAGATGCGGGCGAGTCAGGAGCCCCCGAGCGCGAACTGGATCCCGGTCGCTTCCTCGGAAAGCGCCCACAGCCGACGGCCGCGCGCGAGGTCCCGGGAGGCGGCCATCGCCTTGCCCGGCCGGGGCCTGCCGACGCCGCCGAACGCCGGGCCGTAGTAGGAACCGCCAGCCGCGGCCGGGTCGGCGGCGGCCCGGACCGCCGGCCACGCGCCGTGGTCCTTGCCGTGGGTATAGGGCGCGAGCAGCCGCATCACCGGCACCGGCTGGGTGATTCCCGGGCGAGCGGGGCTGGTGCGTTCGAGGCTGAACCCCGGGTGCGCGAGGATCGCCTGCACTGGCGAATCCGCCGCGCGCAGCCGCCGGTCGAGTTCCGTCGCGAACGATTGCACGGCGTGCTTCGACAGCGCGTAGGCGCGGAAGTCCGAGTACTTGTGCTCGCTCTGGAGATCGTCGATGTCGTACGGATACATCCGGGTGATCAGGCTGCCCGCCAGCACCACCCGAGCGGCCGACGCGGTCAGCACCGGCATCGCCAGCGCGGTGAGCGCGAAGTGGCCGAAGTGGTTGGTGCCGACTGCCAGCTCCAGGCCCTGTTTCGTGGTCCGGCGCACGGGCCCGGGTGCGGTGATGCCAGCGTTTTCGATCAAGGCGTCCACGCGGTCCAGCCGACCGAGTGCTTCGACGGCCGCCGGGACGGAGTCCAGGTCGGCGAGGTCGAGCGGGATCGTGCTCAGCGAGGTCGAACCGACGCGCGTGCGGACCATCTCGACGGCGGCGCGCAGCCGCGACGGGTCCCGGCCCAGCAGCGCGACGTGCGCTCCGGCGGCGGCCAGTTGTTCGGTGATGAAGTAGCCGATCCCGGCGTTTCCCCCGGTCACCGCGTAGGTCTTGCCGGAAAGGTCCGGCAGCCGCCGGGGATTCCACGCCACGATCGCTCCCCCATAGTCCGGTTTCGGTCCGGACTATACGAACGCCGCCGTCAGTGCGTCGGCGCGGCCTCCGTGGTGGTGCTGGAGGTCGTCGTGGTGCTGGACGTCGTCGGGTTCGCCGGGGCGGAGCTGGACGGTGTCGTGCTCGTCGGCGTCGTGCTGCTGGTGGGGGTGGTGCTCGGCGACGTCGAAGGCGCGGTCGGCGTCGAGCTGGTCGGCTTCGACGGGGAGCTGCTGCTCGGCGCGGTGCTGCTGCCCGGCAGCTGCGTCGGAGTGCCGGGCTTGTTCGGCGTGTTCGGCTGGGCCGGGGTGACCGGCGGGGCGGGCGGTGCGACGTCGCCCGCCGGGCTGCCCGCGGCGGCCTCGACCGCGCCGGGTCCGGGCGGGGCTCCGATCGGGACCTGGCTGTCCGGCAGCTTGGAAACGCCGTTGCGGTAGCCGTACGCGTACGCCATCACGGTGTCCACATAGGACTGCGAGTTGTTGTACCGGCGCACCGCGAGGCGCTGGTTGGCGTCGCTGGAGAGATCCAGACCGCCCGAGCACAGGTAGCGCGCGCTGGCGAGGGTCTCGTCGTAGATGTTGTTCGGGTCGGAGACGCCGTCGCCGTTGCCGTCGGAGGCGTAGGAAGCCCAGGTCGACGGGATGAACTGGGTGGGGCCGACCGCGCGGTCCCACACCTGGTCGCCGTCGTAGCGGCCGTGGTCGGTGTCGCGGATCGCGGCGAAGCCGCCCGCGCCGTCGAGGACCGGGCCGAGGATGCGTTCGAGGGTGTTGCCGCGGGCGTCGACGTAGCCGCCGCGCGCGTGGTTCGACTCGACTCGCCCGATCGCCGCGATCAGCGCCCAGTCGACGTGGCAGCCGGGCTGTTCGCGGGCCATGATGTCGGCCGCGTTGCGGTAGGCCCGGAGCATGCTGTCCGGGATGCCCAGCGGGCCGGCGGTGGTGGCCGAGCCGGGTCCGTTCGGGTAGCCCGGCACGCCGAGGGCCTGCGGGACCGGCGGCTGCGGGAGGCTGCCGTCCACGCCGATCGGCGGGAGCGTGATGCCGGGCGGCAGGCCGGGGGAGTTCGGCGCGGCCTGCGCGGCCGACGGGGTGTCCGCGGCGCGCAACGCCACCGGGATGCCGGACGACGTCACCGTCGGCAGCACCACGAGCGCGCCTCCGGCGAGGGCGGCGAATGCCCGGCTCCGGGCGTTCCGTCCCTCCAGGCGGCGTCTGGCCATGCGCTTCTCCCCGTTTTCCGTTCTGCCGGTCCGCGGCCCAAGCTAGCGGATCAATGCGCGCTCCGGTGAGGGGTCGGCGGAATTCTGTCCGTTCCGGCCAACT
The DNA here is from genome assembly GCF_042684085.1 of Amycolatopsis silviterrae. NCBI lineage: Bacteria > Bacillati > Actinomycetota > Actinomycetes > Pseudonocardiales > Pseudonocardiaceae > Amycolatopsis > Amycolatopsis silviterrae. The sequence continues at coordinate 20,897 of NZ_JBHUKS010000038.1, forward strand.
TTCGTTCGTCTGGCATAAAACCTTCGGCGGGTTCCGGTCATCGGGGCTTAACCGGAACTTCGCTGAATAGGCCGAATGGAGCAATCCGTTCGTCGGGTCCACTGTGGACCCAGCGGTGCGTTACGCCGCCGGGCCGAATCGCTTCCGGTATTCGGACGGGGACAGCCCGGTGTGCCTGCGCAGCTGCAGCCGGAGGTTCGCGCCGGTGCCCAGTCCGGCGCGGGCCGCGATGCGGTCCAGACCATGTTCGCCGCGTTCGATGAGGCGGCGGGCCAGCGTCACGCGTTCGGCGGTGAGCCAGGCCAGCGGGGTCGTGCCGAGTTCGGCGCGGAACCGGCGGTGCAGGGTGGCGGCGCTGGTCGACGCGCGGGCGGCGAGTCCGGTGACGGTGAGCGGTTGGTCGAGGTGCCGGCGGGCCCATTCCAGGACCGGTGCGAGGGAAGCGTCCGGAATCTCGGGCAGCGGGCGTTCCACGAACTGTTGTTGCCCGCCTTCCCGGTGTCCGGTGAAAACGAGACGGCGGCTCACTTTGTTGGCGATTTCCGCGCCGTGATCGCGTTGGATTACCTGCAAAGACAGATCGAGTGCGGCCGCGCTTCCGGCGGCGGTGAAAACTGTGCCGTCTTCGACGAAGAGAACGTCCGGCTCCAGCTGGACCCGGGGGTAACGCGCGGTGAACTCGTCGGCCCATCGCCAATGCGTGGTGGCGCGGCGATGGTCCAGTACGCCGGCCTGGGCCAGGGTGAACGCGCCGGTGCAGAAGCTCATCAGCCGCGCGCCGCGGGCGTCCGCGCGCTGGATGGCGGCGATGATCTCGGGGTCGGCCGGGGTGTGCGGATCCGGCCGGTTCGGGACGATCACCGTGTCCGCGGTGTCGACCGCTTCGAGGCCGGCGACGTCGGTGAGGGTGAAGAAGCCGAGGTGCATCCGGGCTTGCCCGCCGGGCGCCGCGAGCGCGAAGTCGTACCACGGGCGCTGCAGCTCCGGCCGGCGCAAGCCGAACAGTTCCGTCGCGACGCCCATCTCGAACGGGTTCGACCCGTCGCCGACGATCATCACGACGCGGTGCGAGGATCCTTTCGACATATGCGATTCCTAGCACTCCCGGACGCCGGAGGCCAGGCTCAAGATCGAGTCATGACAACTCAGCCCCTCGACCTGCAGGCCGTGCTCGCGGGTTTCGACGCTCCGTGGAGCCCCCGGATCGTCGCCAACGTCAACGATTACGACATCCGTCTCGCCCGGTTCGCCGGCGAACACGTGTGGCACAAGCACGACGACACCGACGAGTTCTTCCTCGTTCTCGACGGCAGCATCGAGCTTGGCCTGCGTGAGGCGGACGGCGAACGAACGGTGACGCTGACGCGTGAGCAGCTGTTCGTGGTCCCGCGCGGGACGTTCCACAAGCCGTCGTCGAAGGAGGGCGCGGTGGTGCTGCTCGTGGAGCCGTCCGGGACGCTCTCGGTCGGCGACGAGCACGAGGAAGTGCCGGACACGGTCGACGTGACCGTCGGACATCGCGTCTGACCTGCTGGGTTGCACCGTGGGACGGCGTAGGATCGCGGCCATGAAACGCACTTCCTTCGCGCAGTGGCCGTGCTCGATCGCCCGGACCATGGACCTGCTCGGGGACTGGTGGACGCCGCTGGTGCTGCGCGACGCCTTCTACGGCGTCCGCCGCTTCGACGAGTTCCAGCAGGCGCTCGGCATCGCGCGCAACACCCTCGCCGACCGGCTGCGCAGGCTGGTCGACGAGGGTCTGCTGGAGAAGCGCGCCTACCAGGACGAACCGGTGCGCTACGACTACGTGCTCACCGAGAAGGGGCGCGATTTCTGGAGTGTGCTGGCCGCGATGACCGCCTGGGGCGACCGGTGGCTGGCCACCGAAGCGGGCCCGCCGATCGTGCTGCACCACGACGCTTGCGGGCACGACACGACCGCGACCGTGGTGTGCGCGGACTGCGGCGAGCCGTTGTCGGCTGACGACACGCGGATGCGGCGCGGGCCGGGCTTTCCGGAGCGGCTCGCGCAGCGGCCGGACGTGCAGGCGCGGTTCGCTCCGCAGGAGTAGCGGTCCGTGAAGGACTCCTTGGGGGAATCAGAGTCCAACGCCGGGGACTTAAGGCGGGCGCTTGCGGGTGTCGTTTGAGGCTCGTCTCGCGGTGGCAGGGGCTGGCCAGGGCCGGTGCCGCTCTTGGCGGGCCGGCTGGTGCGGGGTTTGGTCGTCCGTGAGGGGAACCCTGACGGACTCTGATTCCCTCAGGGTTCCCCTCACGGACCTCCGGATCTGGCCACGCGGGCACCAATCGGGCAATTCGACGACCTGGCGTCCTTTGTGGATGGTCCAGCCGGCGTGCGGCCACGCAGCTTAAGTCCCTGGCATGGGAATCAGAGTCCTTCAAGGAATCCTTCACGGATTTTGGCCTCCCGGTGATTGACAGGGTCAGTCTAGTTACGCAACTATGCTGGTCGAGACGCCAACGGAGGAGGACTCGCGATGGAGTGGACCGGCGCGCGGTACGCGGACGCCCCGACGGTGCAGGTGGACGCGTGGATCGACGGCTCGCCCGAGCAGGTCTGGCGGTTCGCCTCGGACGTCGCGCTCATGCCGGAGTTGAGCGGCGAACTGCAGTCGGTCCGGTGGTGCGACGAAGGCTCGGCACCAGCGCTCGGGCGGTCCTTCATCGGGCACAACCGGCACCAGATGCGCGGTGAATGGGACACGACGTCCTACATCGTCGAGTGCGAGGAACCGCGCGTTTTCGCTTGGGCGGTCAGCGATCCGGCCAATCCGACCGCGGTCTGGCGGTTCACCCTCGCCCCGGAGAACGGCGGCACGCGGCTTACCCAGTGGGCGCAGATGGGGCCGGGGCCGTCCGGGGTGACCGAGGTGATCGCGCGGATGCCGGAGAAGGAACAGAAGATCGTGCACGTCCGGCTGAGCGAGTTCGAGGCCTCGATGACCGCCACGCTCGGCGCGATCAAGGAGCGCGTGGAGACCGCCGGATGATGCGGACGGCCACCACCGTCGAGGCGTCCTCCGGCTGGCCGGGCACCCGGGATTTCGTGCTGGAGGCGGAAAAACTGGGTCTCGGCGAGTGCTGGGTGGCCGAGGCGTGGGGTTCGGACGCGCCGTCGGTGCTCGGGTATCTGGCCGCGCGCACGGAGAAGATCCGGCTCGGCTCCGGCATCATGCAACTCGGCGTGCGCACGCCGGTCGCGCTCGCGCAGGCCGCGCTGACCCTCGCCGAGATGTCCGGCGGACGGTTCGCGCTGGGGCTCGGACCGTCCGGTCCGCAGGTGATCGAGGGGTTGCACGGGGTGCCGTTCGCGCGGCCGCTGACCCGGATGCGCGAGACGGTGCAGATCATCCGTAGCGCGTTCGCCGGGGAGAAGATCTCCTTCGCGGGCAAGGCGTTCCAGATCCCGCTGCCCGGCGAGTCCCGCCCGATGCGGCTGTCGACCAAGCCGAACGAGGACATCCCGATCTACCTGGCCACGCTGTCGCCGCGGATGCTGGAACTCACCGGCGAAATCGCCGACGGCTGGCTGGGCACGAGCTTTGTCCCGGAGGGAGCCGACGCGTACTTCCGGCATCTCGACGCCGGGCTCGCGAAAGCTGGTCGGCGCCGTGGCGATCTCACGGTGTGCCAAGGAGCGGAGGTCGCGTTCGCGTCAGATGAGGACGAACTGCGCACCATGGTCGCCGGGCGCAAGAAGGAACTGGCCTTTTCGCTGGGCGGCATGGGTTCGGCGAGCACGAACTTCTACCACGACGCCTACGCCAGGCAAGGCTGGGCCGAGGTCGCCGCGGAGGTGCGGGAACGCTGGCAGTCCGGCGATCGCGACGGCGCGGCCGGGCTGGTGACCGACGAGATGGTGCTCGCGACGACGTTGATCGGCACCGAGGACATGGTCCGCGCGCGGCTGAAGGTGTGGCGCGCCGCCGGAGTCGACACCGTCCGGCTGTACCCGGCGGGCGACACCCTGGAAAACCGGCTCGCGACGCTCGGCAGGGCACTCGAGTTGGTAACGCAAGTGCCCTGACGGACCAAGCATTGGGACAACTGGCTGCGTCGGCGGGTCCGGCTGCGCCATAGTGTCGGCGATCCCGAACACCAAGGAGTCGCTCGATGCGCAAGATCGTGTCCACATTGTTCGTCTCGCTCGACGGCGTGGTGGAAGCGCCGGACCAGTGGTCGCTCTCGTACTGGAACGACGAGCTGGAGCACGCGGTGGGCGACGGCATGGCGGACGCCGACGCGATGTTGCTGGGCCGGGTGACGTATGAGGGCTTCGCCGAGGCGTGGCCCGGCCGCACGGACGACCCGGGTGCGGAGTTCATGAACAGCGTGCCGAAGTACGTCGCGTCCACCACCCTGTCCACAACGGACTGGCACAACACGACCCTGCTGCGCGGCGACCTGGGCGAGGCGATCGCGGACCTGAAGGCCGGCGAGGGCGGCGACATCATGACCAGCGGGAGTACGACGCTGGTGCGATGGCTTCTGACGCACGGGCTGGTGGACGAGCTGACCCTGCTGCAGTACCCGGTGGTGGTGGGCAAGGGGCGGCGGTTGTTCCCCGCCGACGGGCCGCAGCTGGAGTTCCGGCTCGCGGACACCACGGCGTTCCGCAACGGGGTGCTGCGGCTGGTCTACCGGCCGTCTGACGATTGAGAGCGGCGGCTCAGCTTCCGCGGCGGTCCGTGAGGGGAACCCCGAGGGACTCTGATTCCTTCAGGGTTCCCTTCACAGACCTCAGTTCACCTGCCGGTCTTGGCCCTCCCAGAATGGCTGGCGGAGTTTGAACTTCTGGATCTTCCCGGTCGCCGTTCGCGGCAGTTCGGCGAGGAATTCCACGCGCTTCGGGCATTTGTACCCGGCCAGGTGCTGGCGGCAGTGCGTGATCAGCTCGTCCGCCGTCGCCTCGGTTCCGTCGGTCACCACCAGCGCCGTGACGAGTTCGCCCCACTTCTCGTCCGGGATGCCGATCACCGCGACCTCCCGGACGGCCGGGTGCGAGTTCAGCGCGTCCTCCACCTCGATCGACGACACGTTCTCGCCGCCGGTGATGATGACGTCCTTCTTGCGGTCGGCGATGGTGAGGTAGCCGTCGGTGAAGCTGCCGCCGTCGCCGGTGTGGAACCAGTTGCCTTCCTGGACCCGCGCGGTTTCGTCCGGGTTTTCCCAGTAGCCGTCGAGGTTGTGGTTGCTCTGGGTGAGGACTTCGCCGTCGGCGTCGATCGTGACGCGGACGCCGAGGGCCGGCGCGCCCGCGCGGCCGAGGAGTTTCGCCTGCTCGTGCGGGTCGAGGTCGGCCCATTCGCTGCGGAAACGGTTCACCGTGACCAGCGGCGAGGTCTCGGTCAGGCCGTAGATCTGGATGAACTCCCAGCCGAGTTCGGCGCGTACGCGCTCGATGGTGCGGGTCGGCGGCGGCGCGCCGGCCACCACGATGCGGACGCGGTCGCGGCCGGGGATTTCGCCGTCCCAGGTGGCCGCGCCGTCGAGCGCGGCGGTGACCACGGCGGGGGCGGCGCACATGATGGTCACGCCGTGTTCTTGTACGCGGCGCAGGATTTCGGTGCCGTCCACCTTGCGCAGCACGATGTGCCGTCCGCCGAGGCCGGTGACCGCGTACGGCATGCCCCAGCCGTTCGCGTGGAACATCGGCAGGGTGTGCAGCAGGACGTCGTTGTCACTGAGGGTGGTGTGCAGGCCGAAAGTGGTTGCGTTGAGCCACAAATTACGGTGCGTGAGCTGGACGCCCTTCGGTCGCGCAGTGGTGCCCGAGGTGTAGTTGATCGTGGCCGTGGCGGATTCGTCGGCGGCCCACGGTCGCGGTTCGCCGTCGCCGCCCCAGATTTTGTCGTCGTCCTCGCCTAGGATGAACACGTGCTTCGCGGTCACGCTGTCCAGCAACGGTTTTAGCTCGGGATCGATCATCAGCACTTCGGCGCCTGAATGCTCGACGATGTACCGCACCTCGGCGGGCGCGAGGCGGAAGTTCACCGGTACCAGGATGCGGCCCCAGCCGGAGACGCCGAAGAACGACGTCAGCAGCCGCGCGGAGTTGTGCGAGACGATGGCGACCCGGCCGCCGACGGGCACACCGAGTGCGTCGAGGTTCTCCGCCTGCGCGCGGGCGCGGCGGGCGAGTTCGCGGTAGGGCACCGAGCCCCAGGACTGCGCGGGCTGGGCGGGTTCGTCCACCACCGCGATCCGGTCCGGGTACACCGTTTCGGCGCGGTCGAGGAAGTCGCGGACACTGAGGTCGTAGAACACGGGCGATCCCTTCGCGTCAGCGGGCCGCACTGCCCGCGCGGGTGATTTTCGCTTGCCGGACCGGATCCAGCCACCCCACATGGAGGGTGCCGGGCGCTCAGAGGTACTGGACGACGCAGAACTCGTGCCCCTCGGGATCGGCCATTACCAGCACGACGCCCTCGCCGGGGTAGTCGTGGCGTTCCCCGGTCCAGCGCCCGCCCAGTTTCTCGATCCGCGCTCGGGCCTCGTCGACGTCGTCCACCTCGACGTCCAGATGCAGCCGCACCTTGCCGCGCTTCGGCTCGGGAACGCGCTGGAACGTCAGCCGGGGAGCGGCATCGAGCCGGGAGCCGACCGTTGCCCAGCCGGGTCCGTCGTGCTCGCCGGACACTGGCCGGTCGAGAAGGGCGCTCCAAAAGCCAGCCAGGACAGCCGGTTCGGCGCAATCGATCGTGACCCCGCTCAGTCGCCTCATTGCGCTGCCTAGCGGAGCAAACCGGCCGCGCGGGCCCGGTTCACCGCCTGCACCCGGTTGGACACCGCCAGTTTCCGCATCGCGTGCTTGAGATACGACTTGACGGTGTTGGGCAGCAGGCCGAGCCGGTCGGAGATCTCGTCGTTCGTGCAGCCCTCGCTGACCAGCCGCAGCACGTCGACCTCGCGCGGGGTCAGCGCGACGCCGGGCAGGTCCAGCTCCGGGCGCAGCCGCTCGCACACCGCCAGCAGCCGTTCCCGGGCGCTCTCGTCCTGGATCGAACTGGCGATCGCGGTGAGTTCGGCGTGCAGGTCGCCGCGTTCGGCCGCGGGGACGACCGTCGGCGCGGCCAGCCGGCGTTGCACCTCTTCTTCGACCTCGATGTCGCGTCCTAGCCGCGTCGCGACCGCGGTCGCCGCGTGCAACAAACGGTCGCCGAACGTGATCGAGTCCCGGGACGCCGCGTACAGCACCGCGCGCGTGGTCTCGCCGACGCGCACCGGCAGCGCGACCATCGCACGCAGCCGTTCGGGTGCCACCGCGTGGTCGTATTTGTGCGTGATGCCCTGCGCGTTGAGGTAGTCGACCACCGTCGACGGCCGGGCCAGCGCCACCGCTTTGCCGCCGAGCCCGGCTCCGGTGTCCACCTGTACGTGCTGCATGGACCGGGTGGTGGTGCCGCGCAGCTGGTCGATCACGTGCGAGCGGGAGGCCGCCGACACCGGTCCGCCCATCGCGACCGGCAGCTCGGTCGCGATTTGCAGTGCTTTGAGCGCGCCGGCGACCAGGGGGCTGGCCGTGAGCGCGAGCCGGCCCGGAGGCGTCATGGGCACCGTCCCGCTTCACTCGACCTTGGTGGGTGGACGTCCACGTTACGCGTTGCGTCGCGTTCGGACTACTCGTGTGGTTCGGTGGCACACGTGGCAACCACGGATTTCGATACCGTCGCCGACCGGCTCTACGCAGGTGAGCCGGCCGACTTCGTCGCGGAGCGGACCGCCGCCGCCCGCGCGGCGAAGGAAGCGGGCGACGTCGAGCTGGCGCGCCGGATCCGCGCGCTGCGCAAGCCGACCGCGGCCGCGGCGTACCTCAACCGCCTGGCGCGCGACGGGTCCGCTCCGCTGTCCGAGCTGGCGTCGCTCGGCGGGCAGTTGCGCGAAGCGCACGAGCGGCTCGACGGCTCCCGGCTGCGCGACCTGGCGCACCAGCGGGCGGAGCTGGTGCAGCGGATCATCCGGGACGCGTCCGGCTTGAGCGATTCCGTCGAGCGCGAGGTGGAGGAGACGCTGGAGGCGATCGTCGCGGACGCGGACGTCGCCCGGCTGGCGCTGGCCGGACGGCTCACCTCCAAGGCCCGCCAGGACGCCGATCGCTGGCTGTCGCTGCCGACGAATCCCGCTCCGGCCAAGAAGACCCGACAGTCCGAAAAGGACCGGAAGGCCGAGGAGGAGGCCCGGATCCGGGCGCTGGAACGGCGGCAAGCGGTGCGTGCGCGGGCGGAGGCGGAGCGGAATCTGCAGCGCGCGGAGCGAGCGGCCGAGCAGGCCGACGACCGGGTGGCCGAACTGCGGGAACGGCTCGCCGAGGCGGAGCAGCGCGCGGCTCGGGCGACGGAGGAGCTGGCCAAGGCGCAGACGACGTTCGAGGAAGCCGACGATGCCGTCCAGCGGTCTTGAGGAGCTGTCCGACGGAGTGATCGCGGCCGCGTCCTTGGGTCTACTGTCCGTGAGGGGAACCCTGAGGGAATCAGATTCCCTCAGGGTTCCCCTCACGGACCTTGGGAGCGAAATTACCGGTCCGGGGTGATTTCCGTTCCCGCGCACCACACCGCGCGAATGGCCCGGGTCGCCGACAGGTCCGTCACCGGGTCGCCTTCGACCAAGACCAGATCCGCGCGCAGCCCAGGCTGGATCTCGCCCCGGTCGGTCAGCCCGAACGCCCGCGCCGGGCCGATCGTCGCGGCACGAAGGATCTCCACTGGGCTCAATCCGGCTTCGGCCAGCAGCTCGAACTCGTGGTGCAGGCTCGCCCCGTGCGCGAGTTCGACCGGGGCTCCGGAATCGGCGCTGGCATCGGTGCCGGCGAGGATTTCGACCCCGGCGGCGTGCAAAGCGGCCACGTTGGCCACGTAATCACCCGTGGCACCAGCGAAGAAGGGGAGCGCCCCTTCCATCATGGTGAGCGTCGGGACGGCCGTCTGCCCGGCGGCTTTCATCGCGGCGACGTCCTCGGCGTCGATCCGGCCGATCACCGGCACGTGCGTCACGAAGCGCGCTCCGCTCGCCACGGCCAAGTGGTACGCGCCCGGAGTCGCCGCGTGCACAACGGTGTCCAGGCCCCGTTCGCGTGCCGCGTCGACCAGCGCCTGCAACGCCTCGGCGGGCGGCCCGCCGTCGCCGGGAGCTTCGGCGACGCCCTTCACGTAGTCGACCCCTTCCGCCACGCGCGCCTCGACGAACCGGACAGCGGCGTCCGCGGTCGTCACGATCGAGGACTCGGGCATCCCCGGGATCCGGGTGTGCATGCCGCCGGGGCCGATCGCGGGCGGACCGGCGCTGCGGAAGTCCGCCGGACCCGCCGACCGCAGCTCGGCTACCCGGGAGGCGGGCCAGCACGCCATGTCGAGCCCGGTGGTGACACCCCACGCGGCGAGGTCGGCCAACTGTTCCGGCTTGTTCAGGTGGACGTGTGCGTCGATGAACCCGGGCAGCAGCGTCGCCCCGGCGGCATCGATTTCCCGTGCTCCAGCGGGATCTGTGCCGATTACTGGCCCGTCGATGACGACGGTGCGCGGTTCGGTGAGCCCTCGTCCGTCGAAGACTCGCACGTTGCGCAGAGCGGTCTTGGCCACGATCCCTCCCCAGGGTCAGTGGACGCGATACCGCAAGAGTACAGAGTTGTCGTCCACCAAGGCGGAAAGCAGTTCCAGCTGCCGCGGGTCGATGGCCGCGCCCATCGCGACGCGCGGGGCGTCTCCGGCGATCAGCATCGGTGCGACAGTCAGGCGCAGCTCGTCCACCACACCCGCGGCCAGCAGCGACGCGAACAGATGCGGGCCGCCCTCGCAGTCGATGCGGCGGAGGCCTCGCCGGGCCAGTTCGGCCACCGCGGCAGCGAGGTCGACGTCGCCGTGGCGGGGGCGCGGGCGCTGGTCGTCCGGATCGGCGTGCAGGGCCGGGTCGCCGGTCGCCTCGTGCAGGGTTGGGTCGCCTGTCCCGGCGACCAGGACGTCCGCCCCGGCCGCCGTCCACGCCGCGCGCAGGTCCGGGTCCGTCGCCGCGCTGGTGATGACGATGGTCGGCACCAGCGCCTTGGTGATCACCGGCGCGTCCGGCGGCAGCGAACGGCCGGTGCTGACCACGGCGATCGGCGCGATCGGGGCCAGCCCGTGCCTGCGCCGCCGTTCCGCGGTCTTCTCGTCCGGTCGCAGGCCCTCGAAGCCCTCGGCCAGCGCGGTGCCCGCGCCGACCAGCACGACGTCGGCGAGGTCGTTGCCCAGCCGGTAGACGATCCGGTCCGCGGGTGTCGACAGCCCGCCGGAGCGGCCTTCGACGGTGATCCCGCCGTCGGCGCTGGACACGAAGTTCACCGCGAGCCACCTCGGCGCGTCCGGATAGACGTAGAGCTGCTCGACCTCGGCCTCGGTGCGGTCCTGGCTGCCGGGAAAGACTTCGCGCATCAGACCGACCGTACAACGTTCGCCGGCGGCCGGGTGCCGACGATGCTCGCCACCATCTCCGCGACCTGCCGCGTCTCGCGGACCTGGTGCGCGCGGAACATCGCCGCGCCGTGCATCGCGGACACGGCGGTGGCGGCGAGCGTCCCGATGACCCGTTCGCCGACCGGGAGGTCCAGCGTTTCGCCGATCACGTCCTTGTTCGACAGCGCCATCAGCACCGGCCAGCCGGTCGCGACCAGCGCGTCGACGTGCCGCAGCAGTTCGAGCGACTGGTAGGAGTTCTTCCCGAAGTCGATGCAGGGGTCGATCATGATGCCCTCGCGCGGCACACCCGCGGCGAGCGCGCGCTCGGCCAGCTCAGTGGTGCCTTCGACGACCGCGGCTACCACGTCGTCGTACACCGGACGGAGCGCTTCGGTGCGCGGGACGAGACCGTTGGTGTGCGAGCAGATGTAGCCCGCGCCGTGTTCGGCGGCGACGTCGAGGATCTCCGGTTCGATCGCCGCCCAGTTGTCGTTGACCAGGTCCGCGCCCGCGCGGCAGACGGCGTCGGCGACCTCGGCGCGGTAGGTGTCCACGCTGATGACCAGCTCGGGGAAATGCTCGCGGGCCCACTCGACGGTCGGCACGACCCGGCGGATCTCCTCCGCCGCGGTGACCTCGGGGCCCTTGCCCGCGGGCACGCCGCCGATGTCGATCAGGTCGGCGCCCTCGGCGTGCGCACGGCGGATCGCCGCTTGCGCGGGGGCTTCTTCGAAGGTCGCACCGTTGTCGTAGAAGGAGTCGGGGGTGCGGTTGACGATGGCCATCACCAGGGCGCGGTCACTGGTGAGGCGACGGCCTCGGAACACGAGGTCGGGCGTATGCATGCGGTCTCCCGGGCCGGAACCAAAGATCTCGCGTGATCATAGGCGAGTTCGCGGCGGGAGTACGTCCGGCAGGTGGCGGGCGGAAGCTTCCGGAGGCCACCTGCGTCCGGGCGTTCGGTGCGATCCGCGTGGAGCGTGCGATCAGGAGGCGAGCGCCTCGTTGACGGTGAGGAATTCGTCGGCGGTGCGGGTGGCGGAGAATTCGATCACGCGGTAATGCGCGAGCCGTTGCAACACGAGCGGGTCGGTGGCGAGCACGGCGTCGAGCTTGCCGCGCACGCACGGGCGGGAGATGATCACTTGGTCCGCGTCCTCGTTTCCTTTTCCGGAAACCAGGAACAATCCGTGCGCGAAGTGGCTTCGCAGCCAGTCCGCGTGTTCGGCCAGTGCGTAGTCGACTTCGTTTCGAGGCGCTGTGTAGGACAGCAATGCGATGTACATGGCTCTCAGCGTAGGACGCTCGGTCGGATGGTGCATCCTCCTCCCGAGTGCCGTGCCGGGTCATCGAATGGTCAAGTGTTTCCAATAATTCTTTACGGATAACCGTACTGTTGAGATTTCCTTTACCCAGTAAGGAAAATCGCCGGCTCCGGCGTTTCCCCAGGACATTTCGGACGGATGGTCAGGACCAGCCCCAGTTCTGCGTGAAGCATCCGGCCAGATAAAGATCCACCCGATCGGCGAACCGGCTCGGATCGCGTCCGGTGAGTTCGCCGATCCGGGTGATGCGGTATCGCAGAGTGTTCACGTGCAAGTGCAGCGTGGCCGACGTCTGTGTCCAAGATCCCGAATTTTCCAGGAACGCCTTGAGCGTTGTTATCAATTCGGAACCGTGCGCGGCGTCGTACGCGAGCACCGGGCCGAGAACTTTTTCGCCGAACGTCCGGCGCAGGTCTTCCGGAACGGCCGCGAGCAGCAGCAAATGCGACGCCACCTCGTCGCCGGACAGCACCGTCGCCCGGCCGGGCGTCAACCCCGCCAGTGTGCGCGCGTGCCGGGCTTCCTGCACGCCGGCGCGGAGACCGGCGGCGTCCGCGGCCCGGCTGAGCCCGAGCGTCAGCCGCGCGGACCCGAGCGCGGGCTCGATGGTGTGCACCGCTTCCCGCAGCGCCGCGGTGTCGCGTGAGGAGAAGAGTCCGAACGTCTCGCCGCCGACCGTCGCCACCAGCACCGGACCGCCGGTGGTCGAGAGCAGTTCCTCCACCAGCACCTGGGCGAGCCCCGGCCCGCCGCCGCGGACCTCGGCCGACAGCGTCGCCACCGGTTCCTGCGGCGCGAACCCGGCGGCGGCCAGCCGGGAGGTCAGCTCGCCCGGTGCGGCGTCGTCGGCGAGCACCAGCCGCAGCAGCGGTTCGGCCGCGCGGTTCTCGATCCGCCTTGCCTCGTCGACCCGGGACCGTTCGAGCCCGACCAGCGCCGCCAGCTCCTGCGCCAGCTCGCGGCGCGCGGGCGGCCACTGCGCCGGATCGCCGTCCACCACCAGGAACCAGCTCGCGATCCGGTGCCCGGAGCGGCCGGCCGCGCCGAGCAGCGTGACCGGACCGTCCTGGCACGGCAGCCGCTCGGCGCGCAGGAACTTCCGCGCCAGCGCGGTGCGGCGCTCGGCGGGCAGTTCGGGTCCGCCTGCCAGCTGCTGTCCGGTCGCGCTCAGCACGCGGCAGCCGGTGCCCAGCTCCTCCGTACCGGCCTCGACCAGCGCGGACAGCCCGTGCCCGGACGTCACCGCGGCCACCAGCCGCCGGTGCGAATCACGCGCGGGCGCCGAGCGTTCCGCGGCGAGGCCCAGGATCACCTGCTCGGCCACGGTCGCGAACGAAACCGACACCGGGACCTCGAACAACGGCAGGCCGACGCGTTCGCAGGCGGTCACGAGGTAGTCCGGCACCGGCCCGCCGACCTCGGCGGTGCCCGCTCCGAGCGCGGTCACGCCCGCGGCGGCGAGCTTGCCGACGAACTCGTCCGCGTCGGCGCGCCCCGGCAGCCAGCGCAGCCCGCACAGCACGATCTCGCCGCCGTCGAGGTACCGCGTCGGATCCCGCAGGGTCGCCTGGAAAACCCGGCCGAACTCGCGGTCGCGCGCGTTCTCGCCCGCCAGCAGCCGCAACCCCAGCTCCGGGGTGTCGAGCAGTGCACCCAGCCGCATGCGCGCCTCCTTCCGCACATCAGTACCGCACACCAGAGGGGTTTGGCGGAAACTACGAAAAACCGGCCCTTCGCCGTCGCCGCTTTCGGTGGATCTGCCGTGGCCCGTGCCACGTCGCGCCAGGTGTACTCACTCGGCGAGCGAACGAGAAGGGATACCAATGGCGATCGTTCTTGGCGACAACCGCTACGGGAAGGCCGAAAACCGGCTGGTCCGCGTCGACCGTGACGGTGACGAGCACCGGATCACCGACCTCACCGTGAGCGTCTCGCTGTCCGGCGACATGAGCGACACCCACCTGACCGGGGCCAACGACAAGGTGCTGGCCACCGACACGCAGAAGAACACCGTGTTCGCCTTCGCCCGCGACGGGATCGGCGAGATCGAGGACTTCGCGCTGCGGCTGGCCCGGCACTTCGTGTCCACTCAGGAGAGCATCCACGCCGCTCGCGTCGGGATCGTGGCTCATCCGTGGGAGCGGCTGCAGGTTGGCGGACGGCCGGCGCACCACTCGTTCGCCCGTTCCGGGGCCGGCACGCGCACCACGCGCGTCACCTACGACGGCGAGCGAGCCTGGGTGCTCGGCGGGGTCGAGGACCTCACCGTGCTCAACTCCACCGGCTCCGAATTCTGGGGCTTCCCGCGCGACGAGTACACGACGCTCGTCGAGGTGAAGGACCGGATCCTCGCCACCGCGGTGTCCGCGACCTGGCGGTTCTCCGTCGACGAGGCCGACTGGGCGGACGCGCACGAAACCGCGCTCGCCACCCTGCTCGACGCGTTTGGCGGCACGCACAGCCAGTCCCTGCAGCAGACGCTGTACGCGATGGGGCAGGCGGTGCTGGAGGCCGTCCCGGAGATCGCCGAGATCCGGTTCTCGCTGCCGAACAAGCACCATTTCCTCGTCGACCTCGAGCCCTTCGGCCTCGACAACCCCGGCGAGGTGTTCTACGCCGCCGACCGGCCGTACGGCCTGATCGAGGGCACCGTCCTGCGCGACGACGCCCCGCCGGCCGGACCGGCCTGGTCCTGATCAATCCAAGCCCCGAGCTGTTGGGAGAAGTACCGTTATGACCGTGTCCATCGACGCTGGCGTCGAACGCGCCTGGCTCGCCGAATGCGTGCGGATCGCCGAGCAGAACGTCGCCGACGGCGGCGGCCCGTTCGGTGCGCTCGTGGTGAAGGACGGCGAGATCGTCTCGACCGGCGTCAACCGGGTCACCCCGTCGCTTGATCCGACCGCACACGCCGAGGTCGTCGCGATCCGCGCGGCCTGTCAGGCGCTCGGCACGTTCAGCCTGGCCGGCTGTGTGCTCGTCTCCTCGTGCGAGCCGTGTCCAATGTGTCTCGCGTCGTCGCTGTGGGCGCGGGTGGACCGCGTGCTGTTCGCGGCGGACCGCGACGACGCCGCCCGGGCCGGGTTTGACGACCGGGCCTTTTACGAGCTTTTCGAGCACCCGCGCGAAACGTGGCAGACCCCGGTTTCGCGAGTGTCTACAGGAGACTCGTTCGCGCCGTTCGCGGCGTGGCTTGGTCGAGCCGACCGGGTCGAGTACTGAGACGTCGTGAGTGTTTATCCCGGTTAGAACCGGGATTGCCACTCACGAGCCCCCACCCCACCGGGCCACCCACCCCGGTGCTGACCGGAGCACCCAAAACGCAAACGTCCCGCTGTGCCCGCTCCCTGGCCTGTGCCGGGGGCGCGGTCCGGCACACCCACCGGCAAGGGGAGGACGCATGACCCAGGTACGCCTCGACGAAGCGGCGACCTCGGCTCCCGGACCTGAGCGCAAGTCCATTGTGGAGCGGCTGTTCGAACTGCGCGCCCGCGAGACCACCGTAGGCCGTGAAGTACGCGGCGGCGTGACGACTTTCGTCGCGGTCGCCTACATCGTTTTGCTCAACCCGCTCATCCTCGGCGCCTCCGCCGACATCACCGGCGCGAAACTCAGCGCCGCGCAAGTGACCACCGCGACCGCGCTCGCCGCGGCCGTGATGACTGTCCTCATGGGACTCGTAGGCAACGCGCCGCTCGCGCTCGCCGCCGGGCTCGGCATCAACGGCATCGTCGCGTTCCAGATGGCCCCGTCGATGACGTGGGCGCAGGCCTTCGGGCTCGTGGTGCTCGAAGGCGTCTGCATTGTGCTGATGGCGGTCAGCGGTATCCGGGAACGCATTATGAACGCGATTCCCGGACCGCTGAAACTCGCGATCACCGTCGGCATCGGGCTGTATATCGCGCTCGTCGGGCTGGTGAGCGCCGGGTTCGTCACGCGGACCCCGGACGCGGCGCATTCGACCGTCCCGGTGCGGCTCGGGATGGACGGGCATCTCGACGGCTGGCCGATCGCGGTGTTCTGCTTCGGCCTGCTGCTGATGACCGTGCTGGTATCGCGAAAGGTGCCGGGGGCGGTGCTGATCAGCATCGCCGCCGCCACCGTGCTCGCGGTGGTGCTGCACGACGGATTCGGCGTCGGCGACTGGGGATTGACTACGCCGACGCTGCCGGATTCCGCCGTGGCGTCCCCCGATTTCGGGCTGCTCGGCCAGGTCGATCTGTTCGGCGGATTCGCCAGGGCGGGCGCGCTCACCGCGACGATTTTCCTGTTCACCCTGGTGCTTTCCGGATTCTTCGACGCGATGGGCACGATCACCAGCGTGTCGGCCGAGGCCGGGCTGTCGAAGAACGGCCGGGTGCCGCGGATGGGCCGGATCCTGTTCGTGGACGGGGCGGGCGCGATCGCGGGCGGGCTGACCGGCTCGTCGCCGAACACGGTGTTCCTGGAGTCCGCGGCCGGCGTCGGGGAGGGCGCGCGGACCGGGCTGGCGAGTGTCGTGACTGGACTGTTGTTCGGCGCGACGCTGCTGTTCACGCCGATCGCGGGCATCGTACCGGCGCAGGCCGCCGCGCCCGCGCTCGTGGTGATCGGCGGGATGATGGTGGCGCAGTGCCGCAATATCCCGTGGAACGACCCGGATTACACGATCCCGGTGTTCCTGACGGTCGCGCTCATTCCGTTCACCTATTCCATCACCAACGGCGTCGGCGCGGGCCTCATCGCGTTCGTGCTGATCAAGACCTTCCGTGGGAAGTGGCGTGAAGCAGGGTGGATCCTCACCGTGCTCGCGCTCGTGTTCACCGTCTATTTCGGAATCGACGTGGTGAAGGCGATCCTCTAAGAAGAAAGGGACCACCATGCCTCTGATGTTCCTCAACGGCGGCGCGATGCGCGGCGAACCGCTGCACCATCTGCTCGACGGCGCTCCACTGGTGGCCGAAACGACCACGGCCGCGAAATACCGGTTCTATTCGGTGGGCGGGCAATGCCCGGCGCTGGTCCCGGTAGCGCACGGCGGCGCGGCGATCTCCGGCGAGGTTTACGACCTCACGCTGGATCAGCTGCGCGACCGCGTGCTCCCGTCCGAACCGCCGGAGCTGGAGCTGGGCGTGATCGAACTGGCCGACGGCAGCTCGGCGTTCGCGATGCTGCTGCGGCGGCCGCAGACCTCGCACGTGCAGTTGCGGGACATCACCGAGATCGGCGACTGGCGCGCGTTCAAGGCCGCGGCGTGACGGTTCTGGTGGCTCCGGACAAGTTCAAGGGCTCGCTCACCGCGGCGGAGGTCGCGGAAGTGGTGGCGGCGGCGTTCGCCGAGGTCGCGCCCGGCGAACCGGTGCGGCAGCTGCCGGTGGCGGACGGCGGCGACGGGACGGTCGCCGCCGCTGTCGCCGCCGGCTTCCGGCGGGTCCCGGTGCGGGTGTCCGGGCCGACCGGCCGCCGGATCACCGCGTACTACGCGCTGCGCGGGACGGTCGCCGTGGTCGAGCTGGCGGAGGCGTCCGGTCTGCATCGGCTGCCCGGCGGTCGGCTGGAACCGCTGACCGCGTCGAGCTACGGCACGGGCGAGCTGATCGCGGCCGCCCGCGCCGCCGGTGCGACGCAGATCGTGCTGGGGGTCGGCGGCAGTGCTTGCACCGACGGCGGGGCCGGATTGCTGACCGCGTTGGGCGCACGATTGCTCGATGCTTCCGGCAATCCACTCGCGCCCGGTGGCGCGGCGCTGGCTGAGTTGTCCACAGTGGAGCTTGATGGACTGCCCGAAGTGGACGTTGTCCTGGCGTCCGATGTGGACAACTCGCTGCTGGGTGTGGATGGCGCGGCCGCGGTTTACGGGCCGCAGAAGGGCGCTGGTCCTGCCGAGATCGCGTTGCTGGAACGCGGTCTGGCTCGGTGGGCTGAAGTAGTGGGCTCCGCGCACGCCACCACCCCGGGCGCTGGCGCGGCAGGCGGCGTCGGGTTCGGTGTGCTCACCGGACTCGGCGCCCGTATCCGGCCGGGGATCGAGGTGCTGCTGGAGTTGCTGGGATTCCCGGCTGCCGCGCGCGACGCGCGGCTCGTCATCACCGGTGAAGGCTCGCTGGACACTCAATCGCTGCACGGAAAAGCGCCGGTGGGCGTGCTCCGGGCGGCGGGTGGCACGCCGGTGGTCGCCTTGGCCGGCCGATGCCTGCTGTCCGCGCCGGAATGGCGGGCAGCGGGCTTCGCCGGGGTGTACGCGCTGACCGACGTGGAGCCGGACGAGCACCGGTGCGTCGCCGAGGCCCGGTCGCTGCTGCGCGACCGGGCCGCGCAGCTGGCTCGGGATTTCAGCCGAGCAGTACCTGCCTGACGTGGTCGGACAGGGGGAGTCCGGCCGCGTCAGCGGGGGTCAGCCAGCGGTGGTCGTCGTGTTCGGCCGGGTTGAGCTGAAGGTCGCCGAGGAATTCCGGGTGCGCGTCGTAGTAGGCGGCGTGCACGGTGAACGGCTTGCCGGTGCGGTCCGGCCAGGATCGGCTGGCCCGCTGCCCGACGAGCCGTACCCGCAGCCCGGTTTCCTCGGCGACTTCCCGCACCGCGGTGGTTTCCAGGGCTTCGCCGGGTTCGACGGTGCCGCCGGGGAATTCCCAATGTCCGCCGAGGAAGGTTCCGGGTGCACGGCGGATCAGCAGGACGGTCTCGCCGCGCGGGAGCAGGACGTAGACGAGGTGTTTGTCGTTCATGCCGCGCCTCCGTTGGCGACGAGGACCTGACCGTTCACCCAGCCGCCTTCCGGTCCACAAAGGAACGCGACGAGACCGGCGCAGTCGCGGGGTGTGCCGACTCGGCCTAGCGGGGTGTGTTGTTTGAGCGTCTCGCGCAGGGGGTCGGTGATCCAGCCGGTTTCGGTCGCGCCTGGGTTCACTGCGTTCGCGGTGATGCCGAGGTGGCCGAGTTCCCCGGCTGCGGCCAGGGTGATGCGGTCTAGTGCGCCTTTGCTTGCTCCGTAAGGGAGATTGTGGACCACGTGGTCGCTGGTCAGGGTCACGATCCGGCCTGCGCCGTGTGGTCCTCGGTAGCGCTTTGCGAACTCTCGGATCAGTAGCCAGCTCGCGCGGGCGTTGACGGCGAAGTGGCGGTCGAAGCTGTCCACTGTGGTGTCGAGCAAGCTGGAGTCGACGGACTCGCAGTGGGCGAGCACGAGTGCCTGTACGTCGCCGTCGATCTGGTCGAATAGTCTCGCCGGGGTTTCCGGGTCGGCTAGGTCGGCTTCGATGCCTTGGACGGTTTCGTCCGCGCCCCAGGGCATTCGGCGGTCGTAGTCGGACCAGTGGGTGGTGACTACGGTCCAGCCGTCATCTTCTAGCCGGGTCGCGATCGCTGCGCCGATTCCGGCTTTTCTGCCGGCTCCGGTGACTAGGGCGGTTCTCTTATTCTTCAATGGCGCTGTCTTTCGCACGGAGGTGTTGGCGGAAGGTGTAGGACGGGTCGTTCTCTCGTTTGGCCAGGAATTCGGTGAATCGGACCTGGGCTCGGAGAGTGGTGCCGTTGCGGATCTTTTCGGCTTGCTGGCGTTCGGTGTCGCGGATGGATTCCGCTAGCCGGAGTACCTCGCTGGCCTGGGCGGCTGGGATGAAGAGGACGCCGTCGTCGTCGCCGAAGACCAGGTCGTCGGTGGTTACGGTCCAGTCGCCTACGGTGGCTGACTCCAGGGCGTCCGCGGGGCGGTCGTTGAGGTGCAGGGGGCCGGTGGGGAGGGAGCCCAGGCTGTAGACGGGGAGGCCGATTTCGCGTAGTTCGGCGGTGTCTCGGTGCAGGCCCCAGATGACTATGCCGGTCAGTCCGGCGGTTGCTACTTCGGCGGTGATGAGGTCGCCTACGCAGCTTTCGTCTCGGCGGCCGCGGTTGTCGACTACCAGGACGTCGCCTGGGTGGGCGGAGGTTAGGGCTTCTAGGAAGACGTCGACGCTGCCTGAGTGTCTGGCTGGGAGGACTCTGCCGGAGAGCTTCTGGCCTGGGGTGACTGAGGTGGTGCCGGTTGGGGCGCAGCGGACGGTTAGGCGGGCTCGTAGGCAGGCGTCTGCCAGGTGGGCGGTGGTTAGGGTGGCGAAGCGGGTGGTTAGGTCGGTGGGGGTCATGGGGGTCCTTTCGTGGGGATCTGGTTCACGCTAGCGGAGTTTGGGTGGGTGGCTGGCGGGTTTTGGCGGTTGCGTGGGGCACCCCGAAGCCTCCCTGCGCTCGGTGGGTGCTTGTCAAGGCGGGAAAGATGCCTTGACAAGCACCCGCCGAGCGCAGGGAGGCTTCGTATCGGGGTGCGGGGGTGGGCTGGGTGCCTCGCTGGGGTGGGTGCATCGGCGGCGGGTTGGTGAGGGGTGGGGCTTGCGCCCCAATGTGGCGTTGGGTGCATGTGACGCACCCAATGTGGCGTTGGTTGCGTGGGATGCGCCCAATGCCACATTGGGGCGCTTCGGCGGTGGCCGGGCCAAGGGCTGTGAAGGACTCCTTGAGGGAATCTGGGTCTGTGAAGGGGTCCCTCACGGCCTTCGCTGGCGGTAGCGGGTCGTGAGGGGAACCCTGCGGGAATCAGAGTCCCTCAGGGTTCCCCTCACGGACATCTCCCACCGCGTTGAGCGGAATGTGGCATAGGTGGCGAACCGGACAGTCCGTTACCACGCGGGTTGGTTGCTATATCCGGTTTCTTCCGTTCTTTGGTTGAAGTCCTGGTGAATTCCCGGGGCGGTGGCGGTCTCGACCAGGGTTTCTTTACTTTCCGCACGCATAATTCCCACCCGGTAGTCCGAACGAGTGGTGGGAGGGAAGTGTGCTGGGGTCTGTGCGCGGCCGCTGGATTGGGGGTGGGGTCGCGGTCGTTGTGGTGGCGGGTATTGCGTTCGCGGTGTGGCCGGACGGGGCTTCGGCGCAGGATCCGGAGATTCAGATCTCGCGGTCGGCTTGCGGGCAGGGCTGGGTCGATCCGCGGCCGGGGGTGCAGACTTTTCACCTGCGTAACACGGGATCCGTGACTGCCGAGGTCGATTTGATCGATCCGGCTACCGGGGTCGTGTACGGCGAGGTCGAGGGGCTTGGTAGCGGGACTAGCCGGCCGTTGCAGGTGACGCTTGGGAATGGGGCTTACGCATTCCGTTGTCTCCCTGAGGATGCGTCCGCGATTGTCGGGCCGACTGTCACGGTGAGCGGCGGTGCGGAGCGTGGTCCGGGGGTTGCGCCGGTTACGCAGAATGATCTGCTTGGGCCGTTGAAGTCCTATCAAGCGCATGTGACGCAAGGGCTTGGGCAGTTGGCTTCCGACGTCGGTACCTTGAAAAACGCTATCCGTGGCGGTGATCGCGGTGCTAGTCAGGCTGCGTGGCTTGTCGCGCATCTCGACTACGAGCGCCTTGGTGCGGCCTACAACGCCTTCGGGGACTCCGACAAGGCCATCAACGGCACCGCTGCCGGCCTGCCGGACGGGGTCGAAAGCCCCGACTTCACTGGATTCCACCGGATCGAATCCGGCTTGTGGCACAACGAGGACCTTGCCGCCCTTGTCCCGGTGGCTGATCAGTTGGACAGCGACGTGCAGAAGCTCCGCAAGTCCTTTGCGGACAGTCAGGTCGACCCGAACGACCTTGGCTTGCGCGCGCACGAGATCGTGGAGAACGCCCTGCAATTCGAACTGACTGCCCGCACCGATTACGGCAGCGGCACTAACCTCGCCACCGCTCGGGCGAATCTGGATGGGACGCAGGCGGTTCTTGACGTTCTGCGTCCGGTGCTCGCTCCACGTTATCCAGCACTGTCCAGGGTGGACAGCTGGATGAAGCGGACCAAAGCCACGCTCGACAGTGCCAAGAAGTCGGATAACTCATGGACGCCGGTGAGCCAGCTGTCTGCGCCGCAGCGGCAGAAGCTCAACGCGGACGTCAGTGAACTGACCGAGCTGCTCGCGCCGATCGCCGCCATCGCGGAGCCTCGGAGGATCTCGTGACGGCAGAATCCTCTCGGCGGTCCTTCCTGCGTCGTACGGTCGTGGGCGCGGGGATCACTGCGGCTGCCGGAATCGGCGTAAGCGCCAGCGCGAGCGAAAGCCCGGCGTCGGTGCCGTTCCACGGTCCTCGGCAGGCCGCGATTCTCCGTCAGCCTCCGGCGCAAAGCGTGGTCGCGTCGTTCGACATCGTTGCGGAGAACCGGGCCGAGTTGACCCAGTTGTTCCAGGAAATTACCGACCGTGCGCGGTTTCTCACGAACGGCGGGGCACCGGCTGCGCTCGGTATTACCGCTCCGCCTGCCGACTCTGGGGTGCTCGGGCCGGTGGTGCCGCACAGCGACCTCGGCGTGATCGTCGGCGTGGGATCGTCCCTTTTCGACGGACGGTACGGGCTGGCCGATCGCAAGCCCAAGAAGCTCAAGCCGATGACCATGTTCCCGAACGACGCGCTCGACGCGCCGCAGTGCCACGGCGACCTGTCGCTCATTCTGTCCGCTGGGGACACCGACACTGTGCTGCACGCGTTGCGTGACCTGGCTCGGGCGACCCGGGGCGGAATGCAGCTGCGGTGGAAGATCAACGGGTTCAGTTCGCCGTCCCGTCCGTCCGGCACGCCGCGCAATCTGATGGGGTTCAAGGACGGCACCGCGAATCCGGCGGAGTCCGAAATGGACCGGCTGGTGTGGGTGTCGGGGACGGGCGAGCCTGAGTGGACGGCCGGTGGCAGCTATCAGGTGATCCGGCTGATCCGGATGCTGGTCGAGTTCTGGGACCGGGTTTCGCTCACCGAGCAGGAGAACATGTTCGGCCGTCGCCGCGATACCGGCGCGCCGCTGGACGGGGCGTCCGAACAGGACGAACCGCGCTACGCCGACGATCCGATCGGTACCGTCATCCCGCTCACCAGTCACATCCGCAAGGCGAATCCGCGCACCCCGCAGACTGACGACAGCCGGATCCTGCGTCGCGCGGTCAACTACGACCGCGGCATCGACGCTAACGGCAACCTTGACATGGGCCTCGTCTTCACCTGCTACCAGCAGGATCTCGAGCGCCAGTTCGAGGCCGTGCAGAAGCGGCTGATCGACGAGCCGCTCGTCGACTACATCTCCCCGTTCGGCGGCGGCTATTTCTTCGCGCTGCCTGGCGTCACCGGTCCCAGCGACCACTTCGGCCGGGCGCTCCTCGCCTGAGGCGCGCCCCGATCCCCATCCCGGAAACCAGGAGGAATCCTCAGTGGACACAGCATTCGGCAGGCGGCGCCGTCGCCTGCTCGGTGCGGGCGCGCTCGTCTCGGCGGCGGTGCTCGCGATCGGCACCGGCTCCGCGGCGTCGTCCGCGCAGGCCCAGCCGCTGCATCCGTTGCCGGCGGCGTGGCTGCCCACGCTCACCCCGATCAAGCACGTCGTGGTGATCTTCGGCGAGAATATCTCGTTCGACCACTATTTCGGCACCTACCCGAACGCCACCAACGAAAATGGGACTCCGTTCCAGGCGGCGAAGCACACGCCGAAGGTCAACGGCCTCGACGAGAAGCTGCTCACCGACAACCCGAACGCGTACAACCCGAAGCGGCTCGGGCCGGACCAGGCGCTGACCTGCGACCAGAACCACAGCTACGGCGCCGAGCAGGCCGCGTTCAACGGCGGCAAGATGGACAAATTCGTCGAGAAGACCGAGACCGACAAGTGCACCGGCCAGCCGGTCCTGTTCGGCGAGCCGGGTCTGGTCATGGACTACTACGACGGCAACACCGTGACCGGCATGTGGAATTACGCGCAGCACTACTCGCTGAGCGACAACTCCTTCAACACCGTGTTCGGCCCGTCCACCCCGGGCGCGATCAACCTGATCTCCGGTCAGACGCACGGGATCCAGGCGCTCGACCCGGTCACGCACGAGCCGAAGAGCGATTCCTACGTCGTCGCGTCGCCGGACGAGGACGGCGTCGGCACCGTCATCAACGACCCGGACCCGGCGTGGGACGACTGTTCGGACAAGAACCACACCGCCAAGGACAACCTCGGCGCGATGCGGGGCCGCAACGTCGGCGACCTGCTGAATGACCGGCACGTCACGTGGGGCTGGTTCCAGGGCGGCTTCAAGCCGACCGGCACCCAGAACGGTTACGCGGTCTGCGGCCAGAAGCACGCGAACGTCGGCAATCAGTCCTCCGTGGACTACAGCCCGCACCACCAGCCGTTCCAGTACTACAAGTCCACTTCGAACCCGCACCACCTGCCGCCGTCCTCGGTGCAGGCCATCGGGCAGACCGACCAGGCCAACCACCAGTACGACGTGAGCGACTTCAACGATTCGCTCAAGGCCGGTTCGATGCCCGCGGTGAGCTTCCTCAAGGCGCCGGAGTACCAGGACGGCCACGCCGGCTATTCCGACCCGCTCGACGAACAGCATTTCGTCGTGGACGAGATCAACAAGATCCAGCAGTCGCCGGAGTGGCGTTCGACCGCGGTCGTGCTCGCCTATGACGACTCCGACGGCTGGTACGACCACGAGAACTCGAAGATCGTCAACGGTTCCCAGGACGCGGCGCAGGACCAGGCCGTCTGCACCGGCAAGCCGGCCGGGCTCGGCGGGCACGCGGACCGGTGCGGGTACGGCCCGCGGCTGCCGCTGCTGGTCATCTCGCCCTACAGCAAGGTGAACTACGTCGACCACACCCGGACCGACCAGACCTCGGTGCTGAAATTCATCGAGGACAACTGGTTCTCCGGCCGCGTCGGCGACGGCTCGTTCGACACTCGTGCGGGCGGCCTGTGGAACATGTTCGACTTCTGGTGGCCGCGCGCGGGCAAGCTCCCGCTCGACCCGGGGACGGGTGCGCCGCCCGGGCGGAACTAGCTCGCGTTTTCCCTCGCCAGACCGAAGGCCATCGGGTTTCGACCCGGTGGCCTTCGGCCGTTTCCGGGTACTGTCTTCGGTCCGCTCAGCGGGAAACCGCGTGCGAATACCGCAGGCCGGGCTGGAAATTTCCAGTCCAGGTGAAAGCCGCTCGCATTCGCCGGGCGACGACGCCGCTGGACCCGCGCGGCCGGAAGGAACTGTGCGCGCAGTCGCGGATTGGGCGCCGAAGGTGTTCGGGAACCGGAGGGGAAAGCGCGGGCCCCCGGACAAGAATGGAGTCGCACTGCGCGGTCCGTCACTCGACACGATAGGGTAATCGCAGGCACATCCTGTAGAAGGTGAAGGAACGCGAATCATGGCGCAAAAAGTCCATGTCGAGATGGTGGACGACATCGACGGCAGCATCGCCGAACAGACCGTCCCGTTCAGTCTTGACGGCGTGAGCTACGAGATCGATCTGTCCGAAGACAACGCTGCCGCATTGCGGGAAGAGCTGGCCCGTTACGTCGCCGCTTCGCGCCGGGTCGGCGGCCGCAAGGTCCGCATGGCCGCCGGGCAGACCCCGCGGCCGGCTTCGACCGCCGCGGACCGCGAGCGCAACAAGGCGATGCGCGAGTGGGCCGAGAACAACGGTTTCACCGTGTCCGACCGCGGCCGGCTCCCGGCGGAGATCGTGAAGGCGTACGAAGAGCGCGACACCGAGGCTCCGGCCAAGCCGGCTCGCAAGCGCGCGACGCGCAAGAAGGCCAGCGCCTGACGTTCTTTTCGGGAGCTGTGCCGCGGGGGCCGCGGCAGTTGATCAGCGGTAAGGGCGTCGCCGGGATTCCCGGCGGCGCCCTTCTGGCAGACGCGGGGAAATAGCGATTTCCGCGCCCGGCCGCCGCGAATACGCGCGGTTCGCCCGGGCGGGGAATCGATTTCCCGGGTTAAGGCTTGCCGAGGCCGAGCAGTGCGTCCAGGTCGATCTTGCCGCCCGCGGCGTCGCGGATGGCGCGCATCGCTTCGGCGGACGCGAGCTGTTCCCCGTGCTGGTCGGCGTGCGCGCGCAGCAGGTTCCCGATGTGCCGTTCCGGAACCGTCCAGGTGGGCCAGCGGCGGCGGGCGATCGTCGCGAGTTCGGCGAAGTCCGGCGTGCCCGCGCCCGCGGTCGCGTCGAGCAGCCAGTGCAGATAAGTGCGCAGCACCGCGACCGGGAAGCTGCCCGGATGGCTGAGCCCGCCGTGCCCGGGCACAAACGTCCGGACGTCCGGGAACATTTTGTCGAGCCAGTCCAGCGCGGTCAGCCAGCCCGGGATCGAGCCGTGCACGGCGAACGGCGTCGACCCGACCGACAGCAGGTCGCCGGTGAAGAGCGTCCCGGTGCGCGGTTCGAACAGCACGAGGTCGCCGTCGGTGTGCGCGGTCCCGGGAAACGGGACGACCTCCACGACCACGCCGCCGAGGTCGACCTCGACCGGTTCGATCACCGCGTGCACCGCCTCGGGCCGCGGCGCTTCGAGCTTGCCCCAGTTCGCGCAGGCGAAGATCTCCTCGTTGCACTGCGGCCCGGACCGGATGATCGGCACCGCCGAGGGCGCGGCCAGGATCCGGCCGCCGTTGCGCAGCGCGACGCCCGCCCCGTTGTGGTGGGTGCCGTGCGCGTGGGTCAGCACGAGCGTGAGCGGCATTTCGACGGTCGAGTACTTGCGGACGTCGCTGACCAGGTCGAGCGTGTCGCGTTCGGTGCCGCAGGTGTCGACGAGCAGCACGCCTTCCCTGCCGCGGATCCAGCCGCAGTTGGACACCATCCAGTCGCTGGGGCTGCGCACGTAGGCGACCACGCTCGGGTCGGAATACCGGAGCGGGACGATATTGCGCCTGATGACGGGCATGGGATCCCCTCGTTGGCCACCGGACGGGAATTGATCACCGGAATGGTATAGACCAAGTCACCTGCTGTCAGCGGGGTGGAGACCACGCTCACGCACGTGGTCCGCCGCGATTCTCGCCTGTCCCGTTCCGCCCAGCTTCGCGCGCATCGTTGCCCCCGGCTCCGTCGGTGCCCGCCAGCGTATACCCCGAGGCCACGGTTTTCCCGATGGTCCACAGAGGACTGGTTTAGGGGTTGTTCACTTCCGGTAGCCGGTGAATACCGGCAGTGAGACTGGCCGCGCCGAGGGCGACCGACTTGGCCCCGTTCCGGGAGAGCCGGACGGACACTGGTTTCCCGGACAAAAGCGGCCGTTCCTCCAGCGCCTCGCGCACCGGTTTCTCCAGCAGCGCCCAGGACTTGACCACCGATCCGCCGAGGACGCAGGTCGCGACGCCGAGCAGCCCGGCCGCGTGCGCGATCGCCTGGCCGAGGAACCGGCCGGCGTCGGTGAACACCGTCTGAGCAGCATGATCGCCGGCGAGTGCGGCGGCGGCGACGGCCTCCGCGGCGAGGGTCCGGCCGGTCGCCTCGGCGTAGCGGCGGGCCAGCGCCCGGCCGGACGCGTACGCCTCGAGGTGCCCGATCTGCCCGCAAGTGCAGCGTTCCTCCCCGTAGCGGCCGACGTGCCCGATCTCGCCGGCCCCGGTCGCGCCGCCGTACAGCAGCCGCCCGTCCACGAACAGCGCGCCGCCGACCCCGGTGCCGGCCGCGACGCCGAGCACGTTCCGTTCCTCCGGCAGCAACTCTCCGAGCAGGAAGCCGTCCACGTCGTTGACCGTGCGCACCGGCACCCCGCGCAGCCGCGCGGACAGCTCCGCGTTGACCGGGGTACCCGCCCATCCGGTGAACGAATCGCCGGTGACCAGCACTGTTCCGGTCACCGGATCAACGACGCCCGCCGCGCCGACGCCGACCCCGGCGAGCACCGCGTCGTCCGGCACCAGCGAGCTGACCAGCTCCGCCACGCGGTCGAGGATCGCCGCGCCGCCCTGGTGCGACTGCGACGGCGCGGACGTCGAGTCCAGCTCCCTTCCGTCCTCGTCGCACATCACCACCAGGGTTTTCGTCGCGCCGATGTCGACTCCGGCCCGCACCCCGGTCACGCCGCGGGGTCCGCGCCGGCCAGCGCCTCGCGCCGGCTCCGCTGCAACTGCGGATCCGGCACCGGCGAGGACAGCAGCAACGCTTGGGTGTACGGGTGTTCCGGAGTGCGCAACACCGTTTCCGCCGGGCCTTCCTCCACCAGCTCGCCCGCGCGCAGCACGGCCACCCGGTCGCACAGGCTGTCGACCACCGCGAGGTCGTGGCTCACGAACAGGCAGCCGAAACCGAACTCGCGATGCAGCCGCCGGAACACCTCCAGCACCGCTGCCTGCACGGATACGTCCAGCGCGCTCGTCGGTTCGTCCGCGATCAGCAGCTTCGGGCCCAGCACCAGCGCCCGCGCGAGGCTCACCCGCTGCCGTTGTCCACCGGACAGCTCGTGGCCGTACCGGTCCAGCACGCTTTCCGGCAGCTCCACCGCGTCGAGGAGTTCCCGCACCCGCCGCCGGCGCTCGCCGCGGCCGGTCGAGGTGTGGACCACCAGCGGTTCGGCGACGGTCTGCGCGACCGTCATCCGCGGGTCGAGCGACGACGCCGGGTCCTGGAACACCGCGCCGATCTGCCGCCGCACCGCCCGCGCCGAGCGGCCGGTGCCCTTCGGCAGCGGCCCGCCGAGCACTTCGACGGTGCCGGATTTCGGCGTGACCAGGCCGAGCGCGCAGTTGCCGAGCGTGGTTTTCCCCGAACCGGATTCGCCGACCAGCCCGACAATCTCGCCAGGCGAGACGGCGAGGGAAACGTCGTTTACCACCCGCCGCCCGCTGTACTCGACCACCACATTCGACAGCGCGAGCACTGGTTTAGTGGCTGCTTCGGCCGCCGCTTCGTGCGAGAAGGAACCCAGCTGCGGAACCGCGGCCAGCAGTTCCCGGGTGTAATCCGCCTTCGGCGTCGCGAACAGTTCCGCGGCTGGCGCTTCCTCGACCAGCTTGCCGTTCCGCAGCACCGCGACGCGATCGGCGACATCGGCGACCACGCCCATGTTGTGCGTGATCAACAGCGTCGCGGTGCCTTCGTGTTCTCGGATATCGCGCAGCAGGTCGAGAATCTGCTGCTGCACCGTGACGTCGAGGGCGGTGGTCGGTTCGTCCGCGATGATCAGCTTCGGGCTGGCCGCCAGCGCAATCGCGATCATCACGCGCTGCCGCAGACCGCCGGACAGCTCGTGCGGGTATTGCTTCAGCCGCGCCGCCGGTTCCGGGACGCCGACCCGGTCGAGCAGTTCGGCGCACCGGTCGTAGTAGCGGCGGTGCCGCAGTTTCTCCTGGTCGTGGTTGCGGATCGCCTCGGCCAGCTGGAAACCGATGGTCCGCAACGGGTTCAGCGCGGTCATCGGTTCCTGGAACACCATCCCGGCCGCCGGCCCGCGCAGTTTCCGCAGGTCTTCGCCGCGCAGGTCGAGCACGTTCTGCCCGGCCAGTTCGATCGACCCGGTGACCCGTGCGGAATCCGGCAGCAGCCCGAGGACCGCGAGCGCGGCCGTGCTCTTGCCGGAGCCGGACTCGCCGACGACCGCCACGATCTCGCCGGGAGCGACCGACAGGCTCAGCCCGTCGACCGCCGCCGCACCGTCCGCATAGGACACCCGCAGGTCACGGATGTCCAGCACCGCTTCGCTCATCGTCGCCCCTTCACCGCGAACGCGTCGCGCAGCCCGTCGCCGAGGAAGTTGATCGCGCACACCACCAGCACGATCGCGATGCCCGGCGGCAGGATCAGCCACCACGCGCCGTCGAAGGTGTAGGTAATTCCTTTAGACAGCATGGCTCCCCAGTCGGTATCGGGGGCGGGCACGCCGAGGCCGAGGAAGCTGACGTACGCCACGAGCAGGATCGCGTCGGCGATCTGGAACGTCGCGTTGACCACCACGGTGCCGATCGCGTTCGGGATGATGTGCCGGAACACCACGCGCGTGCGGCTCGCGCCGAGCACGGTGATCGCGCGGATGTAGTCGCGTTCGCGCAGGCTCACCGTTTCCGCGCGCATCAGCCGCGCGGGGACCAGCCACGACACCGCGCCGATCAGCAGCGCCAGCACGCCGACGCTCGGCGTCACCAGCGTCGCGGCCACCAGCAGCAGGAACAGCGCCGGGATCGCGACGCCGGTGTCGACGATCCGCATCAGCACGGTGTCCAGCCAGCCGCCGGTGTAGCCGGCGACCGCGCCCCACACCGCGCCGACCGCGGTCGCGATCAGCCCGGCGAGCACGCCGATGACCAGCGACGTCCGGCCGGCGACCATGAGCCTGCCGAGCACGTCGTAGCCGAGGTCGTCGGTGCCGAGCGGATGCCCGGATCCAGGGCCGAGCCGGGCCGAGGCGAGGTCGGTGTGGGATTGGTCGGTGCCGTAGACCAGCGGCCCGAGGAAACAGAACGCCACTACGAGCAGCAGCAGGATCGCGCCCGCGACGGCGGTCTTGCGGCGCAGCAGGCGGGAAAGGACAGTCACGACCGCGCTCCCTTCACCCGCACCCGCGGGTCGATCGCCAGCTGGACCAGGTCCGCGAGCAGGGAGCCGAGCACGGTCGCCACGGCGATCACGAGCACGACGCCCAGCAGCACCGGGAAATCGGCGGTGCGGGTCGCGGTCCAGAACAGCAGGCCGATGCCGGGGTAGTTGAACATCGATTCGACGACCAGCGAACCGCCGAACACCACCGGCACGTAGTAGCCGAGCATGGAGACCACCGAGGTCAGCGAGTTCGGCCAGACGTGCCGCCAGATGATCGTGCGCTCCGGTGTTCCCTTGGCCCGCGCGGTGCGCACGAAGTCCTCGGACAGGCTGTCCAGAGTGGACGCCCGCATGTATCGGCTGAACGCGGCGAGCGCGGCCCCGGTCCCGGCGAGCACCGGCAGGACCAGCGCACCCGGCTGGGACAGCAGTTCGCCGATCGTCTCACCCTGCGCGGCCTGCGCCGGGAACCACGGCAGTACCTGCGCGAACAGGATGATCAGCACCAGCGACAGGAAGAACACCGGCGTCGCGTAGAGGACGAACGTGATGGCCGTGGTGAGCAGATCCGCGGTACGGCCGCGCCGGACCGCCTGCCACACACCGAGCGGCAACGCGACCAGGATCGCGAGCGCGGTCGACAACACGGTGAGCAGCAAGGTTTTCGGCATGCGTTCGGCCAGCAGGGTGCTCACCGGCGAGTTCTGCGTGTACGACTCGCCGAGGTCGCCCTGCAGCAGCCGCAGCAGGTAATCCCAGTACTGCACCGGAAGCGGCTGGTCGAAGCCCTGCGCGTGGTTGAACGCGGCGATCTGCGCCTCGGTGGCCTTCACGCCGAGGACGCCGCGGGCCGGGCCGCCGGGCAGCAAATGCAGCAGCACGAACGTCACCACGGTGACCAGCAGCACGACCACCACGGCCAGCACGAGCCGGCGGAGGATGTAGCGCGTCATGTCCTCACCTCGTCCAGAACCAGCGTTGCGGCAGCAGCCCGGCCATCGGATCCTGGGTCACGCCGTGCAGCGCGGTGTCGATCGCCGACACCTGATACGGCGGATTCGGCAGCCACAGCACCGGAAGCTGCTCGGCGAGATAGGCGCTGTAGTCGAGCATCGCCTGTCCGTCCAGCGACAGGTTGGTGGCGGCGATCAGCTTGTCCGCCTTCGGATCGGTGTAGCCGCCGAAGTTCGTGCCCGCCCCGGTCGCGAACAGCTCCTCGCCGCTCGGGTTCGCGGAGAAGTACCAGCTGCCCTGTGTGCCGAAGTAGGAAAGCTGCCAGCTGCACGAAGGGTCCGTCGGCTTGCACGTGGTTCCGTTGGCCAGCACCGTGTTCAGCGGCTGCGCGTTGATCTTCAGCTCGATGCCGACCCTCGACAGCTCCGAGCGCAGCTCCTGCATGGTGCCGTCGGTTTCGTCGGAACCGGATTCGGCCAGCATGGTCATCGACAGCCGGGTGCCCTCGGCGATGCCCTCGCCGCACTGCTTGGCGTCCGCGCAGAAGAGCACGCCGTCGGAGCCGGGTTTCCAGCCGTGGTCGGCGAGCAGCTGCTTCGACTTGTCCAGGTCGAACGGGTACGGGTTGGTCTTTTGCTTGGGCGACAGGTACTTCGTGTCGTTGTCCTGTGGGACCGGGCCGTAGCCGACGCGCGCGGCACCACGCCAGATGACGGAGGTGATGGCGTCCTGGTCGACCGCGTGCTGGATCGCCTGCCGCACGTACAGCTGGGAGAACACTTTGCCCAGCTTCGGATTGTTGAAGTTGTACGGCGAGTACGTGATGGCCCAGCCGTTCCACGGTTCGACCCGGTAGCCCTGCGCCTCCAGCTTCGGGCGCTGGCCGAGGTTCGACGTCGGCAGGTAGCCGTAGTCGACGCCACCGGCGCGCAGCACGTTGTACTCCGCGGACGAGCTGGTGAAGGTCAGGAACCGGACGGTGTCGAGCTTCGCCGGGTCCGGCCCGGTGTACTTCGGGTTCTTCCGCAGCGTCACCTCGCCGGACGTGGTGAAACCGGCCAAGGTGAACGGTCCATTCACGACTTTCCACAGTGGATTGGTTCCGTAGGTGCCGAGCTGTTTCGCCTGGCTGACCAGGAAGTCGAAGACCTGCTTCGCGCCGTCCGGGGTGCGGTCGTGGTCGCCTGGTTCCCCGGTCGCGCTGGTGCGGTCCCATGCGTGCGGCATCGGGATGATCAGGCTGAGCTGGTTGGCGGTGAACCAGTCCGGGTTGTACGGCTTGTCGAGAGTGAAGGTGAACGTGCGGTCGTCCACGGCGTGGAACCCGGTGATGCTGTCCGGGATCAGGCCTTTCGAATACTTGCCCCAGTTGTCCTTGCCCGCGCGGGCGAGGTTGAGCCAGAACTCGACGTCCCTGCTGGTCACCGGCTCGCCGGTGGACCAGGTCAGCGGTTTGAGCGTGATGGTCACGGTCTTGCCGTCGGGGGAGTAGCGCGGCGGGTTGGCGGCGCTGGCCGCGTCGTCGAGCGTGACCGAGCCGGAACTGCCGTCGTAGCTGTAGAGCGGCACGTACATGGTCGACCGGATCATGCCGTTGTACGACCCGCCGTAGCCGGGGATCGAGAACGGCATGATCCAGTTCGGCGTCGCCGACGGGGGCATCGCGAACCGCACGGTGCCCCCGGTTTTCGGGGTGCCGGAACCGCCGCCGTGCGGTTCCCGGCTCGCCGCGCAGCCGGACAGCGCCAGCGCGGCGGCGAGCGTGACCCCGAGCGCGGTGCGCCACGGGCGTCGAGCCATTCGCATCACTTCCAACAACTCTGATGAAAGACCGTTGCCAGGTAGTCTGGCGCGTCCTGGCTGTCGGGTAATCTCGCATGCGAGACGGGAATTGCCAAGAGTCCTGTCGAACAGTTTAGTTACATCAGACTTGATGAAAGAGGTGACGCGGTGGACCCGGCCGGACCGCTGCGGCTGTTGTGGCTGGTCGCGCACGGCCACGCGACGTCGCGCATGGACCTGGCACGCGCGCTCGGGCTCCCGCAATCGACGGTGTCGGTGCGGACGCAGGCGCTGATCTCCGCCGGGGTGCTGAGCGAGTCCGGCGAGGGCCGGTCCGCGGGAGGACGGCGGCCGAAGCTGCTGTCGGTCAACGCGGAGTTCGGCCACGTGTGGGCGGTCGACGTCGGCTCCCGGCACGTGCGGATCGGCGCGCTCGACATCGCCGGCAACCTGCTGCAGGTGCACGAGCGGCCGCTGGACATCAGTCAGGAGCCGCGCGAGCTGGTCGCCGGATTCGCGTCCGTGGTCCGGGAGGTCATGGCGGAAGCGGATTGCCCTGGCCGCGCCCTTGGTATCGGCGTCGCGTTCCCCGGCCCGGTCGACGTCGTCGCGGGCCGGATCACGCTCGCGTCGCGGATGCCGGGCTGGCGCGGGTTCGCGGTGCGGGAAGCGCTCGCGGAGCACTTCGACCTGCCGGTGGCCGTGGACAACGACGCGAACATGCTGGCACTGGGCGAATCCGTGTCCGGTCCGCCCGACCGGACCTTGCTCGTGGTGAAGGCGGGCACCGGGATCGGGTCGGGAATCGTGCTGAACGGCGAGCTTTACCGCGGCCGGGCCGGGGTCGCGGGCGACATCAGCCACGTCCGCGTGCCCGCCGCCGAGGACCGGCCGTGCGCCTGCGGGAACCGCGGCTGCCTGGAGGTGGTGGCCAGCGGCGCCGCGCTCGTCGGGCAGCTGCGGGCGAGGGGGATGAAGCTGGAGACCACCGCGCAGGTGGCGGCCACCGCCGAGGACGGGCATCCCGAGGTGACCACGGCCGTCCGGCGGGCCGGGCTGCGGCTCGGCGAGGTGCTTGCCACGGTGGTGAACTTCAGCAACCCGGACGAGGTGCTGCTCGGCGGCGCGCTGTCCGGTTCGGAAGCGTTCGTCGCGGCGGTGCGCGGTGCGCTGTACGAACGGTGTCTTCCGTTGGCTACCAGGGAACTGCGGATCGACCGGGTGCGGTTCGGTGCGGACGCGGGACTTTGCGGCGCGGGTGCGCTCGCGCTGGACGCGGTGTTCGAGCAAGCGATCAAACGGAGTGGACGATGAAGAAGCTGCGGGTCGGGATCACCGGAATCGCCATCGAATCGAGTACCTTCTCGCCGCATCGGTCCACTGTGGACGACTTCCGGGTGCTGCGCGGCGACGATTTGCTTGCCCGCTATGACTTCCTCGACGCGGACTGGGCCGCTGACGTGGAATGGGTGCCGCTGGTCGACGCCCGGTCGCTTCCCGGTGGTGCGGTCACCGAGGAGGCTTACGCCGAGCTGTCCGGGGAAATCCTGGACCGGCTGCGTTCGGCGGGCGAACTGGACGGGCTGTTCTTCGACATCCACGGCGCGATGAGCGTGGCCGGACGGTCCGATGTGGAGGCTTCGCTCGCGCAGGAGATCCGTTCTATTGTGGGCCCGGACGTCCTGGTGTCGGCGTCGATGGACTTGCACGGCAACGTTTCGCGGGAACTGGTCACCGCGTTGGACCTGATCACCTGCTACCGGATGGCACCGCACGAGGACGCGTGGGAGACCCGCTCTCGGGCCGCGCGGAACCTCATTGCACGGCTGCGTTCCGGCGGCCGGCCGAAGAAGGCCTGGGTGCAGGTCCCGGTGCTGTTGCCAGGGGAGAAGACCAGTACCCGGCTCGAACCGGCGAAAAGCATCTACGCCGCAGTGGATTCCGTCGAGGCACTGGACGGAGTCCTGGACGCGGCGATCTGGGTCGGCTACGCGTGGGCCGACGAACCACGCTGCCAGGCCGCGGTCGTGGTGATGGGCGACGACGTTTCGGTGATTACCAAGGAAGCTCAACGCCTCGCCCAGTCCTATTGGGACTCTCGGCACGACTTCGCTTTCGTCGCCCCGACCGGCACCTTGCCGGAATGCCTCACGCAAGCGGTCGCTTCTACCTCGCGTCCGTTCTTCATCAGCGACTCCGGCGACAACCCGACCGCCGGCGGTGCCGGGGACACTTCCTGGAGCCTGGACGTCCTGCTACGCACACCGGCCATTGTGGACTCTTCGCTGACCACTTTGTACGCGGCCATTGTGGACCCCGAAGCCGTCGCTTCCGCAGTGGCGGCTGGTGTCGGATCGACGATTTCGGTGGAACTGGGCGGAAAAGTCGACTCCGGCCCACACGGCCCGGTCGCACTCACCGCGCAGGTAGCCGCGATCGACGCCGACGACCCGGTCGCCGGAACCGCGGTGGCGCTGGCTATCGGCGGCCTTCGGGTGATCGTGACCGCGCGCCGCAAGCCGTACCACCTCGAATCCGACTTCCACGCGCTCGGCCTGCACCCGCGTGAGGCGGACGTCGTGATCGTGAAGATCGGCTACCTCGAACCGGAGCTGTACGACATGGCCGCGGACTGGCTGCTGGCCCTCACCCCCGGCGGCGTCGACCAGGACCTGCTCCGGCTCGGCCACTCCGGCATCGTCCGGCCGATGTTCCCGTTCGACCCCGGCATGGCGGCCCCCTCCCTCGAGCCCGAGGTCTTCTAACTCACCTTGCGTAATCAGCGCCGAGGCAGTCTGTGACTTGCCTCGGCGCTGACCTGCTTAGGTTCCGCTCGGCTTGACAGGCAGGCATTTGCCTGCCTTACTGTAAGTGTGCAACCCGACCTGGACAAAGTGTTCAAGGCGCTGGCCGATCCGACCCGCCGGTACCTGCTCGACCAGCTGCGCGAGGACAACGGGCAGACGCTGGGCGAGCTGTGCCGCCGGCTGGAGATGACGCGGCAGTCCGCGACCCAGCACCTGTCCGTGCTGGAGGCGGCGAATCTGGTGAGCAGCGTGCGCCGGGGCCGGGAAAAGCTGCACTACCTGAATCCGGTGCCGCTGCACGAGATGCAGGAGCGGTGGGTGGACCGGTTCGAGCAGCCGCGGCTGCGGGTGCTCAGCGCCGTCAAACGTCGAGCAGAGGAAGCCATGAAACCGAGCTTTGTGTACGTGACTTACATCGAAAGCACGCCGGAAAAGGTGTGGCACGCGCTCACCGACCGCGAGCTGACCGGGCAGTATTGGGGCCACTACAACGAATCCGACTGGAAGGTGGGTTCGCGGTGGGCGCACGTGCGGACCGACGGGTCCGGAGTGGCCGATGTCGAAGGCGAGGTGATCGAGGCGGTCCCGCCGAAGCGCCTGGTCACCACCTGGTTCGACCCGAACGGCCCGAAGGACCAGGAGCCCTCGCGCGCGACGTTCGAGATCGAACAGCACGAGGGCATCGTCCGGCTGACGGTGACGCACGAGGACCTGCCCGACGAGAAGGCGCACCAGGACGTGTCCGGCGGCTGGTCGGCGGTGCTGTCGAACCTGAAGTCGCTGCTGGAGACCGGGCACGTGCTGCCGCAGGCGCCGTGGGAGATGCCGTGACCGCCGCGGGCCGCCGGGAATAGATCCGCGGCCGGGTTCGTTGGGGCCTTGTGAGTGCCGGTTTTCCACCGGGTGACCACTCGCGAGGCCCCTTTCAGTTGTGCGGCCGGATCGGATGCGCTACTCTCACCGCATACCCCAGGAAGTCGGCCCCGCCGCCCCGGGGTTCCGCCCCCTCCGCCAGCGTGAGTTCACGCGACGAGGATCGGGCGTCTCTCCCGAAGCCCGTCGCCTGACCCGCTTCGCCGCATCCGGCGGTCCGCGTTCCCGCGTCGACCGCCACGGCCGCTCAAGGAGCCACAAACCATGACACAGCAAGGAATTCTCGACATCCACGGCAAGACCGCCACACTGGGCTACACCCCCGGCGGTCCCACTGTCCCGCTCTCGCTGATCCGCACGCACAGCCTGCGCCGCGGCGACGAACTCGTCCTCTCCGAGGGCGAACTAGTCTCCGTCAACGGCCGACCGCCCGGAGAAAAGCGCCCCGATTTCGACAAACTCACCCCCATTCACCCGAACCAGCGACTAACCCTGGAAACCAGCAGGCACCAGCTCACCACGCGTGTCCTGGACCTGGTCGCACCGCTGGGAAAAGGTCAGCGCGCCCTCATCGTCGCCCCGCCGCGCACCGGTAAAACCACTGTGCTGCAAGCGATCGCGCAAGCGGTGGCGGTCAACCACCCGGAGGCGCACCTGATGGTGCTGCTCGCCGACGAGCGCCCCGAAGAGGTCACCGACATGACCCGCTCGGTGCACGGCGAGGTCGTCGCGTCCACTTTCGACCGCAAGCCCGCCGAACACACCGCTGTCGCCGAACTGGCCTTGGAACGCGCGAAACGCCTGGTCGAAACCGGCCGCGATGTCGTGCTGCTACTGGATTCCCTGACCCGCCTGGGTCGCGCGTACAACCTGGCAGCCCGCACGTCCGGCCGCATCCTGTCCGGCGGCGTCGACGCCAGCGCGCTGCACCCGATGAAGAAAATCCTAGGCGCAGCAAGGAACATCGAAGACGGCGGCTCGCTCACGATCATCGCCACCGCACTGGTAGGCACGGGTTCGCTGGCGGACACGGTATTCTTCGAGGAACTCAAAAGCACCGGAAACTCGGAACTCCGCCTGGACCGCACTCTCGCCGACCACCGCGTATTCCCCGCCGTAGACTTCTTCGGCTCCGGCACCCGCC
The DNA here is from genome assembly GCF_042684085.1 of Amycolatopsis silviterrae. Lineage (NCBI taxonomy): Bacteria > Bacillati > Actinomycetota > Actinomycetes > Pseudonocardiales > Pseudonocardiaceae > Amycolatopsis > Amycolatopsis silviterrae. Next base: position 58,510 of record NZ_JBHUKS010000038.1, read on the forward strand.
GCGACGAACTGATCGTCCCGCCGCAGGAACTGGCCGTGATGAACGAGGTCCGCCGAGCACTGGCCACCCAGGACCCGAAGCGGGCCGCGGAACAGTTCCTGGAACAGGTCCGCACGACTAGGTCGAATGCGGAGTTCGTCGCCAGGGTGAACGCTTCGCTGGCGGTGCCGTCCACTGTGGCCGCTTGAGTGGAGACTGAACGCCTCCGGCTTTCGCCGATCGGCCCACATCTGACCGACGCGCTGTATCGCCTGCATCTGGATCCCGGCATCGCCCGCTGGTACGGCGAATGGACCCGCGCCGAAGCGGAGGCTCGCGCCGCGGAGATCGGCCGAAGCTGGCAACGCGACGGCGTCGGCAAATGGCTGGCCCACCACCGGCAGTCCGGAGAACTCCTCGGCCGTGGCGGATTGTCCTATCAGGACGTCGATGGCGCACGACGGCTGGAGATCGGCTGGGCGGTACGCGAGGCACACTGGGGAAGCGGCTACGCAACCGAAATCGGCCTCGCTGGCCTGGCGCTCGCGCGAGAACTAGGCGCGAAGGAAGTCGTAGCCTTCACCGAGGTGCACAACGTGCGCTCCCGCGCGGTGATGGAACGTCTCGATTTCACGTACTGCCACGACTTCCTCCATCGCGGCGAACCGTTCGCCCTCTACGCAATCTCCCTCGGCGACTAAGCCTCCGTTTCCGAAACGGAATCGCACGTCTTCGCGCGGGCACGTGTCACGGCACCGTAACCAGCCACCGATCCGAACGCCGCCGCAAATACCCCCACCAATACCCCGCCGAAACCACCAGCACCCCCGCCGTAATCGCCAGATCCAGCAGGCTCTGCGACACCAGCACGTACCCCAGCGCCAGCACCACCACGACCGGCACCACCGGCCACCCCGGCATTCGCCACACTCGCGGGCGCCGGTGAGCCGGTCGTCGCGCCCACAGCACGCTCACCGAAATCGCCAGGTACAGCGCCACCACGGCCACCCCGGTCACACCGCTCAGCGTTTCCACTGGCACGAAACACAGCACCGCCTCCGAAACGCCGACCACGAGCGTCGCCACCCAAGGTGCGCCGAACCGAGGGCTCACCACACTCAGCGCGCGATTCACCGGAGCCGGCCAAGCGTGATCCCGCCCGGACGCATACAGCACGCGCGAATTCTGGATCACCATCACGATCACCGCGTTCACGATCGCCGCCGCGATGCACAGGCTTACGATCGTGCCGAACGTCGAACTGCTCCAGCTCACCACGAGCGCGGTCAGGTCCAGGCTGCCGAGCGTCGCGAGATCCGGCACGCCCAGTGTGATCGCCACGACCGGCACCAGGATCACCACCGCGCTGATGCCGAGCGTCCACAGCACCGTCCGCGACACCGTCTTGTGCGGCTCCCGCATTTCCTCCGCCAGGTACACCGCGGTCGAGAATCCCTGCACCACGAACAACGCCACCGCCAGCCCGGCGATCACCGAAACCAGCGCGATCGGGTGCACGCCGTCGAGGCTGGGCCGCACCAGCACGGTCGCCGGGCGGTCGGCGTGCGCGAATCCGAGCACCGACACCACGATGATCGCCACGACCTCGATGACCAGGAAGATCCCGGTCAGCCAAGCGTTCGAGCGCAGGTTGACCAGGCCCATCCCGGTGGACGCCAGCATCACCAGCGCACCCGCCACCGACGGGTCGACGTGCACTGCCACTGCCAGGTAGTCGGCCACTCCGATCGCGATGATCGGCGGCACCACCAGGATCACGATGAAGGACAGCATGAACGTGATCCAGCCAGCGAAGCGGCTGACCACCGTCGTCACCATGGCGTACTCGCCACCCGAACTCGGGACCAGCGTGCCGAGTTCGGAGTAACAGAACGCGATCCCGACGCACAGCAGCACGGCGAGCCCGATGGCCAGTGCGGTGCCGGTGCCGAGCGCGCCGAACAGCGGCGGGACGAGAACGAACAGCGACGACGCCGGCGTCACGCAGCTCAGCGTCAGCAGGGTGCCGCCGCCGACGCCGATCGATCTGGTCAGCGAGCGGGGCGCGGGCGAACCGGCGGCGGTGCCGGTCTGGACGGGGACCGGATGAGGCGGCATGGGGATCCCTCCGTCGGCGGCGCTGGAATTCGACGGATGGAACAGGACGGGTTTGCCGTTGTCAACGCCGCAAAGACGACGAAATCCGTTGTCCGGGACCCGAGTGGACGGTCCATCTGGGCACTGTGGACCCCTGTTCGCCACGGTCCGGCTTGCCCGCTCGGGGTCGGACCCGCGATGATCCCGAGATGCAGAGCCAGGACCCGAACCGGCCCGCGCCGCCGGTGGTCGACGACATCTCGAAGCAGATCATCGCCCAGTTGCAAGAGGACGGACGGCGGCCGTACGCCACGATCGGCAAAGCGGTCGGACTGTCCGAGGCGGCGGTCCGGCAGCGGGTGCAGCGACTGTCCGATTCGGGCGTCATCCAGATCGTGGCGGTCTCGGATCCCTTGCAGATCGGGCTTTTCCGTCAGGCGATGGTCGCGATCACGGTCGACGGCCCGCTCGATCCGGTCGCCGACGCACTGGCCGAAATGGACGAAATCGAGTACGTCGTGCTCTGCGCCGGCCGCTTCGACGTGCTGTGCGAAGTGCTGTGCGCCGACGACGAGGCGCTGCTCGACGTGATCTCCAACCGCATCCGGACGCTGCCCGGAGTGCGTACCGCGGAGACGCTCGTGTACCTCAAGCTGCGGAAGCAGTCGTACCAGTGGGGCTCGCACCGGCGGTGACGACGAAATCCGAAGGTCTATCCCGATGAGACTGCTGAAATTAGTCGTTGTGGGTGGTGCCGACGACTGATCTGCTTGCCAACTGGTGTCGGCTCGTGCGATAACCGAGAAGTCCGGCCGGTGCGCCACGGTGCGTGCCGGCAGCTTCGAGGCCCGTTTCGAGGAGCCATGACCACGACCGCCGAACCCGCCGGGAGCACCACCGGCTCGGGCACTGCCGCACGCGACAACCTCTGGCTGCACTTCACCCGCCACAGCCGCGCCGACACCGCCGACATCCCGGTGATCGTGCGCGGCGAAGGCGCCTACATCTGGGACGACACCGGCAAGCGCTACCTCGACGGCCTCGCCGGGCTGTTCGCCGTTCAGGTCGGCCACGGCCGGGAGGAACTGGCCGAAGCCGCGGCGCGGCAAACGAAACAGCTCGCCTATTTCCCGCTTTGGGGCCACGCGCATCCGCCCGCGCTCGAACTGGCCGAACGTCTCGCGGACGCGTCCCCGGGCGACCTTAACCGCGTGTTCTTCACCGTCAGCGGCGGCGAATCCGTGGAAACGGCGTGGAAACTCGCCAAGCAGTACTTCAAGCTGACCGGGAAACCCACAAAGCACAAGGTGATCAGCCGCGCGCTGGCGTATCACGGCACGTCGCAGGGCGCGCTGTCCATCACCGGAATTCCGGGCGCGAAAGCCGATTTCGAGCCGCTCGTGCCGAGTACGATGCGCGTGCCGAACACGAACTTCTACCGGGCGCCCGAACACGCTGACGACTACGAGGCGTATGGCCGCTGGGCCGCCGACCAAATCGAGCAGGCCATCGAATTCGAGGGCGCGGACACCGTCGCCGCGGTATTCCTCGAACCCGTGCAGAACACCGGCGGCTGTTTCGTCCCGCCGCCGGGCTATTTCGCGCGGGTGCGCGAGATTTGCGACAAACACGACGTACTGCTCGTGTCCGACGAAGTGATCTGCGCGTTCGGCAGGCTCGGCTACGACTTCGGGGCCAAGCGCTACGGCTACCAGCCGGACATCATCACTACCGCGAAGGGCCTGACCTCGGGATACGCGCCGCTCGGCGCGGTGCTCGCGAGCGAGAAGCTGATGGAGCCGTTCGCCGGCGGCGAGGCGACCTTCATGCACGGTTCGACCTACGGCGGCCACCCGGTTTCCTGTGCGGTCGCGCTGGCCAATCTCGACCTCATCGAACGCGAGAACATCTACGGCCATGTGCTGGAAAAGGAAACCGCCTTCCGGGCGACCCTCGACCGGCTGACCGATCTGCCGATCGTCGGCGACGTGCGCGGCACCGGTTTCTTCTACGGGATCGAACTCGTGAAGGACAAAGCGACCAAGGAGACCTTCACCGCCGAGGAATCGGAACGGATTCTGCGCGGCTATCTCTCGAACGCGCTGTTCGAGGGCGGTCTCTACTGCCGCGCCGACGACCGCGCCGAGCCGGTGGTGCAGCTGTCGCCGCCGTTGATCTGCGACCAGCCGCAGTTCGACGAGATGGAGCAGATTCTCCGCGAGGCGCTCACCGGAGCGTGGAAATTGCTCTGACCGAAATTCGGCTGTTCACAGCGCGATGAGGCCCGCGTCTGTCGGCTTGAATCCGCAGGCGTCGAAGTAGAACGTCCGCAGGTCGTCATCGAAGTCGACGTGCAGCCATTCGCACTGCGCTTCCCTGGCGCCTCGGACTGCTGCGGCGACAAGTCCGGCGCCGATTCCGAACCGGCGAAGATCAGTCCGGACCAGCGTGTCCAGGATGAAGGCGTGGACCCCGCCGTCCCACGCGACGTTGACGAAACCGACCAGGTCGCTGTCACGCCGAGCGCAGACCCAGCCGAGACTGTGCCGGTGGACCTGCGCGAGCCAGTCGATGTCCAGGACCGGGTGGTCGAAGCCTTCGGCGTGCAGCGCGTTGAGGGTGGTGTTTTCGAATCCGCCGCGCCATTCGTAAATGATCTTCATGTCGCGAGGATAGGCCGTCCGTGAAGGTTCCCTTCACGGACGGCCGGGTCCCGCTACGCTGATCTTCGTTGCCTACCAACGGGAGGAAGCGCGTGGCGCAGTGGAATGACCTGGTCGCCTACATCAGGCAGGCTTACAAGGTGATCCGGGACGACCCGGGCGAAATCCGGATCCGGGTCCTGTTCGGCGACGACGCGGAGACGACGGGGCGGGCGCAGGTCGTGGTGATCGCCCGCGAGATCTTCGACCAGCGCGAGGACTGGGTGCAGATCGCGACCCCGTTCGCCCGGGTGGACGAGGTGGATCTGCACGCCGTGCTCACCGAGGTAGGCCAGTCGCTGGTGGTCGGCGGGCTCGTGGTGATGGGCGAGCACGTCGTGCTGCGGCATTCGCTGCCGCTGCTGAACCTCGACCTCAACGAGTTCACCGATCCGCTCGAACTCGTCGCCGGTTCGGCCGAGCTGCTGGAACAGCAGTTCACCGGCCGTGACGACTACTGAGCCGCGCAGACCCCGAAAAAGCGGGCCCTGATCCGATCAGGGCCCGCTTTTTCGCTGGCTCAGTACAGCTGCGTAACCGGAGCCCTCGGACCGTCCATCCTGGACTGAACGCTCGGCTCGACCGCCGGGCAATGCTTGCCGCGACCGGGGTTCGTGCCGTCGATCAGGAAGGAGTCGGCGGTGTCGATGACGCACTGGCTCTTCTTGAAGTACGCCCCGTGGCCCCAGCCCTCGTAGGTGACCAGCGGCGCGCCGGACTGCCGCGACGCCTGCACCGCCCAGCTGTACGGCGTGGCCGGGTCGTAGCGGCTGTTCAGCAGCAGCATCGGCACGCCCGGCCGGACCGACAGCGGATGCTGCGGGTTGCGCACCGGGCCCGGCCAGCTCGCGCACCCGGCCGCCGCGCTCCAGCCCAGCGGCGAGAAGTGCAGGTCAGGCGACACCTTCGCGAGCGCGCGACGGTAGCTGTCGAGCTGCGGGTAGCTGGTGACCGGCAGCCGCCAGTCCGAGCAGAAGATGCTGGTGAACGGGTTCGGAATGGGAAGGTCGTCCTTGGCGAAGGACGCCTCGGCCGGCTTCCCGTCGCGCAGGTCGACCATGCTCTTCGCGAGCTTGCCCCAGGTGGGGCCGTAGAAATTCTGCGAGACGAGCCCGACGAGCGCCATCGGGTCGAGCTTGTCGTCCGGCGTGCCGAGGTCGCCGCGTTCGGCGCGGGCGTACAGGCCGGCCATCACCGCGCTGACGTCCTGGCCGTGCAGCGTGCACGACGTCGTCCGGTCGCACCAGTCGGAGAACTGCTCGAACAACTCTTGCGTGGCCTGGGTTTCCGTCTTCAGGAACTCCCAGGTGCTGCGGATCGAGTGGTCCATATTGCTGTCGAGCACGAGCGCGCGCACCCGGTCCGGGTACGCCTCGGCGTACTGCTGGCCCATCAGCGTGCCGTAGGAAACGCCGTAGTAGGTCAGCTTCTCGTCGCCGAGAGCGGCGCGGATCGCGTCCATGTCGCGCACCACGCTGCGAGTGTCGGAATGGGTGGCGAGCGGGCCGGTGATCCGCTCGCAGCTGCGCCCGAGCGCGCGGTTGTACGCGAGCAGCTGCCGGAATTCGGCGGAATCCTTGGGCAGCACCGGATTCTTCGCGGTGATCTCGTCGAGCCCGCACTTGATCGCGGTGCTTTCCCCGACCCCGCGCGGATCGAACCCGACGGTGTCGAACCGCGCGGCGACCTTCGGCGACAGCGACCAGCCGCCCTGCACCTCGCCCGCGCCCGCACCGCCCGGCCCGCCGGGATCCATGAGCACCGAACCGATCCGGTGCGCGGGATCGGTGGCCTTGCGCCGCGCGAGCGCGATCTGGACGGTGCCGTCGCCGGGCCGGTCCCAGTCGAGCGGCACGGTGAGCTTCCCGCATTCCACGCCCTGCCCGGTCGGGCACGGCTTCCAGTCGATCGGCGCGGCCGCGGCGCTCGCCGGCGCCGCGGTGAACAACGCCGTCGCCGCGCTGACCGCGGTCGCGGCGGCGGCCAGTTTCCTGCCCAGACCCAATGCCCTGCCCCTTCGGCGTGAACTGGAGACGTCCGAGTCCTCGATCTTGCCAGAAGGTGACCGGTGCCACTAGTGCGGGTTTAGTGTCCTTTGTGGACTGTTCGAGTGCTCGCCAGATGCACCTGGAAGGCAAGCGGAATCAGTCCATCGGGGCCGGCCAGCGCGGGAGCTTCGGCGAAAAAGGCGGTTTTCAGCTTCCGGGAGGCGGATTCGCCGAGCGGGAAGAGGTTGTAGGTGACCGAAACGAAGTCCCAGACCTGCTCGAGCGACCCGCTGAGGTCGATCTCCTCGGTGCGCCACCGCACCGGGGCGAATCCGGCCGGGGCGAGGATTTCGTCCAATCCGGCCTGGTTCCGGGCGCGCTTGTCGCCGAGCCGGGGAAGCTGCTGCTCGGCCGGGACTTCGGCGAGGATTTCCCGGAGCAGCTTGCCGAACAGCGCGTACGCCTCGTCGCCCGCGGGCCCGCCGCCGAGCACAAGCGCGAGCTGCCCGCCTGGCCGCAGGACGCGCGCCAGCTCCGCGGCGACCTGGTCGATTTCGGACATCAGCATGAACGCCATGTGCGACACGCACGTGTCGAACGTGTTGTCCGCGAACGGCAGCTGCTGCGCCCGTCCCTCCACCACCGTCGCGAAACGTTGTCTGGCCAGCGCCAGATCCGCGCTCGACAGGTCGATCCCCGTCGCCGGATATCCGCGCCTGGTAAGCAGGTCAAGCAGGAATCCGTCGCCGCAAGCCAGGTCGAGCACGCGTCCGGCACCGGTGATCTCGTCGCACAGCAGCTCGTAGCTCGACCGCCCGTCCGCGCTTCGCCCGCTGCCGAAACTGCGCGAGGTAACCGCCGGATGGCTTGCGTGGAAGGCACGAAAGAAGGTTTCTCGCCCAGACCTCGTCACTCTCCCAACTTACGCACCGGCGCGGAAACCCGCTCGCTCTTTGTAGAATCGCCGGATGGCTGACGTGGTTCCCGATCGGCGCGAGGCCGAGGTCTGGTGTGCCTACCAGCGCGTGCAGCGGGTGCTCGGGAGCGCGCTCGACCGCCAGCTGGAGCGCGACGCCGGCATCTCCGGGGCCGATTACGCCCTCCTCGTCCCGCTCGCGAACGAGCCCGCCGGCGTGCTGCGGATGCGGGAACTCGGCGCGCTCGTCGAATGGGACCGCAGCCGGTTGTCGCATCACGTGAGCCGGATGTGCAAGCGCGGGCTGGTCACGCGGGAGAACTGCACCGAGGACGCGCGCGGGGCGAACGTCCGGCTCACCGACGCCGGGCGCGCGGCGGTCGCGGCGGCGCGGGAGCAGCACGGCGAACTCGTCCGCCGGTATTTCTTCGACCAGGTCACCGGTCCCGAGCTGGAGCTGCTCGGCCGTGTCTTCTCCCGGATGCTCACCCGGCTGGCCGAGGACTGACCGAGGCCGTCAGCGCTCCGTGCGGGCGCGGTAAGCGGTGCGCCGCAGTCTTGCGGCATCGCCTACCGACCCAGGGGAGCAGAGATGACCAGCAAGACCGTTCTCGTGTCCGGCGCCAGCGTCGCGGGCCCGTCCGCCGCCTACTGGCTGCACCGCTACGGCTATTCGGTGACCGTCGTCGAGGCCGCGCCGCAGCTGCGGCCGGGCGGGCAGGCGGTCGACTTCCGCGGCGAGCAGATGAAGCTCGTCCGCGCGATGGGCCTGCTCGACGACCTGCGGGAACACGAGACCGCGCTGCGCGAGCAGGTCCAGCTCGACGCGTCCGGGCAGCCCGCCTTCACCCTGCCCAGCGGGTTCACCAACGGCGAGCTGGAAGTCCTGCGCGGCGACCTCGCCCGCGTCCTCTACGACCACACCAAGGACTACACCGAGTACGTCTTCGGCGACCGCGTCACCTCGCTCGCTGAGACCGCCGACGGCGTCGACGTCACCTTCCGCCACGGTGCTCCGCGCCGGTTCGACCTGGTCGTCGGCGCGGACGGCATCCACTCCGGCGTGCGGACGGCCGCGTTCGGCCCGGAGACGAAGTTCCGCACCGACCTCGGCTACCACGTCGCCGGCTTCACCGCGCCCAACCACCTCCGCCTCGACCACGCCGGCCTCCTCTACAACGAGCCCGGCCTCGGCGCGATCGTCACCAGCCACCGCGACCCGGGGACGGTCACCGTCGGCCTCACCTTCCGCGGCGACCCGGACGGGTACGGCCGCCCCGACCTGGCCCGGCAGAAGGACATCGTCACGACGGTCTTCGCCAACGCCGGCTGGGAACTTCCGCGGCTGCTCACCGCCGTCGCCGACGCGCCTGACCTGTACTTCGACACCGTCGGCCAGATCAAGCTCGACAGCTGGTCGGCTGGCCGGGTCGTGCTGCTCGGCGACGCCGCCTGGTGCGCCGGGCCGGGCGGGTCCGGCACCGGTCTCGCGATGATGGGCGCGCAGGTGCTGGCTGGGGAACTCGCCGCGGCCGGCGGCGACCACACGACCGCGTTCGCCCGCTACGAGCAGCGGCTGCGCAAGCCCGCCCGCGTCGGACAGCGCAACGGTGCCGGTTCGGGCGACTTCCTGGTCCCGGCCACCGAGGAGAAGCTGCGCAAGCGCAATCAGATGTACCGGCGGCTGTCCGGCCCCATCGGCCGCCGCGTCTTCGAGTACATGGGCAACCGCGCGGCCAACGCGGTCAAGTTCCGCGAGTACCCGCAACCTCGCGCGCACGCCTTGCCTTGACGCTGAGGAGAAGGTTTAGCGTCGAAGACATGCGGATCGGCGAACTAGCCCAACGGGCCGGGACCACCACGCGGGCCCTGCGGTTTTACGAGGCGCAGGGCCTGCTCCCCGCGGCGCGCGCGGCGAACGGCTATCGCGAGTACGACGAGGACGACCTGCGGCTGGTCACTGAAATCCAGACGCTGCGCACGGTCGGGTTCAGCCTCGACGACACCCGCCCGTTCGTCGACTGCCTCCGTACCGGCCACGACGCGGGCGACGAGTGTCCAGCCTCAGTCGAGGTGTACCGGCGGAAGCTGGCCGAGGTCGAGGCCTGTATGCGCGACCTCGCTGCGGTCCGGGCCGCCTTGCTCGACAAGCTTGCCGCCGCCGCTACGCGCCCGGCTGACCCATGCACTGCCGAACCCGAGGAGTCCCGATGACCACCGACGCCACCTTCGCCGCCGAAGTCCTGGAGCACGACCAGCCCGTCCTAGTCGATTTCACCGCCGACTGGTGCCCGCCGTGCCGGATGATCGCGCCGGTGCTCGCCGAGGTCGCCGCGGAACGGCCCGGGCTCACCCTGCGCGAGCTGAACACCGACGAGAACCCCGAAACCATGCGTGCCTACCAGGTGATGGCGCTGCCGACGCTGATGGTGTTCCGCGACGGCGCTCCGGTGGCGAAGTTCGTCGGTGCCCGGCCGAAGGCGAAACTTCTCGCGGAATTGGACGATCTTCTGGGCTGAACCGGTGGATTTCCGCGTTTGCCCGGTGGCCTGGTGACGGAACAGGTACAAAGAGTGCACGACTTCGGGGAGCCGTGCCATGACCGCTTTCGTGCGCTCTTACCTGTTCCTCCGCCGCGCCATCGGGGTGCTCGGGATCCTGCTGCCGATCGTCGTGATCGCCGGCAAGCAGCTGCTGGAGGGCGGCGGCTTGCTCGGTTCGCTCAGCGGCTATTACTACAGCGATCTCCGCAACGTCTTCGTCGGCACGTTGTGCGCGATCGGCGTGTTCCTGATCGCCTACCGCGGTTACGGCCGCGTCGACGACATCGCGGCCAACGTCGCCGCGATCGCCGGCATCGGCGTCGCGCTGTTCCCGACCCAGCCGGTCTCGCCGACGCCCACCGAGCACGCGATCGGCGTCGCGCACCTCGTGTTCGCCGCGGTCTTCTTCCTCACCCTCGCGTTCTTCTGCCTCTTCCTGTTCACCAAGGCCGACGGCGCGCCGACCAAGCGCAAACGCTCGCGCAACGCCGTCTACCGGACCTGCGGCATCGTGATGCTCGCGTGCCTGGTGCTGATCGTCGTCAACGGCTTGTTCTTCAGCGCTGCCACCGCGGACCTGCATCCGACGCTCTGGCTGGAGTCGCTGGCGGTGTTCGCGTTCGGGTTCGCCTGGCTGACGAAGGGCCAGACGTTGCTGGGCGACCAGCAGCAGGCTCAGCCGAGCTTGCCGTAAGCCTCCGAAACCTGGGTGAGCCAAGCGACCTCGGCGGCGAACGTCTTCGCGTCGTGGTCGTCGAACGCGCCGTTGTCCTGGCTTTCCGCCGGGGTCACGCCGGAGGTCTTCGCCTCGAGCGCCTGCCGGATCTTGCGGGCCTCGGCCATCGCCTGGTCGCCGTCCGGGGTGTCGGCGCGGTCCATGTACGGCCGCAGCGCGCGCCAGCCGTCGCGGATCTCGATCACCCGGCGGTGCAGCCGGTAGTGCAGGTCCGACCAGCGCCGGTCGGTGTCGCCCGCGGTCGGCGGCTCGAGCGCGATGTCCGGCGAGGATTCGTACAGCGAATGCCACAGCGGGTAGAGCGCGCGGTAAGAACGGTAGTTGCGCCGCCACCGCGCGACCGACGACACGTGCTCGCCCCACGACGGCATGGTCAGCCCGAACGACACGATCGCGATGCCCACCGCGCTGAACACCGACGGCAGGATCGCCCACGCGCCGAGATGCCAGCCGAGGATCGGGCTCACGATGTTGAGCGCGCGCGTGGCGCAGTAGAGGAACAGCACGACCGCGCCGACCGCCAGCGTCCGCAACGTCCGGCGCAGCCACACCCTCGACGTGCTCCGCGCGTACGGCAGGCACTGCAGGTAGATCGTCACGCACGGCACTGCCTGCGAAATGATGAACAGCAGCAGATACGTGAGGATCACCGGGTCGCTGCTGCCCACCGCGAACGCGGTCCCCGGCGTGCCGGGCTTGTTGCCGATGAAGAACAGCGCGATCAGCACCACGAAAAGGGCCGCGCCGGAAAAGATCCACGCCCGGATCGGCGTGCGGATCTCCGACGGCGGATTCGCCCACAGCATCAGCAGCAGCTGCGCGCTGATGCAGTACGCGACCGCGGCCAGGTGCAAGATCAAAATGGCCAGATTGGGCACCCCGAACAGCGAGCCGATGCTGAGCGAGATCGCGCCGAGGGTGAAGGTGACGCACTGCAGGATCAGCGTCGTCATCAGCACGATGTAGGCCGGGTCGCGCCACGAGCGGCGCATCGAGAAAAGCTTGTACAGCAAGGCCGCGTACGAGGAGACCGCCGACAACGAGAACAGGATGATCTTCAGGGTGTTCACTCGCGCCCCCGGAATGCGGTCAGCGCCCGGCGGGCGGAACGGTGTGCGGGGCGGCGTTGGCGGAAGTGTCCACGATCGGCGACCATACACCACCGCGAGTGACGGAACTAGGGCCGGAAAACTGGTCCTGGCCTGGGGTAATTCCGAGTGGACAGCCGGTGTCGGCGGCCTGCTCGAGATCCGCTGGTGCGGACTGGCCGGTGAACGGCGGGCGACCGGGTCGTGAACGGCCGCAACGGGATGCGCCGCTGGCTAGGGTGTCGGCCATGGCTCTTCAGGTGGTGATCGGGTTCGGACCGGCGGGAGCGGCCACGGCGGCGCTGCTGGCCGGGCGCGGGGAACGAGTCCGGGTGATCGGCCGTTCGCCGAGGGATGACGAACCGGGGCTGGAGCACGTCGCGCTCGACGCCGCTGACCAGGCCGCGCTCGTCGAGGCGACCAAGGGCGCGGCGGCGATCTACAACTGCGCGAGCCCGCCGTATCCTCGGTGGGCGACCGATTGGCCGCCGCTGCAGGCCTCGATCTGTGCCGCGGCCGAGGCGAACGACGCGCTGCTCGTGTCGCTGGGGAATTTGTACGGCTACGGGCCGGTCGACGGTCCGCTCACCGAGAATCTGCCGCTCGCGGCAACCGGGACCAAGGGCAGGGTCCGGGCTTTGCTGTCCGAACAGCTGCACGCATTGCACGACGAGGGCCGGATCCGGATGGTCGAGGTGCGCGCCTCCGATTTCTTCGGTCCCGGAGTGACCGACGGCGGCCATCTCGCGGCCCGCGTCGTGCCTAACGTGCTGCGTGAACAGAAGGTGCAGGTGTTCGGCGATCCGGACGCCCCGCACAGTTGGACGTACATTCCCGATGTCGCGCGGACCCTGGTCGCGGCCGCGCGGGAAGAAAAGGCGTGGGGCCGGACGTGGCATGTGCCGACTGGTCCGCCGCGGTCCGCTCGCGTGATGGTGGCGATGCTGTGCGAGGCGGCCGGAGTCGCTCCGGTGGCTGTGCAACGCCTTTCCCCGGCGTTACTGCGGGCGGGCGCGCTTGTTTCGCCGATGTTACGCGAGCTGCGGGAGGTCCGCTACCAGTTCGACCGCCCGTACGTGCTCGATTCCCGTGCGGCGCAGGAATGTTTCGATATCACGCCGACGAAGGAGAAAGATCAATTCGCCGAGACGGTGATCTGGTGGCGTGATCGCTTGGCTACCGTGAGTTGAGTTCTCTGTGCATTCCTCTGCAAATTGCCCAATGCCCTTGAAAAACCGGGTAAGAACGGGCAATCTCGGTGTCGACTGGGTGGGGATCGGCACGAGGAAGTCATGCCATGGGGTCTGTCAGATCTGGGTGGGAAGAATCCGAAAATAACCAGGACATCGCCGTTGTCGGAATGGGCTGCCGTTTTCCGGGAGCGCGCAACGTCAACGAGTACTGGGATCTGCTGAGCGAGCCCAAACCGCAGTTTCGGCGAGTGCCGGATTCGCGGTGGCGGCGCGAAGCGTTCTACAACGACGATTTCCGGGACAGCGCGGCGGTCTACTCGGACCGGATGGCGCTGCTCGACGGCGTCGGGGACTTCGACGCCGGGCACTACAAGATCCCGCCGCGGCGGGCCAAATCGCTCGACCCGCAGCATCGGCTGCTGGTCGACCTGACCCGCGAGGCGCTGCAGGACGCGGGCTGGGAGGCCGAGGGGTTCGACCGCGACGACACGTCGGTGATCATGTCGCTCAGCGACAGCGGCTACCGCGACATGAGCACCTTGCACCTGCGGCTCAAGCAGCTGATCGGCGGCGAGTTCGGCCGTCCCGGCGATCCGGCGATGGCCGAGGCGGCGTCCGCGGTCAGCGGGCTGCACGCCACCGCGATGGCCGGGCTGCTGCTGAACATGGGGCCGAGTTCGATCAGCAACGTCTTCGACCTGCACGGGGAGAGCTACGCGCTCGATTCGGCCTGTTCCGGCGGGCTCACCGCGGTGGCGAACGCGGTGTTCGCGCTGCGCGCGGGCCGGTGCCGGATCGCGGTCGCCGGCGGCGCGCAGCTGATCCTGGCCCCGGACCTGTTCGTGGGCCTGTGCCGGATCGGCGCGATCTCGCGCACCGGCGAATGCCGTCCGTTCGACCGCCGGGCCGACGGCTTCGTGCTCGGCGAGGGGGCCGGGGTGCTGGTGCTGCGTCCGCTGGCGGACGCGCGGGCGGCGGGCGACCGGGTGTACGCGGTGATCCGCGGCGTCGGGCTGTCCAACGACGGCACGGTGAAGGGCGGCATGATGCCGCAGGAATCCGGCCAGCTGCTGGCGCTGCGCCGGGCCTACAAGGACGCGGGGGTCGACCCGGCGTCGGTCGGCTTCCTGGAGGCGCACGGCACCGCGACCGCGGTCGGCGACGACGTGGAGATCAGCGCGCTGACCGAGCTGCGCCGCGGCGCGGAAACCTCCGCGTATCTCGGGGCGGCGAAGTCGGTCGTCGGCCATTCCCTTGGCACCGCTGGCATCGCCGGGCTGATCAAGTCCATTTTGGCCGTCCACAAGGGACAGATCCTGCCGCAGCCGGAGTTCGAGGCGGCCGAGCATCTGCCGCTGCGGGACGCCGGGCTCCAGGTGGCCGGGCGGGTCACGCCGTGGGAGAGCGACGGACCGCGCCGCGCCGGAGTGAGCGCGTTCGGCTTCGGCGGCTCCAATGTGCACGTGGTCGTCGAGGAGGCGGCGCAGGAAACTCCGGGTGCGGAGACGCCCCGGCTGCTGCTGCTCACCGCACGGGACCGGGCCGGGCTTGCGCGGCACGCCCGTGAGATGGCCGAAACGCTCGCTCGCGAGAACCCGCCGCTGTCCGCGGTCGCGGGCACCCTCGCCCGACGGACGCTCTTCCCGGAACGGCTGGCGGTTGCCGCGGACGACATCGCGGACGCGGTCGCCAAGCTGGTCGACGCGTCGGTCGCGCTCGAATCCGGGCAGTCCGGCGAGCTGGAGCCGGGCGTCTTCGCCGGCGTCGTGTCACCGGGGGAGGAGCAGGTCGAGGACGGCGCACCGGCGGAGCTGGCTCCGCGCGCGGTGACCGGCACAGGGCTCCGACCGGTCGCCGACGGCCTGCCGCGCTGCACGCTGCCGCCGAGCCCGCTCAGCCCGCGCCGGCACTGGGTCGTCGACGACGTGAAGCTCGCCAAAGCGCAGACGCTGGAGCCGCTCGGCGCCACCGCCGCGCCGGTCGAGGAGACGGAAGAGACGACGTCCGCGCGGGACGTCCTGGCTGTCGTGCTCGAAGAAGTCGCGCGGACGACAGCGTTCCCGGTCAGCGAGCTGTACGCCGGGCAGCTGCTCGTGGACGACCTCGGCTTCGACTCGCTGATGCTCACTGAGCTGGAAGGCCGGCTGCGCAAGCGGTTCCCGGGCCTGCCGTTGGACGTCGAGCAGTCCGGGGTGCTGACGGTGGGCGCGGTCGCCGGGATGATCGCTCCCGCAACAGCTTTGGTGCCCGCCGCGGCTCCGGTGGCCCCTCCGGCTCCGGCGTGGGACCCGGCGAGTGCGGCCATCGAGGAGTTCCCGGAGGCTGCGGCGATCGAGGCGCGGTTGAAGGAGTTCGAGGGCCTCGGCGTGCCCAATCCGTACTTCCGCAAGCATCAGGGACGGATGGACGCCACGACGTCGGTTTCCGGGCGGGAGTATTTGTCCTTCTCCAGCTACAACTATCTCGGACTGGCCGGGCATCCGACGGTCACCGCGGCGGTGCATGAGGCTGTCGAGCGTTATGGGACTTCGGTTTCTGGCAGCCGGTTGCTCGCTGGTGATCGTGACTTGTCGCGTGACTTGGAAACGGAGCTGGCTGCTTTCCTCGGTGTCGAGGACAGTCTGGTGCTGGTGAGCGGGCACGCGACTAACGTTGGGGCGATTGGACATCTGGTCGGGCCTGGCGATCTGATCGTGCATGATTCGCTGGCGCACGACAGTATTCTGCAGGGGTGTGCGCTGTCCGGGGCTACGCGGCAGCCGTTTCCGCACAATGACACTGCGCGGCTGGAGGACGTGCTGCGCCGGTCTCGGTCGCGGTTCCGGCGGGTGTTGATTGTGGTCGAAGGCGTTTACAGCATGGATGGCGATGTTGCTGATCTGCCTCGTCTTATTGAGTTGAAGCGGCGTTATGGGGCGTTGCTGATGGTGGATGAGGCGCACAGCATCGGCACGATGGGGCCGCGTGGGGCTGGGATCGGGGACCATTTCGCGGTTGACCGGTCCGGGGTTGATCTGTGGATGGGGACGTTGTCCAAGTCGCTGGCCGGGTGTGGGGGGTATCTGGCCGGGTCGGCTCGGACGGTGCGGTGGTTGCGGTATTCGCTGCCCGGGTTTGTTTACAGTGTGGGGATTACGCCGGGTAATGCTGCTGCTTCCCTTGCCGCGCTTCGGGTTTTGCAGGAGGAGCCGGAGCGGTTGGTGCGGTTGCGGGACAATTCCCGGTTGTTTTTGCGGTTGGCCACGGAGATTGGGCTGCCGACCGGGTCGGCTGGGGATACGCCGATTGTGCCTTGTGTGGTGGGGGATTCGGATACGACGTTGAGGCTGGCTACCGCGTTGTATGAGCGGGGGGTCGTGGTCGATCCGATTTTGTATCCGGCGGTGGAGGAAGTGCAGGCTCGGTTGCGGTTTTTCGTGACCAGCGAGCATCGGGAGGATCAGATTCGGTACGCGGTGGGGACTGTGGCTACGGAGCTGGCTCGGTTGCGGGGGCGGTGAGGGGGTCTGCTCGTCGCCTGGCGGCGACATCGCGGGCTGTCTGGCGTGGGGCACCCCGAAGCCAATTGTGACGACGGTCTGAGGGTGCTTGTCAAGGCGGGAAAGATGCCTTGACAAGCACCCTCAGACCGCATTTGGGCTTCGTATCGGGGTGCGGGGGTGGTGTGGGTGCGCTGGTGGGTTGGGTGCGTGGGCGGCGGTTCTCGTTGGGGTGGGGCTAGCGCCCCAATGTGGCATTGGGTGCGTCGCATGCACCCAATGTGGCGTTGGTTGCGTCAGATGCACCGAACGCCACATTGGGTGCGTTCCGGCGGGCGGGGGCGGTCCGTGAAGGACTCCTTGAGGGAATCTGGGTCTGTGAAGGGGCCCCTCACGGACTCCGGGCGGTGGCGGTGGGTCGTGAGGGGAACCCTGAGGGAATCAGGGTCTGTGAAGGTGGCCCTCACGGACCTGCGCTCGCTCGGAAGGGTGCGGGCTAGAGGAGGGATCGCTCGATGCGGTCCATCGGTTTTTCCCCTGCCTTCGGGGTTTCCGCGATGGGTTTCGCGGGGGTGCCCATGCGTTCGGACAGCAGGAAGGCGATGATCTCGGCTTCCTGCTCCTGTGCGTCGTCGTAGGTGGCGCGCATCAGCATGTCCCGGACGATGTCCGGGTCCAGGTTGGGGAACAGCGAGCGGGCGCTCTCGTCGTCAAGGAGACCCGAGCCGCGATGACAGCAGATGATGTGACCCAGCTCGTGCAAGATGATGTGCTCCTGGTGCGCCCCGGTGGTGTTGGCGTCGAAGAAGATCAGGTCCTCGCCCCGTGCGGCTACCCACATGCCGCACGGGTGTGACGCGGGCATCGGCAACGGCACCAGAGTGATCGGCCGTTCGCGGATCTCGCCAAGGCGCGCGCAGAGCGTGGCCAGGTCGTATTTCGGCGGAAGGTCGAGTTCGGCGATCCGCTGGGCGCCTTCGTCTCGCATCCGGCGCAGCTGTTCGCGCCGTTGCGGGGCTTCGGACGGGGTGCCGGTCACCGCGCCGCTTCGTCCGTGACCGGGGGCAGCCCCTGCATCTTGCGGTATTGGTCCATGATCGTGGTGATCGCCTGGAGGTTTTCCTCGCGCATGCCCGCCGCGCGCATCGCGACCGCGCGGACGCCTGCCTGGCGCATCGCCTCCACCGCGGCCAGCTCGGACAGCACGGAGCCGGCGACCTCGTCGTCGAAGAAGTACGCGACGGACACGCCGAAGAATTTCGCCAGTGCGGCAAGCAGTTCCTGGGAGGGATTGGTCCGTTTGCCGGTGCGCAGCTGCGACAAGTACACCGAGCCGACCTTCAGCTCCGGCGAAACCCGCTTCAGTTCGGCTGCCACCTCGGCGTTCGTCCAGTGTCTTCCCTGCGGGCGGACGGTGCGGAAGAGGTCGTCGAGTCTGGAGGCCAGGGTGGGCCGGGCATCCTCCGGCCGGGTGTCTTCGGACATGCTGCTACGCCCCTCCAGTTGCAGCTGATTGCTCTCAGCTAAGGCGACTATCTCAGATTAGCTCACAGTTGACAATCGCCGGAGGCCTCCACAAGACTGTGCCTCGACGAGATAGCTGGTGGCTAACTCGCCAACATCCGGGCAGGGCGGCAGGCGTAGTACCGGCCCGGGGCGACGCTGGGGGTGTCGCCCCGCTCGGTCCGCCGGGGCCGGGCCCGGAGGCAGCGCATCTGACCGCGGACTGCCTCCGGGCCGGGCGCACTGCGCGCATTCGCCAGGCCGGAAAGTCGCTGCCAGCACTGTGATCGCGCATGGTTTGCGGGAGGTACCGGCGGATTGCGGGACTGGTTGGCACGGCGGTCGCGGGTGGTTTGCGGAGGTGTCAGCGGACCTGGTCGGCGCGGCGGTCGCGCACGGTTGGCGGAAGTGTCGGCGGACTGCGGAGCTGGTCGGCGCGGCAGTCGCGGATAGTTTGCGGAGGTGTCAGCGAACTGGGGCATTGGTCGGCACAGCGGACAAGTGCGCGCGGACGTCAACGGGACTGGGCTTACGGTGCCGGTGGTCTAGCCATCGCCCACCGGCACCGCGACCGACACAAAGATCTCGCGGAGAGGGTCAGCGAACCGCTTCCGGGCCGGCGAGCTGCGCCCACTCGGCCGCCCACCGCGCCGCGCGCCGGTGGTCCAGCACTCGCCGCGCCACCCAGAACGCGCCGGCCAGCACCGCGACCACGCACAGCCAGCAGAAGGCCGCGACGAGCACGCCGTTGGTGACCGCGTCCGCGTGCGTCAGCGGGGCGGTGGTCTGCTTGCCGGAGTTGTCGAGCCAGATCTCGGTGGTCGAGCCCTCGGTCGCGGAAGCGCTGGGCACCGTGATGACACCGGTCCGCTGCGCGCCGTTCGGCGGCTTCCACACCGCGTTCACGCGCGCGGTGTTGGCGATCGGCGCGCTGTCGCCGACGGATGCGGCCGGCTGCGCCGCGGTCGTGAGCACCGTCGCGGTCACCTGGTGCCGGGACTGCAGCTGCGCTTCGGATGCGGCGGTCTCCGCGGCGATGTCCGCGCTGCCGATCGTCATGGCGAACGGAATCGCGACGAGCGCGATCAGCGTGGCGATCGCGGCGAGTACGCCTTCGATCCGATCCGACCGGCGAACGAGCGGGTTGCGCACGGCGCCGAGCCGTCGGAGCAATCGTTTACCAGGGTGTGGTGGTCTGCCTGCCCGAGTCCTGTTCCGCATGGCTCCCATGGTCCTCTTTCGCGCGCGCGAGCGCTGTGTCCCGCACAACGTTTTTCACGTTTTTCCTGGGGATCCGGTGTGTTCCTGCTTACCTCCGGGGCCGGGGTTTACCCATGTGGGTGACGTCGAGCGGGGGTTGCCGCCCGAGGAGTGGTCCAGGCCAATGCCTCGCGGGGCTGGGTGCCTTGCTGGGAGCCGGATGTCTGGTTCGTACGGTTCGCCTTGGGCGGTAAGCGATCTTGCGGTCCGGAACGCGGGCGGCTCGGACAGGCGTGCCTGTCCGAGCCGTCGCGAAATCGCAAAGCCTGGAACAATCCCGATATCCGAGAAGAATTCAGTCGACGAGCCGAATCGTCGCGGTCGAGCTGTGCGTCCGCCGCCGGGTGACTCCGTGTTCGGCGACTATTCCGAGTTGGATGCTGCGATCGGCGGGCGCCCAGTAGCCCGTGCGCACGAAATAACCGTCCATTGTGCAGAGCCGGTTCGCGCTCTTGCGGGAACTGATCGATTCCCAGCCCCATTGCCGTCCGGTCTCCTCGACGCCGTTGCGCCGCACGTGCAGCCGCGGGTTCCCGATCTCCCGGCAGTACGCGCTGCCGTCGGCGATGTACAGCACGCCGTCGATCTTGTAGAACCGCTTGCCGTCCAAAAGGCTCACCTGGCCGGACAGGGTGAAGTGCACCCGGCCGCCATTGGCCCCGTCCATCGTCCAGTCGAGACAGAATTCCTTCGTCGGAACCTCGAGCGACTGGGTCATGGCCGTATCTCCTTTGCTCGCATGCCGGAGCGTCCAGGAAAATATAAGGAAAAAACGCGTTCCCGGCAGGTATCGGGAACCATTTTCACCCAAAGAGGCCCGGCGACCACGCATCGTGGTCGGCACCCGATTAATCGGTGGAATTACCGCCGATGGGGTATCGCGGATACGATAAGTGAATTCGCCTTACCCGAAACCGGTGGCCGTCCGCCGGTACCGGGCCGCCCGGATCGCGCGGACCGTGTCGGCAGCGTGACATCTCCCATGACGCTTGTCATAGCCGCGACCCTGTGCCACCCTCGGTTTATGACGACTGTCATGACCGCCGTGCGACCGGCTACCGCCGGTTCCGTGGCCGATCTCGTCCGGGCCTGCTCGCCGGAATCGCTGAGCCGCCGCTTCACCCTCGGCGGTGCGGTCGAACCGGACGTGGTCCTGTCCCGGTACCAGCGGTTCCTCCTCGCCGGCACTGCCCTCATCGCCGAGGTCTCGGGTGCGCCGGCCGGGTTGCTGAACGCGGTTCCGGAAGACGACCGCCGCGTCGAGCTGGGGCTACTCGTCGCCGACGGATGGCAGCGGAGGGGCATCGGCCGTGGTCTGGTCGGGCTGGCCGCCGAGCAGTGGTGCGGCTGGACGTTGCACGCCACCGTGCAGGAGGGCAACGTCGCCGCGGAAGGATTGCTGCGGGCGTGCGGGTTCCGCTTCGTCCCGGGGTACGGCGGCGAGAACGAGTACGAGCTGACAGTCACGGAGGAGACGCTCGATGACGGAACGGCCGGCGCGCGACCGGATGGTCTTCAGCGCTGCGCAGTTGCTGCGTACGCAAGGTCTGAGCGGCACCGGAATGCGCGAAGTAGTGGCGCATGCCGAGGCGCCGCGGGGGTCGCTGCAGCACTACTTCCCGGGCGGTAAGGAGCAGCTGTTCGGCGAAGCCATCGACTGGGCGGGCCGGTACGCTGCGCGTCGCGTAACACGCGCGATGGACTCGCTCGACGACCCGACGCCGTCCGCGCTCTTCGCCGCTGTCGTCGAACAGTGGCGCGCGGAGTTCATTGAGATCGGGTACGGCGGCGGCTGTCCGCTAGTAGCCACAGTCACCGACACGGCAGCTTCGAGTGAACCGTTGCGCGAGCGTGCGAACGACGCTTTCGTTCAGTGGCGGAAGCCCATCGTGTCGGCGCTGGAGCGGATGGGCGTACCGGCGGCGCGCGCTGCTTCGTTGGCAGTGTTGATGATCAGCGCGCTCGAAGGTGCCGTGGTGTTGGCGCGAGTGGAGCGTTCCGTCTCGGCGCTCGACACCGTTGTCGAGGAACTCGGTCCGGTCCTCGACGCCGCTGTGGACAAGCGCCGCCGTCGCTAACGCCTGTCGAGCTTCGCGCGCAACGTCTGGACAGTGTCCGGGTCGTGCAGCAGTTCGGCGAAGTGCCTGCTCTCCGACTCCATTCGCTCTTCGACGCTCGTGTCGGTGCGGTCGTGCAACAGTGTGCGCGTCGTGGTCAACGCGCGCACTGATCGTTCCGCGAGCGTCGCCACGCGTTCCGAGACCCGCTTACTCAGCGCTGTCGCGTCAGGGAGCACTTCGTTGACCAACCCGAGTTGCGCCGCTTCGACCGCAGGGAGCCGTTCTCCGAACAGCAGTAGTTCCGTCGCGCGCTGTGGACCGACGCGGCGCGGTAGCGCGTAACTGCTGCCGAACTCCGGCACCAAGCCCAACGGGGCGAACGGAAACTGCAGGTAGCTGCGCTCGGTGGCGTAGACGAGGTCGCAGTGCAGCAGAAGGGTCGCGCCGATGCCGACAGCCGGACCGTCGACTGACGCGACCACCACAGCCTGCGTTGCGAGCAACGCCTCTTGAAAGACTCTCGCAGGAGTCTTCGTACTGTCACCGGCTTCGTGCGCGAGGAAGTCGCCAAGGTCGTTGCCGGCGGTGAACGCGCCGCCAGCTCCGCTCAGTACGGCGATAGGTGTGCGGACAGCGTCGAAGGCGTCGGCGAGGGCGACGTACATCGCCTTCGTGAGCGCGTTCCGCTTCTCCGGACGGTTGATGGTGATGGTGGTGACCCGTCCGTCGACAGTCGTTTCGATGCTCATTCACAGCTCCGCAACAGCAGCGAGCAGCAGATCGACCTCCGCTGCAGTCGTGTACGGCGCGATGCCAGCACGTACGGCACCAGCGTCGCCAAGGCCGAGATGCCGTGCGCATTCGATGGCGTAGAACGTCGAAGCAGGCGCGTTGATCCCTTGCGCACCGAGGCGTTCGTACACCGCCTGCGGGGTGAGTCCGTTGACTGAGAACAGCACTGTCGGCGTACGGTGCCGCGTCGGCGAGCCGTAGCGCACGACGCGCGGCAGGGCGGCGAGCCCGTCCTCCAACCGCTGCAGCAGTGCGTCTTCGTGCGCTTCGAGCGCCGTAAGCGACGTACGCAAACGTTCGCGGCGGCTGCCTTCGCTCGGCACGAGTCCGGCGAGGAAGTCGATAGCCGCTGTGGTGCCCGCGAGCAGTTCGTACGGCAACGTACCCAGCTCGAAGCGCTCAGGAACGGCGTTGCTCGACGGCAGCAGCTTGTCCGGCTGCAGTGTCTCCAGAAGGTCCGGCGCGGCCGCGAGGAGACCGAGGTGCGGGCCGAGGAACTTGTACGGCGAGCAGGCGTAGAAGTCCGCGCCCAAAGCCGTGATGTCGACCGGCGAGTGCGGCGTCAGATGCACGCCGTCCACGTAGCTGAGCGCGCCCGCTTCGCGCACCGCGTCGGTAATCGCCGGGATGTCCGGCCGTGTGCCGAGCAGGTTCGACGCCGCAGTGACCGCGACCAGCCGCGTCCGGTCAGTGAGCAGCGAGGTGACCGCTGACGTCGGCAGCTCGCCGGTCGCGGGATCGAAGTCCGCCCACCGGACAGTCGCACCGCGCGCTTCGGCAGCCTGTACCCACGGCCGGACGTTGGCGTCGTGGTCCAGGCGGGTGACTACGACCTCGTCGCCTGGTCCCCAGTTCTTCGCGAGCGTGCGAGAGAAGTCGTACGTCACCTGGGTCATGCTGCGGCCGAATACGACGCCTTCAGGGCGCGCGCCGAGCAAGTCAGCGACGGCTTGGCGGGCTTCGCGCACGACGCCGTCCGCGCGGCGCTCCGCCGCTGTCACGGTGCCGCGGTTCGCGATAGCGGCGCAGAGGGTCGAGGACACTGCTTCGCCGACTACGTCCGGTACCTGGGAGCCGCCAGGTCCGTCGAAGTAGGCGGCGCCGCCCTCGAGCGCGGGGAAATGCTTGCGGATCGCGTTCACGTCGTAGGCCACGGCTGCCAGCTTGCCTGATCCCCGGGCGAGTGTCGTGCTCCGCGCGGGTGCGATCATGCCGCTTGTCCCGTTGCCCTTGGAGAGGGGTCCGCCGGTGCTCGCCGAACAGGTCGAAAAGCTGCTCGCCCAGCCGTTGCCGTGGCCGATCGTGCAGGCAGGCGACCCAGTGCTGCGCGCCGCCGCGCGTCCGTACGAGGGCGAGTTGAGCGATGAGCTGCTGTCCGGGCTGATCGAGGGCATGAAGGAGACCATGCACGCGGCACCCGGAGTCGGCCTCGCCGCGCCGCAGATCGGCCTGTCCGTCCGGATCGCCGTGGTCGAGGACGGTGCCCGCGAACGCCCCGGCGTCGCCGAGTCCACCCTCGCCACCCGCGGAATCGCCCCGCTTCCGTTCCGCGTGCTGGTGAACCCCACGTATACCCGAGTGGGCGACGAAACCGCCGCGTTCTTCGAGGGCTGCCTGAGCGTGCACGGCTGGCAGGCCGTAGTCGCGCGAGCCCTCCGGATCCGGCTTCGCGGCGCCGACGAAACCGGTGCCGCGCTGGACGAGGAATTGTCCGGCTGGCCAGCACGAATCGTCCAGCACGAGACCGATCATCTGCACGGCATCCTGTACCTGGACCAAGCCGAATTGCGCTCGCTGTCCACCCACGAGGCCGTCGCCCGCCGCTGGACCCAGCCGACCCCCGCCGACGCCGCCCGCGAACTGGGTTTCGACCTCCCCTGATCTCCTTGGCTCCGGTTTTTGTCGGTGGCCGCTGATACGTTCCGTCCCAGTCGCCCCGCCCGGGGCCCGCACTGGGGAGAACCTCATGAACTCGTTGCAGGACAAGGCAAAACTCTTCCGCGAACTGCACGCGGCCGACGTCTTGGTGCTGCCGAACGCCTGGGACGCGGGCAGCGCCGTCGCCATCGAACGCGCCGGTGCGCCGGCGATCGCCACCACCAGCGGAGGCGTCTCCTGGGCGCTGGGCAAAGGCGACGGCCAGCACCTCACCCGCGCGGAAATGCTCGCGGTGATCGCCCAGATCGCCGCAGCAGTAGAAATCCCGGTGACGGCCGACGTGGAAGGCGGCTACGGCCTCGCCCCGTCCGCCGTCGCCGAAACCGTGACCGGAGTCGTCGAAGCCGGTGCGGTAGGCGTGAACCTGGAAGACTCCCGCGCCGGTGCCCTCTTCACCCCAGACGAACAGGCAGAACGCTTCACCGCAGCCCGCGCCGCCGCCGCGTCGGCCGGTCTGGGGGACCTGTGGATCAACGCCCGGACCGACGTGTACCTCTTCGGCATCGGAGAACCCGCCGGCCGCTTCGCCGACGTCCTGACCCGAGCCCGCGTCTACGCCGAAGCCGGAGCGGACAGTGTTTTCGTGCCGGGTTTGGTCGACGTCGAGGTGTTGGCGGAACTAGCGAAGTCCTCGCCGATCCCGGTGAGCGCCATGGCCGGACCGGGCGCGCCTCCCGTCTCGGACCTGGGTGCGGCCGGGGTGCGCCGGGTGAGCGTGGGGACGTCGATTGCCCAGGCGGCGTACTCGCTGGCTCATCATGCTGCGGCCGAGGTGCTGAAGCAGGGGACGTACGGGGAGGTGACTGGAGCACTGGACTTTGGGACGGTGAACGGCTGGTTCAACTAGGCCGTTGCTGGGTCTGGGGTGAGGCTGCTGTCGGGTACGGATGGGGCGGCGGTACGGGATGAGCCGAGGGGCATTGGGCGAGTGAGGGCGGTTCGGGCGGCCGGGCCGGTCAAGCTGGCCTGTCCTCTTGCTCTGTGACCAACCGCCCGCACACCCGAACCGCCCACTCCAGTCACTGGGCAGCCGACCTGCCCAAACTGGCCCGCCAATGCCAGCCGCCCAGTCCGGGATCGGTTCGCCCCGTGACCAGCCGCCCAGCCCACACCAGCCGTCGTTCAGCCGACCCGCCCGACCCGGCTCACCCCGCAACCACCCGCCCACCACGTTCCAATTCCAGCAGCCGCCGTTTGCAGTCGATCCCCGCCGCGTAGCCGGTCAGCGAGCCGTCGCTGCCCAGCACTCGGTGGCAGGGCACCACGATGCCGATCGGGTTCCGGCCGTTCGCCAAGCCGACCGCGCGGGACGCTGTCGGGCGGCCGATGGATTCCGCCAGCTCTCGATAGGTCGTCGTCTCGCCGTACGGGATCTGCAGGAGCGCCCGCCACACCGTTTCTTGGAAAGGAGTGCCACTGAAAGCTAACGGAAGGTCGAACTCGACCCGCTCACCGGCGAAGTACTCGTTCAGCTGACGCGTCGCCGCGCCGAACGGGCGGTCGTCTCGGTCGCCGAAGGCGGCGCGGGGCGGGCGGTATTGCTCGTCGCCGATGTACAGGCCGGCCAGGCCGCCGTCGCGGGCCATGAGGGTCAGTGGGCCCTCTGGGCTGTCGATGACGGTGTGCACCACGGTCATGCCGATTCCTCCACCGCGGGAATCCGGTTGATCGGGTGGTCGCCGGTTGCCCAGAGGTGCTGGACCGCGTACGCGCGCCACGGCTGCCACCGGCTGGCGTGTGCGATCAGGGCTGCTGGACTCGTTGGCAGGCCTAGGGTTTCGGCGGCGATCTTCACGCCGAGGTCGGTCGCGACGAAAGCGTCTGGGTCGCCGAGGGCGCGCATGGCGATGCTCTCGACCGTCCACGGGCCGAAGCCGGGCAGCGCGGCCAGTTGTGCGCGGGCGTGGACCCAATCGCCGCCGGCGGTGAGGTCGACGTCGCCGGAGGTCAGCGCCGACACCAGGCCCAGGAGGGTGGCGCGGCGGGTCTTCGGCATGGCCAGGGTTTCGGGGTCCAGGTCCGCCAACGCCTCGGACGACGGGAAGAGGTGCGTCAAGCCGCCTTCCCGGTCCTCGATCGGGGTGCCGTGCGCCAGAACCAGTCGCGCGGCGTGGGTGCGGGCGGCTGCGGTCGAGACCTGCTGGCCGAGGACGGCGCGGACGGCGAACTCGGCTGAGTCGGTCGTGCGCGGGACGCGCCTGCCCGGGGCGGCAGCGACCAGGGGAGCGAGGGTCGGGTCCGCGGCGAGCTGCTCGTCGACCGCTACCGGGTCGGCGTCCAGGTCCAGCAGCCAGCGGCAACGGCTGATCGCGGCGGCGAGGTCGCGTAGGTCGGTGAGGCTCAGGCGGCACGCGACGTGGTCTGGCTCCGGGCGGAGCGACACCACGCCGTGGCCGTGCGGCAGTCGCAGGGTGCGGCGGTAGGCGCCGTCGCGCCATTCCTCGACGCCTGGGACCGCGGTGGCGATCAGGTGGCCGAACAGGTTGTCCGGACACAGCGGTCGGCGGAACGGCAGCCGCAGCGAAAGGACGCCCGGCGACTTGCTCCGCTTCCCGCCGCGTACGCGGGAGCGCAGCTCGCTCGGGGTCAGCGCGAAGACTGCCCGCACGGTCTCGTTGAACGTCCGGATGCTGGAGAAGCCTGCGGCGTGCGCGATGTCGCTCATCGGCATCCTGGTGGTTTCGATCAGCAGCCGGGCGGTCTCGGCGCGCTGAGCCCGGGCGAGTGCGAGCGGGCCCGCGCCCAGTTCGGCCTGCACCTGGCGTTCCACCTGCCGCACGCTGTAGCCCAGCCGAGCGGCGAGCCCCTGCACGCCTTCGCGGTCGACGACCCCGTCGCCGATCAGGCGCATGGCGCGCGCGACGACGTCGGCTCGTTCGTTCCATAGCGGCGAACCGGGTGACGCGTCGGGGCGGCAGCGTTTGCAGGCGCGGAATCCGGCGGCTTGCGCGGCGGCGGCGCTTGGGTAGAAGCGCATGTTCTCGACTTTGGGCGGCACCACGGGGCAACTCGGCCGGCAGTAGATCCCCGTGGTCAGCACCGCGGTGAAAAACCACCCGTCGAACCGGTCGTCCTTGGACTGCACCGCGCGGACGCAGCGTTCGGTGTCCTCATACACGCCGACCAGTCTGCCCCGGCGCACCGGCTAAACCTCGCGAAAAAACGACATCACCCTGGCGGGGCAACCGGCTCGCGAACCGCGGCCCTGGTGTCGACGACGGACAACCGGCACACCAGCCCGGTCAGGCCGCGATGTCCCCGGGTGAAGATCATGAACACCAGATGCGCCAGCAGCCACAGCGACGTCCACCCGGAATCCAGCCCGACCAGGATGAAGTAGCCGCCCGAACCGATGAGGAACCGGACGAGCGACTGCAGCACCGACGGCGGACGCCCGTCCGCGCGCACGACCGTCAGCATGACCGCGCGCTGGCCAGGCGTCGCGCCGTTGCCCGCCAGCGGCACGAGCAGCAGCAGGACCGCGGTCGGCACCCAGCGGCCGAGGACCTCGTCGATCAGCGTGTTGTTCTGCAGCGTGCCCTTCGTGACGTACTGGACCGCGAGCGCGATCATGCTCAGCACGACGCCCAGCAGCGTGACCGCGATCAGATCGAGCACCATGCCGAGCAGCCGCCGCCGGGCGAGGACTGGACGCGGTTCGTCGGCCGGACGCAGCCGGCCCGAGCGGCGCAGCACGGGCGCGAGGAGTGCGCCGACCGCCGCGCCGGTGGTGTTGGCCAGCAGGTCGCCGGTGTCGAATAGCCGGTACGGGCATTCCATCAGGAACCACACGCCGGTCAGCTGGGTCGTCTCGATGGCGAGCGACACGAAGAACCCGCTGACGATGGCGAATCCAATGCTCCGCTCGAACAATCGCCGCACGAACAGGCCCCACGGCACGAAGAACGCGACGTTGAACAACACCTGGCGCAGCGCGGGGTTGTCCAGCAGTCCGGTGTTGAACTGCTTCATGTCGTCCAAGAACTGGAGCGGGTTCCAGACCGGATGCCGCAGCGATTCGTGCGCCGCGCAGTACGCGCCGTCGATGTCGGGCAGTGGCAGCAACGTGTAGGTGACGAGCGCGAAGCAGTACACGAGGAAGGCTGGCGCGGCGATGGCGCGCAGCAAGCCGAGTTCGCCGCGTTTGCGATAGCTGACCGCCACATACGGCACCACCAAAACGAACGCCAGCCCGAATCCGGCGAACACGGCGATCAGCGTGGGACCGCTCCACTGAGTCATCGTTCCTCCACCCGGTGTGAGCGCACAGGCTAGCGGGCGGCAGTAACCTGGGCACGCGGGAAGGAGGAGCAGTGGACGACGACATCGAGGACAACGCCGACACCGGCGTGCTGGATCCCGAGGACACGCTTGAGGACACCGACCCCTACGACGAGGGCTACTCGCCGCCGGAACGTCCACTCGCGACTCGCGACTGGGGCACCACAGCCGCCGAGGAGGCCGCCGGGGAAAGCTGGTCGGGCCGGCTGGCGCGGGAACTCCCGGATATCCGCGCGACTGACGGCGACGGCCTCGGCGACACGGACGACACCGACGGCGAACTGGTCGACGACGAGGTCGGCGACCGCCGCGCGGGCCGCCTGGTGGCCACCAACGCGGGCTTCGGGCCGGACACCGAAGACGAGTTGTACGCCTCGGACATCGGCATCGACGGCGGCGCGGCATCGGCTGAGGAAGCGGCCGTGCACGTCGTCAATCCGCGGGACTGGTGATGCTCTCGCCGGGCTAGTCCGCTGGCTCCCCGATCCAGACTGACGACGGCAGCACATACGGCCGCAGCAGTTTGACGAGTTCCGCGTCCCCGCCGCCGTGCAGGGTTTCCTCGGTCAGCCGCCGGGCGACGCCGGCCAGGAAATCGGCTGCCTGGACCCGCGGTTCGGACTTCGAGTCGACGAATCGCCACTGAGGTGCCGGGTCGAGCAGTTGCGCGAGCCGGGCCGGGGTGAGGGACGGCTGCTCGTCGTGGATGACGTTTTCCGGACGCCAGAACGCGATCGTGTCGGCGAGGGCGGGCATCAGCGGGTCGAGCGGCGGGACGAGAGCGGGGTCGGCGAGGAGTTCGTCGCGCAGCGCGGTGAGGTGCGGTCGGGCCGCGACCAGATCGCCGAGGACGTCTGTCTGGGCGAAGAACTCGTCGGGAGTCGTCGCGGGAAGGCGGCGGTTCGAGGTGCGCAGCAGTCCGGTGAACGAGCGCAGGAACTCGTTCCAGCGGCGGGTGCCGTGGACGCGCGGGCCGTCGCGGTGCAGGGCGCGAGCGCGGGCGTCCGGACGGCGGCGCAGGCATTCCGGATAGGGGGTCTGGTCGACCAGCAGATCGACGATTTTGCCCGCGAGGAAGAGGGCTTTGTCGACGAGCAGCACGCTGGCGGCGTCCGCGAGCGGTTCGGTGAGCAGCCACTCCAGCGCGGCGCGGTTCTTGGCGCGCAGGAGATGGTTGGCCTTGTACTCGAGCGCGGGGGAACCGATGAGTTCCCGAAGCCGCGCAACGCATTCGGCGGCGGCCGCGGGTTCCAGCCGGACGGCGGCATGCGCGAACACCGCGGTGTTCGCGCCGATCAGGTTCACGCCCTCCGCCCCGGATTCGTCGCACGCGATCGCCGGCGGCCGCACACTGCCCGATCCTGCCAGACCCGAGAGGCGGTGGCGACCCCGTTTCTCCAGGGGACCCCTGAGGTGGATTCCCGGATGTGCCCGGGGCCCCCGAAGTTTCACCATGAAGGGGACGGAGGGAGCCGGTCATGGTGCTCGTCGAGGAGGACGTACACGCACTGGACGACGTGCGGCGCGGGATGGTGGTGGTCCACAACGGATTCGTCGGGGCCGCGGAGTGCTACCTGTGGTCGGTCGGCGGACGGGTCCCGCTGTGGGAAACGGTGGCGATGGACCGCCTGCGCCGCCGGGGCCTGGTGCGGATCGCCCGCCGCCGGGGCGCACCGGCGAGCCCGGTGGTGCTGACCGACCTGGGGGTCGCCGCCGCTTGAGTCCTTTATGGACTCGGTGGGGCGCTGCGGGAATTGGGTGCCCTGGCTCTGGGGGCCGCGGTTGTGAACGCTGTGGGGGTCTCGCGATGGGTGGCGAGGCCGGGGTCAGGTGCGGTGCCGGTGGGCCGGGATTCAGGCTGGCCGCCGGTTGCGGACGTGGCAAGGGCGGAGGCAGGCGTGCCCTGGCTCTGGGGCCGGGTTTCGCGTCGAGGTGCGGTGCTGACTTGCCGGTGTCGGCACTCGGTCAACGTGGTTGCGGACGGTTTGTGTGGTGGCCGGGTTTCCCGCCGTTTCGGCTGGCGGCGGCGCTTCCTCCGCGGACGTTCCGGGCGCGGTTCCGGAGCAATGGCTGTCTCGGCCTCAGCGGAATCCGTGCGGGCACGGCCGTCCGTTGCGGTCCCAGAGCCCGGCTGGCGAGGGAGCCGGTCGGCGGCTCAGCGGAGGTAAGCAGCAAGAACCGGCAAGTCCCTGGGTGCCCCGGAGCCGCCGGGAGGGCGGTGTGCGCAGCGCTCCCGGCGGCTCCAGGGCGGTCGGGCGGCCGGGGCGGTGATCCCAGTGCACGGCACCGGCGTGCGCCGACCTGGTGAGCAAGCCTTCCGGCTGGATCAATTTCGAACTTAGCCCAGCTCCCGGGCCCGCAGGGGGTCCGTTCCCCGATCGTGTCGGCCGAACCACGCTGGTGGGCGGGTATCGATCGGGGCACGCGGCCCGTACCCCGCGCAGGAGGGGCGGGCGGCCCGCGCCCCGCACGGGAGGGGCACGCGGCCGTACCCCGCGCGGGACAATCGGGTCCGGTCGGGAGGATGATCGGGGCATGGCCGGGTTCAGGGCCCGTCACCGGCGGGCGGTTGCGGACGAGGCGCTCGTTCGCGCGCTTTTCGAGGAGCACGGGCGGGCGATGCTCGCCTACGCCACCCGGTTGCTCGGCGATCGCGCGGCGGCGGAGGACGTGGTGCAGGAGGCGCTCGTCCGGGCGTGGCGGAGTCCGGACAGCCTGGTCAACGGGCGCGGGTCGGTGCGCGGGTGGTTGCTCACGGTGGTGCGGAATCTCGTGATCGACCGGGTCCGGGCGAAGGAAGCCCGGCCGCATGAGGTGGCGGAGGCGCCGGCGGGCGGGCCGGTCGAGCGGGATCATGCCGATCAGGTCGTCGACTCGATGGTGGTGCTCGCCGCGCTGGACGGGCTTTCCCCGGAGCATCGCGAGGTGCTTGAACAGATGTATCTGCAGGGACGCAGCGTCGCCGAGGCGGCTGAGCGGCTCGGGATTCCGCCGGGCACGGTCAAGTCCCGCTCGTATTACGGGTTGCGGGCGTTGCGGGAAGAGTTCCGGCGAGCGGAAGGAGTGGCCGGATGAACACTGCCGACGAACACGTCGACCTGGCGGGGTACCTGTCCGGTCAGCTCTCCTCGGGCGAGCAGAGCGACGTCGAGGCGCATCTGGACGGGTGCGAGCGCTGCCGGGCGGAGGCCGCGTCGCTGCGGGAGGTGCAGAGTTTCCTCGGCGAGCTGCCGCCGGAGGCGTTGCTGGACGGGCCGCCGGTGGGGGCGGACCTGGTGATGCAGCGGACGGTGGACCGGGTGCGCGCGGAGTCGCGGGCCCGGGCTGGGCGGGGGCGGTCGATGGCGGTCGCCGTCGCGGTCGTGGTGGCCGCGGCCGCGGTGGGCGTCGGGGTGCTGGTGGGGCGGAGCTGGTCCGGGCCTGCGGTGGCGGTACCGACCGCGCCGCCGTCGACGAGTGCGGTGCCTGGCACGAAGGTGGTTTCCGGGGCCAGCGGGCAGGCCCGGCTGACCGCGAACATCGTTCCGCAATCGGGGTGGGTGCGCGTCGACGGCTCGGTGACTGGCATTCCGGCCGGGGAGAAATGCCTGCTCGTGGTGCTCGGCAAGGACGGGCAGCGCCAGGTCGCGGGCGGCTGGATGGTGTCCGAGCGGGCGGCGCGCGACGGTGCGTACCTCTACGGCACGGCGGTCGTCGACCCGGCGCAGGTGACGGCGGTGGTCATCGAGAACACCGCCGGGCACCGGTTTGTCGAGGCGGACGTCAGCTGAACCGCCGGTCGAGCCAGGCGCGGGCGGGCTGCCATGGGTCGTCGGCCGGGTCGATCAGGCGGAAGTGGTCGACGCCGGGGAGTTCGACGTACTCCACGTCGTCGCCGGCCGCCTTCGCCGCGGCTACGTAGTCGCGGGCGTGCTCGACCGGGACCCGGACGTCGGCGTCGCCTTGCACGACCAGCTGCGGGCTGCCGATCGGCAGTTGGCGGATCGGGGACGCGGCGGGGTCGTCGCCGGTCAGGAACAGGCCGGCGGCGCCTTCGCCCAGGTTTTCGGCTCGGGCGCGCGGGACGTCGGTGATCGGGGCCAGCGCGATGACGCCGGAGAGTTCCCGTCCGGCCAGCAGCGCCAGGTGCCCGCCCGCGGAGTGTCCGATCGCGACAGCCGGCAGCTCGGCCGGGCGGTCGACGGCGGCGATCGCGGCCAGGACGTCGTCCAGGGTTTGCGGCCAGCCGCCGGTGTCGCCGTCGACGCGCCGGTACTCCAGGTTCGCCACGTACCAGCCCGCGGCGACGAGGTCGGCCGCCATCGGGTCGAGCTGGTGCAGGTCGTGCCGGGCGCGCCACCAGCCGCCGTGCAGCAGGATCGCGGTGCCCCGCCCGCCCGGGGCGCCGTGGAGTTCGACGAACTGGCTGGGCTCGCTGCCGTAGCGGAGGGTTTCCATGCTGGCCATTAGATCACCATCGAGCCAGCCGTTCGTGCACTCTCGCGAGCCCTTCGTGGGCGGCGCGATACGCCTCGTACAGGCCGGTCAAGTCGGTCTCGGGAGTGAAGGTCCGTTCCACGGCGACTGTCGAGGCTGCTGCGGTTTCGACGGCTGGGTACCGTCCTGCGCCGACTGCGCCGAGGAGGGCGGCTCCGAGTGCGGCGCTGTCGAGTACGCGGAGGCGTTCGACGGGCCGGGACAGAACGTCGGCGTGCAGTTGCGTCCAGAGGTCGCTGCGCGCTCCGCCGCCGGAGAACGTCACTGACGGAAGGCGTGCGCCACAGGCTTCTTCGACGGTTTCGAGCACGTGCCGGGCGGAAAACGCGACGCCGGTCAGCACGGCGCGTGACAGGTCGGCGGTGCTTGTGGACGAGGTCAGGCCGAGGAAGCTGCCGCGTAGGTCCGGATCCCACAGCGGCGCGCGTTCGCCTTGCAGGTGCGGCAGGAACACCACGCCGGGCTTGCCTTCCGCGGCGGACGCGAACACTTCTGGCACGGACAGTCCGGACGCTCGGCTCCACCAGCGCACCGCGTCGCCGGCGGCTTGCGTTGGCCCGGCGTGCACGACGACGTCGCCGCGCGGCGGGAAAGTGACCAGGCCTCGTACCGATTCGCTGCGGTGTGAGGCGGCCGCGACTACCAAGGACGTCCCGCAGGTGACCATCGCGCGGCCGGGTTCCGTTGTGCGGGTGCCGAAAACGGCTCCGAACGCGTCCATGGTGCCGACGACGACCGGAGCGTCGCCCAAGATTGCAGCGTGGCCGAGGAGGTCCTCCGGAGCGAGCAGGTCCGGCAGGCGGTCGCCGAGCCCGTCCACGAGCGCGACCGCTTCGGGCAGGTAGCCGGAAGCGCCCGCGATGCGTACGCCGGACAGCAGGTCGGTCGCGACCCGTCCGGTGAGCCGCGCGCCGATGAAGTCCTTGGGGCTCAGCATCCATCGTGCGCGGGACCACAATTCCGGTTGCTCGCGCGCGAACCACGCGGCGCGTGCGCCGGCGAACGACGCATCGAGCACGATCGGCCCGCCCCAGATGCGTTTTTTGTCGTCGGGGGAGAAGCGCGCGTCGAGTTCCGCGGCGATCTCCGCGCAGCGCTGGTCCTGCCAGATCACCGCCGGGGTGAGCGGCCGCAGTTCGCGGTCGACGAGGAGATGGGTGTTGACCTGGCTGACGATCCCGGCCGCGCGCACCGCGCCGGCGGGAAGTCCGGAAAGGACGGTGCGGAGCGCGAGGTCCGTTGCGCGCCACCACTCCTCGGGGTCCTGTTCGGCCCAGCCGGGCCGCGGCCGGCGGATCGGGTACGGCGCGGAGTGCGCCGCGAGTTCCCGGCCGTCCGGCGCGAACGCCGCGACTTTCACCGCGGTCGTGCCGACGTCGATGCCGAGCAGAGCTTCTTCGTCCATGCCACAGGGGTACCAGGAATTCGCTACCGTCGGAGCATGACCTCTGCCGCGGAGAATTACCTGCGCGAGTACCACGATCGCAAACCGGACGCGATGTCCGTGCTGATCGAGTCCGGCCGGGTGACCGGGGACGGCCGGACGAGCTACGAGGTGCTCGCCGATCGGGTCGCGCCCGCGCGCCGGGTGCTTGATCTCGGTTGCGGAGACGGTGCGCTGCTGGCCGTGTGCGCGCGGCGCGGCGCGGAAAAGCTCGCTGGTGTCGATCTGTCGTCGGGGCAGCTCGCCCTTGCCCGGCAGCGTCCGGAGCTGGCCGGGGCGGAGCTTCATCATGGACGAGCGCAGGAACTGCCGTTCGCGGACGACAGCTACGACGCGGTCGTGTCGCATATGGCGTTCATGCTCATGGAAGACGCGGAGGCAGTCGCCGCCGAGGTGGCGCGGGTGCTGGCTCCGCACGGGGCGTTCGCGGTGGTCGTCGGCGGTCCCGAATCGACCGGCGCGACTCCGGTGTTCCTGGAGCTGGCCCGGCCGTTGTTCCGGGAGGTGCCGGAGGAGCGGCGGGCCACTTACACCGCCGAACGGCGCACGTCGAACCGCGAGGGGATCGACGAGGTGCTCGCTCCGGCCGGGTTCGCGCCGGTTTCCTGGGAGCCGTACGAGATCGACCTGACTGCCGCGCCGGACGAGGTGTGGACGTTGTGCTGTGAATCGTATTACTCGACCGACACCCTGGACGACGTTCAGCTGGCCCGGCTGCGCTCGGCATTCCTCGCCGAAACCGAGCAGTTGCGCACCGCGGACGGCCGGCTTCCGGCGGGGCTGTGCGTCAACCTGGCCAAAACTGAGCTGCTGAAGTGACTGTTCGCGCTACCGTCACGGGCATGATGACGCCCGCCGAAGAGTTCCTGCGCGATTTTCACGACCGGAACCCGGCTGCAGCGTCCGAACTGGCCGAGCGGGGCCGGGTCGACGGGCGCTCGGTGTACGAGGCGTTCGCCGGTCACGTTGGCCAGCCGCGCAGCGTGCTCGACCTCGGCTGCGGGGACGGCGCGCTGCTGGCCGTGCTCGCCGGTCGCGGTACCGGAAAGCTCGCCGGCATCGACCTTTCCGCCAAGCAACTGGAAGTCGCGCGCGGCCGGGCCGGGCTCACCGACGCGGACTTGCGGCCAGGCCGTGCGCAAGAGCTGCCGTTCGCGGACGACAGCTACGACGCGGTCGTGTCGCTCATGGCGTTGATGCTCATGTCCGACGTCGAAAAGGTGATCGCCGAGACCGCCCGCGTGCTGCGGCCCGGCGGCACCTTCGTGATCGGCGTGGGCGGCGGCGGGACCGACGCCCTGGAGGTGTTCCTGAAGGTCGCCCGGCCGCTTTTCGCGGTGGTGGCCGAGGACCGGCAGGTGCCGACGTCTGGCGATCCGCGCAGCCGCACCCGCGAAGGCCTCGACGCGCTGCTCGGCCCGGCCGGATTCGCACCGGTCGAATGGCACGAGCTGCTGGTGGACCTGTCCGGCCCGCCGGATTCGGTGTGGCAGACCTGTCACGACACCTACTACCAGATCGACGCGCTCGACGAGACGCAGCTGATGGGGCTGCGGACTGCGTTCCGGGTGGCTTCCCGGCCGCTGGTGGCCCCGGACGGCACGCTGCCGGCCGGGGCACGCATCAACGTGGCGACGACACGGCTGACCTGACTGGCGCGCCGAACCACTGCGTGAGCGCGGCGCGGAGCGTCTCGACGTCCGGTTGGGCGTCGGTGGAGGACCAGGCGACGTAGCCGTCCGGGCGGATGAGCAGGGCAGTTGGTGCGTCGCCAGTCGGCGTGGCGGACACCGTGGTCACACGGTCGTGCCATGGCGCGGCCGCGTCGGCGAGCACGGCGTCCGGGGTCAGGTCCAGCAGCACCGGGCGTGCGGCCCGGTACGCGGCGGTGAGCGGGCCCGGGTCGGCGAGCGGCAGGTCGGGGGCCCAGCGGCCGGTGCTCGGGTCGGTGCCGTAGTGGAGGTCCGCGCCGGACATCAGGTCGGCGATGTGCTGGCGCGCATCCGGATAGGACAGCAGTTCGGTGAAGAATTCGCGCAGCGCGGTGACTTCCGGGCCGGGCGCGACGAGTGCGCTCTGCGCCTGGGTGTGCATGACGACGCGCTCGCTCACCGGGCGGCGTTCGGCTTCGTAGGTGTCGAGCAACCCTGGCGGAGCCCAGCTCCGCACCTCCGCGGCGAGCTTCCACGCGAGGTTCGCCGCGTCCTGCAGGCCCAGGTTCAGCCCCGGGCCGCCGATCGCGGAATGCACGTGGGCGGCGTCGCCGACCAGCAGCACCCGGCCCCGCCGGTACGTCTCGGCGATCCTGGTGTTGCCGCCGGTCAGCCTGCGCAGCAGGAACGGACCGGGACCGGACGGCGGTTCGAGCGGCAGGTCGACGCCCAGCACCCGCTGTACGCTCGCGCGCAATTCGGCGATGGTCAGCGGCTCGTCTTCGGCGAAATCGGCGGCTCCGCCGGGTTCGCTGGCCGACAGCGCCGGATTCTCCGGGTCGAACGGCGCGAACACGAACACCCCGGTTTCCGTGCGGTGGTGCTGGAACGGCGGGAGGACCCCGGTCTCCAGCTTCAGGCCACCGGTCTCGGGATCGACGAAGGACTCCGGGAGCCGGACGTTCGCGCTGCGGGACACCGACTCGTCCCAGGTGACGCCGGGGAAGTCGATCCCGGCGAGCTTGCGCACGGTGCTGCGTCCGCCGTCCGCGCCGACCAGGTATTCGGCGGCGACTTCGTAGGGCCCGTCCGGCCCTTGCACCAGTACGGTCACCGAGTTCTCGTCCTGGGTGAATCCGGTGATCTCGTGGCCCCGGCGGAGTTCGGCGCCGAGCGCGCGGACGTGCTCGATGAGGGTCTGCTCGAGTTCGTGCTGCGGTTTCGGCAGGAGGTACATCGGGTTTCTGGGCAGATCGGCGAATTCGATCGGGAACGCGCCGAAGACGAACCGGGGAGCCGGAACGGGTTCGGGCGCGTCCGCGAGCTTCTCGAACAGGCCGCGGCGGTGCAGCAGCGGCACGACCTGGCCGACGAGACCGTTGGCGCGGCGTACTCCGTCGGGTTCGGCGAGCCGTTCCAGGACGATCGGGCGGACTCCGGCGAGGCAGAGTTCGGCGGCGAGCATCAGGCCGTTCGGCCCGGCGCCCGCGATGACGATTTCGGACACGGGGATCTCCTTGCGGGATCAGGGAAGCACGTCGGCGAGCGTGTCGAACGCCTCGTGCACGACGTCGGCCAGGTCCTTCGGCGGCGAGGCGTGCAGCCACTCCTGGATGACTGCGCGCAGCACGCCGCCGGCGGTGGTGGCGATGAGCTGGACGCGGAGGTCGCTGGCCTCCGCGCCGAGACGTTCCGCGATCGCCTCCGCCAGTGCTTCTTCGGCGGCGGCGTTGGCCTTGAGGAATTCGCCCGCCAGCGCGGGTTCCGCGATCATGACCCGGACCCCGGCCGTCCATTGTGGATCCGGGGCGCCCTCGGGAGCGTCGCCGCGGTCGACGTCGAGCTGCCGGAGCGAGGCCTCCCGGAGCGCGGTCCACAGCGGTTCCTCCGCCGGGCGCGCGCGGAGGTGATCAGCGATCCCGCGAGCCCGGTCCTGGTGCCGCGCGACGATCGCCTCGGCTTTGCTGGAGAAGTAGTTGTTGACGGTGCGCGGCGAAACTCCCGCCTCGCGGGCGATTTCCTCGATGGTCACGTTCGACAGACCGCGTTCGACCGTGAGCCGGACCGCTGCCCAGGAGATGTCGACCCGGGTCTCGTGGCGGCGGCGGTCTCGGAGGTTGGGTCGTTCGGTCATGGGACCAGCATAGGGCGCCGCTTGCGTGCCGCGCAATGTTTGCGCAGTGCGCAAGTTTACGGAGCGAGAAGAAGCCCGGGGCACGGATGCCCCGGGCTTCGCGGCGACGCGCGGCTCAGTCCTTGGTGCTCTTGAACGCGTCCTTGACCTTTTCGGCGGCCTGCTTGAGGTGGCTCGTGCCCTGCTCGGCCTTGCCTTCGGCCTGCCACTGCTCGTTGTCCGTGGCGTTGCCCACGGCTTCCTTCGCGCGGCCCTTGAGCTCGTCAGCCTTGTTCTCGACCTTGTCGTTCACGATGCGTCCTCCCTTCTCCCTCTTCGGCTACCCGCTCCACGAGGCGGCAAACTCGCGGAAATCGGTGCCCGGGCTAGGGCAGTACCCGGCACAACGCGGCCAGTGCGCCCGACCACGCGCTGGCCGACGGAGTGCTGTAGCCGATCACCAGCGCGTCGCGGTCCGCGGGCGCGTCGGGATGCCGGAACGCGCTGAGCCCGTGCATCGACAGGCCCTGCCACGCGGACCCTTGCACCACAGCGCTTTCCTCGCCGCGTGGAACGTCCACCAGTACCTGCAGTCCGGCGGACAGCCCGGTCACCCGCGTGTTCGGCGCGTGTTCGGCCAGTGCCGCGACGAGCTGGTCGCGCCGGCGGCGGTAGTGCAGCCGCATCGCGCGGATGTGGCGGTCGTAGCTGCCGGAAGTGATGAACTCGGCCATGGTGAGCTGGTCGAGCACGCCGGAGTACGGGTCGCGGTCGCCCTTCGCTTCGGCGGCCGCCCTGGCGATCCTCGGCGGCAGCACCATCCAGCCGACGCGCAGGCCTGGGGCGAGCGCTTTGCTTGTGGTGCCAAGGTAAATCACGTGGTCCGGGTCCAACCCCTGTATCGCGCCGACCGGGCTGCGGTCGTAGCGGAACTCGCCGTCGTAGTCGTCTTCCAGCACCAGGCCGCCGGTCCGGCGCGCCCAGTCCACTACGGCGGCCCGGCGGTCCGGATGCAGCGCGACGCCGGTGGGGAACTGGTGCGACGGCGTCAGTAGCACTGCGCCGACGTCGGGCAGGTCGTTGAGCTGCTCGACCATCGCGCCGTCGGCGTCCACCGGCAGCTGCGGGGTGCCGAAGCCGACTTTGGCGAGATGTGCGCGATGGACCTGCAGACCGTACGACTCGACTGCGACCGCCGCAGTGTTCCGTTGCTTCAGTACTTCGCCGAGCACGACGAGACTGTGTGACGTGCCAGCGCAGATCATGATCTGGTCCGGGTGTGCGCGTACGCCGCGGGTGCGGGCGAGGTACGCGGCTACGGCTTCGCGCAGCTCGGGGCGGCCTAACGGACCGCCGTAGCCGAACGCGTCGTGGGGCGCGCCGGTCAGTGCCCGGCGCGCGGCTTTCAGCCAGTCCGCGCGGGGGAACGCGGACAGATCCGGCTGGCCGGGGCGCAGGTCGTGCACGATCCGGTGGCGCGGCGCGGGCTTCGGCACGGTCGGTGCGGGCGCGGTTTCGGCGCGCGGGGCGACCCGGGTCGCGGCACCCTGCCTCGCGGTGAGCCAGCCTTCGGTCACGAGTTCCGCGTACGCCTGCGCCACGGTGTTCCGGGCGATTCCGAGATCCGCGCCGAGGGTGCGGCTGGACGGCAGTTTCGCCCCTGGGGTCAGGCGGCCGGTGCGGATCGCGTCCCGCAGCGCCTCCATCAGGCCGTCGCGCAGCCGAGGCCCGCGCAGGTCGAGGTGGAGGTCTTCACTCAGCGAACTGGCCCACTCCGCGCGCACGGAAATGGACCATAACAGAGTGCCAATCGCTCGTAGGGTCGACGGCATGACCACGACAGCACGACTTCCGGTACAGCCGCTCCGGCTCAAGATGGCGGAGCTGGCGCCCGAGGCGTACAAGGCGATGATCCGCTTCGACGCCGCGACCCGGCACGGCCTCGACCCGGTCCTGCGGCAGCTGGTCTGGATCCGGGCTTCGCAGATCAACCACTGCGCCTTCTGCATCGACATGCACTCGAAGGACGCGCTGGCCGCTGGCGAAACTGCCGAGCGCGTCATCCAGCTCCCCGCCTGGCGGGACTCGAAGCACTTCTACACGGCGAAGGAGGTCGCCGCGCTGGAGCTGACCGAAGCGGTCACTGTGCTCACCGACGGCTTCGTGCCCGACGACGTCTTCGCGCGCACTGCGGAGCACTTCGAGGAGGCCGAGCTGGCTCAGTTGATCGCGACGATCACGGTGATCAACGCGTGGAACCGGTTCGCGGTCACGACGCGGATGGTGCCCGGCGAATACGTGCCGGGGGAGCATTAGGACGGTGGTCTGGACCACTATGTGAGCAGGATCGTGGGCGGCCATACCGGCGGTTTGACCGGGGAAGCGGAAAAGGGCATCCGAGATTTCGGGTGCCCTTTTTCTGGTCTCGTGACTTAACCGATCCAGCTTGATTACCGTACGTGCTCGGTTTGTCTGGTGTATCGAGGTTCGGCAATGTAAGCAGATGCTTAAAAGCTTGGTGGGCGGCGGTTTGGTGCCTTTCTGACGGCTTGTGACGGCGACTACTGACGGTGAGTTTGACCCGCGAGGGTGAGGTTGATTCCGGATGCCGTAGTTAGCGTGGTCGGAGCGATCCAGACGCGGTTTCCGGATCGTTGTCCGCTCTCGTGGAAATGGAGTTCCGTGATGACCCGGGGTGACGCACCGGTGGTCTGGCTGATTGCCGGTACCCGGCCGGAGGCGATCAAAATGGCGCCGGTCGTGCAGGAGATGCGCCGGTCTGGCCGGCTGGAGCCGGTGCTCGTCGCGACCGGGCAGCATCCGGAGCTGGTCGACCAGGTGCTCGCGGCGTTCTCGCTGACCCCGGACCTGCGGCTCACGCTGAACCGGACCGACGGCGGGCAGCCGGAACTGATGGCGCAGCTCGTCACCGGGCTGGACGCGTTCGCCGCGCAGCGCCCGCCCGCGGCGGTGCTGGTGCAGGGCGATACGACGTCCACTGTGGCCGGTGCGCTGGTCGCGTTCTGGCGCAGGATTCCCGTGGTGCACTTGGAAGCCGGGCTGCGGTCGTTCGATCTGCAGTCGCCGTTCCCGGAGGAGCTGAACCGGCGGCTCGTTACGCAGACGGCTAGCTTGCACCTGGCCCCGACGCCGGTGGCCGCGCAGAACCTGCGTGCGGAGAACATCGATGACAGTGTCCTGCTGGTTACCGGGAATACTGTGGTGGACGCGATTTCCCGGGTGACGGACCGGCCAGTGTCCTTTGCCGACAGTGCGGTCGCCGATGTGGTCGAGTCGGCGACGCGAGGCGAGTGCCGGTTGGTTCTGGTGACCGCGCACCGGCGGGAGTCCTGGGGCATGCCGCTGATGCGCATTCTGTCCGCTGTGGACATTCTGCTGGCGCGTCATCCGGACGTTCGCGTTCTGCTGCCGATGCACCCGAATCCGGCTGTGCAGCAGGCGGTCACTGCGGCGCTCGCCGGCAACTCGCGGGTGGTGCTGACCCCGGCGCTGCCTTACGAGCAGACCGCGGCGGCGATCGCGGCGAGTTCGCTCGTGCTGTCCGATTCCGGTGGTATTCAAGAGGAAGCTCCGACGTTCAAGGTTCCGGTGCTGGTGCTGCGGGACACGACGGAACGGATGGAGGCCGTCAACGCCGGTTGCGCGATGCTGGTCGGCACGGACGCGGACTTGATTGTGGAAACTGCGTCGAAACTGCTGACCGATGCGGCGCAGCGAACGGCGATGAACGCGCGCACCAATCCGTTCGGCGACGGCCGCGCCGCGGAACGCACTGAGCAGGCGGTGGCCTGGATGCTCGGTCTGGCGGCGGAAGCGCCGGAACCGTTCGCGCCGGAGCTGGCTGAGGCCGGGCAGTGAACCCACGGTTCCCGGCGTGGTTGCGGCTCGGGATCATTGTCGTCGCGGTGGTCAGTTTGGTGGGCGGGATCGTCGTGGTCGTCTCGGACGACGGTGCCGGCTCTGCGGCGGCCGCTCCGGCCGAACCGGTTCTGCGGCAACCGAAAATCGGAATGGCCGGGCCTGGCGGCCGCGACGATCGGCGCACGCTGGTGCTGTTCGACGACGGGCGGCGGCTGCGGCCGAGCCCGCCCGCGACGCAGGTCGCCGAGGAGGCGCAGGCCAACGCGATCCAGACGGCGAACCTGGTTTCCCGTTCCACCGCTTGGCGAATGCTGCCTGCCGCCGACTACCGGCGTGGCGAGCTGAACGAGTACCAGGCGGTCGTCTACGTCGGAACGGTCTACGACGCGCAACTTCCGCCCGCCCTGCTGGACGACGTGAGCCGGACCCGGCTGCCGGTGGCGTGGATCGGCAGCAATATCTGGCAGCTGTTCGACCGTACGCCGGCGCTGGCCGGAAAATGGGGCTGGACGTGGGCTCCGTTCCGGGAGGAAAAGGTTACGACGGTGTCCTATCGGGACACGGATCTGCGGCGTGACCCGAACGCGGGGATCGACGTCGTGGGAGTGCGGGTGACCTCGCCGAAGGCGAAGGTGCTGGCGCAGGCGAAGTCCGCGGACGGGGTGGCGTCTCCGTGGGCGGTCCACAGTGGATCTTTCACCTACCTGGCGGAAGTGCCGTATTCCTATGTCGGTGCAGGCGACCGCTATCTGGCGGCCGCGGACATTCTTCTCGGCGTGCTCGCGCCCGATGCGCCGGAACGTCGGCGTGCGTTAGTGCGGATCGAGGACATCGGCCCGCGTACGCCGGCTGCGGAAGTGCGGGCGATGACCGACTACCTCAGTGGTCATGGGGTGCCGTTCTCGCTGGCGGTGTACCCGTACTACGCGGATCCGCGCG
The DNA here is from genome assembly GCF_042684085.1 of Amycolatopsis silviterrae. Lineage (NCBI taxonomy): Bacteria > Bacillati > Actinomycetota > Actinomycetes > Pseudonocardiales > Pseudonocardiaceae > Amycolatopsis > Amycolatopsis silviterrae. The sequence goes on from NZ_JBHUKS010000038.1 coordinate 101,571, forward strand.
GGTCGGCGAATGGTGGGAAGCCGACGTTCGCGCGGCTGGTGGACAGCCCGGAACTCGTTGCGGCGCTGCGGGATGCGGTCGCGCGCGGCGGGACCTTGGTGATGCACGGGTATAGCCACCAGTACGGCGAGGCGGACAATCCGTACTCGGCGACCAGCGGGGCTGACTACGAGTTTTATCGCGCGACTGTGGACCACAAGGACAATGTGCGGCTCGGCGGTCCGGTTCCGGAGGATTCGCCGGAGTGGTTCCGCGGCCGGATCGCGACCGGTCTCGCCGAGTTCGACCGGGTCGGGCTGCCGCGGCCGGAGGCGTTCGAGTTTCCGCACTACGGCGGGTCCGCTGTGGACTATCAGGAGACTGGCCGGGTCTTCCCGCTGCGGTACGACCGGGGAAGCTACTACGCCGGACAGTGCGACGGCGGCCAATGTGGACGGACTGACGTGTCCTATCGCGAGGTGTACGGCCAGTTCTTCCCGTATCCGGTCCGTGACGTCTACGGGACCGTCGTGGTGCCGGAGAACGTCGGAAACGTGGCTCCGGCCCAGTTCAACCAGCACGCCGCGCGTACCGCCGACGACATCCTGGCCGACGCGAAAACCCATCGCGTGGTGACCGACAGCGTCGTCAGCTTCTTCTATCACCCGTTTCTTGGCATCGGCGACCTTCGGAAGGTGGTCGAAGGCATCGAGGGGCTCGGCTACCGCTTCGTGTCCCCGGCTGCCGTTGCTGCTTGAGTTTCTTCTGGAAGGAAAAGAAATGTCTGTCACCCGGGTCGCTCCCGCGGTCGTGTCCGCTGCCGCGATCGGTGTCGCGCCGTTGCACGGGGTGCTGTGGTTTGTCTTGTCCGTCGTCGGATTCGTGGCGATGGCGTTGACGGTCCGTTCGGTCCGGCTGCGCACCAGCGGATCCCGGGGCCGGCACGCGGCATGACGCAGCCGTGGTGGTTCGTGCTGCTGCTGTGCTGGTGGCCGGTGCACAACCTGGTGCTGGCGGCCTTCGCCTGGCGCGCGCCTCGGCCTGCGCCGGAACGTTCGCCGAGCCTTCTGCGGTTCTGGATTGTCATTCCGGCGCTGAACGAAGAGCGCGTCATCGCCAACACGGTGCGGAACGCCCTGCGGCTGGGCAGCGCGGAAACTCCGGTGCGGGTGCTGGTCATCGACGACGGGTCCGACGACGCGACGCCGGAGATTGTCGCGGGCATCGCTGACGACCGGTTGCATGTTTTGCGTCGTGACTTGCCGAATGCGCGACAAGGCAAGGGTGAGGCGCTGAACGCGGGCTATCGGTACATCGACGCTATTGCGGCGCGCGAGGGCACTGTTTCGCAGACGGTGGTCGGCATTATTGACGGTGATGGGCGCGGTAGTGCCGGGCTGCTGACCGAGGTCGCGGCGATGCTGCGCAGCCGCGGGGTCGGGGCGGTGCAGTGCCGGGTGCGAATCCACAATAGACACCGGTTGCTGGCGCTGTTGCAGGACTTGGAGTTCGGGGCGATCGCGGATGCGTCGCAGTCATTGCGCGACGTCCTCGGCAGCGTAGGGATGGGCGGGAATGGGCAGTTCACCCGGCTGTCGGTGCTGCGGAAGTTCGGGCCGTCGCCGTGGAGCGACTGTCTGGTCGAGGATCTTGAATTGGGGCTGCGGCTGCATCTCGCCGGGGTGCGGATCCGGTACACGCAGCGGGCTTGGGTGACCCAGCAGGGGCTGGAGGACACGCGTCGGCTGTTGCGGCAGCGAACTCGCTGGGCGCAAGGGAATCTCCAGTGTTCGCGGCATTTGCGCAGTCTCGCGACCTCGCGATTCATTGCCGGGACCGGGTTGTTCGACTTCCTTGTCTACCTCGTGGTGCCGTGGCTGACCGTTCCGCTGTCTTTGATCGCGGTGGCATTGCTGGTGATCGTGCCGGTGGCAGTGCTGACCGGGAACTCGTTCGGCGGCTTGGTCGCGGAGACGGGGAACCTGTCGCAGGCGGTGGTGTGGTGGCTGGCCGCGTTGCTGCTGCCCGGAATCATGTGGGCGATCGTCTACTTTGTCCGGTTGCGTGACGAGCCCTTGCATCGGGCGTTGCTGGCTGGCTTGTGTTATCCGGCCTTCTTGCTGCTCGGCGTGCTGGCGACCTGGCGAGCCGTGTTCCGGATCGTGTTGAAGCGGAACGTGTGGGCGAAAACGGAAAGGCTGGCAGAGCTGCCAGCCTGACCGTCCTCACAGGGTGCGCAGCAGCCGCACCGGGTTTTCCATGCAGTCGGCGACGAAGCGGAGGAATCCGCCCGCGGTGCCGCCGTCGCAGACGCGGTGGTCGAACGCCAGCGTCAGCTCGGTGATCTTGCGGGCGGTGACCTGTCCGTCCACAATCCACGGCCGGTCGATGATGCGGCCGACGCCGAGGATCGCCACCTCCGGGTAGTTGATGATGGCGGCCGAACCGTCCACTCCGAACACGCCGTAGTTGTTCACGGTGAATGTGCCGCCGGTGAGATCGGCCGGCGCGAGCTGCCCGGCGCGGGCTTGGCCGGTGCGGTCGGCGAGCGCGGCGGACAGGCCTTCCAGGGTCTGCTGATGCGCGTTCCGGACCACGGGGACGACCAGGCCGCGGTCGGTCTGCGCGGCGAAGCCGAGGTGGACCGCGGACGGGATGACGATCTCGTCGCCGTCCAGATGCGCGTTCAGCTCGGGGAAGCGGCGCAGGCCCGCGACGGCGAACCGGGCGATGAGCGCGAGCAGGCTGATCTTCGGGGCGTGCGGATCGCTGTTGAGCGCGGTGCGCAGCTGCAGCAGTTCGGTCGCGTCGACGTCCACCCAGACGGTCGCCTCGGGGATTTCGCGGCGGGAGCGGGCGAGTTTGTCGGCGACGGTTTTGCGCAGGCCGCGCAACGGGATCCGCTGCTCGTCGGGGGTTGCCGCGGGAGTGGTTGGCGTGGTGATCGCGCGTTCGACGTCGGCGCGGCTCACGATGCCGTCCGTGCCGGTGCCGGTCAGCGTGTGGAGGTCCACTCCGGACTCTCGGGCAAGGCGGCGGACGAGAGGCGAGACTACGCGGATGCGGTCCGAAGTGGACTTTGGTGCTGGCGTCGGGGGTGCTGCGGGTGCCTTGCTGCCGCGTGGTCGCCTCGTGCGCCGGGTGCCGGTTTGGCTGGTGCCATAGCCGATCAGGACGTTTCCGCTGCCTTCCGGCGTCACGACGCCGGGTTCGGTGAAGTCCGCGGCACTGTCCACAGTGATCAACGGGCTGCCGACGGTCAGCACCTCGCCGGCCGCTCCGTGCAGCGTCGCGACCCGGCCCGCGAACGGCACCGGAACCTCGACGCTCGCCTTCGCGGTCTCGACCTCGACGACCGTCTGGTCGACGGTGACGGTGTCGCCGACCGCGACGTGCCACGCGACGATTTCCGCCTCGGTCAGGCCTTCGCCGAGGTCAGGCAGTTTGAAGACAGCCATCACTTCTCCCCGTCGAGCGGTGCCGCGTCGTCCCACTGGAGCCGCTCGATCGCGTCCAGGATCCGGTCGACGCCCGGCAGGTGGTGCTGTTCCAGATTCGGTGCCGGATAGGGAATGTCGAATCCGGCGACGCGCAGGACCGGCGCTTCCAGGTAATGGAAACAGGTCTCGGACAACTGCGCGGCGACCTCGGCGCCGTAACCGCAGAATCGGCTCGCCTCGTGCACCACGACCGCGCGGCCGGTGCGCCGAACGGACGCGGCGACCGTTTCCAGATCGAATGGCGCGAGGCTGCGCAGATCGATCACTTCGGCGCTGTAGCCCTCTTCGGCGGCGGCTTCGGCAGCTTCGAGGGTGGTGCCGAGCGCGCCGCCGTAGGAAATGAGGGTGACGTCGCTGCCCTCGCGGCGAATCACTGCTTTGTCGAGCCCGGGGGAATGACGTTGCGGGTCAACGGTTCCCTTTTCCCAGTACCGGCGCTTGGGCTCCAGGAAAATGACCGGGTCCGGGCTGTCGATCGCTTGGCGCAGCAGGGTGTAGGCGTCGTCCGGCGTGGCCGGGGTGACGACGCGCAGGCCGGCCGTGTGCGTGTAGTAGACCTCGGACGAATCGCAGTGGTGCTCGACACCGCCGATGCCGCCGCCGTAGGGCACGCGGATCACCACGGGCAGTTCGACCTGGCCCTTGGTTCGGTTGCGAAGCTTGGCGAGGTGGCTGGTGATCTGCTCGAACGCGGGGTAGGCGAACGCGTCGAACTGCATTTCGATCACCGGGCGCAGGCCGTTCATCGCCATCCCGATCGCGGTGCCGACGATGCCCGATTCGGCCAGCGGCGAGTCGAAGACGCGAGCGTCGCCGAAGCGGGCGGCCAGTCCGTCGGTGACGCGGAAGACTCCGCCGAGCGTGCCGACGTCTTCGCCGAAGACGAGTACGCGCTCGTCCTCGGCGAGTGCGTCGGCGAGGGCGCGGTTGAGCGCGCCGGCGAGGGACAGCGTTGTGTCCAGGGTGGCGGTCATGCCTGGTCCTCAGTGTTCTCGTTCGCCAGTTCGGCGGCCTGCTGCCGTAGGGCGGCGGTCGGTTCGGCGTACACGTGCCGGAAGAGATCCGCCGGGTCGAGCTGGGTGTCGACGTTCATTCGCTCGCGCAACGCGGCGGCTTCCTCTTCGGCGCGCGCGTCGATCTCCTGCTGCGCCTTGTCGTCGAGGAGGCCACGGTCGGTGAGGTACTGCTTGAGGCGGCTGATCGGGTCGCGCGTGAGCCACTGCTCGACTTCGGCCTTGTCGCGGTAGCGCGTCGCGTCGTCGGCGTTGGTGTGCGACTCCATGCGGTAGGTGAGAGCTTCGATCAGCGTCGGCCCTTCGCCCGCTGCGGCGCGCTCGACCGCCTGCTCGACGACAGCGTGTACGGCAGCCGCGTCATTGCCGTCAACGAGCACGGACGGCATGCCGTAGCCGACACCCTTGTACGCGAGCGAAGGCGCAGCAGTCTGCTTCTCAAGCGGGACGCTGATGGCGTAGCCGTTGTTCTGTACGAGGAAGACCACCGGTGCCTTCCAGACAGCGGCGAAGTTCAACGCTTCGTGCGTGTCGCCTTCGCTGGTGGCACCGTCACCGACGAGAACGAGCGAGACCGTGTCCTCGCCCTTCACGCGCGCAGCGTGCGCGAAGCCGACCGCGTGCAGCGTGTTGGTGGCGAGCGGCGTGCACTGCGGTGCGACGTTGGCGCGGTACGGGTCGTAGCCGCAGTGCCAGTCCCCGCGAAGCAGCGTAAGGACTTCGACCGGATCGACGCCGCGTGCGACGACGGCCATCGAGTCGCGGTAGGTGGGGAAAAGCCAGTCCTGCGGGCGAAGCGCGAGGATCGAGCCGATCTCGGCGGCCTCCTGCCCGCGCGCGGACGGGTACACGGCGAGACGGCCCTGCTTGGTGAGCGCGGTGGCCTGGGTGTCGAAACGGCGTCCGGAAATCATGCCGCGGTAGAGGCGGAGGAGGACGTCGTCCGCGGGCATCGCGAGCGCAGGGTCAGGCACCGGCGTGCCGTCGGCGGTCACGAGGCCGAGCGGCTCGTCGCTGGGCAGGAAGTAGGACGCAGCAGTGCGTTCCGTGGTGGTCACCGACAGCTCCCATCGACGAAGACGAGTAGACCCTGATACTCACTGTATGGCGATCAGGGATCCAGACTTGTGCGGGAACTGTGGAATGATGGCTCGGTTGTGGAGTCTGGGTTGGACGATTGGCTTGCGAGGTGGCGCGGATGTCCCAGCCGGGTGGACAAATGGCAGCGGCGCTGGACGAGGTCGACCTGAAACTCATCGCCGAGCTGAAGAAAGACGGCCGGGCTTCGATGCGCGCCCTCGCCGAACGCGCGCACATTTCGCGGGCCGGTTGCTACACCCGCGTGGAGCGGCTGCACCGCGAGGGAGTGATCACCGGCTACGCGGCCGTGACCGATCCGCGCCGGATGGGGCAGGGCCTGGCGGCGTACGTGTACTTGAAGGTCACGCAGAACTCGTGGCGCACGGTGAGCGCGGAGCTGAAGCACATCCCGGAGATCGAACACGGCGGCCTGGTGTCCGGGGACAACGACCTGATCCTGTTCGTGCGGACCCGCGACGCGGACAGCTTGCGGGACCTGGTGTTCGAGCGGTTGCAGTCCATGCCGGACGTGCTCTCGACGCACACCGTGCTGGTCTTCGACGAGCTGTGAACTCTCGTCAGGCCGGTTTCACCAGGTAGATCGCCAGCCGGAGCAGCCCGGTCGCTTCGAACGGCATCGGCGTGCGGCGGTAACCGGCCCGCTCGTAGAGGGCGATGTTGCGTTCGCTGGACGCGCCGGTGAAGAGGACGTACTGCTTCGTCTCCGGGGGTGCGTGGCGCTCGGCGTGCTCAAGGAGGAACCGCCCGAGGCCGCGCCCGGCCAGATCCGGCGCGACCATCAGGCGGCCGATTTCCCAGCTGTAGCTGTCGACGGTGCGGGCGCGGACCGCGCCGACGAGCCGGTGCCCTTGCCGGACGACCCAGCTCTGCCAGTTCTCGATCGACTTGCGGACCTCGGCGAGGTCCTCGGTCAGCGCGGGGTGCTCCAGGGTGTTGTTGAGCAGGGCTTCCTGCACCCAGCAACACCGCTGGAGCACCATCAGTTCGGCGGCGTCGTCCGGGGTCGCCGGGTGCAGGGTCGCGCCGGGGAGGGTTTCGAGGTCCACCTGTCCTGTTTAGCCAGGAAGCCCGCTCAGGGCAACGGTTCAGGAGCCACGGTTCAGGAGCCCAGGACGAACTCCGCGCCGAACGGATCGCGGATGGTCACCATGCGCCCGTACGGGCTGTCCTGCGCTTCGACGATCTCGCCGCCCAGTTCGGCTGCCCGGGCACCGGCCGCGTCCGCGTCGGTGGACAGGAAGAGGGTGCCCCACGCCGAAGCCGGGGCCGTCGGGTCGCCCATGATGCCGCCGATCTCGTGGCCGTCCGGGCGGCGGAGGAAGGTGAAGTCGACGCCGGGCAGGTCGTCGTTGCCGTCGAGGGTGAAGGCGAAGACGGTGCAGTAGAAGTCGCGCGCCGGCTGGGGAGCGGGTGTGACGAGGTCGTTGCGCATCAGGGCGCTGGCTTCGTTGACGAGCCGGGCACCGGGGAGCTTGCGGCCCTGCCAGATCCCGAACCGCGCGCCGGTCGGGTCTTCCGCGACGGCGACGCGGGCGTGGTCGCCCTCGTCGCGGGGCTGGTCGAGGACCTTGCCACCTGCGGCGATGACAGCTTTGGCGGTGGCGTCGCAGTCGTCGGTGGCGAGGTAGACCGTCCACGCTGGCCGGGGGGCGGCGGCTTGGCGCAGGCCGGCGACGGGGAGGTCACGGAGCAGGCAGTGGTCGCCGTCGAAGGTCCAGCCGAGGACGGTGCCGTAGAAGCGTTGCGCGCGGTCCAGGTCCGGCACGGTGAGGTCGATCCAGGTCGGAGTGCCGAGCGGCTGGTTGCGGTCGACGGTGCTCATTGCGGTCCCTTCGTCGGTGATGCCGACGACGTTAGGGTCTATTGCGGACAGCTGCGGTCCTCGGTCGAACGCTCAGCATGTGGGAGAAGGTGGCCGGGCGCGGTTCGGCGCACGCATTCTTGATCAGGCACCCCGGATCGGAATGGCAGGCGAGAATGCGCACGTCCCCGCTCGACAACCCCGCCTGGGCCGCGCTGAGCGGCCCGGACGCGTCCTTCGCGGAGCAGAAGGGGCAGGTCCTGCGGTATCAGGCGGACATTTCTCCGTTTCTGGCCGTGCCGGACCAGCCGGACGAACGCGTGTGGCACGACATCGCCGACCTCGTCGGTCCTGGGGCGTCGGCACTCGTGGTCGGCGGCGTCCGGATTCCGCCGCCCGCGGGCTGGACGGTGGAAGCCGAAATGGCCGGCGTCCAGATGGACGGCTCGGCGGCTCCCGCGGCCGCCGACCCGGAAGCGGTGCGGCTGACCGAGGCGGACGTCCCGGAGATGCTCGACCTGGTGGCCCGGACGAAACCCGGCCCCTTCCTGCCCCGGACGATCGCCCTTGGCGCCTACCTGGGCATCCGCCGCGACGGCGCGCTGGTGGCGATGGCGGGCGAGCGGATGCATCCGCCGGGCTGGACGGAGATCAGCGCGGTGTGCACCGACCCGGCGTTTCAAGGACAGGGGCTGGCGGCCCGGCTGGTGCTGGCGGTGGCCGCGGTGATCCGGGAGCGCGGGGAACGGCCGCTCCTGCACGCCGCCGCGACGAACACCGGCGCGATCCGGCTGTACGAGAAGCTGGGGTTCCGGTTCGCCCGGGACATGGTGTTCGGGGTTTATCGCACTCCGGAGTGGTGATGCCGCCGCGGCGGTAGCCGGCAGGGGGGCGACCGGCCCGTGTTCGCGCACGCGGTGGCGGTGCAGGCGAGCTGGGCACGAGGACGAATACGGGCTGAGTGCGGGGATCCTTCCTGTCTCGGCGGGTACGTGGTGTCCATTGTGGATCTAGGGGGAGTTAGGGGTCGTTGCGCCTGGTGGGCGCGGTTACCGTGGGTCGGCGAAGAAGGATCCGTGGCCGGGTCGTCCCGGCGCAGACGTCGGAAAGGCGGTGGGACGACATGACGGGTAGCGCGAACTCCGACGAGGACAGCTGGTTTCGCCGCTTCCACACGTCGCCCGAGGCGAAGGCAAGGCTGGTGTGCCTGCCGCACGCCGGAGGTTCGGCCCCGTTCTACTTCCCGGTTTCGCGGGCGCTGACGCCGGACATCGAGGTGCTGGCGGTGCAGTACCCGGGCCGTCAGGACCGGCGGCACGAGCCGTTCCTCACCACCATCGACGCGCTGGCCGACCGGATCGCCGGCCTGCTGCGCGGCCGCGACGACCTGCCGCTGGCGCTGTTCGGCCACAGCATGGGCGCGATGATCGCCTTCGAGGTGACCCGGCGGCTGGAGGCCGCGGGCACCGCGGTGGACACGCTCTTCGTGTCCGGCCGCCGCGCGCCGTCGCGGCACCGGGACGAGAACGTGCACACCCGCACCGACGACGGCGTGATCGACGAGCTGCGCCGGTTGAGCGGCACCGAAATGGACCTGCTCGGCGACGACGACGTCGTGCGGATGATCCTTCCCGTGGTGCGCAACGACTATCGCGCCGTGGAGACCTACCGGTACCAGCCGGGCACGCCGCTGACGGCCCCGGTGGTCGCGTTCACCGGCACCGACGACCCGGTCGCCTCGGTCGACGAGGTCCGGTCGTGGGGCGAGCACACTTCGGCGGGCTTCGAGCTGGTCCCGCTCGCCGGCGGGCACTTTTTCCTGACCCGCCACCAGGACGTGATCCTCCGGTATCTGACCGATCGGCTTGTCGACAAGGGGCGTGCGCATGTCTGAGGCATTGGCGGTCGGATTCGACAGCAAACTCGAGGAACTGCGGGAGATCAAGGACGCCGCGCGGCGCGGTCCGGACGAAGCCGCGACCGCCCGGCAGCACGACCGCGGCAAGCTGACCGCGCACGAGCGCATCGAACTGCTCCTCGACCCGGGCTCGTTCACCGAGATCGAGTCCCTGCGCCGGCACCGGGCGACCGCCTTCGGCCTCGAACACCGGAAGCCGTATTCGGACGGCGTGGTGTGCGGCTGGGGGACGGTGTACGGGCGCACGGTTTTCGTGTATGCGCACGATTTCCGCATTTTCGGCGGGGCGCTTGGCGAGGCGCACGCGCAGAAAATCCACAAGGTGATGGATCTTGCCGCTTCGGCGGGTGCGCCGCTGGTGTCGCTGAACGACGGTGCTGGCGCGCGGATTCAGGAGGGCGTGACGGCGCTCGCCGGGTACGGCGGCATTTTCCAGCGCAACACCCGGTCTTCGGGGGTGATCCCGCAGATTTCGGTGATGCTCGGCCCGTGTGCGGGCGGTGCGGCATATTCGCCCGCGTTGACGGATTTCGTGTTCATGGTGCGCGAAACCTCGCAGATGTTCATCACCGGCCCCGACGTGGTGCACGCGGTGACTGGCGAGGAGATCACCCAGAACGGCCTCGGCGGCGCGGACGTGCATGCCTCGACGTCGGGTGTCGCCGCGTTCGTTTATGACGACGAACCCAGCTGTCTGGAGGATGTGCGGTATCTGATTTCGTTGTTGCCGTCCAACAACAACGAGGTGCCGCCGGTGGAGCCGACGGCCGATCCGGCGGACCGCCGCACGGACAAACTGCTTGAGGTGGTGCCGACGGACGCGGCCCGCGCGTACGACATGTGCACCGTGATCGAGGAAATCGTCGACGACGGCGAGTTCCTCCAGGTGCACGCTGGCTGGGCGACGAACGTGGTGTGCGCCCTCGCGCGGCTGGACGGGCACGTGGTCGGGATCGTGGCGAACCAGCCGGCGACCCTCGCCGGGGTGCTGGACATCGAGGCTAGCGAGAAGGCCGCGCGGTTCGTGCAGACGTGCGACGCGTTCAATATTCCGTTGGTGACCTTGGTGGACGTGCCGGGCTTCCTGCCCGGGGTGGACCAGGAACACGGCGGCATCATCCGGCACGGTGCGAAGCTGTTGTATTCCTACTGCAACGCCACGGTGCCGCGGGTGCAGGTGATCCTGCGGAAGGCTTACGGCGGCGCGTATATCGTGATGGACTCGCGGTCGATCGGCGCGGACGTTTCGCTGGCGTGGCCGACGAACGAGATCGCGGTGATGGGTGCCGAGGGCGCGGCGAACGTGATCTTCCGTCGCGAGATCAACGCAGCTGACGACCCGGAGGCGGTGCGGCGGTTGAAGATCAAGGAGTACAAGACCGAGCTGATGCACCCGTACTACGCGGCCGAACGCGGGCTGGTCGACGACGTGATCGAGCCCGGCCGGACGCGGGAGATGCTGATCCGGTCGCTGGCGATGTTGCGGGCCAAGCACGCCGACGTTCCGGCGCGCAAGCACGGGAATCCGCCGATGTGATGGCGGTTCGGGCTTCGGAGCGGACGGGTACGGCGATGGGGGCGGCTGGGGCGCTGGCGGGTCTGGAGGGTCTGGAGGGTCTGGAGTCGGGCGGTGCTGGGGCCGGGACGACGGACGGCTTGAGTGCGGGTGGGCCGGGTGGTCTGGGGACTTCTTCGCCTGACGCCGCCGAGCCGGAGCCTGCCGGGGAATGGCGTGCTGGGGTAGCGGGCGGAGAGTTGGCCAGTGCAGGGCTGCTTGTGCCGGGAGAAGCGGCTGTAGCGCCGGGTGCGGCTGGGGCGTGTCTTTCTGGGATGCGGGGAGGAGTGGCGGGCGTGCCGGTTGGTTCGGATACGGCCAGCGCAGGGCTGCTTGCGCTGGAAGAAACGGCTGGGGTGCCGGGCGGTTCGGGCGCGGATGGTGTGCTTCTTCTTGCAGAGCAGGGTGAAGCGGCTGAGGCACTGCGTGGTTCGGATGCGGATGGTACGAAACTTCCTGTGACGCAGGGAAAGCCGACTGAGGAAACCCTCGCTGAAGGGCACCGTGATACGGCGGTAGTGCCCGCAGTGCGTGTGGTGCGGGGGAATCCGGACGACGTTGAGGTGGCTGCGTTGCTGGTGGCGTTGGCCGCGGTTGGCCAGGGGACCGGTAATGGGCGTGGAGAAATTGCGGTGCCGTCACCTCGGCAACCGTCGACAAGGTTTGTTCCGGCGACGAGCTGGCGGGCTCGGTAAGCCAGCCCGCGGGTGACGTGAAGGGGTGGGGCCCGCATCGGCGCAGGGCGATGCGGGCTTTCCGTAGCAGGGTCCTTCCGGCTTGTGCGGCAGCGCGGAATGCTGGTCTTCGTGGCCGTCGGCTCGGCTGGGGTGCCGGTCTCGGCATAGGGGCGGGGCGCGGGATGGGAAAACCGTTGCGCCACAGCAGAACAACTACATCGTCCACAACGGACGAAACGGGGATAGGTCCAATAGCCATACCTCAAAGCTACCGCCGTCGATCGAACATCTGCACGGTATCGATCCGGTGAATCAGGCGTGCACGGCGGTGCTGTCCAGATAGGTCAGGACCGCGCGGATGCGGCGGTTCTGGTCGCGGCTTGCGTCCAGGCCGAGTTTCGCGAAGATGTTGCTGATGTGGTTTTCCACCGCTCCCTGAGTCACCACCAGGGCCTTGGCGATGGCCGTGTTGGACAGGCCTTGTGCCATTTGCGCCAGTACCTCGGTCTCCCGGGCCGTCAAGGCTTCCAACGGGTCTCGGCTGCGGGAAAGCATCTGAGCGACTACGTCCGGGTCGATTGCCGAGCCTCCGCCGGCTACGCGGCGGACTGCTTCCAGGAAGTCCGCGACGTCGGCGACTCGTTCCTTCAGCAGGTAGCCGACGCCGGACGTGCCTTCCGCGATCAGGTCTACCGCGTAGCTTCCTTCGACATACTGCGACACCACCAGTACCGGCAGGCCGGGGATTTCCTTGCGGGCGGCCAATGCCGCGCGCAGGCCCTCGTCGGTGAAGGTCGGGGGCATCCGGACGTCGGCGATGACCAGGTCGGGGCGGTGGTCCCGGATGGCGACCAGCAGGTCGTCGCCGTTGTCCACCGCGGCGGCGGTTTCGATGCCGACGTCCGCGAGCAGGCTTTGCACCCCGGCGCGCAGCAGTACCGAGTCTTCCGCGATCACGACGCGCATTTCTCTTGCCTCCACAACATTATTCACCAGCGGACGGGCAGATCGGCCCGCACGACGGTGGGGCCGCCGGCGGGGCTGACGACGGTGAGCACGCCGTCGATCGTGGCGGCTCGGTCGGCCAGGCCGGCCAGGCCGCCGCCGGGGCGCATCGAGGCGCCGCCATGGCCGGTGTCGGTGATTTCGACGACGACGGTGTCGTCGTCGCGGGTCACTCGCACGGACGCGCGGTCGGCTCCGGAATGTTTGGTCACGTTGGTGAGCGTTTCGCTCACGATGAAGTAGGTCGTCGTCTCGACGGGTGCGGGCGGACGGGGTTCTACGGTAACCTCGACTTCAACAGGGATAGGCATTCTTGCGGTGAGAGAAGACAACGCGGCGTCCAGGCCGCGGTCCTGCAGCACCGGCGGGTAGATCCCGCGGGCCAGGTCGCGCAGCTCCGAAACAGCGAGTTTGGCGTCGGCGTGCGCGGCTCCGATGAGTTCGCGGACGGCGGTCGGGTCTTCGAGGTCGAGTTTGAGCTGGGCGCGGCCCAGGCTCATCGCGACGGACACCAGCCGCTGCTGGGCTCCGTCGTGCAGGTCGCGTTCGATCCGGCGGCGTTCGGCTTCCACCGCGTCGACTCCGCGTGCTCGCGAGTTCCGCAGCTGCTGCGTGCGCGCTTCCAGTTGCGCGGTGCGGTTCGGGCCGAGGAACGACGTCGCCAGTTCGCCGTGCATCGCCCCGATGCGCGGGGCCACGAAAATACCGAAAGGAGGTACCGCGGTGGACACGACGCCCGCCACGAATTCCACGATGCCCAGCGGAAAAGCGATGAGCACGAAGGCGAACTCGCGCCAGGTGGCGGCGTCGAGCAGCCGGGCCTGCCACACCGCGAGCATGCCCGGTCCGGCCGGTCGCCTGCGCACGGGTTCGGCGATGGTGACGGTGAGCATCTGGCGGGCCCAGCGTCGTTCGAAGGCGCAGTACGAGCGCATCAGCGAGGTCGCGACCAGCAGGACGGGAATGCCGATCCACAGCATCGTCGTGGCGACGCCGACCAGCATGGTCACCAGGATCAGCACGAACGCGGCGAGCCGGATCGGGAGGCTCAGCACGAGAAACCCGATCGTGCGCATGGTCGGCGGCCGCGTCACGGGCATAGCGCGATCCGTTCCAGTTCCGGCACGAGGTCGTCGAGCGTGGGCGTCGCCAGCATCTCGTCGCGCACCTCGAGCGCACACTCCCGGAAGGACGGTTCTTCCAGCAGCCGGCACACCCCGTCGCGGACACTCGCGGGCGTCACGTCCTCGAGGTCCACCAGCAAGCCGTTGCCGCGCTTCACCTGAGCCACCGCGGAGCCGCGTTCGCTCCACGTGGTGCCCGGGATGACCAGCTGCGGGACGCCGTTCACCACCGCGTTGCTGATCGTCGCGCCGCCGCCCTGGTGCACGATCGCCGAGCACGAGGCGAGGAGTTCGTTCATCGGCACGAAATCGACCGCGCGGACGTTGTCCGGGATCGCGCGCACGGAGGCGAGCTGGCTCGCGTTGAGCGTGGCGATCACTTCGATGTCCAGGTCGGCGAGCCCGTCCAGCAGGTCTCCGACGGAGGTTTCCTCGACGCCGAGGACCTGCCGGTTGGAGATGCCGAGGGTGAGCATCACCCGCGGCCGCTCCGGGCGCTCCAGCACCCACGAGGGGATCGCCATCGGCTTGTTCTGCGGGACGAACCGGGCCGGGATGTAGTCGACGTCCACGCCGTCGTAGCGCAGGTACGACGGATGGCAGTCGATGGTCCGCACGCCGTAGCGGAGGGCTTCGTCGTAGTCCGCGCCGAACCGGCCGACGGCGGCGGACATCCACGTCACGAACGGGTCCGGCGACGTGTCCTCCGGGCGGCTGGCTCTGAGGTCGCGGTACTGCGCGCCGATGCGGGCGGTCTGGTCGGCGGCGTACATCATCCGCAGGTGCGGCACCCCGATGGCGTGCGCGACGATCGGCGCGGCGTAGATCATCGGGTCCCACACCACGAGGTCCGGCTGCCATTGCCGGGCGAAGCGGACGAGTTCGTCGAGCAGCGGGTCCGGGGTGGTCCAGCGGAACACGTCGACCCAGTGCTCGTAGACGTTGCGCACGTACTCGTCGGTGTAGCGCTCGGGACGGCTTTCGGAGATCCGGAAGTCGCCCTGCATCGCGTTGTTGCCGTCGACCTGGAGCTGGCGGTGCCGCGCGATGTCGAGTTCGTCGCCGAACCACATGGCGTCCAGCCCGGTTTCGGCGAACGACGCGACCTCGCGCGGGTTGCGCTGCCCGACGAAGCGGACCTCGTGCCCGGCCGCGGCCAGCGCCCAGCCCACCGGAGCCATGCTGTAAACGTGCGTCCTCGTCGGGAAGACCATCAGCATCACGCGCATCGCGGCAGCTCCGAAGTTCGTAGGCGCGGCAGGACAAGGGAAACGGTAGGGCCGCGCCCGCGCCCCGCCCACCCGGTAGGGGACCCCTGAATCGGGCGCGGCGAACGGGATTTGGCTCGGCTTTAGATGCCCCTTAGGGGCTAGTGGCGCGCGGGCCGCGGCGGATAGACAGGTAACCGGATCCGGCCGCGCCGCGGCGGACCGGGACGAGGGAAACGAACGAGGTGATGAGCATGGCCGTGGCGCCCACCGCGAAAGGCTGGGTCCCGTTCGGCGAGCACCGCACCTGGTACCGGGTCACCGGCGAACCGGGAGGAGCTGCTCCCGCCGTGGTCGTGGTGCACGGCGGGCCGGGCAGCACGCACGACTACCTGCTGAACCTGGCCGGACTCGCCGGCGACGGCTTCCCGGTCGTGCACTACGACCAGCTCGGCAGCGGCGGGTCCACCCGGCTGCCGGACGCCGCGCCGGGGTTCTGGAATCCGGAGCTGTTCGGCGACGAGCTGGACAATCTGGTGCACCGGCTCGGCATAGAGGACAATTACGTCCTCTATGGACAGTCGTGGGGCGGTCTCGTCGTCGCGCGGCACGCCGCCGAACGGCCGGACGGGCTGCGCGGGCTGGTGATCGCCAACTCGCCGGCGTCGTACGAGCTGTGGCGCAGCGAGATGGACCGGCTGCGCGCGCTGCTGCCGCCTGGGGTCGACGAGGGCCTGCGGGCGCACGAAGCCGCCGGCACCACGGACACGCAGGAGTACTTCGACCTCATGCGCGTCTTCTACGACCGGCACGTCTGCCGTGTGCTGCCGTGGCCAGCGGACTATCTCGCCTCGTTCATGGAGATGGCCGACAACAACACCGTCTACTCGGTGATGAACGGGCCCAGCGAGTTCACCGTCACCGGCACGCTCGCGGACTATTCGGTGATCGACCGCCTCGACGACATCGAGGTGCCGACCCTGCTCATTTCCGGCGCGCACGACGAGGCCACCCCGGCCACCGTGCAGCCGTACTACGACCGGATCCACGACGTGCGCTGGGAGATCCTCCCGGACTCGAGCCACGTCCCCCATCTCGAGGAACCGGAACGGTTCCGTGAGGTCCTGCTGGGATTCCTGCAGGAAGTCCATTCCCCCGCCGAAAGAGAGGTCGCCAGTCATGGATGAGGCCAGCCAGGCCGGATCGGCGGTCGTGTTCCCCGGGATGAGCCCGTGCCGGTTCGTCGACTTCGGCAAGTTCCTGCTCATCAACCCGTTCGCCCGCAGGCTCATCAAGGACGCCGACGACCGGCTGGGCTACTCGCTGGTCGACCGGTTCCGCGAGGCCGAGGGCGACTACTCCGAGTACGCCCAGGTCGGGTTCATGCTCACCTGCGTCGCGCTCGCCGAATGGGCCGAACAGGAGTACGGGATGAGCCCGGACTACTGCACCGGCCCGAGTTTCGGCGAGAAGCCGGCCAGCGTGTACGCCGGTTCGCTGACTTTCCCGGACGCGGTGTGGATGACCGCGAAGCTCGCGCAGTGCCTCGACGAGTTCTTCGCGACCGAGCACACCGACGTCGTCACGCACTCGTTCGTCCGCACCCCGGAAGAGAAACTGCGCGACGCGCTGACCGAACTCGACGGGCGCGGCGAGTGGTCGGACATCTCCTGCTACATCGACCACGACTTCTACATGGTCTCGGTGCGGGAGCGGAACCTCGACTGGCTCAAGCAGACCGTGCGGAGCATGGGCGGGCTGTCGCTGTACACGATGCGTCCTCCGCTGCACTCGCGCGCGTTCGGCGCGTTGCGGCGCAAGGCCGAGGACGAGGTGCTCGGCGGCCTCGACTTCCATGATCCCCTCCTTCCGATCGTCGCTGACCAGGACGGTTCGGTGCTGCGGTCCGGCGAGCAGGTCCGGAAGATGCTGCTGGACAGCATCGTCGAGCCGCTGCGCTGGCCGGACGTCGTCTCGTCGCTCGAACAGCTCGGCGTGCGCAAGCTGTGGGTGGCCGGGCCGGACACGCTGTTCGGCCGTGTCCGGGCCACCACCAGCCGGTTCGAGGTGACCACGGTGAACCCGCGGCTCGCGCTGCAGCCGCGGCGGCGCGGCGCGGGTCCCTCGCGGGTCAGCTAGCCGGCTGCAGCTGCGACAGCGTCGCCCAGAGACGTCCGGGGTTCTCGAACGTCTCCAGGTTCAGCGCGTCGTCGGAGAACCGGACGTTGTACTTCTCCTCCAGCACCGCCAGCAGTTCCACGGTGGCGAGCGAGTCGAGGCCGTACTCCTTGAGCGGGGTCTCGGCGGTCAGCGCTTCGTCAGCGGGAAGAAACGGCAGGTACGGGCGGAGGGCTTCGTCGAAAGAGCTGTCCCACATGGCTACTCCGGTGGCTGGGTCGGGCACTTCACCAGGCAGGGAAACCGACCGCCCGGTTCGGTTTTGAACCTTACCCCGCGCCGCCGTTCCTGAGCGACGCGTCGGCACCCCTATTGCTAATCCGGCCAAAAGAAGGCCGACCCCCCACCCGGCACGTAACCGTTGCTACGAAGCCATGAGGCCGTGACTGTGGCCGGGTTAGCAGCGATCAACACAGTAGGCGGAGGACCACGATGGACACGACGACCACCTCGGGACTGCACGCGCGGTTTCTGCGCGGGCTGGCCCGTTCCGAGTCCCGTCCGGCGGTGAGCGTCGGCGGGGAGACCTTCACCTACGGCGAGCTGCACGAGCGGGCGTTGCGGTGGGGCGGGGCGCTGGCGGAGTCCGGCGCCCGCACGGTAGGGGTGCTGGCCGGGAAGGGAGTCACTGCCTACGCCGGGATTCTGGCCGGGCTGTACGCGGGGGCGACGGTGGTCCCGCTGCGGCCGGACTTCCCGGCGGCCCGCACCGCGCAGATGGTCGAGGCCGCGGAGGTGGACGCGATCCTCGCGGACGAACGCGGCCTCACCGTCGCTCCGCCGGTGAAGACGCTGCTGGCTCCGGAGGTCGGCAAGTGGCAACCGACGACAGCGCTCAGCGCGGCCAAGGACGTGCGGCCGGAGGACTCCGCGTACGTGCTCTTCACTTCGGGGTCCACTGGACGGCCGAAGGGAGTCCGGATCGGGCACGGCTCCACTGAGCACTACTTCGGCCTGCTGGACGCGCGGTACGACTTCACCCCGGACGACGTCTTCTCGCAGACGTTCGACCTGAACTTCGACTGTGCGATGTTCGACCTCTTCTGCGCGTGGGGCGCGGGCGCGGAAGCGGTGGTCCTGCCGGGCGCGGCGTACCGGAACGTGCCGGCGTTCGTGGAAGAACGCGGCCTCACCGTGTGGTTCTCCACGCCGAGCGCGATCGACCTGGTGCGCCGCACCGGACGGCTCACCCCGGACGCGATGCCGGGTCTGCGGTGGAGTTTCTTCGCCGGGGAAGCGCTGACCGTCCGCGACACCGCGGATTGGCGGGCGGCGGCGGGCAACGCCGTGACCGAGAACCTTTACGGCCCGACGGAGCTGACCATCACGGTCGCTGGCTATCGGTGGGACGACGAGGAAACGCCGCGTGTGGCGGTGAACGGCGTGGTGCCGATCGGCGCGGTGCACGAGGGGCACGAGTACCTGCTGCTCGACGAGAACGAGGCGGGGGAGGGCGAACTCGCCATTGCCGGACCGCAGCTGACGCCGGGGTACCTCGACCCGGCCGACGAGAAGGGCCGGTTCCTCGACCGCGACGGACAGCGGTTCTACCGGACCGGCGACCGCGTGCGGCGGCTCGGCGGCGACGATCTGGCGTACCTCGGGCGGTTGGATTCGCAGGTGCAGGTGCTCGGCTGGCGCGTGGAGCTGACCGAGGTGGAGCACGCGTTGCGAGACTGTGGCGTGGACGCGGTGGCGCTGGGCGTCCAGGGCGAGAGCGGGACCGAGCTGTTCGTCTTCTACACCGGGCCGCAGCGGCCGGTGATCGAAATGGTGCGGGCGCTGCGCGCGGTGCTGCCCGAGGGCGTGATCCCGCGCCGGTACGAACACGTCGAGGAGTTCCCGCTGAATTCCAACCGGAAGATCGACCGGAAGACGCTCGGTGCGCGGGCCGCGGAGATCCTCAGCCCGGTGCCCGCCTGACCCGCAGACTGCCAGCTAGGGGCCGTTAGGGGTGTGGATCACGGCCTGCGCGCGGATAACTTTCCGGACGTCGGGGAGCTATCCCGCGCAGGCACGGTGATTCTACAAATCCTTTCGGGAGTGGCAGTCGTGAACGAATCCGGTTCTCTCGTCCATGCCCTGCTCGACGCGGCGGTGGCCGGTGCGCCGGACGCCGCCGCGGTGCGCGACCGGGCGGGGGTGTGGACGTATGCCGAGCTGGCCGCTTGGAGCCACGCGGTGGAGGCAGTCCTCGCGCGGCGCGGAGTGGGGCGCGGCGATCGCGTGGTGGTGCAGTTGCCGACGGACCGGGCGCTGGTCGCGCTCTTCCACGGCGCCTCGCGCCGGGGCGCGGTGTTCGTGCCGATCAACCCGGCGATGAAGCAGTTCCACTTCGACTCGGTCGTCGCGAACGCCGAACCGGTGCTGATCCTGCAGCCGGAAGAGTTCGCTCCACTGTGGACGGAAGTCGAGGAAGCTTATCGCGACGGAACGCGCGTCGAACCGACTGAGGTCGATCTCGACGACGTCGCGGTGCTCGTTTACACCTCCGGCAGCACGGCCGCGCCCAAGGGCGTTATCGGGCCGCACCGGCAGGTCACGTTCGCGGCCGGCGCGATCCAGGCGGTGCTCGGCTACCGCCAGGACGACGTCGTGTTTTGCCGGTTCCCGATGTCTTGGGACTACGGCCTGTACAAAGTCCTTCTTTCGACGCTCGGCCGCAGCGAGATCGTGCTCGCCGACGCCGAGTCCGATCTTCGTCTGCTGCAACGGATGCGCGAGGTCGGCGCGACGGTCGTCCCGATTGTGCCGTCGCTCGCGACGATGATCGCCACGCTGGCCGAGCGCGATCGCGGCGAGGCGGCTCCGGTGCGGCTGTTCACCAACACCGGTGCGGCGCTGCCGGATTCGACCATCGCCAAGCTCCGCGACGCCTTCCCCGGCGTGCGCGTCGTCCGCCAGTTCGGCCAGACCGAGTGCAAGCGGATCACCGTCATGCCGCCCGAGGAAGACACCGAACGCCCCGGTTCGTCCGGCCTTCCGCTGCCCGGCACGACCGTGCACATCCTCGCCGCCGACGGAACTCCGTTGCCCGCGGGCGAAATCGGCGAGATCGTGGCCGCCGGTCCGCACGTGATGCCCGGCTACTGGCGGGCTCCGGAGCTGTCCGCGCGTGCGTTCCGTCGCGACGAGGCCACCGGCGAACTGCGGCTGCACACCGGCGACTACGGCCGGCTCGACGAGGACGGCTACCTCTACTTCGAGGGCCGCCGCGACGACATGTTCAAGCGCAAGGGAATCCGGATGTCCACTTTGGAGATCGAAGCGGCCGCGATGGACATCCCCGGCGTGCGCGCGGCGGGCGCGATCCCGCCGAGCGAGACGCGCGACCTGGCGATCTGCGTGGAAAGCGACCTGCCGCCGACCACGGTGCTCAAGGAATTGGCGCAGCGGCTCGAACCGCAGAAAGTGCCCGCGCTGTGCCACGTCGTGGACGAGTTCCCGCTCACCGCGCACGGCAAGAACGCGACGAAGGAACTGGCCCTGCTGGTGGAAGGTGCCCGCAAATGAGCAAGTACGACGAGCTGGCCGCACGGTTCGGCACGCCGGCTTACGTGTACGACCTGGACGTGACCGCGCGGTCGCGCGATCAGCTGTTCGGCCTGCTGCCCGAGGGGTTCGCGGTCTACTACGCGCTGAAGGCCAACCCGCATCCGGAGATCGCCCGCGAACTCCGCGCGGGCGGGTGCCGGGCGGAGATCAGCTCGACCGGCGAGCTGGCCAACGCGCTGACCGCCGGGTTCGCCCCGGAGGACATCCTCTACACCGGCCCGGGCAAGACGGACGGCGAGCTGGACGCGGCGATCACCGCGGGCGTCCGGCTGTTCTCCGTGGAATCGCTCACTGACCTGCAGCACGTCGGTGCGGCGGCGGAACGGCAGGACACGGTCGCCCGGTGCCTGCTGCGGGTGAACACCACGCAGGGCAGCGCGTCGACCGGGATCCGGATGATGGGCCGTCCGTCGCAGTTCGGGGTCGACGCCGAGACGCTGCCCGAGCTGATGCCGCTGTTCAAGGCGGTCCGCGGAGCCAAGATCGTCGGTGCGCACTTCTTCACCATGAGCAACGCACAGGACGAGGACGCGCTGCTCGGCGAGTACGAGTTCGTGTTGCAGTCGGCCGCGCAGCTGCGGCAGGAAACCGGGCTGCCGCTGGAGCTGCTCGACATCGGCGGCGGGTTCTCTTCGCCGTACGCGGTTCCGGGCGAGCGCACCGACTATCCGAAGCTGCGCAACGGGTTGGAGCAGCTGCTTGATCTCTACCTGCCGGAATGGCGCAGCGGTGAGGTCGAGCTGGCTTGCGAGTCCGGCCGCTACCTCTCCGGTACCTGCGGGACGCTGCTGGCCGGTGTCGTGAACGTGAAGGAGAGCCGGGGCCACCGGTTCGTCATTCTCGACGCTGGGATCAACGTGGTCGGCGGGCTTTCCGGGATCGGCCGTCTGCTGCCCGCCGCGGTGGGTGTCGAGCAGATCGGCGACAACCCGGGCCAGCTGGTCGGTCCACTGTGTACTCCCGGCGACTCGCTCTCGAAGGCCGCGAAGCTGCCTGAGCTGGCTGCTGGCGACCTGCTGACCGTGCCGAACGTGGGCGCGTACGGCGTCACCGCCAGTCTGATCAGCTTCCTCGGCCGTCCCGCGCCGACTGAAGTGGTGGTCCGCGGCGACGAGGTCATTTCGGTGTCGCGATTGGACTACCAGCGAGCCTATGAGGTGTCGCCATGAGCGAGGAAGTCCGCGCGTACGGCGGCAGCATCATCGAAGAGCCCGGCGGGCGCACGGTGATCGTGAGCAGCATGGCGTCGGACTCGCACACCTGGAACCTGGTCTACCTCGAACTGCTGGTGGGGGAACTCGGCTTCGACGTCATGAACCTCGGCGCGTGCGTGCCGGACGAGCTGCTGGAGTCCGAATGCGTCAGCCGCCGTCCGGCGATGCTGGTGCTGAGCAGCGTCAACGGGCACGGCTACCAGGACGGGCTCCGGGTCGTGCAGCGGCTGCGGGCGCTGCCGGAGCTGCGCCGGCTGCCGATCGTGATCGGCGGGAAGCTCGGCACCGGCGGTCCGCTGTCTGACGAGCAGACCGCGGAACTGCTGTTCGCCGGGTTCGACGGGGTGTTCGACGAGCAGAACGCCGCCGCGTTCCGGCACTTCGCGGCCACCCTGCCGGGCGGGGTATCCCAGTTGGAGGGAGCGTGAGCTTCGAGCGGTTCGTAGCGCAGCGGCACGCGGCCGGGGAACTGGTCGTGCAGCCGCGCATGGGCTTCGACCAGCCGGCCGCGATGCGCGCCGGGCTTTTCGCGACGAAGTACGCGAACGCGACGACCGTCGGCACGCTCACGCTCGACAGCTACACCCGCGTCCGCGACACCGATTCCGCGGAACACGCGCTGCGCAACGGCATTCCGCTCAACGGCTACCCGATCGTCAACCATCCGCCCGAGGTGACGAGGGCGATGCTCGACGGTCTCGAAGGCCCGGACTTCCCGGTGCAGGTCCGGCACGGTTCGGCGCGGCCGGCGGACATCTTCCGCGCGATGATCGCCGCCGGTCTGCACGCCACCGAAGGCGGCCCGATTTCGTACTGCCTGCCTTACAGCCGCACGCCGCTCGACGAAGCCGTGCGGAACTGGGCGTATTGCTGCGATCTGCTGGTCGCCGCTGAACATCCGGGCGGGCGTCCGCATCTGGAGACGTTCGGCGGCTGCATGCTCGGACAGCTGTGTCCGCCGAGCGAGCTGGTCGCGATCAGCGTGCTGGAGGCGTTGTTCTTCTACCGCAAGGGCTTGCGCAGCATCTCGGTGAGCTATGCGCAGCAGACGAACCTTCAGCAGGACCGGGAAGCCGTTGCCGCGCTTCGCCGGTTGTGCGCCGAATTCTTGCCGGAAGCGACCTGGCACGTGGTGATCTACGCCTACATGGGACTCTTCCCGCGCACGCCCGACGGCGCGATGTTGTTGCTGGGCAAGGCCGCTGAACTGGCGATGAGCACCGGTTCGGAGCGGCTGATCGTGAAGACCGCCGCCGAGGCGCACCGCATCCCGACCGTCGCGGAGAACGTGACCGCGCTCGAACACGCGGCAGCGTCTGCGAAGGGCATCAAGGCCATTGTGGATGAGGACAACCAGGTCTACCGCGAGGCTTACGCACTGGTCGACGCGGTCCTCAACAGCCACGGCGATCTCGACCGGGCGCTCGTGGTCGCCTTCAAACGCGGTCTGCTCGACGTGCCGTACTGCCTGCATCCGGACAACGCCGGACAGGCGCGCAGCACGCTCGACGCGGACGGCCGGCTCGGCTGGTCCGAGCTGGGTTCGCTGCCGTTGCGCGGGATCGCCGAGCGCGCGCCGAGCGGCCGGATCACCTCGTCGACGCTGATGTCGGCGCTTTCCTACGTCCAGCACACCCATGACACCCAGGCATTGGAGCAGCCGATGACCGCGATCGGAGGGGAACCGCGATGAGCACTCGCCGGACTGTCCGGGCGTATCCGTTCGACATGCACGAGACGTCCGTTTCCGAGACCTACCACCAGTTGCAGCGCGACGAGCCGATGAGCCGGGTGCAGCTGCCGTTCGGCGAGCAGGCTTGGCTGGCGACGAAGTACGCCGACGTCAAGCTGGTGACCGCCGACCCGCGGTTCAGCCGGGAGCTGGCCCAAGGGCTCGACCAGCCGAGGATGCGCCGCCAGCAGATGGGCGACGGCATCATGGGCATGGACCCGCCGGACCACACCCGGCTGCGCCGCCTGGTGATGAAGGCGTTCACCGCGCGGCGGCTGGAGGCAATGCGCGAGAGCGTCCGCACCCTGACGCACGAGCTGATCGACGCGATGATCGAGAACGGCGCGCCCGGCGACGTCGTGGAGGACCTCGCGCGGCCGCTGCCGGTGACGGTGATCTGCAACCTGCTCGGCGTGCCCAAGGAGGACCACTCGATCTTCCGCGAGTGGACTCAGGCGCTGGTCAGCGACGCCACGGCGAAGGGCGACGTGCTCGACGTCTACGGCGACCAGCTGGACAACTACGTGGCACAGCTGGTCGCGCAACGCCGTGAGGACCCGACTGACGACCTCCTCGGCGCGCTCGTCTACGCCCGCGACGCCGGTGACAAGCTCAGCGAGAACGAGCTGATCTCCATCGCGGGCGCGGGCCTGCTGACCGGTGGCGTGGAGACGGTTTCCTCGGCGCTGCCGAGCTTCATGTTCACCCTGCTGACGCAGCCGGAGTTGCTCGCGCAGCTGCGGGCGCAGCCGGAGATCCTGCCGACCGCGGTGGAGGAGCTGCTGCGGTGGGTGCCGATCAACACCGCGGCGATGTTCGCCCGGTATGCCCGCGAGGACATCCGGATCGGCGACGTCGTGGTGCGGGCGGGCGATCCGGTGCTGCCCGCGCTGCACGCGGCCAACCGGGACCCGGAGGTGTTCGCGAATCCGGACGTCATCGACCTGACCCGCAGCCCGAACCCGCACGTCGCGTTCGGGCACGGCCCGCACCACTGCATCGGGGCGCAGCTGGCCCGGCTGGAATTGCAGGAGGCGCTGAAAGCGATTCTGGAGCGGTTTCCGGAATTGCGGCTCGCGGACGGGCGCGACGGCGTGAAATGGGAGTACGGGGTGATCGTGCGCGGCCCGTCGCTGCTGCGCGTCGCCTGGTGACTTCCCTCCCCTAACGACGTTTTCTGGGGATCCGGCGCGGCCCGAGCCCGCCATACGATCCGACCGACGACCCATGAATGCTGCCTGGCTACCGCGGTGGAGTGCGCAATGCGTGAGAGTGAGAAGAATCGGGAATCCGGCTTCGCGGAGCGGCTGACGCTTCTGCCGCCGGCGGACCGCGCGGGGTTCCTCGCCGGCGTGGTCCACGACGCGACGCGGGCGGCGCTGCAGGCCGCGCTGCCCGAGGTGCCTGCCGTGCTCGACCCGGAGAAAGCGTTCTCCGACCACGGGTTCGACTCGCTCGCCGCGGTGGAGCTGCACGCGCAGCTCACCGACGCGACCGGGCTGGAACTGCCGGTGACGCTGGCCTTCGACTATCCGACGCCGGCCGCGGTCGCCCGTTTCCTGCACGCCGAGGTGTTCGGCGCGGAGGAGCCCGGCGCGGCGCTGGCCGCCGGTGCGGCGAACGACGAGCCGGTGGCGATCGTCGGCATCGGCTGCCGGTACCCGGGCGGCGCGGTGTCGCCGGAAGCGTTGTGGCAGCTGGTCGCCGACGAGGTGCACACCATCTCCGGCTTCCCGGAGGACCGCGGCTGGGACCTCGACAGCCTGTATGACCCGGACCCGGACAAGCCGGGCAGCAGCTACGTCACCGCGGGCGGATTCCTGCCCGGCGCCGGGGAATTCGACGCCGGGTTCTTCGGTATCGCGCCGCGCGAAGCGTCCGCAATGGACCCGCAGCAGCGGCTGGTGCTGGAGACGGCGTGGGAAGCGTTGGAGCGGGCCAAGATCGATCCGTCCACTTTGCGCGGTACTCCGGCGGGTGTGTTCATCGGTGCCGAGGCGCAGGAGTACGGCCCTCGGCTGCACGAAGCTCCCGATGGCCTCGACGGCTACATGCTCACCGGCAACGCGCCGAGTGTCGTCTCCGGTCGCATCGCCTACGCGCTTGGTCTGGAAGGGCCGACGCTGACCGTTGACACCGCTTGCTCCGGTTCGCTGGTCGCGCTCCACCTGGCGGTGCAGGCGTTGCGACGTGGGGAAACTCAGCTCGCGCTCGCCGGTGGTGTTGCGGTGATGGGCGCGCCGGGCACGTTCACTGCCTTCAGCCGTCAGCGTGGTCTGGCGGAAGACGGTCGCTGCAAGGCTTTCGCTGCTGCCGCGGATGGCACTGGGTTCGCTGAGGGCGTCGGTGTCCTGGTGCTGGAACGGCTTTCCGACGCAGTCGCGAATGGACACACGGTGCTCGCCGTGGTCCGCGGTTCGGCGATCAACTCCGATGGCGCGTCGAACGGTCTTACCGCGCCGAACGGTCCGTCGCAGCAGCGTGTGATCAAGCGTGCGCTGGCGGACGCTGGCCTGGCATCGTCCGATGTGGACGCGGTCGAGGCACACGGCACCGGCACCCGGCTCGGCGACCCAATTGAGGCGCAGGCATTGCTGTCCACCTACGGGCAGGACCGTGAGACGCCGCTGCTGCTCGGGTCGATCAAGTCGAACATCGGGCACACGCAGGCCGCGGCGGGTGTCGCGGGCATCATCAAGATGGTCGAGGCGATGCGCCACGGCGTGCTGCCGAAGACACTGCACGTGGACGAGCCGACGCCGCATGTCGACTGGACCACTGGTGCCGTCGAGCTGCTGACGGAGCAGCGGGAATGGCCGGCGATCGAACGTCCGCGCCGCGCTGGCGTTTCGTCGTTCGGCGTGAGCGGCACCAACGCGCACGTCATCATCGAGCAGGCTCCGGCCGTCGAGACGGTGGAAACCACGAGCGACGAGCTGCCGGTCGTGCCGCTGGTCGTGTCGGCGCGCAGCGAAGAAGCGTTGAAGGCACAGGCCGCCGCGCTGGTGTCCACTGTGGAATCGCAGAATCTGACCGACCTCGGCTTCTCGCTCGCCACCACGCGGGCCGCGCACGATCAGCGTGCCGTGGTCGTCGCGGAGGACATCGCCGACGCCGTGCGCGGGCTGCAGGCGCTGGCGGCGGGCGAGCAGGACCCGAACGTCGTCATCGGCGAGCGCACGCCGGGCAAGCTTGCGATGCTGTTCACCGGCCAGGGTTCGCAGCGCCTCGCGATGGGGCGTGAGCTGTACCTGGCGTACCCGAAGTTCGCCGAGGTCTTCGACGAGGCTGTCGACCACCTCGACGTCCAGATGGAGACCCCGCTGCGCGACGTCCTCTTCGGCGACGACGCCACGGAGCTGAACGAGACGCAGTACACGCAGTGCGCGCTGTTCGCGGTCGAGGTCGCGTTGGCGCGGCTGCTCGAATCGTGGGGCGTGCGCCCGGACATCCTGCTCGGCCACTCGATCGGCGAGCTGGCCGCCGCGCACATCGCGGGCGTTTGGTCGCTCGCCGACGCGTGCCTGGTCGTCGCCGCTCGCGGACGCCTCATGCAGGCGTTGCCGGAGGGCGGTTCGATGGTCGCCATCGCGGCGACTGAGGACGAGGTCCAGCCGCTGCTGGGCGACCAGGTCAGCCTGGCCGCGGTGAACGGCCCGACGTCGGTCGTCGTCTCCGGCGAGCGCGAAGCGGTGGAAGCCGTCGTGTCGGTGTTCCGCATGCAGGGCCGCAAGATCAGCGAGCTGCGGGTGTCGCACGCGTTCCACTCGCCGCTGATGGAGCCGATGCTGGCCGAGTTCCGCGAGATCCTCGAGGTGGTCGACTACGCGACCCCGACGATCCCGGTGGTCTCGAACGTCACCGGCCGGATCGCGACCGCCGAGGAGCTGTGCTCGCCGGGGTACTGGCTGTGGCACGTCCGCCGCGCGGTGCGGTTCGCCGACGGCGTCCAGGCGCTGGTCGACGCCGGGGTGACGACCGCGGTCGAGGTCGGCCCGGACGCCGTGCTGTCGGCGATGGCCGCCGGCACGAGCGACGCCATCGCGTTCACTCCCGCGCAGCGCCGCGACCGGCCCGAGGTCACCACGCTCGCGGCCGCGCTCGGCCGCCTGCACACCCGTGGTGTCGCGGTCGACTGGACGGCGTTCTTCGGGACCGCGCAGGTGGTCGACCTGCCGACGTATGCCTTCCAGCACAAGCACTACTGGCTCACCGCGCCGGCCGGGCACGGCGACGCGGCGGACCTCGGCCAGCTGGCCTCGGGGCACCCGCTGCTGGCCGCCGAGATCGGCTTGGCCGGCGACGACGGTCTCGTCTTGACCGGTCGCGTCGCGCTGCGGACGCATCCGTGGCTGGCCGACCACTCGATCGCGGGCACGCCGGTGCTGCCGGGGACCGCGTTCGTCGAGATGGCTCTGCACGCCGCCGCCCAGGTCGGGTACGGCGTCGTGGACGAGCTGACGCTGCAGGCCCCGCTGGCGCTTCCGGCATCCGGTGGCGTCGCGCTGCAGACGCTGGTCGGCCCGGATGTCGACGGCCGCCGCACGATCGAGTTCCACTCCCGTCCCGACCACGACGCCGACGCGGCCTGGACCCGGCACGCCATCGGTGTCCTCGCCGCCGGCCCGGTGGTCGAGCCCGCGCCGCGCGGCGAATGGCCGCCCGCTGGTGCCGAAGTGGTCGCGACGAGCGAGCTGTACACCGAACTGGCCGAGCAGGGTTACGGCTACGGGCCGCTGTTCCAGGGCTTGCGGACCGCGTGGAAGCGCGATGACGTCGTGTTCGCTGAGGTCGCGCTGCCGGCGACCGGGCGCGACGCGGCGTTCGGCGTTCACCCGGCGCTGCTGGACGCGGTCCTGCACGCCACCGACTTCGCTCCGGGCGAGGCGCGGGAACCGGACGAGATCCGGCTGCCGTTCGCGTGGACCGGCGTGCGGCTGCACGCTTCCGGCGCGACCGAGGTCCGGGTGCGGATCACCTCCCCGGCCACCGGTGGCGTCTCGATCGACGTGACGGATGTGGCCGGTACGCCGGTGCTGTCCGTCGAGTCGTTCCGTTCGCGGCCGGTCCGCGAGGCCGACCTCGGCACTCAGGCGCGCGACCTGCTGTACACCGTCGAGTGGACTCCGGTCACGAGCTCGGCGGAGCTGCCGACGCTCGCTTCGCTGGGCTCGATCAACGGCTTCGACGTGCCGGTGGTCGACTCGCTGGTGTCGCTGGTCGACGTGCCCGAGGTCGTGCTGCTGCCGGTTTCGGTGCCGGGCAAGAACATCGCCGCCGCTGCCAAGCAGACCGCGCACCGCGTGCGGACTGTGCTGCAGCAGTGGCTGGAAGGCGACCGCTACGCCGGTGCGCGCTTGGTGGTGCTGACGCGCGGTTCGCTGGCCGACTCCGCAGTCCGTGGGCTGGTGCGCTCGGCGCAGGCTGAGCACCCCGGTCGCGTGGTGCTGGTGGAGGGCGCTGCCACGGCGGCGACGCTCGCCACCGCGCTCGGCTCGGGTGAGCCGGAGCTGCGCATTGACGGTGACACGGTGTCGGCGGGCCGGATGGTCCGGTTGGCGGCCGAAGGCGGCGAGCCGACCTGGCGTACTGACGGAACCGTGCTGATCACCGGCGGTACCGGCGGTCTTGGTGCGCAGGTCGCGAAGCACTTGGTCACGAAGCACGGGGTGCGCAGCCTGCTGTTGCTGAGCCGTCGTGGTCTTAACGCCCCGGGTGCGGCTGAGCTGGTCGAAGAGCTGGCGGAGCTGGGCGCGACCGCGAAGGTGGTCGCTTCGGACGTCAGCAA
The DNA here is from genome assembly GCF_042684085.1 of Amycolatopsis silviterrae. Lineage (NCBI taxonomy): Bacteria > Bacillati > Actinomycetota > Actinomycetes > Pseudonocardiales > Pseudonocardiaceae > Amycolatopsis > Amycolatopsis silviterrae. The sequence goes on from NZ_JBHUKS010000038.1 coordinate 130,919, forward strand.
GAAGCGTTCGCTGTCGTCGGCGATCAAGAAGGCCGAGCACCCGCTGTCCGCTGTCGTGCACACCGCTGGCGTGCTCGACAACGCGATGATCGGCTCGCTCACCGCCGAGCAGCTTGACGCAGTGCTGGCCCCGAAGCTTGACGCGGCGTGGGCGTTGCACGAGCTGACTGCGGAGCTGGACCTGTCGGCGTTCGTACTGTTCTCCTCCTCGGCGGGTCTCGCCGACGGGGCCGGACAGGCGAACTACGCCGCAGGCAATACGTTCCTCGACGCACTGGCCGAGCACCGGCACGCCGCCGGCCTGCCCGCGACGTCGCTGGCCTGGGGTCTCTGGGCCCCCGACGCCGGTCAGGCGATCGGCATGGGCGCGACACTGTCCGAAGTGGACCGCAACCGCATCGCGCGGCTGGGTCTGGCTCCGCTGACCGTGTCGGAAAGCCTTGCCGCGCTTGACGCTGCGCTCGGCACCGGGGTTCCGACGGTGGTGCCGACCCGGGTCGACCGGGCCGCGCTGCGGTCGCGCGGCGAGGACGTTCCGGCCGTGCTGCGCGGGCTCGTGCCCGCCGGCCGCCGCCGGATCGCGGTCGCCAGCGGGGAAGTGACGCCGGAGCAGCAGTTCGCCGAGCGGTTCGCGCACCTCGCCGAGGCCGACCGGGACCGTGCGCTGCTCGACCTGGTGCGCACGCACGTCGCGGCCGTTCTCGGGCACGACAGCGCGGACGCGATCAGCCCGGCCCGCCCGTTTGGCGAGATCGGGTTCGACTCGCTGGCCGCGGTCGAACTGCGCAATATCCTCGACTCGGTCACCGGCATGCGGCTGCCCGCGACGCTGGTGTTCGACTACCCGACGCCGCGCGCGCTCGCCGAGTACCTGGCGTCGCGGCTGGCCGGGCTGGCCCCGACGCGAACCATCACTCCGGTGACCACGGTGGACCCGGAGGAGCCGATCGCCATCGTCGGTATCGCCTGCCGTTACCCGGGTGGCGTCGCGACGCCGGAAGACCTGTGGCGGCTGGTGTCCGAGGGTGAGGAAGCGCTGTCCGGCTTCCCGGTCGACCGAGGCTGGAACGTCGACTCGCTGTATGACCCGGAGCCCGGCAAGCCTGGCCACTCCTACGTCAAGCACGGTGCCTTCCTGCACGACGCGGCCGAGTTCGACGCGGACTTCTTCGAGATCAGCCCGCGCGAGGCGGCGGCGATGGACCCGCAGCAGCGGCTGCTGCTGGAGGTCTCGTGGGAGGCGTTCGAGCGGGCCGGAATCGACCCGGTCGGCTTGCGCGGCAGCGCGACCGGTGTGTTCGCCGGCGTGATGTACCACGACTGGGGCACCCGGCTCGGCACGGTTTCGGACGACATCGCGGGCTACCTCGGCAACGGCAGCCTCGCCAGCGTCGTGTCCGGCCGCGTGTCGTACGCGCTGGGGCTGGAAGGCCCGACGGTCACTGTGGACACTGCGTGCTCGTCTTCGCTGGTCGCGCTGCACTGGGCGGTGCAGGCGCTGCGTCGCGGCGAGTGCACGCTGGCGCTGGCCGGCGGTGTCACCGTGATGTCCACTCCGGACACTTTCATCGACTTCAGCCGGCAGCGCGGGCTTTCCGCCGACGGCCGGTGCAAGGCGTTCGCCGAAGCGGCGGACGGCACCGGCTGGGGCGAGGGCGCGGGCATGCTGCTCGTCGAGCGGCTGTCTGACGCTCGTCGCAACGGCCACCCGGTGCTCGCGGTCCTCCGCGGCTCCGCAGTGAACCACGATGGCGCGTCGAACGGCCTTACCGCACCGAACGGTCCTTCGCAGCAGCGGGTGATCGCCAAGGCGCTGGCCGACGCCGGTCTGCAGCCGTCCGAAGTGGACGCTGTCGAGGGCCACGGCACCGGTACCACGCTGGGCGACCCGATCGAGGCGCAGGCGCTGCTGGCCACCTACGGCCAGGACCGTTCCGAGGACGAGCCGCTGTGGCTGGGGTCGATCAAGTCGAACATCGGTCACACACAGGCCGCGGCGGGTGTCGCGGGCATCATCAAGATGGTCATGGCGATGCAGCACGGCCAGCTGCCGCAGACGTTGCACGTCGACCGTCCGTCCACTGTGGTCGATTGGGAGACCGGCGCGGTCCGGCTGCTGACCGAGTCGCGTGAGTGGGACGTCGACCGGCCGCGCCGGGCAGCGGTGTCGTCGTTCGGCATCAGTGGCACGAACGCGCACATCATCCTGGAGCAGGCGCCGGCGATCCCGGCCGAACGGCCTTCCGAGACGCAGACGATCGTTCCGGTCGCGTTGTCCGGCCGGTCCGCCGCTGCGGTGCGCGGACAGGCGGCGCGGCTGCGTTCTTGGCTTGCTGAGGGCGTTTCCGTCGCGGAGATCGCGCGTTCGCTGGCTGCGACGCGGGCCTCGCTGGAACACCGGGCAGTGGTTGTCGCCGAAACGGCGGCCGAACTCGCCGACGGCCTCGACGCGTTGGCGGGCGGTGACGCACCGACCGGCCAGGTCGTGGACGGGAAGCTCGCCTTCCTGTTCTCCGGACAGGGCGCGCAGCGGGTCGGCATGGGACGCGAGCTTTACGACGCGTACCCGGCCTTCGCGACGGCGTTCGACGCGGTGTGCGCGGCGATCGATCCGCTGGTCGACGTTCCGCTGCGGGACGTCGTGTTCGGCACCACCGAACTCGCTGACCGTGGCCTGCTGGACCAGACGCAGTACACGCAGACCGGGCTGTTCGCGGTCGAGGTCGCGTTGTTCCGGCTCGCCGAGTCGTGGGGCTTCCGGCCTGACGCGCTCGCCGGGCACTCGATCGGCGAGCTGGCCGCGGCCCACGTCGCGGGCGTGCTTTCCCTGGAGGACGCGGCAAAGCTGGTCGCCGCTCGTGGCCGGTTGATGGGTGCGCTGAACGATCGTCGCGGCGCGATGGTGTCGTTCTCCGCCACCGAGGACACGGTTCGCGAGCTGCTGCAGGGCCACGAGGACGCGGTCAGCATCGCGGCGGTGAACGGTCCGGCCGCCGTGGTCGTGTCGGGTGACGCGGACGTGGTCGCCGAGATCGAGCGGGCCGCGGGCGATGTCCAAACGCGACGGTTGCGCGTGAGCCACGCGTTCCACTCGCCGCTGATGACGCCGATGCTGGACGAGTTCCGCGAGATCGCCACCGGGCTGTCGTATGCGGCCCCGAAGATCCCGATTGTCTCGACGGTCACTGGGAAACTCGCCACCGACGACGAGCTGCGTTCGCCGGAGTATTGGGTCACCCACGTCCGCGAGACCGTCCGTTTCGGTGCTGCGGTCACGACGCTGGCAGAAAGCGGCGTTCAGACGTTCCTGGAGATCGGCCCGGACAGTGTGCTGTCCGCGCTCGGCCCGCAGAGCGTCGACGCGGAGTTCGTCCCGTTCGGCCGGCGCGACCAGGACGAGGTGCGCACCGCGCTCACCGCGGCCGGTCGCCTGCACGTTCGCGGCGCGGCGAAGCTCGGCCCGCTGCTCGGCGACGGCCCGGTCCGGCTCGACCTGCCGACGTATGCCTTCCAGCACAAGCGTTACTGGCTCGACGCGACTCCGTCCGGAGATGTCACCTCGGTCGGTCAGCAGCCGCTGGCGCACCCGATGCTGGGCGCGGTCGTGGCACTGTCCGGTTCGGACACCACTGTCCTCACTGGACGGTTGTCCGCTTCGTCGGTGCCGTGGGTCGCGGACCACGTGGTGAAGGGCGCGATCCTGGTGCCCGGCACCGGGTTTGTCGAGCTGGCGGTCGCGGCTGGCGACCAGGTGGGCCACCCGACGGTGGAGGAGCTGACGCTGCAGGCGCCGCTGATCCTGCCGCCGGACGGCGCGGTCGCGCTGCAGGTCGTGGTCGGCCCGGCGAACGGCGACCGCCGCCCGGTCACCGTGTTCTCCCGCCCGGTCGAATCGGACGGCGACTGGACTCAGCACGCGCTGGGCACGCTGTCCGCCACCGCGCGGCCGGAGCCCGCTGGCCTCACCGAATGGCCGCCGGCCGGCGCGACCGTGATCCCGGTCGAGGGCGCGTACGAACTGCTCAACGAGCGCGGCTACGGCTACGGCCCGGCGTTCCAGGGCCTGAAAGCCGCGTGGCGACGGGGCAACGAGGTGTTCGCCGAGGTCGAGCTGCCGGAACCGGCCGCATCGACGGCGGGTTCCTATGGCCTGCACCCGGCGCTGCTCGACACCGCGATGCACGCCGACCTGCTCGGTGACCCGAGCGGTTCGACGCTGCTTCCGTTCGTGTGGAACGGCGTCACGCTGCACGCGGTCGGCGCTTCGGTGCTGCGGGTGCGGATCGTGCGGCTGGATGGCGACGAGCTGTCGTCCATCGAGGTCGCGGACGGCGAAGGCAACCCGGTCGCGTCGGTCGAGTCGCTGGTCTCGCGGCCGGTGCGGACCGAACTGGCCGCGCAGGCTGACACCACGGACGGTTCGCTACTGAAGATCGGCTGGCAGTCCGTGCCGGTCGCGGCTGCCGAACCGGGCGACGTCGTTGCGATCGGCCAGGGCCGAGTCGGCGTGGCCGCCACCTATAGCGGCTTCGCGGACCTGCTCGGCGCCGTCGATCGCGGGGAGCCAGTGCCCGGTCTTGTGACGCTCTCGGTGCCCGCTGCGGACGGCTCGGTGCCGGAGGCGGCGCGAGCCAACGTGACCTGGCTGCTCGCCGAGATCCAGGCCTGGCTGGCCGAATCGCGCCTGACGGACACGAAACTCGCGATCGTCACGCAGTCGGCGGTCCCGGCTGGCGAGTCCACTGTGGACGTCACGCAGGGTCTGCTGTGGGGCCTCGCCCGGGCGGCGCAGGCTGAACACCCAGGTCGGGTGTTCCTGATCGACGCGGATGCGGGGACGAAGGTCGAGACGATCGCCGCGGTGGTCGCCTCGGGCGAACCGGAGTCGGCGATCCGCGCCGGCGCGGTCCTCGCCCCGCGCTACACCCGCACCGAGTCGACCGGCACCACCGCGTGGGACGGCACGGTCCTGATCACCGGCGGCACCGGCGGTCTCGGCAGCCTGCTGGCCCGTTACCTGGTGGCCGAGCACGGCGTGCAGAGCCTCGTGCTCACCAGCCGCCGCGGTCTCGACGCTCCGGGTGCCGCGCAGCTGGCCGAAGAGCTGACTGACCTGGGCGCGACAGTCCAGGTGGCGGCGTGCGACGTCGCGGACCGGGCGGCCGTCGAGCAGCTGATCAACGGCTTGCCGAACCTCGGCGCGGTGGTGCACGCCGCCGGTACCGCTGACAGCGGCGTCTTCGACTCCCTCACCGCGGAGCAGCTTGACGCGGTGCTGCGGCCGAAGGTCGACGCGGCCTGGCACCTGCACGAGCTGACCGCCGACCGGCAGCTGTCCGCGTTCGTCCTGTTCTCCTCCGCGGGCGGCCAGGTGCTGCCCGCCGGACAGGCGAACTACGCCGCGGCCAACGCGTTCCTCGACGGGCTCGCCGAGCACCGGCGTGCGGCCGGGCTGCCGGCAACCGCGCTGGCGTGGGGTCTGTGGGCGGAAAACACCGGACTCGGCGGCGACCTCGCCGAAGCCGACCTCGCCCGGATGGCGCGCCTGGGCCTGCCCGCGGTGACTGCCGAACAGGGCCTGGCTCTGTTCGATGCCGCCGTGGCCACTGAAGACGCGGTCATCGCGCCGCTTCGCGTGGACGTCCCGGCGCTGCGAGCGCGTACCGACGAACTGCCCGCGCTGCTGCGTGGTTTCGTGCCGCCGAAGGCACGTCGCGTGGCGAAGGCGGCCAAGGCGGCGGACAACGCACTCGCCGACGAGCTGGCCGCGCTGGTGGAAAGCGAACGGGACCGGGTGCTGCTCGACCTCGTCCGCACGCAGGTGGCCACCGTGCTCGGCTACGCGGAGAAGTCCGAAGTGGACGGAACGAGGGCGTTCAAGGAGCTGGGCTTCGACTCGCTCGCCGCGGTCGAACTGCGCAACCTCCTCGGCACCGCGACCGGCCTCTCGCTGCCCGCAACGCTGATCTTCGACCACCCGACCGCCAAGGCCGTCGCGGACTTCGTGAAGGGCAAGCTGCTCGGCGCGGTCGCGAAGACCCCGGCGACGACCGCCCGCACGAACGCGTCGATGCAGGAACCGATCGCGATCGTCGGCATGGCGTGCCGCTACCCCGGCGGCGTGCGGTCGCCGGAAGACCTGTGGCAGCTGCTGGTCGACGAGGTCGACGCGGTCACCGGCTTCCCGACCAACCGCGGCTGGGACGTCGAGGGCATCTACGACCCGGAACGCGGCAAGCGCGGCAAGACCTACGCGAACGAGGGCGGCTTCCTGCACGACGCGGCGGAGTTCGACCCGGCGTTCTTCGGCATCGGCCCGCGCGAGGCGATGGCGATGGACCCGCAGCAGCGGCTCCTGCTGGAAACCGCGTGGGAGGCCATCGAGCGCGCCGGCATCGACCCGACCGTGCTGCGCGGCAGCCTGACCGGCGTCTTCACCGGCGCGATGTACGACGACTACGGCAGCCGCGCCCCCGGCGCTCCGGCCGACGTCGCCGCCTACATCCCGAACGGCAGCTCCGGCGCGGTCGTCTCCGGCCGGATCTCCTACCTGCTCGGCCTCGAGGGCCCGAGCATGACGGTGGACACCGCGTGCTCGTCCTCGCTGGTCACGCTGCACCTCGCGGTGCAGGCGCTGCGGGCGGGGGAGTGCGGGCTGGCGCTGGCCGGCGGTGTCACGGTGCTGTCGCAGTCGGACCTGTTCGTCGACTCCAGCCGCCAGGGCGTGCTTTCGCCCAACGGCCGGTCGAAGTCGTTCTCCGCGGCGTCCGACGGCGTCGGCTGGGCTGAGGGCGCGGGCCTGCTCCTGCTGGAGCGGCTGTCCGATGCGCAGCGCAACGGGCACGAGGTGCTCGCGGTGGTCCGGTCGAGCGCGGTGAACCAGGACGGTGCGTCCAACGGCCTCACCGCCCCGAACGGCCCGTCGCAGGAACGCGTGATCCACGCGGCCCTCGCGGCTGGCGGGTTGCAACCGTCTGATGTGGACGCTGTCGAGGCACACGGTTCGGGCACCAAGCTGGGCGACCCGATCGAGGCGCAGGCGCTGCTGGCCACCTACGGCCAGGACCGGGACCGGCCGCTGTACCTGGGTTCGGTGAAGTCGAACATCGGGCACGCACAGGCGTCCGGTGGTGCGGCAGGCGTGATGAAGGTCGTGCAAGCGTTGCGGCACAACATGTTGCCGAAGACGATGCACGTCGACGCGCCGTCGCCGGTCGTCGACTGGACCACGGGCAACATCGAGCTGCTCACCGAGCCGCGGCCGTGGCTGCGCAACGGTCACCCGCGTCGCGCTGGCGTCTCGTCCTTCGGTATCAGCGGCACCAACGCGCACATCATCATCGAGGAGGCCCCGCCTGCTCCGGCCAATGAAACCCGGCGCACCGCTCCGGAACTCCCGGCGATTCCGTTGCCGCTGGCCGGTTCGGTCGCGTCGGCGCTCGCCGACCAGGCCGCCCGGCTGGCCGCGCACCTGCGGGCCAACCCGGACGTCAGCCTGACCGACGTCGGCTACACCTTGGCCACTGCGCGGGCCGCGCTCGACCACCGCGCGGTGGTACTGGCGGCCGACCGCGAAGCAGCGCTGAAGGCGCTCGACGGACTGGCCGACGGCCGGACCCCGGCGGGCACCGTGGCCGGCACGGTCAGCGCGGCCGACCTGACCGCGTTCCTGTTCACCGGACAGGGCGCGCAGCAGCCGGGCATGGGACGCGGGCTGTACGAGGCGTTCCCGGCCTTCGCCGGAGCGTTCGACGAGATCTGCGGACTCTTCGACGCCGAGCTGGACACCCCGCTCAAGCAGGTGATCTGGGAGGACTCGCCGCTGCTCAACCAGACCGCGTACACGCAATGCGCGCTGTTCGCGATCGAGGTCGCGCTGTACCGGCTGGTCGAATCCTGGGGCGTCACGCCGGATTACGTCGCCGGGCACTCGATCGGCGAGCTGGCCGCGGCGCACGTCTCCGGAGTGTTCTCGCTGGCTGATGCTTGCTCGCTGGTCGCCGCTCGCGGCCGGCTCATGCAGGCGCTGCCGTCCGGAGGCACGATGGCGGCGATCGCGGCCACCGAGGACGAGGTGCGCGCCTCGCTGCCCTCCGGCGTGGACATCGCGGCGGTGAACGGGCCGCGGTCGGTGGTCATCTCCGGTCCGGAAGAGGCGGTTGTCGCGGCCATGGCGACCTTCTCCGACGCTGGTCGACGGACGAAGCAGCTGGTGGTGTCGCACGCGTTCCACTCGTCGCTGATGGAGCCGATGCTGGCCGAGTTCGCGGTGGTGGCGGAGAAACTGACCTACGCCGCGCCGTCGATCCCGGTGGTGTCGAACGTGACCGGCAAGATCGCGACCGCCGCCGAACTGTGCTCGCCGCAGTACTGGGTGGGCCACGTGCGGGAGGCCGTCCGGTTCGCCGACGGCGTCGGCACGCTGCTGGCCGCGGGCGTGACCCGGTTCGTGGAGCTGGGTCCGGACGCGGTGCTCACCGGCATGGCGCGGGAATGCGACACCGCTTTGGCCGATCGGCCGGACCGGGTCGTCCAGGTGCCCGCGATGCGGCGCGGCCGGGCCGAGGTGCCGACCGTGTTCACCGCGCTGGCCACGCTGTACTCCCGAGGCGCGAAGATCGACTGGAAGGCGCTGTTCGCCGGCCAGGGTGCGTCCACTGTGGACTTGCCGACGTACGCGTTCCAGAACAAGTCGTACTGGCTCGACGCGACGAAGCCGACCGGTGACGTCAGCACGTTGGGCGCACAGTCCGCCGGACACCCGCTGCTGGGTGCGCTGGTGGAACTGCCCGACGGCGGCGCAGTGCTGACCGGACGGCTGTCGGTCGCGACGCAGCCATGGCTGGCCGACCACGTGGTGATGGGACGCACGATGCTGCCCGGCACCGCGTACGTCGAACTGGCGGTGCACGCCGGTGACCAGCTCGGATGCAACCTGCTGGAGGAACTGACGCAGCAGGCACCGCTGTTGCTGCCGGAGGACGGGGTCGACCTGCGCGTGGTCATCAGCGCGCCGGACGCCAGCGGACGCCGGGAGCTGTCGGTGCACTCGCGGACCGACGCTGGGTGGGTCCAGCACGCCGCGGGCACGCTGGCCAGCGGGGTGGCGTCGGACTTCTCGCTGAGCGAGTGGCCGCCCGCCGAGGCGGAGCCGGTGGACCTGACCGGGCTGTACGACGACCTGGCCGGGCTCGGCTTCGGCTACGGGCCGACGTTCCGCAACCTGCGGGCGATCTGGCTGCGCGAAGGCGAGGTCTACGCCGAGGTCGCGCTGCCGGAAGGCACCGCGGCGAACGAGTTCGGCCTGCACCCGGGCCTGCTCGACTCGGCACTCGGCGCGACGGACTTCCTGATCCCGGGAGGGCCGAAGGCGCTGACCGAGACGACCATCCCGTTCGCGTGGAACTCGGTGTCGCTGCAGGCCAGCGGCGCGACCGCGCTGCGGGTGCGGGTACGGAAGACCGACAGCGGTTCGTCGCTCGACCTGGCCGACGCCGCCGGTGCTCCGGTGGCCCGGATCGCTTCGCTGGTCACGCGGCCGGTGTCGGAAGGCCAGCTCGGCGCGAAGGTGCCGGACTCGCTGTACCGGATCGAGTGGCAGCCCGCTTCGGGCGTGCGGCTGGTGCCGTCGCTGGACGGCTGGACGGTGCTCGGGACCGACGACCTCGGCCTCGGGGTGCCGCTCTGCGCTGAGCCGGTGCCCGCGGAGGTCTTGGTGCTGCCGGTCGGTTCCGGATCCGGCTCGCTTCCGGCGCAGGTGCACCAGGTCGTGCAGGAAACGTTGCGACACTTGCAGAACTGGCTGTCGGCCGGGGACGGCAAGCTGGTCGTGGTCACTCGCGACGAGCTGGCGCAGGCGCCGGTCTGGGGTCTGGTGCGGGCCGCGCAGGCGGAGAACCCGGGCCGGATCCAGGTCGTGGACCTCGATGCTTCTCCGGCGTCTGCTCGGGCGCTGCCCGCAGTGGTCGCGTCCGGCGAACCGGAAGCCCGGGTGCGGAACGGCGAGGTGCGCGTGCCGCGGCTGACCCGGGTCACGGAGGTCGGCGAAACGGTCGAGTGGGACCCGGACGGCACGGTGCTGATCACCGGCGGCGCCGGCCTGCTCGGCGGGCTGCTGGCCCGGCACCTGGTCGCTCGCGGGGCCCGGGACCTGGTCCTGACCAGCCGTCGCGGTCTCGAAGCGGCGGGGGCGCGGGAACTGGTCGACGAACTGGCCGGCTCGGGCGCGAAGGTCACCGTGGCCGCGTGCGACGTCACCGACCGGGACGCGCTGGCGAAGCTGCTCGACACGCTGCCGCGGCTGACCGCCGTGGTGCACGCGGCCGGGCAGATGGACAGCGCGGTGCTGAGCGCTTTGACGCCGGAGCAGGTCGAGAACGTGTTGCGGCCCAAGGTCGACGCGGCCTGGCACCTGCACGAACTGACCGCTGCTCGGGACCTGGCGGCGTTCGTCCTCTACTCCTCGGCGGGCGGTCTCCTGCTCGCCGCCGGACAGGCGAACTACGCGGCTGGGAACGTGTTCCTGGACGCGCTGGCCGAGCACCGCGCTTCTCTCGGCCTCCCGGCGACGTCGCTCGCGTGGGGTCCGTGGGAGGGCACCGACGGCGAGGTGGACCTGGCGCACATCGCCCGGTCCGGGGTCGCGGAACTGTCCGCGGCTGAAGGGCTGGAGCTGTTCGATGCCGCTCTGTCTTCGGATACGGCGGCGCTGGTGCCAGTGAAGCTCGACCTCAAGGACGCCGACCACGCGTCGGCACTGCTGAAGGGGCTCGTCACCGCTGGGCCGCGACGGGCCGCTGTCGCCTCGTCGTCGGCCACGCCGGAGGCCGGGTTCGCCGACAAGCTCGCCACGCTCCCGGCGGACGAGCGGGACTCGGCGGCGCTGGACCTGGTGCGCGAGCACACGGCGGCAGTACTCGGGTACGACGAGGCGTCCGCGGTCGGGGTCGAGAAGGGCTTCACCGACCTGGGCATCGACTCGCTCGCCGCGCTGGAGCTGCGCAACCGGCTCGGCGCCGCGACCGGGCTGCGGCTGCCCGCGACGCTGATCTTCGACTACCCGAGCCCGCTGCCGCTGGCGAGGCACCTGCTGGCGGAACTGGCTCCTGAGCCTTCGGCTTCGGATTCGGTTTCGGCGGAAGAACTGAACGGCACCGACGACGCGGCGGCGGCAGTCGCCTCGATGGACCTGGCCGACCTGGTCCGCTCCGCGATGGGCGGCACCGACGAACGGGGTGAATCCCAGTGACCGACAAGTCCGCTCCTTCGACCGAGCAGATCGTCGCCGCGCTGCGGCAGTCCATGACGGACAACGAACGGCTCCGTGCGGACAACCAGCGGCTGGCCGCCCGGCAGTCCGAGCCGATCGCGATCATCGGCATGGGCTGCCGGTACCCCGGCGGGGTAACCACGCCCGCGCAGCTGTGGGACCTGGTGGCCGGCGGCGTCGACGCGATCGGCGAGTTCCCGGCCGACCGCGGCTGGGACACCGCCGCCCTGCACGACCCGACCGGCACCCGGCCCGGCACGACCTACTCGAACGAAGGCGGTTTCCTTTACGACGCCGCCGATTTCGAACCGGAGTTCTTCGGCATCAGCCCACGCGAGGCGGTCACGCTGGACCCGCAGCAGCGGTTGCTGCTCGAGACCGCGTGGGAAGCCGTCGAACGCGCCGGGATCGTGCCGTCGACCCTGCGCGGCAGCGCCACCGGAGTGTTCGCCGGCGTCATGTACCACGACTACGGCGCGGGCAGCAGCGACGGCAGCCTGATCTCCGGGCGGGTTTCGTACACGCTCGGCCTCGAAGGCCCGTCGGTGTCGGTGGACACCGCGTGCTCGTCCTCGCTGGTCGCGATGCACCTTGCCGCGCAAGCACTTCGGCGCGGGGAATGTTCGCTGGCGCTGGCCGGCGGGGTGACGGTGATGGTCACGCCGGACATGTTCGTGTACTTCAGCGAACAACACGGCTTGTCCTCGGACGGCCGGTGCAAGGCGTTCGGCAGCGGCGCGGACGGCGTCGGCTGCTCCGAGGGTGCCGGAATGCTGTTGCTGGAACGGCTTTCCGACGCTCGGCGCAACGGGCACCACGTGCTCGCGGTGCTGCGCGGGAGCGCGGTCAACTCGGACGGTGCTTCGAGCGGTATCACTGTGCCCAACGGTCCGGCTCAGCAACGGGTGATCCGGGCTGCCTTGGCCGACGCTTCTTTGGAACTGTCTGATGTGGACGCCGTGGAGGCACACGGCACCGGCACCAAGCTGGGCGACCCGATCGAGGCGCAAGCCCTGATCTCGACCTACGGCAAGGTCGCTACTCCTTCGCGACCGTTGTATGTCGGCTCGTTCAAGTCGAACGTCGGGCACACTCAGGCCGCGGCCGGGGTCGGCGGGGTGATCAAGATGGTGGAGGCGTTGCATCGAGGGGTGTTGCCGCCGACACTGCACGCCGATGAACCTTCGCCGCACGTCGACTGGACGGACGGGACCGTCGCGCTGCTGAACGAGCCGACGCCGTGGCCGTCGACTGACCGTCCCCGGCGGGCTGCGGTCTCGTCGTTCGGCATCAGCGGGACGAATGCGCATGTGATTGTGGAGCAAGGAGATCCTGCTCCGGCGCCTTCTGTCGAGTCTGGGCCGGTGACGTGGCTGGTTTCCGCTTCGTCGCCGGAGTCTTTGCGGGCACAGGCTGGTCAGCTGGCTGAGTTCGCTGCTTCGGGCTCTCCCGCGGATGTCGGGCTTTCCCTTGCTACGGCGCGTACCTTGGCGGAATACCGGGCTGGAGTAGTGGCGTCGGATCGGGAGGCTGCTGCGCGGGCTCTTGTCGATTATGCAGCAGGCCGGGCTTCGTCTTTGGTGGTCTCGGGCGTGGCTGCTACGCGGACTACGGCGTTTCTCTTTACCGGCCAAGGCGCGCAGCGGGCTGGCATGGGCCTCGACCTCGCTGCCGCGTATCCGGTCTTCGCCGCGGCTCTGGACGAGGTCGGCGCTGCCTTGAACCTCGATGTCCCGTTGCGCTCCTTGCTAGCCGACGCGGACCGGCTCGACCAGACCGGCTACACGCAGCCCGCCCTGTTCGCGGTGGAAGTCGCCCTGCACCGGCTCTTGGAGTCGTGGGGCGTCCGGCCCGCTTACCTGCTCGGCCACTCCGTCGGGGAGATCGCCGCCGCGCACGTCGCCGGGGTGCTTTCCCTTGCGGACGCCGGAAAACTGGTCGTCGCCCGGGCGCGGCTGATGCAGGCGCTGCCCGCCGGCGGGGCGATGGTCGCGGTGCAGGCTACCGAGGACGAGGTCGTGGCGCTACTAACCGATGGTGTAGGAATCGCGGCCGTGAACGGGCCTCGGTCGGTGGTAGTGTCGGGGGTAGAGAAAGAAGTACTTGCGGTTGCTGGGAAATTTACTCGAACCTCTCGGTTGCGGGTGTCGCACGCCTTCCACTCACCGCTCATGGACCCGATGCTGGACGAGTTCGCCGCGGTCGCGCGCACGCTGACGTACTCCGCTCCCGCAGTGCCGATCGTGTCCACAGTGGATGTTTCGGCGGATGTGGCGTCGCCGGACTACTGGGTGCGCCAGGTGCGGTCGGCGGTGCGGTTCGCCGATGGCGTGCGGGCGCTGGCCGAGGCCGGGGTGGACACGTTCGTCGAGGTGGGCCCGAGCGCGGTGCTGACGGCGATGGGACAGAGCTGCGCTGATGGCGCGGTGGGTGTTGGTGCGGTGGGTGCTGGTACGGCTGTTGCGGCGGGCTCGGCTGGTGCTGGTGTGGCGGGTGGCGGCGCGGCCACCCTCGCCAACGCAGCCTTTGTGCCGGTGCTGCGCAAGGACCGAGCCGAAGCAGAGTCCGCCGCCGCTGCGGTCGCGACCCTGTTCACACTCGGCGGCACGGCCGACTGGGACGCGTTCTACTCCGGCGCGCACACCGTCGAACTGCCGACCTACGCCTTCCAGCGCAAGCGCTACTGGCTGGACAACCCCACCGGTGCGCGGGCTCGCGGCGTAGCCGAAGTGGGCCAACGGGAAGCCGCGCACCCACTGCTCGGCGCGGTGGTCGGCACGGCGGACTCCGGCGGCGTCGTCCTCACCGGACGGCTGTCGCTGGCCGCGCAGCCCTGGCTGGCCGACCACGTCGTCCAGGGCAACGCGCTGTTCCCCGGCACGGCGTTCGTCGAGCTGGCCGTGCGTGCCGGCGACGAGGTCGGCTGCGGACGGGTCGACGAACTCACCCTGGCCGCGCCGTTGATCCTGCCGGAGCAGGGCGCGGTACGGCTGCAGGTGACCGTCGGCGCGGAGGAAGACGACGGCACCCGGGCGCTGGGGATCTTCTCCCAGGCCGAGGACGCCGACGAGTGGGTGCAGCACGGCAGCGGCCGGCTCTCCCCAGCCGGTTCGCCGTCCGCGGTGGCCGGACAATGGCCGCCGTCCGGAGCCACGGAGATCGACGTGACCTCCCGGTACGACGAGCTGGCCGCGCAAGGCTTCGACTACGGCCCGGTGTTCGCCGGTCTGCGTCGAGCCTGGCAGGCAGGCGACGTGCTGGCCGCCGAAGTCGCGCTGCCCGAGCACGCCGACGGCAGCGCGTTCGGCCTGCACCCCGCGCTGCTGGACGCCGCCCTGCACACGATCGGCCTCGCCGGGCCGACCGAGGACAAACCAGTCCTGCCGTTCGCATGGTCCGGCGTCTCGCTTTACGCCGGCGGTGCGGCAAGCCTGCGCGTGCTGATCTCGTCAGACGTCGAAAACACCGTCTCGCTCACCGCGACCGACGCGTCCGGCGCACCCGTGCTGCGCGTCGATTCGCTCGCCCTGCGACCGATCGCGGACGACGCGTTCGCCGCGGCCGCGCGTTCGGCAGTGGACGATTCGCTGTTCCGTGTCGACTGGGTCCCGTGGCAGGGCGACGACGTCACCGCCGTAACCACCGCAGTCCTGGGCAGCGATCCGTTCCACCTCGGCGGACAGTCCTATGTGGGCCTCCCCGCCCTGCTGGAGGCAATCCACAACGGAGCCCTCGTCCCGGACGTGGTGTACGTGCCGTTCGCCGCCCCGGAAAACGCTACTCCGGAAGGCGCTCGCGCAGCCGTCCACGGACTCCTCGCACTGGCCCAAGCCTGGGTCGCCGAGGACGTCCTGGCTGCTTCGCGCCTGGTCGTCGTCGCCTCCGGTGCGATCGCCACCCGCCCGGACGAGGGCGCGGACGATCTCACCCACGCCGCACTGTGGGGCGTGATCCGCACCGCGCAACTCGAGTACCCCGACCGGTTCATGGTGGTAGACCTCGACAACGGCCCGCTCCCGATCGGCTCAGTGCTCGGCGCGATGTACGCCGACGAGCCCGGCGTCGCAGTCCGCGACGGCGCGGTTCTGGTGCACCGCCTGGCAAAATACGCCCCGACCGGCGCGGTCGCCTTCAACCCGGACGGCACTGTCCTGGTCACCGGCGGCACCGGCGTGCTCGGCCAGCTGATCGCCCGGCATCTGGTCACCGACCACGGCGTCCGAAACCTGCTCATCACGAGCCGCCGCGGTCCCGCCGCTCCGGGTGCCGACGAGTTCGTCGCCTCCCTAACGGACCTGGGTGCCTCCGTCTCGCTAGTGGCCTGCGACCTGGCCTCCCGAGACGCCGTCGCCGGCCTGCTCGCCGACGTTCCGGCCGACCACCCGCTGACCGCGGTAATCCACACGGCCGGTGTCGTCGACGATGGCGTCCTGCTGTCGCTGACACCGGAACGAATGGACGCCGTACTCCGCCCGAAGGTCGACGCCGCTTGGCATCTGCACGAGCTGACCGCGTCGATGGACCTGTCCGCCTTCGTGCTGTACTCGTCCGCCGGCGGAACCCTCGGCGCCGCCGGCCAGGCCAACTACTCAGCGGCGAACGTCTTCCTCGACGCACTGGCCCATCACCGTGCGGCGCAAGGCTTGCCCGCCGTGTCGCTGGCATGGGGCCTGTGGACCGAAGGCGGCATGTCCGGCGATCTGGCCGACACGGACCTGATCCGCATGGCCAGGTCCGGCGTCTTCGGCCTGTCCTTCGCCGACGGCCTGGAACTGTTCGACGCGACAGTCGCCGCCGGGCAACCGTCGCTGGTGCCGGTGCGACTGGACATGTCCGGTCTGCGCGCCGACGCACACAGCGTCCCCGCGATGCTGCGCGGCCTGATCCGAGGCCGTCGCCGCGTCGAGGTCGTTGACGATTCCTGGAACCAGGTGCTGCGCCTGTCCGGCGCGGAGCGGGTCCGAGCCGCCGTCGACCTGGTGTGCGGCACCGCTGCGGTGGTCCTGGGCCACGAACGCCGGGACGCAGTGGATCCGCGAAAGGGCTTCATCGAACTGGGCTTCGACTCCCTGACTGCCATCGAACTGCGCAACCGCCTCGACGTCCTCACCGGCATGCGCCTGCCCGCGACGCTGATCTTCGATTACCCGTCCGTGCAGGTCCTGGGAGAACATCTCGTCGCGGACGGCGCTCCGTCGGCAGTCGAAGTCCAGCTGGACGCACTGGAAGACGTCGTACGGAGCCTGGAACCGGATGAGGTCGCCGGAGTCGTGACGCGGTTGAAGTCCGTGCTGGCGTCGCTGGTCCCGGACGAGGAAGTGGAAGGAGCCAGCGCGGACGAACTGTTCGCACTGCTCGACGAGGAACTAGAAGCCCGGTGACGCTCTGGGGCCGCCCGTACTCGCGGGCGGCCCCAGAGTTCAGCCGTCAAACAGACAGGCTTCAACCCGATCGGCAAGGCTGTCCCAGGGCCGACTACTGAGCCACGGCTGCCGGAACCGCTCCGCCTCCGCGCGCAGCCATTGTCCGTACCGGCGGTTCATCCGCACCACGCCCTGCTGTTCAAGCGGCGTCAGCGCGAGAAACCGATGGCCGCTCGGCCGGGTGGCGAGAGTCGTCCAGAGGACGTCTTCTTCAGCCTCCACCAGGTAAACCGGCAGGCAGCCGTGGTACCGATGCAGGAGATCCGGCTGCAGTCCTTCACCCTCGATGAGCACGCGGGTATGCCGCGCGCTGAGCCGGTCGAGTTCGGGGATCAGCCCGGGCTGGAGCCGAGCTGTCGAGGCCAGCAGGGCTTCCAGCAGCTCGTCTTCGGACCGAAGCCAGCTGTGGTCCCGGCGCGCGGTGAAATCATCGGTGCGCAGATCATCGACGTGGACTACTTCATCGAAATCGTGCCGCGCCAGGAGCTGCTCGACGACAGTCGTCTTGCCGACACTCGAGCCCCCGCCGATCGCATAGACAGTCATCGGTCTCTAACCGCGTTCAGCCCACCCGGGCAGATCACCGGCCACCTCCTCAGGCGAGGGCATCCGGGCGATCTCCTCAGCGATGGCCCGGGCCGCGTCGCGATGCTCACCGTTGCATGCCAGCAGTTTTCGCGCACCATCCGCGACACTGTCCACGCTCAACGCCTCGGGAAGAATGCTCAACGCAGCTCCCGCGGCGCGGAGCGCTTCCGCATTGGCGAACTGGTCCGCCCCCTGCGGCAGAACCAATTGCGGCACCCCGACCGCGAGCGCGCTGAGTGTCGTACCACTCCCGCCGTGATGCACGACCAGGTCGACCTGCGGCAACAGTTCCGCCTGCGGTACCCAACTCCGAACCGTGACGTTCTTCGGTACCGCACTGAGCTGGACATTCCCGGCCGCGACCACTACGTCGGCATCAAGCGCCGACAAGCCCTGGACCGCTGTGGTGAGCACTTCCGGCGTGCCGAACGCAGTGCCGAGCGTCAGATAGACGAGCGGCCGCGGAGCCCGATCGACGCGCCACTCAGGCAGCGCCGGCTCGGAATAGGCGACCGGGCGGAGTTCGATCCGCTCGGCTGTCGCGAGAAAGTCCTTGTCCTGCAAGGATCGCGGACAGATATCGAGATGCGGCCGATCCAGCGCGGGCCGCTCCAGCCCGATCCCGGCGGGAAACATCCGGCCGAACCCGTGCCAGAGACTGGGAATCCCGGCCCGCTCCGCCGCGACGGCCGGGCCCGGCTGGCCCCATTCGTGCACGACGAGGTCGGGCCGCAGCCGGACCAGGTCGGGTTCGAGATCCTCGGCGTAGATCTCGTAGAACGAATCCGCCGGCCGAAAGGGCCGCAACTCGTTGCGGCGCAAGGACCCGTGCACGTTCTCCCCAGCGGCGAAGTGCACCTCGTGCCCGGCCTCCCGAGCCGCGACCGCGAGCGGAATGAGCGGGTAGGTATGCCCGACCGACGCGAGGCTGGTGAAGAGCACGCGCATTGCTGACCAGGTCCTTCCTCAGATCCTGGATGCTTACATCAGATGCCATGAACATCTGAATTCAGATTAGCCTGCTCGCCGCAGGTGCGGCAACCGTCTCGGCAGGCAGTCGATATCCGCCGACGGAGTCTGCCTCGTCCCGATCGGCGGCCGTCGGGGCTATGCCCTGTTGTCTGAACCCACGGTCGCGGCGGAATTTCCGGCCGTGGACGTTAAGTCGAGCCATTCCCCGACGGGCAGAACGCATGCGCGCAGCCCGGCATGTGCACGGAACTCGGCCTCCGGGTCGGCTACCTCGACGTAGCCGGCGATCTTGTCCGGCTGCTCCGCCTCGTAGTGCATCGGCACCGCATACCGGGCGTCGAGAATTTCCGCGGCCGCGGCAGCCTGCTTCGGATCCATCGCGGCGGGCAGCGGACTCGGCGGCTGAAGATGCGGTGCGTCAACCACGGCACCGTTGGCAGGCAGGAACGCCGCGTCGACCGGGCTGAACCGGCGGGCGATGAGCCACCAGAAACCGTGGAACATCGTGTCGCCGCCATGGAAAACCCGCTGGCCGTCAGCCTCGACGACCCAGTTCAGCTGCGGATCGCCCAGCCCGTCGACGGCAGGGACCGCAGTGACGCGGAACGGGCCGATTTCGCGAGTGGACCAGGGCTCCACGACTTCGGTAGCCAGCCGGTGCAGGACCAGTTCGTGCTCGGCGGGCAGGGTGGTCACGTTGTCCACGTCGTCGCCGTGGCCGGGCGCTGGCCGGAGTACTGGCGCTCCCGGCTCCAGCACGTCCGCGAGCGCGGTTGCGTCGGTGTGGTCCCGGTGCAGGTGAGTGACCAGGGCGGCCGTGACTTTCCCGCTCGGTGCTAGCAGTCCTTCGCCAGGCTTCCATCCCGTGAACAGCGGTGACAGGTCTCGCGCGTAGTCGATCACCAGTCGCTCGCCGTCCGCTTCGATCTCCAGTCCGGCCCAGCCCAGTCGTCGCATCCGCATCTTGTTGCTCCCTCGTCTCGGTGGTCGCTGCGAAATTTAGCGTACGTACGTTCGCTAATCAATAGCGAACGTACGTACGCTATCCTTCGTGCATGTCACCGCGACGCTCAGCGGCCGAAGCGCAGGCCACCAGGGGCCGGATTCTCGGCCGTGCGGCCGAGATCGCCTCCGAGGAAGGGTTGGACGGCATCACCATCGGCCGGCTCGCCGAGGAGCTGGAGATGAGCAAGTCTGGGGTGCACAAGCACTTCGGCACCAAGGAGACGCTGCAGATCTCCACGCTGGACAAGGCATTCGTGGACTTCTGGCACCGGGTGGTCGAACCCGCGCTGCCTGAGCCACCGGGGCTGCGGCGGCTGCGCGCGGTGTGCGCCAACTCCGTGGGCTATCTGGAAGAACCACTGCTGCCCGGCGGCTGCCTGATGACGGCGGCGCTCACCGAATACGACGGCCGCCCGGGGCGGGTCCGCGACGCGGTGGCCGAGGTGTGGTCGCGCTGGCGGGAACAGCTGCGGGCGGACTTGACGGCGGCGGTGGAGAACGGGGAGTTGCCTGCTGGGTTTGACGTCGAGCAGGCGCTGTTCGAGATCATCGCGGCCGGGCTGGCGTTGAACGCTGCCATGCAGCTCCAGCACGACCGGACGGCTGCGGGGCGGGCGCGTCGCGCGATCGAGCGGGCGTTGGAGCAGTCCTGACGCCTGCGTTTGACTGACTGGCTGAGTGGGAGGGCTCAGGCGGCTCGGGTCACGACTCGGTGGCCATGCCCAGGGAGCACAGCGAACCGGCGAGGGCGATCAGGTCGTAGCGGGTGTCGTCCTCGTTCGTCTCCCACAGGGCGGAGAGGGTGGTGGCGGCCTGGTCGACGTCGCCGTTGTGTTGCTTCAGGGCGATCCACATCGCGGCGGCCACCGGCTCGCACTCGATGTGGCGGTTGGTCGTGCGGCAGGTCAGCTCCAGGTGGCCGTTGGCGAGCATGCGCTGGGTGACGCCGGGGGCGGTGGTGATCGCCATCATGATGGCCTCCTGGTTGAGGGGGGTGTTTCCTTGATGTACCTAGTTTCTCGGAACCGGCCCGCCGGAGCCATGGGGTGTGCTCCTGAAGCTTCCCTGGGGTTTCCCCACCCTTATCCCCGGTAGATTCCCGGTTGCCAGCGGGCCAGGGTTGTGGTGATCGTCTTGAGGACGGCGCTGAGCTGGTCATTCAGGTAGAAATGGCCGCCGGGGAAGATCTTGACCTGGCAGTCGCCCGTGGTGTGGGCGCGCCAGGCGCCGGCCTCGTCGAGGTCGGTTACCGGGTCCGCGTCGCCGACCAGGACCTGGATCGGGCAGCTCGGTTCCAGCCCTGGCTGGTGCCGGTAGGTCTCTACCGCTGTGTAGTCGCCGCGGATCGCGGGCAGGACTATTCGCAGCAGCTCGTCGTCGCCCAGGACGCCGGCGTCGGTGCCGCTGAGTTCCTTCAGCGCGGCGATCAGGCCGTCGTCGTCGCGTTGGTGGATGAACTCGATGCGTTGCGCGGACGGGGCCCGGCAGGCGGAGGCGAAGAGGCCGAGCGGGGGAGTGCCCCGCGCCTCCAGGCGGCGGGCCACCTCGTAGCCGACGGTGGCGCCCATGCTGTGGCCGAACAGGACTACCGGCAGGTCGGACCACCTGGTGAGGTCGTCGGTGATCGCGTCGGCGATGGCGGCGACCGTGTCCAGGCATGGTTCGGTGCGGCGGTCTTGCCGGCCGGGGTACTGGACCGCGACCACCTCGAAGTCCTGCCCTGCCGCGGCTGCGGAGAGCGGGAAGTAGGCGGTCGCCGAGCCGCCGGCGTGTGGCAGGCACACCAGACGCACCCGGGCCTCGTCGGTCGGGTGGAAACGGCGGATCCACCGGCTGGTGCCTGCGTTCGCGGGTGTTTCGTCCACTGCGGTCACAAACCCAGGAGTGTTCGGGGCATGGCCGGTGCTGGGCAACCCCCTAGCCAGGCAGGCTGGGGTATACGCGTGTGCAGCCACGGCCCGGGCGGTCATGAGGCGGCGGCTGACGGCGGCGGAGCGGAAGCCGGGCGTCGGGCCGGTTTTCGGGAGGAGCGCAGGGGTTCGGGTGGCGGGTTGTGGGCGGTGTTGCGGAGCGGTTTCTGTTCCGGATCGAGGATGGACGGCGGAATCCAGTACACAACGCCGTTGCGGATGGTGATTCGCCAGCCGCTGTGGTGGAGGAGGCGGTGGTGGCGTTCGCAGCAGGAGGCGAGGTTGCCCAGGTCGGTGGGGCCGCCGTCGGACCAGTGGACGACGTGGTGCGGAGTTGTCCACTTTGGACCGCGGTCGCAGCCGGGGAAGGTGCAGCCGCGGTCTCGGACGGCCAGGGCCCGGCGTTGGGCGTTGGTGGCGGTGCGGGTCGCGCGGCCCATGTCGAGGACTTGGCCTTCGGTGCCCAGGACGGCGGGGTAGACCTTGGCGTCGCACAGGATTCGGCGCAGGTGGGAGGCGGGCAGGACGGATTCGTCATCCGTGAAGACCGTTTTCGCCGCGTTCTGCAGGGTTTCCAGGCTTACGGTCACCGTCGCGACGGCGCGTTCGCCTGCTTTGGTCGGTAGGTCCGGGGTGCGGGCGGCCAGGTCGACGATGGCCGCGACGGCGTCGCCGTGGCGCTCGGCTGGGGTGCGCGGGTCGGGGGTGCCGGGGGCGGTTGCGGGATCCGGTGCGGCCAAGGGGACCAGCAGCTGTTCGATCAGGGTGCCGGTTTCTTGGTCTACGTTGCCGGTGAAGCGGAAGCGGCCGGCGCGGGTCCAGTGCCAGCGGAATTCTCGCCACGGGCGGGCAGAACCGGAAGCAGAACTGGAACCCGACGCGGCGTCGGGGTCTGCGTCGGAGTCGGGCTCGTCATCGGAAGGGTCGTTGTCCCAGTAGATCTTCAGGCGGGTGGCGGCTCGGCGGACAGTGCTCGGGTTGGCTTGCTGCGCGAGGGTGACCAGGGTGTCTTCGGCGACGGTGTAGTCCTCCGGGGTCAGCCATCTCGGGGCGGCCGCCAGGAATTCGGCGATCACCGCGGCGTGCTGGGCGGTGATTTCGCCTGCGGTCAGCGCTTTCCCAGTCAGCGGCAGGCTGCCGGTGGCTTGCGCGAGCCGGCTGCGCGCCTCGCGGGGAGTGAGGTGCAGGATCGTCGCCAGGTAGGCCGCGGTCGAGGAATAGCCCTCGGGCACAGTGCCGCGCGAGTCTAGTTCCCGGATTGTCTCCAGCTGCTCGGCGTAGGCGATGTTCTGTTGTCGTTGGGTGGCAAGGAGTCTGGTGGTCAGGTCCCGGTCGGGCAGTTGCCAGGCGGGGAGCGTCGTCGTAGCGGACACCTCTTCATTGAATCGAACGCGCGTTCGATTACGCCATCGCTCGAAGTGGTCAACCCGGACTGTGGAGCATCGGCCAGCAAGATCACTGTCCGGAGCCGAAACCCGGCGCGCAGGGCGGGAATCTGCCGCTCGCGGCCAAGGTGAACCAAGGGGAAACCAGCGCGAAAGCAACGCCTCGTAATCGTGATCACCTGATTGAGTGACTTTAGATCGCGGTTGGCTGTGCTTAGGGGGTGGCTGCGAATGTGGCACACGCAGGAAGATGACCGTTGGGTCGAGGAGCTTGCGATGGGCGTGAACTGGGGGCAGAACCGCCGCACCGAGCCGAACGAAGCAGTGTCCCTCCTTGAGGGCCTGCTGATCGAATGCGACGCGGGGGCGGGAGACACGGTATTGGTCGGCGGAGGACCGGCCAGCGGGAAAACACAGGTACAGAACCAAGTGGTGGCGCGAGCCCGTGAGCTGGGCGTTCTGACGCTCACCGCGGCGGGCGCGGCCGACGAGCGCGACCTTGACGGTGGCGTGCTCGACCAGCTGCTGGCCAGTCCGGCGTTGCCGCGCGAAGTGCTGGCCGCGGCGGACGGCGAGGACCGGATCGCGACGTTGTGCAGTGCGTTGCACCGGTTGGCGCGCGAGCGATCGCTGCTGATCGCGGTCGATGATCTCCAGCATGTGGACGACACGTCGGCACGGTTGCTGCTGCGGTTGCAGCGGCGGGCGCGGTCGGCGGCCATGTTGCTGGTGCTGACGCAGCCGGATGGCTGGTATTCCGGCGAGGGCATGGAATTCGCCGCGCAGCCGCACCGGTACGTGCATCTCACGCCGTTCACGGTCGAGGCGATCGCGCAGCTGGTCCCGGACCAGGGCGACGCGGAGCGGATTCACGGGCTGAGCGCGGGGAATCCGTTGCTGGTCAGTGCCTTGGTCGACGCATGCCGCAGCTCGGTGGACGACGGACCGGCGTATTCCGATGCGGTGCAACGGCTTCTGCGCCGCTACGGTTCGCCGCTTCGGGAGGTCGCGACGGCGATCGCGGTCCTGGACACCGACGTGACGACGGAAGCGGTGGCGACGGTCGCGGGCGTGGACCCGGTCGAGGCGGAGGCGTCCGCTGGGTTGCTCGTGGAGACTGGACTGGTCGACGGGGTGCGTTTCCGGCAGCAGCCGGCTGCGGCCGCGGTGGTCGGCGGCTTGCGCGGGCACGAGAAGGTGCAACTGCATATCCGGGCTGCTGAGGTGAAGCACGCACGCGGGTTGTCGGCGCCGGAGGTCGCGCGGCATCTCGTGGCGGCGGGCGAGGCGCAGGCGGAGTGGGCGTTGCCGGTGCTGGTCGCGGCGGCGGAGCAGGTCATGCTTGGCGACGACGTCGACTTCGCGACCCGTTGCCTGCATCTGGCGGCTTCGACGACCACCGCGGCGTGGGAGCAGCAGATGATTTCGCAGCTGCTGGCCAAGATCACGTGGCGGGTCAACCCGGCGGCGGCCGCGCCGCATCTCGCAGCGTTGCGGGAGGCCGATTCGCTCGACCAGTCCGACCGGATCGCGCTGGTACGCCAGTCGTTGTGGTTCGGTGACCAGGAAACGTTCGAGTCAGCGCTGGTCCGGCTGGGCGACGACCTCGAGCCGCTGCATCCGCGGATGGCTGCCGAGCTGACCCTCGCCGCGCATTGGCATTACGGCACGGCACCGGAGTTGTCGGTCGACGCTGCGGATCCGTGGATGCGTACGGCGACGACGCTCGCGTCGGTGTGGAAGGTCGGCGGCAGCGAAGAGACTTCAGTGTGCGCGGAGCGGATTCTGCAGAACTGCCGGCTCTCCGACACTTCGCTGGAAGCGCTGGCCACAGCTATCCTCGCGCTCGCTTACGACGGTAAGGCGGACCGCGCGGAAGGCTGGTGCACTTCGCTGGCCGAGGAGGCCGAGTATCGCGGTGCGGTGACGTGGAAGGCCATGCTCGACGCTCTCGGCGCGAGTCTTCTGCTGCGTCGCGGCGAACCGGCTCAAGCGGCCGAAGCGGCGAGCCGTGCGCTTGCCCTGCTTGACGAACCGAACTGGGGCGTGGCGATCACGTACCCGTTGGCCACGATGCTGACCGCGCACACTGCGGCGGGAGCGTTCAAGGCCGCAGCGGCGGTGTTGCGGCACGCGCTCCCCGAAACGGTGTACACGACACTCGGCGGCGTACGGTTCCTTCGGGCGCGCGGGCAGTTCCATCTAGCCACGAACCGAGGACTCTCCGCCGTGAGTGACTTCCAGCAGTGTCAGCGGATTCTCCGTGACCGCAACCTGGACCTGCCTGCGGTCGCCCCGTGGCGGACTGATCTTGCCGAAGCGAACCTGCGGCTGCGCAACCCGACCCTGGCGGTCGAGCTGGCGAAGCAGCAGCTGGCGGACACGAAGGACGCGTTCTCGCAGGCAGTGGCGCTGCGGGTGCTGGCGTTCGCCGGGGACACCGGTGCGCGGTCCGGGCTGCTGAACCGGGCGGCGGAGGCGTTCAAGGAATCCGGTGACCGGCTTGAGCTGGCGCGTACGGTCCGTGCGATCAACCAGCTGGGCCAGCGTGCGGAACGTTCGGCGGGCCTGGTGAAACCGGTTCAGGTGCCGAGGCAGCCGATGCGCCCGCTCGCACCGAGGCCGGTCGCGTCGAGACCCGAGCCGCCTCGCGCGGATCCCGAGGGAGCGGCGGCGACGGCGCTCAGCGAGGCGGAACTGCGGGTGGCGGAACTCGCGGCGCACGGACGGACCAACCGCCAGATCGCCGAAACGCTGTACATCACGGTGTCCACTGTGGAGCAACACCTGACCAGGGTGTACCGCAAACTCGGCGTGGCCGGGCGGAGCGCGCTGGCGGGCGAACTGGCCGGTGCCGGGCAGTGACCGAAAAGCTGACCGAAAAGCTGACGGACCAACCGACGGAGAGCGGGGCGAGGGTGCTGACCGACGTAGAGCTGAGAGTCGCGGAACTGGCCGCGCAAGGTACGCCGGTGGCGATGATCGCGGAGGTACTGGGAGTGTCCGCGAACACCGCCGCCAGCCACCTGACGGCCGTCTACGTCAAGCTCCGAAACGCGTGAAGGGCCTCTCGCGCGAATTCCGCAAGAGGCCCTTCACCGGGGGCAGGTCAGGATCGGCGGTCGGCGACCACCGCGGCGATGATGTCGTCCAGGCTGCGCGTCGGCACGAAGCCGATCTGGTTGTAGGCGCGGGTACAGTCGGGAATGCGGCGCTGCATGTCCTCGTACCCGTCGCCGTACGCCTCCTCGTACGGCACCTTCGTGATGGTGCTCGCCGAATCGGTCGCGCCGATCACGCGCTCGGCCAGCTGAGAGATGGTGGTTTGCTCGTTGCTGCCGAGGTTGAACACCTTGCCGTACGCGGACTCGTCGGCGAGCAGCTCCGCCAGCGCGGGCACGACGTCGTGCACGTGGCAGAAGCAGCGGGTCTGCTGTCCGTCGCCGAAGACCGTGATCGGCTCGCCGGCCAGCGCCTGGCTGACGAACCGGGGGATGACCATGCCGTAGCGCCCGGTCTGGCGCGGCCCGACGGTGTTGAACGGCCGCACGATCACCGTGCGCAGGCCGTGCTCCACCGCGTACAGGTGGGCGAACGTCTCGTCCAGCGCCTTCGCCTCGGCGTAGGACCAGCGGTTCTTCAGCGGCGAACCGATGATCCGGTCGTCGTCCTCGCGCAGCCCGTCGGCGGTGTTCTTGCCGTAGATCTCGCTCGTGGACGCGACGAGGATCGGCACGTCGTGGCGCAACGCGGCGTCGAGCATGTTCTCCGTGCCGTGCAGGTTGGTGCGCAGGCTGTCCATCGTCTTGTCGAGGATGGTGAACACGCCCACCGCGGCGGCGAGGTGGAAGATCGCGTCGATGCCCGCCATGCACGATTCGACCGCGTTCGGGTCGGTGATCGAACCGCGCACGAACCGGAATCCGGGGTGCCCGGCGACGCCGGCGAGGTTGTCCAGGGTGCCGGTGCTGAGGTTGTCCAGTGCGACGACCTCGTCGCCGCGGGCCAGCAGGTGCTCGGTGAGGTGGGAGCCGATGAACCCGGCGCCTCCGGTGATGAGGTAACGCACGTTAGTTTCCCTTTCTCAGTTCGCGAAGAGCGCGCGGTCGAAGCGATAGGTGGCGTCGATGACGGTCGGGCAGTCGGCGAGCCATTCGTAGTCATGGCCCGGCTGAATCGTGTGGATGAGCGCGACGTCCCACTCCTGGCCCTCCGGCTCAGGGACGGTGTCGAGCGAGCCGCCGGTCACGCGGACGTTAGGCACCAACGGGTCGTAGTAGCCGACCTTCGCGCCCTTCGCGGCGAGAAGGTCGAGGATGTCCAGCGCGGACGACGAACGCACGTCCTGCACACCGGGCTTGTACGTCACGCCGACCACCAGCACACGCGTACCCGCCATGCCCTTGCCTTCGCGCGACAGTGTGTTCAGTACGCGGTCGACGACCTGCTTCGGCCGCTCCGCGATGGCGTGCATCGCCTGGGTGACCAGTGGCGCGTTGCTCTGCGTCGCGCGCAGCTGCCACAGCAGGTAGTGCGGGTCGCAGGGGATGCAGTGGCCGCCGACGCCGGGGCCGGGGTGGAAGGCCATGAAGCCGTACGGTTTGCTGGCCGCCGCGTCGATGACCTCGATCGGGTCGATCGCGAAGCCGTCGCTGATCTCGGCGAACTCGTTGGCCAGCGCGATGTTCACCGCGCGGAAGGTGTTCTCGTACAGCTTGGTCATCTCCGCCGCCTCCGGCGAGCTGACGCAGTGCACGCTCGGGGTCAGCACGTTGATCACGCGCTGCGCCATCGCGGTGCACACCGGGGTCACGCCGCCGAGCACACGCGGCGTCTCGGCCTGGGTGTGCGTGACGTTGCCCGGGTCGATCCGCTCCGGGCTGGACGCTACGAACAGGTCGCGGCCGATCGTGAATCCCTTGGCCACCAGCGGTTTCACCAGCAGCCGGTTCGAGGTGCCGACGTAGCTGGTGGAGGTGAGGATGAAGGTCTGGCCGCGGCGGGCGTTCGCGACCAGCGCCGCGCACGCCGCCTCCAGCGGGCCGAGGTCGGGCATCAGGTACTCGTCGAGCCCGGTCGGCACGCACACCAGCACCGCGTCCGCCTCGGCCATCCGCGCCGAATCCGCGGTGAGCTGGAAGTCCTCCTGGTGCACGGCTTTCTCGAGCCTGCGGTGGTCGGCCTCGATGAGGTCGACCTCGCCGGAGCGGATCGCGTCGAGGCGGTTCTGCGACAGGTCGATGCCGATCACGCCGACGCCGCCGGCGTGCAGGCCGAGCGCGGTCGGCAGCCCGACGTAGCCCATCCCGATCACCGCGACCGAGGTCAGTTCGTTCCGTTCGGCGATGGTCTCGAATTCAGCGACAGTACTGGTCATTCCTGGTCACCCGTTTCTGGATGGGCAGTGGAAAAAGCGAGCGGGAAAAGCTGAAGAAACACCGGTCATCGGACCGAACGGACGATTTCGAAGGCCTCGGCGAGGCCGGCGCTGACCTGGGAGCCGCGGTATTCGGCCAGCGCGCGGACGCCGCGTTCGCTGCGCGGATTCGGCCACGGTTCGAGTTCTTTCCCGTAGGCGCGCAGCGCTTCGATTTTGCGTTCGAGGTGGCTTTCGTCGACAACCTGCCAGCAGTTCGGCCGGAAGGTGACCGGCAGCCCGGAGGCCTCCCCGACGTCGGTGGCGGAGCGGATCTCGAACGTGCGGACCTCGCGCACCGGGCCCTTGCCCGGCCGTCCGGCCACCCGCGCGGCGCGGCTGACCAGCGCGTGGTCGGTGCTCAGGTCGCACATGCTGGTGGCGAAAATGGTGTCCGGCTCGAATTCGCGGACCTCGCGCTCGACGACCTGGTTCAGTTCGAGGTGGCTGACCGTGTCGAGGCGGTTGTCGCCGAATTCGTGGACTCGCACCCGCTCGATGCCGAGCGTTTTCGCGGCCAGTTCGATCGCGTCGGTGCGATTGGTGACCTCGGCGCCCGCGGCCGAACGCGAACCGTCGTCGTTGGTGAGAATGCAAAGCGAAACGGTCACGCCCTCGTCGGCGAGCCGGGCGATCGTCGCGCCCGCGCCGAGCGTTTCGTCGTCGCCGTGGGCTCCCACCACCAGCAGTCTGCGTGTCAACGTGTGCATACGATTCCCCAGTCCTTGTCCGGGCGGTGAAACCCCCAGCGAAAACGAGCCGAGCGAAATGGCTTGGAACGCCAGCAAAATCTGACATCCGCGGTCTGCGGCGACAACCCCTAAAGACCGTCTAAAGCGGACCTTGGCCGGGCGGGCGGACCGGTGCGGCAGGGGCCGTTAGGGGTGGGTGCGCGCTCGGGCGCGCTCGTATCGTCACGACGTCGGGCGAGCATGCGACGCGGAAGGAACGTGGGCACGTGGGCAACTCCGAAGAGAAGCTGGTCGGTGCGCTCCGCGCTTCGGTGAAGGAGACCGAGCGGTTGCGCGAGAAGAACCGCAAGCTCACCGAAGCTGCGCGGGAGCCGATCGCGATCGTCGGGATGGCCTGTCGGCTGCCCGGCGGCGCGGGCACCCCGGAAGCGTTGTGGGAACTGCTGTCCGCCGGGGTCGACGCGATCGGCGAGTTCCCGGCGAACCGGGGCTGGGATCTCGACCGGCTCTACGATCCGACCGGGGAACGGCCGGGGTCGAGTTATGTGCGCGAGGGCGGGTTCCTGCACGACGCGCTCGATTTCGACGCCGACCTGTTCGGCATCAGCCCGCGCGAGGCGCTGCTCATGGACCCGCAGCAGCGGCTGCTGCTCGAAACGTCCTGGGAGGCGTTCGAGCGCGCCGGCATCGCGCCGCATTCGGTGAAGGGCAGCCCGACCGGCGTTTTCGCGGGCACGATGTATCACAACTATCAGGGCAGCTACGGCTCCTCCGGCGTCATTTCCGGCCGCCTCGCTTACACTTTCGGGCTCGAAGGACCCGCGGTGACCATTGACACCGCGTGCTCGTCCTCGCTCGTCGCCCTCCACTTGGCGGTGCAGGCGCTGCGTAGCGGCGAGTGCTCGCTCGCGCTCGCCGGCGGCGTCTCGGTGATGTCGACGCCGCGTACGTTCGTTGAGTTCTCCCTCGACGGCACGCTAGCCCGTAGCGCCCGCTGCCGCACCTTCGCCGACTCCGCGGACGGTACCGGCTGGTCCGAGGGCTGCGGCATGCTGCTGGTCGAGCGGCTGTCCGACGCGCGGCGCAACGGGCACCCGGTGCTGGCGCTCGTCCGCGGCACTGCGATCAACCAGGACGGCGCGTCCAACGGCATGACCGCGCCGAACGGGCCCGCGCAGCAGCGCGTGATCCGGCAGGC
Source organism: Amycolatopsis silviterrae (assembly GCF_042684085.1). Taxonomy (NCBI): domain Bacteria; kingdom Bacillati; phylum Actinomycetota; class Actinomycetes; order Pseudonocardiales; family Pseudonocardiaceae; genus Amycolatopsis; species Amycolatopsis silviterrae. The sequence continues at coordinate 160,777 of NZ_JBHUKS010000038.1, forward strand.
GCTGGCGAACGCGCGGCTGCGGCCGGACGAGATCGACGTCGTCGAGGCGCACGGCACCGCGACCAAGCTGGGCGACCCGATCGAGGCGCAGGCGCTGCTCGCGACCTACGGCCAGGAGCGCGAAGAGCCGCTGTGGCTGGGGTCGATCAAGTCGAACGTCGGGCACACGCAGGCCGCGTCCGGGGTTGCGGGCGTGCTGAAGATCGTGCTGGCGCTGAACAACGAACTGCTGCCGAAGACGCTTCATGTCGACAAACCGACCCGGCACGTGGACTGGTCCTCGGGCAAGGTCGAACTGCTGACCGAGGCCCGGCCGTGGGAACGCGGGGAGCAGCCGCGTCGCGGTGCGGTGTCGTGCTTCGGGCTGAGCGGCACCAACGCGCACATCATCCTGGAGGAAGCGCCGGCTCCGGAGGCGGCGGAAAACCCGCGCGACGAGGCGGCGGTCCCGGTGGTCGTGTCTGGCCGGACGCCGCAGGCGTTGCGCGCTCAGGCCGCGCGGCTGGCCGAACACCTTGCCGCGCAACCGGAACTGGCGCTGCTCGACGTCGCCGCCACCTTGGGTGCGTCGCGGACGCATCTGGACCACCGGGCCGCGGTGATCGGAAAGTCCACTGAGGACGTTCTGCCCGCGTTGAACGCACTCGCGAACGGTGAACTGGGTGCGGTGAGCGGACTGGCTCGCGGAGAGGCATCGCTGGCGTTCCTCTTCTCCGGACAGGGGTCGCAGCGGGTCGGGATGGGCCGTCAGCTGGAGGTCTTCCCCGTCTTCGCCGAGGCCTACGCGGCGGCGTGCGCGGAGCTGGACCGGCATCTCGACCGGCCGATCCGCGCGGTGATCGACGGCGACGCGGACGCACTGGCGCAGACCGCGAACACGCAGGCCGCGCTGTTCGCGTTCGAGGTCGCGCTGTTCCGCCTGGTCGAGTCGTGGGGGCTCACGCCGGCCGCGGTGTGCGGCCACTCGATTGGCGAGCTTGCCGCTGCACACTGCGCGGGCGTGTTCTCGTTGGCGGACGCGGCAAAGCTGGTCGCCGCTCGCGGACGGTTGATGCAGGCGCTGCCGAAGGGCGGCGCGATGGTGGCCGTCGAAGGAACTCCGGACGAGGTCGCCGCTCACGATCCACAAGGGACGGTCGACGTCGCTGCGGTGAACGGGCCGCGCTCGGTGGTTCTGTCCGGTGTGGAGGATGCGGTCCTCGCGGTGGCCGCGAAGTTCAGCGAGGCTGGACGGCGGACGACGCAGCTTAAGGTCTCGCACGCATTCCACTCGCGACTGATGGAGCCGATGCTCGCCGAGTTCCGCACCGTCGCGCAGAGCATCGCCTACGCACAGCCGACTATCTCGGTGATCTCCAGCCTGACCGGCCAAGAGGTCTACGCCGAACTGACCGACCCCGAGTACTGGGTGCGCAATGTCCGCCAGCCGGTGCGGTTCGCCGATGCGGTCAGCGCGCTTGCTGCGGACGGGGTCAACCGGTTCCTCGAACTGGGGCCGGACGCGCCGCTCACCGCGGTGGTTCCGCAGTCCGCCGGCGACGCCGTTGCCGTTCCGGCTCAGCGCCGCGACGTCCCCGAGGATGTGGCGCTGCTGACCGCACTGGCGACGCTGCACGTCCGCGGCGTGGTGCCGAACTGGGCCGCGCACTTCGCTTCGCGGGGCACGAGCCGGGCCGGGCTGCCGACGTACGGATTCCAGCACCAGCGTTACTGGCTGGAGGTTTCCTCCGAATCCGGGGACGTCTCGTCGATGGGTCTTGACCCGGTCGACCACCCGCTGCTCGGCGCGACGACGTTGCTCGCCGACGCGGACGGCGTGGTTCTCTCCGGACGCGTTTCGACAGCGACCCATCCTTGGCTGGCGGACCACGCGGTCGGCGGCTCGATCCTGTTGCCTGGCACGGCGTTTGTGGAACTCGCCGTCCGCGCCGGGGACGAGGTCGGCTGCAGCCGCGTTCAGGACCTGACGCTGCACGCTCCGCTCGTGCTGCCCGCGAAGGGCGCGGCGCGGATCCAGGTGCGCATCGGTACTCCGGCCGCGGACGGGATGCGACCGATCAGTGTCCACTCGCGACCAGACGACCTCGCCACCGCCGCCGGCTGGACCCGGCACGCGGACGGCACGCTCGCGCCAGCCGCGTCCGGGACGAACTTCGATCTCAGCGAATGGCCGCCGTCCGGTGCCGAAACGGTCGACGTCGAGGGAATGTACGACCTGCTGGCCGAGCACGGAATGGCTTACGGGCCGGTGTTCCAGGGCCTGCAGGCGGCGTGGCAGCGCGGTGACGACGTGTACGCCGAGGTCGCGCTGCCCGAGCAGGAGCGGATCGGGGCCGAGGCGTTCGGCCTGCACCCGGCGGTCTTCGACGCGACCCTGCACGCGGTCGGGCTCAGCTCGGCGGCCGGGGAAGGAACGACGCTGCCGTACGCCTGGTCCGAAGTGGAGCTTTTCGCCACCGGCGCGGCTTCGCTGCGAGTCCACGTGCGACCGACCGGTGAGCAGGCCGTTGAGCTGCGTCTCGCCGACAGCGCCGGGGCACCGGTGGCGCGGGTCGGCACGCTGAAGCTGCGGCAGATCAGCGAGGAACAGCTCGCCGCCGCGGCCCCGACTGGTTCGGACGAACTGTACGAAGTGGACTGGGTGCCGACCACGCTGCCGGCGGCGCAGGGGACCTACGAGGTCTACTCGGCGAACGCCGGGAACGATGCCGCGAAGGCCAAGAAGGCTGTCCACAGTGCACTGTCCAAACTGCAGTCGGACGGCAAAGAGAAGCTTCTGGTGGTGACCGGCGACGACCTCGCCGGTGCTGCCGTGGCCGGGCTCGTCCGGTCCGCGCAGGTGGAGAACCCGGGCCGGATCGTGCTGGTCGAAGGCGACGCCACTGCCGAGCAACTCGCTGCCATCGCAGCGGCGGATGAGTCGGCGGTGCGGGTTTCCGGTGCCGAGGTGCGCGTGCCGCGTCTCGTCCGGGCGACGCCGGAGCCGGGCGAGCCGGTCGACTGGTCGGCCGGAACCGTGCTGCTCACCGGCGGTACCGGGGCGCTCGGCCGGATCGTCGCCACGCATCTCGCGAAGCAGGGCGCGCGGCAGTTGCTGCTGGTCAGCCGCCGTGGCGACCAGGCGCCCGGCACCGCGGAACTCGTCGCGGAGCTGGCCGAACTCGGTGCGGAGACGACGGTCGCCGCGTGTGACCTCACCGACCGCAAGGCCGTGGCGCGGCTGCTGAAGAAGCACCCGGTCGCCGCGGTCGTGCACGCCGCCGGTGTGCTGGACGACGGTGTCCTACCGTCGATGACCCCGGAGCGGATCGACGGCGTCTTCAACCCGAAGGCACTCGCCGCCTGGCACCTGCACGAACTGGCTGGCGACGTCTCAGCGTTCGTCACCTTCTCGTCGGCCGCCGGTGTGCTCGGTGCCCCTGGCCAGGCGAACTACGCCGCCGCAAACGCTTTCCTCGACGCTCTCGCCGCGCACCGCCGGGCCGAAGGCAAGCCTGCGCACTCGCTCGCGTGGGGCATGTGGGAATCGGCAGCCGGGATGGCCGGCGAGACCAACGGCAAGCGCGGCCTCGGCGCGTTCACCGCGGCGGAGGGCCTGGCGCTGTTCGACACCGCGGTCAGCTCGGCTGGCGCGGTCTTCGTGCCGGTGAAGCTCGACCTGCCCGCGTGGCGCGAGGCCGGCGCGGTGCCGGACCTCCTGCGTGGCCTGGTCCCGACGGCTCGACGCACGGTCGCCGACAGCGAGGCCGGGGCGGACTCGCTGCTCGGCAAGCTGATCCGGCTTCCCGCCGACAAGCGCCTCGACCACCTGCGCGACCTGGTCATCGAACACGCCGCGGCCGTCCTCGGGCACACGTCCACGGACATGATCGACGCCGACCGCGCGTTCAAGGACCTCGGTTTCGACTCGCTGACCGCGGTCGAACTGCGCAACACGCTCAACGAGGTCACCGGCCTCAGCCTCACCGCGACCCTCGTCTTCGACCACCCCACCGCCGGAGACCTGGCCACACACCTGCACGAGGAGCTGCTCGGCGACCTCGACACGGACGCGGCCGGCCCGGAGACCACCGTGGTCGGCAGCGACGAGCCGATCGCGATCGTGGGCATGGCCTGCCGGTTCCCCGGCGGCGTGACCACGCCGGAGGAGCTGTGGGAGCTGGTCGCCGCCGGCCAGGACGGGACCAGCGACTTCCCGACCGACCGCGCGTGGGACATGGACCACTGGCTGGACCAGGTCGCACCCGAGGGCGGCACCCCGCGCGGCGCGTTCGTGCCGGACGCCACCGACTTCGACGCGGCGTTCTTCGGCATCAGCCCCAACGAAGCCGTGATGATGGACCCGCAGCAGCGGATGCTGCTGGAGTCGTCGTGGGTCGCGCTCGAGAACGCCGGCGTGGATCCGTTGGCGCTCAAGGGAAGCACGACCGGCGTGTTCGTCGGTGTCATGCAGTCCGACTATGACCCGGGCGATGCGCTCGAACAGGGCGGCGGGCTGTACCGCGGATCTGGCGCGTTGAGCAGCGTGGTCTCCGGACGCGTCGCGTATGTGTTCGGTCTTGAAGGACCGGCGGTGAGCGTGGATACCGCTTGCTCGTCCTCGCTGGTGGCCTTGCACCAGGCGACCCAGGCGCTGCGCGGCGGCGACTGCTCGCTGGCGTTGGTCGCCGGGGTCTCGGCGCTCGTCTCGCCGGCTCCGTTCGCGCAGTTCCTCGACGGTGCGGTCGCTCGCGACGGCCGGTGCAAGCCGTACTCCGCGGCCGCGGACGGGTTTGGCTGGGGCGAGGGCGTCGGGGTGCTCGTGATCGAGCGGCTCTCCGACGCGCAGCGCAACGGGCACCATGTGCTGGCCGTCGTGAAGTCCAGTGCGGTCAATGCGGATGGTGCTTCCAACGGTCTCAATGCGCCCAGTGCTCCGGCGCAGGAACGCTTGATCCGGCGGGCGCTGTCGGCGGCTGGTCTGGATGCGTCCGATGTGGACGCTGTGGAAGGCCACGGCGCGAGCACTCCGCTGGGTGACCGGATCGAAACTGCCGCGCTGCTGGCTACATACGGCCGCGAGCGTTCGGCGGACCGTCCACTGTGGCTTGGTTCGGTGAAGTCGAACATCGGGCACACCCAGGCGGCGGCGGGTGTCGCCGGGGTGATCAAGATGGTGCAGGCGATGCAGCACGGAGTGTTGCCGTCCACTTTGCACGCCGCGGAGCCGACGGAGGGCGTCGACTGGGCGGCCGGGACGGTTCGGCTGCTGGACGAGGCTCGGGACTGGCCGGAAGCGGACCGTCCGCGTCGCGCGGCGGTGTCGGCCTTCGGGTACAGCGGGACCAACGCGCACGTGATTCTGGAGCAGGCTCCCGAGGTCGTAGCGGAAGCTGCGGAGACGGTCGACGCTGGCGGAGTACTGCCGCCGCTCGTGCTGTCCGCTCGGACCGCGGCGGCGCTTCCGGACCAGGCTCGGGCGCTGCTGGCGCATCTTGACACGTATCCGACGCTGGATGTGGTTTATTCGCAGGCCAACCGTCGTCCGTTGTTCTCGCATCGGGCCGCGGTGGTCGGCTCGGACGCGGCTGAACTTCGGGCCGCGCTGGAGTCACTGTCCACTTCGGACTCAATGGTGACCGGCCGGGCTCGTTCCGGCGGGCGGACTGCCTACCTGCTGCCGGGACAGGGTTCGCAGCGGGCTGGGATGGGGGCGGAGCTGTCGGCCGCGTTCCCGGTGTTCGCACACGAACTGGAGCGAGTCGCGGCGAAGTTCGACCAGCATCTCGGCCGGTCCCTGCGCACGGTGATGTTCGCCGAGGCCGGGTCGGTGGATGCGCAGCTGCTGGACCGGACACAGTTCAGCCAGGCCGCAGTGTTCTCCTTCGCGGTGGCGCTGCACCGGCTGCTGGAGTCGTGGGGGCAGCGGCCGGACGTGCTGGTCGGCCATTCGGTGGGCGAGATCGCGGCCGCGCATCTGGCCGGTGTGTTCTCTTTGGACGATGCGGTGAAGCTGGTTGCCCACCGTGGTCAGTTGATGGCGGAGACGCAGGCCGGTGCTGTGGTCGCGATTGAGGCCAGTGCGGACGAGGTGCGGCCGCTGCTGAGCGACGAGGTCGCGCTGGCCGCGGTGAACGGGCCGCGTGCGGTGGTGGTGTCCGGAGTGGACGGTGGCGTTCAGGCGATTGCCGACCACTTCGAGAAGCTTGGCCGCCGGACTAACCGGCTTTCGATCGACTGTGCGGTGCACTCGCCGTTGCTCGACGAGATTCTCGAAGAGCTGGAAGAGATCGCGCAGGAGCTGACCTTTGACAAGCCGACCGTGTCGGTGATCTCGACGGTCACCGGTGCCGAGGTGACGGATGAGCTGCGCGATCCGGCGCATTGGGTGGCTAACTGCCGTAACACGGTTCGGTTTGCTGACGCGGTGCAGGCTTCGGAGGCGAATCGGTTTGTCGAGCTGAGCACCAACGGCGTGCTTACCGCTGCCGTTGAGTCGGTGCTCGACGACGTGGCTTTTGTCCCGGTGCTTCGGCGCAATCGTGGTGAGGTTGCTTCGGCGCTCCTGGCGGCTGGGCAGTTGCATGTGCTGGGCGCGGGGCTCGATGTCCGGCGGATGTTCGCCGGGCGGTCCCCGGTTGACGTGCCGTTGCCGCCGTACGCGTTCCACCGGACGCGGTACTGGCCGTCGGTGGACATGGAGGCCCGGCGGGCTACCGGGACTGGGCTCGCGACGTTGTTCGGGCCCGCGTTGACTGTCGCCGGATCGTCCACTGTGGTCTTGAGTGGGACGTTGCCTGCTGGCGAGAACTTCCCGGTGGCGGGCTTTGTGGAGCTGGCGGTCCGGGCTGGGGACGAGGTCGGTTGCGGACGGGTGGTGCGGCTGACCGTTGAGTCGCCGCTGGCACCTGCTACTGGCGAGACGCACTTGCAGATCGTGGTCGGTGAGCCGGATGACGCCGGACAGCGTTCCGTGACTGTCCATTCGCGACACGGTGGCGGTTGGACCCGGCATGCCGAAGGCCTTTTGGCGGCGGACGACGGGGACGAGCCGGGGACGCTTGCGCAGTGGCCGCCCGCTGGTGCGGAATCGGTGGCGGCTGGGCGGCTCGACGCTGCTTGGTCGGTTGACGGAGTGGTGTTCGGGGAGCTGGAAGTCGCGCCGGACGAGCGGTTCGGGCTGTCGCCGGCGGTGCTTGACGTGGCGTTGTCCGCGGTGGGCGGGGATCCGGTCGAATGGCGGGACTTCCGGCTGTTCGCCACCGGGGCGGCGAAGCTTCGGGTTCGGGTGACTCCGCTTAAGGACGATCGGGTAGCGGTGTTGCTTGCTGATCGGTCCGGGCGTCCGGTGGCGGCGGCGGAGTCGGTGACTTTGCGGCAGATCGCGGCTTCGGAGGCGGTCTCGGCAGGTCAGGCGGTGGCGAAGAAGCGGCGCGCGGTGTCCGATGCGGAGCCGGAGCTGGAGCTGACCGAGAAGGGACTGCGGGCGTTCGTGCTGGAGCACGTCGCTGGGCTTCTCGGGTACGACGACGTTGCTGAGCTTGACGACGACGCGCACTTCCTGGAGATCGGTTTTGATTCGCTGACCGCTGTCGAACTGCGGAACCGGATTGCCGATGCGGCGGGGATTTCGTTGCCTGCTTCGGTGGCGTTTGATCATCGGACGCCGGCTGGGTTGGCGCGGCATTTGCTGACTGTGCTGACTGGGCCGGAGGCGGAAGAGGACGGGGACCCGGTTACCGAGATGTTCTTCGACGCTGTCCGGAGTGGACAGGTGGAGGACGGAATCGCGTTGCTGGGGGCGGCGGCTAATCTGCGGCCTACGTTTAAGAGCGTGGCGGATCTTCCGGAAGAGCCTCGGCCGGTGGATCTCGCGGAGGGGTCGGTCGGGCCGAAGTTGCTGGCGGTTCCTACTCCGGCTGGGCTGGGTGGTGCGTATCAGTACGCGAAGCTGGCGGCTCGGTTCCGGGGGACTCGGGCGGTTGCCGCCCTGCCTACGCCGGGGTTTGTCGCGGGTGAGTTGTTGCCTGCTGATCTTGGTGCGTTGCTGGATGTGCTGGCGGAGAGTGTGCGGTTGGCTGGGGATGGGCCGTTTGCCTTGGTGGGGCATTCTTCTGGTGGGGTGCTCGCGTATGCCTTGGCTGCTCGGGTGAAGCCTGCTGCGGTGGTGTTGCTGGATACCTATGCGATGGATGGCAGTGGGGATACCGGGGACACTGTGCGGGATATGGCCGCTGGGATGGTTGAGCGGGAAGAGCATTATGGGCCGTTTGACCGGGATAAGTTGACGGCTATGGCTTATTATCTTGGGTTGCTTGATGGGGTGGAGTTGCCTGAGGTGACGGTTCCTACCGTTTTGGTGCGGCCGGATCGGCGGTTTGTCACTGCTGGGGATGATCCGGCTCGGGCTGGGGAGGATCCTGGGTTGTGGCGGACTACCTGGGATCGGGCGGATTCCGTGCTTACGGTGCCGGGGGATCATTTCAGTATTGTGGACGGGGATGTGGAGACTACGGCCAAGGCTGTGGGGGATTGGTTGGATGGGGTTGGCTGAGGTTCTGCTCGTCGCCTGGCGGCGACATTGCGCCCCGATTGAGGCGGGGCACCCCGAAGCCCCATTGTGATGACGGTCCGAGGGTGCTTGTCAAGGCGGGAAAGATGCCTTGACAAGCACCCTCGGACCGCATTTGGGCTTCGTATCGGGGTGCGGGGGTGGTGTGGTGCCTGGCTGGTTTGGGTGCGTCGGCGGCGGTTGTGGTGGGGGTGGGGCTAGCGCCCCAATGTGGCATTGGGTGCGTTAGGCGCACCGAACGCCACATTGGGTGCGTGGGATGCACCCAATGCCACATTGGGGCGCAACAGTGGCGGCGGGCGGGTTCGGTCCGTGAAGGACTTCTTGAGGGAATCTGGGTCCGTGAAGGGGCCCCTCACAGACGATCGGGCCGGGCCGGGCTTGCCGAGAGGTCGTGAGGGGAACCCTGGGGGAATCTGGGGCTGTGAAGGTGGCCCTCACGGAACAACGGGGCTCAAGGGAGCAGCGCGGCGATGCCGTCCAGGACTCGTTCCAAGGCGAAGTCTTCGGGGGCGGCAGCGGGGTACTCCTGGGTCGCGGTCAGCTCGGCCAGGTGGGGGTAGTCGCCTTCGGTTAGGCGGGGGTGCAGGAACGCTCGTACAGTGGCGGCGTATTCGCTGGATTCCGGCGAGTCCGGGTCGGCGATCGTGCGGCGGCGGTCTGCGGTTGCGCGGACTACCGCGGTGACCAGTTCCGCGCACGACAGGGCGTCCACTGTGGACAATCCGGCCTTGGTGAAGATGGCCAGGAGTTGCTCGGTCCAGTGCAGGCGGTGCGGGGTCAGGCCCTCGCGGACGTCCAGTAGCCATGGGCGGGCGGCGTAGCGCTTCGCGGCGGCGTCTGACCAGGCGTGCACGGCGGAGCGCCATTCTAGGCCGATCGGGGGGTCGGGGGGTGCGCCGAAGCCCGCCTCGGCCAGGAGGATCAGCAGTTCGTCTTTCGAGCCGACGTAGCGGTAGAGGGCGTTGGTCGTCAGCCCGAGTGCGGACGCGATGTTCGGCAGGGACGCCGCTGCCAGGCCTTCGGTGTCGGCCAGGTCGACGGCGGCCGCGACCACCGCCTCTACGGTGTGCGACGGCTTCGGGCCGCGGCGGGGGCGCTGGCCGCCTTGCCAGGCCGGGGACAGGCCCGGCGGCAGGGTGCGGGGATCGGGCTCGATCGGCATCTTTCGCTCCGGTACGTCTTTCAGTAAACTGTGCAAGTCTTACACTGATCTGGTCTGGGGGCGAGCCAACGTGAGCGAGACCAACCGGTTCGGGTTCGGGAAGGTCACCGAACTGGACCGGAAGCTGGCGGCGACCGAGGTCGAGCACGCCCGCTCCGAAGGCGCTTGCGACGGGCAGGAAGCGGCGCGCCGGCTGGCCCGGATCCGGCTCGCCGGGTCGCACGCGGCGCTGCGGGCCGCGGTCGAGGGGCGCACGTCCGTCTCCCCGCCGCCGCTGCTCGAGGCCGCGCCGCGGCTCGCGTTCGGGCTGTGGGTGCTGGTCGCGGCGGCCAACACGCTGATCTGGTTCGGCATCGGCGTCATCGGCGGGCAGTGGGACCCGCTGTGGCTGCTCTGGGTCCTGCTCGGCGGCGGGGTGCTGGTCGCGGGCGTGTGGAGCGTCCGGGACTTCGACCGGCGGGCCCGTGCCTCGGCCGGCGAGGCCTCCTGAACCCTCGACACCTCTGCGATCCGGGCCGGGGTTCCCCGATCAGCCGGGGTCCGCTAAACTGTTCAAGCCTTACACAATTAATCCCGACTCCGCCGAAGCCGTATTGGGGGGCCTCATGTCGGAGAGCACCGAGAAGACCCGCTCCGGGAGCGGACTCGCTCGCCGCATCGTCACCATCGTCTGGGCGGCGGTCACCGGCGTCCAGTTCGTCATCTGGCTGCTGATGAGCCTCATCAGCATGTCCTTCAAATCGCCCTTCTGGCTGTGGACCCTGGGCGGCGGCGCGATCGTGCTCGCGGTGTGGTGGTCGCTGGAGCGCCGCGGTTCCGGGAACGGATCGGAGTGAACGACGTGCCCACCACCACTTCCGTGGCAACGCCCGTCCAGCTGGACGAGGTGCACAAGACCTACGGCCGCGGCGAGAGCGCGGTCGAAGCGCTGGCCGGCGTGTCCGTCGCGTTCCCGGCGGGCACCTTCACCGCGGTGATGGGCCCGTCCGGTTCCGGCAAGAGCACGCTGCTGCACTGTGCCGCCGGCCTGGACACGCCCACCTCGGGGCGGGTCACCCTCGTGGGGACCGACCTCAAGGGCAAGAACGAAACCCAGCTCACCGAGCTGCGCCGCGAGCACGTGGCGTTCATTTTCCAGTCGTTCAACCTGATGCCGGCGCTGAACGTGGAACAGAACGTCACGCTGCCGACGCTGCTGGCCGGCCGCGCGCCGGACAAGGCGTGGGTGGACCAGGTGATCGCGCGCGTCGGGCTGGCCCAGCGCGTGAAGCACCGGCCCGGCGAGCTGTCCGGCGGGCAGCAGCAGCGCGTCGCGATCGCCCGCGCGCTCGCCGCCCGCCCGGCGGTGGTGTTCGCCGACGAGCCGACCGGCGCGCTCGACACCACCACGGCGCTCGAGGTGCTCGGCCTGATGCGCGAGCTGGTGAGCGCGGGCCAGACCATCGTGATGGTCACCCACGACCCGGTCGCGGCGTCCCACGCGGACAACGTGCTGTTCCTTGTCGACGGCCGGATCGTCTCGCAGATGGCCTCGCCGAGCGTCGACGCGGTCGCCAGCACGCTGGCCCACCTCGGCGAGCAATCCCGGAGGCAGCGGTGAGTTCGCGGCGAGTGGTGCTCGCGCTCGCGCTGTCGAGCCTCCGGTACCGCGCGGCGGCGTCGCTCGCGTCGTTCGTCGCGATCCTCATCGGCTGCGGGCTGCTGATCGCGTGCGCCGGGCTGTTCGAGACGGCGATCGTGCTGAAGGCCGAGCCGCAGCGGCTGTCCGCGGCTCCGCTCGTGGTCGGCGGGTCCGCCGGATTCAAGCTGCCGGACGAGGAATCCGAGGTCGTCCCGTACGCCGAGCGGGCCGTGCTGCCCGAGGACCAGGTCGCGAAGATCTCCGCGGTGCAGGGCGTCGGCCAGGCGGTGCCGGACGTGTCGTTCGCGACGGTGCTGCTGCACGAAGGTGCGCCCGCCGAGTCGGGCGCGTCTGTCCTTTCCGGACACGGCTGGGATTCGGCTTCGCTTGGCGGATACAAGCTCACCGAGGGCACGGCTCCGAACACGCCGGGACAGGTCGTGCTTGACGCGGCCACGGCGTCCTCGGCAGGCGTGCACGCGGGTTCGGCCGTCGATCTGGCGGTGAACGGGCAGCGGCAGTCGTTCCAGGTTTCCGGTGTCGCGGAGCCTTCGCAGACCGTCAAGGCGCCCGCGTTCTTCTTCTCCGTCGCGGACGCGCAGCGGTTCAACCCGCATCCGGGCACCGTCGGTCTCGTCGGCGTGTTCCCGGCCAACGGCGTCGACCCGGGCGACCTGGCGACCAAGATTTCCGAGCAGGTCCCGTCGCTCACCGTGCTGACCGGCGACGATCGCGGTTCGGCCGAATTCCTTGGCGTGAGCGGAAGCCAGCTGCCGCTGATCCTGCTCGCGGCGGTGTTCGGCGGCATGGTGCTGGTCGTGATGGCGCTGGTGGTTTCCGCGACGATCAGCCTCACCGTCCGGCAGCGGCAGCAGGAACTCGCGCTGCTGCGGGCGACCGGCGCGACGCCGAAACAGGTGCACCGCATGGTCGTCATGGAGACGATGGCGGTCGGCGCGCTCGCCGCGGTGTGCGGGGCGTTCCTGGGCAGCCTGCTCGGCAACTGGATCTTCAGCACCAGCGGGTCGCTCGGCATCGTGCCGGACGAACTCTCCTTCACCCAGGACATCATCGCGTTCGCGGCAGGCATCGTCGCCACGCTCGCGATCACCTTCGGGGCGGCGTGGTTCGCCGCGCTGGCCGCCGCGCGGGCCCGGCCCATCCAGGCGCTGGCCGAGGCGGCGATCCCGGGCGTCAAGGTGAACGCGATGCGCCGCATGGGCGCGCTGATCTGCGGCGCGGCCACCGTGCTGCTCGCCGCGACCACGATCTTCATGCCCGCCGACACCGCGTCGGCGATCGGCGGTCCGGCGGTGCTCACCGGTGCGATCGGCGTCGCGCTGCTCGGTCCGGAGATCCTCGCCTGGGTGGTGGACCGGTTCGGTCCGTTCGTGCGCCGGGTCGCCGGCCGCGACGCGACGCTCGCGGTCATCAACACCCGGGCGCGGGCAGTCGCGTTCGCCGCGGTGCTCACGCCGATCACGCTCGCCAGCGCGGTCGCGCTCGGCAACGTGTACTCCGAGACCACCGCGCAGAAAGCGCAGATCGCCGCGTACGCCGGGCAGTTGCAGGCGGACGCGGTGGTCAGCTCGACCGCGGGCGGGTTCTCCCCGGACGAGCTCGCGCAGATCCGCAGCACGCCAGGGGTTTCGACGTCGTCGCCGCTCGTCACCAGCTCCGGCTGGGTCGAGGAGCCCTACGACGGCAACGGAAGCGACCCGTTGCGGCTGATGGGCGTCGCCGCGCAGGACCAGGGCGGCACGGTGCTCGCCACCGAGGTCACCGAAGGCTCGCTCACCGAGCTGCGCGGGAACTCCGTGGCGCTGCCGGTGTCGGTCGCCGAGAACCTGGAAGTCAAGGTCGGGTCCAAGATCAAGATGCGGCTCGGCGACGGGGCGCAGGTCCCGGTCACCGTGGTCGCGCTGCTGGACAGCCCGTCCAGTTACGCGAGCATGGTGCTGCCCGCCGAGCTGCTGGCCGCGCACACCACCAGCGGCCTGTCGTCGCAGGTGCTCGTGCGGGGCGGGGACGCCAGTGCGATCGTGTCGGCGCTGTCCGACCGGGCGAAGGACTGGCCCGGGGTCACGGTCGGCGACGACAGCGCGCTCGCCGAGAGCTTCCAGGCGAGTGCCGACGTGGAAGCGCTGATCAACTACCTGCTGGCCGTGCTCGCCATCGCCTACGCCGCGATCGCCGCGGTGAACACGCTTGCGGTGGCCGTGCTGGCTCGACGGCGGGAGTTCGGCGCGCAGCGGCTCGCCGGTGCGGACCGGGGGCAGATCCGGCGGATGCTGTTCGTGGAAGGCGGGATCGTGGCGGTCACCGGGCTGGTGCTCGGCATCGTGATCTCGCTCTTCACCGTGATCCCGATGGCGCTGACCACCGGCGAGATCATCCCGTCCGGGCCGATCTGGGTGTTCCTCGCCGTAATCCTCGCGATCTTCCTGATCGTGTGGCCGGCGACCGCGCTCTCGGCCAGGCTGGCGATGCGCCGCAACGCCATCGAAGCGGTGAAAATGCCCGGGCAGTAACAGTTTTCTAGGGGTACGCCGGGTCGACCCGGGGTGGTTAGTCTCGTGAGGACTGTCCATTCCCGGGCCGACCCGGTGTTTTCGTATCTGGAGTGATCCCCATGCGTGTACTCCTGGCCGCGCCGTCGGCAACGGCCCGCCTGCACACTCTGGTGCCCCTCGCGTGGGCGTTGCGCAGCGCCGGGCACGACGTGAAAGTCGCCGGCCGGCCGGAGTTCGTCGAGGAGATCCTCCGGACCGGCTGTGTCGCGGTCGAACTCGAGGACGGCGACCCGGCGCTCACCGAATCCGCCAAGCTGGTCGAGTTCGCGCACTTGTGGCGGCCGGACGCGGTGGTCTCGAATGCGCCCGCCGGAATTGCCGCAGCCCGTGCCGTCGAGGCGAAAGCGGTGCGAGTACTGGGGCCAGCCGATGAGCCGGACGACGCTGCGGACCTTACGCTCGATGTCGTTCCGCCTTCCCTGCGGGATTCTCCTGGACAGCCGCTGCGGCATGTGCCGTACTTCGGTCCAGTCGAGGTGCCGACTTGGTTGCGCCGCAAGGCACGCCGGGCGCGCGTGCTCCTGTCGCTGAACGATCCGTCGTGGTACGAGCCGCTCTTCCGCGCGATGTCTAATGTGGACATCGAACTGGTCTGTGCGGCGGAACTTCCCGCCGGGCTCGAATTGCCGCAGAAGGTCAAGCTTGTCGACTCCGCGCCACCGGCCGCCGTACTGCCAACGTGTGCGGCAGTGGTGCACGACGGTGACGAGGCCCTGGCGCTGGCGGCGGTCGCGTATGGACTGCCGCAGTTGTCGTTGACCGAATCCGCTTTCGGCACTCGCGTAACCGCCGCGAGTGCTGGCCTTTCCGGTGCGGCGGACGAGATTTCCCGGTTGACGGACGAAACGCTTCGCGCTGGTGCGAACGCGTTGCGTGCGGAGGTGGCCGCGTCGCCGGCTCCGCGAGCGGTCGTCGCCGCGCTGGCCAGCTGAATGTGGGGCCGCTAGGGGTGGGGACACGCCAGGCCCGTCGGTAGCGTTCCCGACGTGGCACTTTCCACCCTTTTCGCGGTTAGGCGGGGCGATTGGCGTGAGTAGCGACTTCCAGTCCGGCGGCGAGAACGAGCGCAAACTGCTCGCCTATCTCAAACGCGCGACGACCGATCTTCGCGAAGCGAAGCGGGCGCTGCAGGAAACGCGCGAGCGCGACGGCGAGCCGATCGCGATCGTCGGCATGGCCTGCCGGTACCCGGGCGGCGTCACGTCGCCCGAGGACCTGTGGAACCTCGTCGCCACCGGAACCGACGCGATCGGCGGGTTCCCGGAGGACCGCGGCTGGCCGCTGTACACGCTGTACGACCCCACCGGCGAGCGGCCCGGCACCACGAACACCCGCGAGGCCGGATTCCTTTACGACGCGGCGGAATTCGACCCGGAGTTCTTCGGCATCTCGCCGCGCGAGGCGCTCGCCATGGACGCCCAGCAACGGATCCTGCTGGAAACCTCGTGGACCGCGTTGGAGCGGGCCGGGATCGTGCCGGAGACGTTGCGCGGCAGCGAAACCGGCGTGTTCACCGGCGTCATGTACCACGACTACGCCGGACACGCGGCCGCCGGCAGCGTCGTCTCGGGCCGGGTCGCTTACGCACTTGGCCTCGAAGGACCGGCGGTGAGCGTGGACACCGCGTGCTCGTCGTCGCTCGTCGCGCTCCACTGGGCCGCGCAGGCCTTGCGGCGCGGGGACTGTTCGCTCGCGCTGGTCGGCGGCGTCACGGTGATGGCCACTCCCGAAACTTTCGTGTACTTCTCCGAGCAGCGCGGCCTTTCCGACGACGGTCGCTGCAAGGCGTTCGCCGCCGCGGCCGACGGAACCGGCTGGGGCGAGGGCGCGGGCGTCCTCGTGGTCGAGCGGCTTTCCGAAGCTCGCCGCAACGGGCACCCGGTGCTCGCCGTCGTCCGGGGTTCCGCGGTGAACTCCGATGGCGCGTCGAGCGGCCTGACTGTCCCCAATGGACCCGCGCAGCAGCGGGTGATCCGCCAGGCGCTGGAGTCGGCCGGACTGACCACATCGGACGTCGACCTCGTCGAAGGCCACGGCACCGGCACCAAACTTGGCGACCCGATCGAGGCGCAGGCGCTGCTCGCGACCTACGGCCAGGACCGCAGTGAGCCGCTGTGGCTGGGCTCGCTCAAGTCGAACATCGGGCACACCCAGGCCGCGGCCGGGGTCGGCGGCGTGATCAAGGTCGTGGAAGCGATCCGGCACGGCGTGCTCCCGAAGACCCTGCACGTCGACGCGCCCTCGCCGCACGTCGACTGGTCGGCAGGCGAGGTCGAGCTGCTCACCGAGGCCCGCCCGTGGCCGGAGACCGGACGCGCCCGTCGCGCCGCGGTGTCGTCGTTCGGGATCAGCGGCACCAACGCGCACGTGATCGTCGAACAGGCCGAGCAGGTCGAGGAGGCCGCCGCACCGGTCGAGGTGCCGGTGCTCGCTTGGCCGGTTTCCGCGGACACCGCCGACACGCTCGACGCCCAGCTGAACCAGCTCGTAAGCCTCGAAGGCTCGCCGACCGATATCGGTTTCTCCTTGGCCACCACCAGGTCCGCGCTTGACCACCGCGCGGTGCTGGTCGGTGCCACGCGCGAGATCGTCCGGGACCGCCGCACCAATGGCCGTACCGCATTCCTCTTCACCGGCCAGGGTGCGCAGCGCGCCGGGATGGGCACGGAACTCGCCGCGAAGTACCCGGTGTTCGCCGAAGCCTTCGACGCTGTGTGTGCCGAGCTTGACCCGCACCTGGACCGTCCACTGAAGACAGTCCTCGACGACGCTGCCGAACTGGAGCGCACCGGCTTCACCCAGCCCGCGTTGTTCGCGGTCGAGGTGGCGTTGTTCCGGCTGCTGGCGTCGTGGGGGATCAAGCCGGACTTCCTGCTGGGCCACTCCATCGGCGAGCTGGCTGCCGCGCATGTAGCCGGGATTCTCTCGCTGCCGGACGCTGCGGCGTTGGTCGGCGCGCGGGCGCGGCTGATGCAGGCGCTGCCGTCCGGTGGTTCGATGGTGGCCCTGCAGGCGACCGAGGACGAGGTCACGCCGCTTCTGACTGACCAGGTCAGCATCGCGGCGATCAACGGTCCGGACTCCGTGGTGCTCTCTGGCACCGAGGATGCGGTCGCTGCCGTGATCCAGGAGTTCGCGGGCCGGAAATCCTCGAAGCTCAAGGTGTCGCACGCGTTCCACTCGCCGCTGATGGAGCCGATGCTGGCCGAGTTCGCCGTCGTGGCCGAGAAGCTTACCTACGCGAAGCCGCTGATCCCGATCGTCTCCACCGTCGGCTCTGACGAAGATCTGTCCACTCCGGACTACTGGGTGCGCCAAGTCCGCGCAGCAGTCCGGTTCCACGCCGGGGTCCAGTCCTTGGTGGACGAAGGCGTCCGCACGTTTGTCGAAATTGGACCG
The DNA here is from genome assembly GCF_042684085.1 of Amycolatopsis silviterrae. Classification (NCBI taxonomy): domain Bacteria; kingdom Bacillati; phylum Actinomycetota; class Actinomycetes; order Pseudonocardiales; family Pseudonocardiaceae; genus Amycolatopsis; species Amycolatopsis silviterrae. The sequence continues at coordinate 178,086 of NZ_JBHUKS010000038.1, forward strand.
TCCGCAGTCCTCACCGCGGCCGCCCAGAACGGGTTTGACGACGACACGCTCGCGTTCGTCCCGGCTCTGCGCAAGGACCGTGGCGAAGCGATCACCGCCGTCACCGCGCTTGCGACGCTGCACGCACGCGGTGCCGAGGTCGACTGGACCGCGTTCTACCCGGGCGCGCGCCGCGTAGACCTGCCGACCTACGCCTTCCGCAAGACCCGATACTGGCTCCCCGCCGCCGCGACCAGCGGAGACGCGACCGAACACGGCCAGCGCCCCGCCGAGCACCCGATGCTGAGTTCCGTCGTCCACCTGCCGGACACCGACGCCGTGGTGCTCACTGGCCGTCTGTCGACCAGCACCGTCGGCTGGGTCGCCGACCACGTCGTGCTCGGCACCGTCCTGGTGCCCGGAACGGCGTTCGTCGAGCTGGTGCACCGCGCCGCCGAGGAAGCCGGGTGCGCGCACATCGAGGAACTCACCCTCGAAGCTCCGCTCACCCTCACCGAAAGCGCCGCGATCCAGGTCTCCGTCGAGGCCGCGGACGAGAACGGCCGACGCACGGTCACCGTCCACTCGCGACCCGACAGCGCCGAAGCCTGGACCCGGCACGCGAGCGGTTTCGTTGCCCCGACTGCGGAACCGCCGTCGTTCGACCTCACCGAATGGCCGCCCGCCGGAGCCACCAAGGTCGAGCTGGACGACCCGTACGAAACCCTCGCCGCACTGGGCTACGACTACGGCCCTGCTTTCCAGGGCCTGCAAGCGATGTGGTGCGAGGGAGACGTCGTCTACGCGGAGGTTACGCTTCCCGACGGTGCCGAGGCCCGCGACTACGGCGTCCACCCCGCCCTGCTCGACGCCGCCATGCACGCGCAACTCCTCGGCCCGGCCCCAGAAGGCGGAGCCGAGCCGATGCTGCCGTTCTCGTTCAGCGGCACCACAGTGCACTCGCCGGGCGCGTCGACGCTGCGGGTCCGGGTCGCCCCGGCCGGCACCGACGCGATCACCCTGCAGATCGCCGACGCCACCGGCGGCCCGGTCCTGACTGTCGAGGCGCTCGCCGCGCGGGCGCTCAAGCTGGCGCCGGCGAAGGACGCGCTGTATCGCGTCAACTGGGATCCAGTCACTGAAACCGTTGCACCGCAGGACTTCCGCATTCTCGAAGTGTCCACATCGGAGCGTCGAGTGCCGGAAGCAGCGCGGGCGATCGCCGCTCAGGTGCTTGCCGCGATCCAGGAAACGCTCGACGGCGACGGCCGGCTCGCGGTCGTCACGCGCGGCGCGGTTTCCGTGCAGGGCGAGGACGTCGATCCGGCGCTGGCCCCGGCGTGGGGCCTGGTCCGTGCAGCTGCGGCGGAGAACCCCGGCCGGTTCGTGCTGGTCGACGGCGACCCGGAGAAGGCATTGGCCACCGGCGAGCCGGAAACCGCGGTCCGCGACGGCAAGGTCTTCGCCCCGCGCTTCACCACAGTCACTGCGGAACCGGCCGAGCTGAACTGGGACAAGGTGCTGGTCACCGGCGGTACCGGCGGACTCGGCGCGGTCGTCGCCCGGCACCTGGTGACCAAGCACGGCGTGCGGAACCTGGTGCTGACCAGCCGTCGGGGAGCGAACGCCCCCGGCGCGGCCGAACTGCGCGACGAGCTGAGCGAACTAGGCGCGACGGTCGCGGTCGAAAGCTGCGACGTCACCGACGCGGAGTCGGTGCGGAACCTCCTCGCCACCGTCGGCCCGCTCTCCGCGGTGATCCACGCGGCTGGCGTGCCCTCGGCCGGACGCGTCGAGACGCTCACCGAGGACGAGACCGCCCGCGTCTTCGCGCCGAAGGTCGACGGGGCCTGGCACCTGCACGAGCTGACGAGCGACCTCGACGCGTTCGTCCTGTTCTCGTCTGCCGCCAGCACGGTCCTCGCGGCCGGGCAGGCGGGCTACGCCGCCGCCAACGCGTTCCTCGACGAACTGGCCGAACACCGCCGCGCACAAGGACTTCCGGCGACCTCGCTGTGCTGGGGCGCGTGGTCCGAGGACGGCGGCATGGCGAGCGAACTGTCCGAAGCGGACTTCCGCCGCCTCCGCCGCCTCGGCACCCCGCCGATGGCGACCGACGAAGCGCTCGCTTTGCTGGACGCCTGCCTGACCTCGGCCGAACCCGTGCTCGCGCCGGTCCGCCTGGACCAGGCCGCCCTGCGCGCCCGGACCGACGACCTGCCGCCGGTCCTCCGGAGCATGGTGCGCCGACCGGTCAAAAAGGCTCCGGTAGCGGTGACCCGCCTGGCGACCGTGCCCGAGGCCGAACGCGAGGAGCACCTGCTGGGCCTGGTGTCCGAGCAGGTCGCGGCGATCCTCGGCTTCGCGAACGCCGCCGCGGTCGAGCCGGAGCGCGCGTTCCAGGAGATGGGCTTCGACTCGCTCACCTCCGTCGAACTGCGCAACCAGCTCGGCGCCCGCACCGGGCTCAAGCTGACCGCGACCATCGTGTTCGACCATCCGACCCCGGCCGCGCTGGCGCGGCGGCTGCACGAGCTGCTCGGCGCCGGCCGCGGTCCGGCCGAACCGCTGCTGACCGAGATCGACCGGCTGGAGGCGCTGCTCGGCGGCGCGGCCGGAACGCTGAACGGGTCGACCGCGAAGGTCACCGCGCGGCTGGACGCGCTCGTGCGCAAGTGGACCGACGCGCACGCCGGAGCAGAAACCGAAGCCGATCTGGACGAGGCCACCGACGACGAGCTGTTTGCCGTCCTGGACGACGAATTGGGCATCTCATGAACGGGCAGACCATGAGCAACGAGGACAAGCTCCGCGACTACCTGAAGCGTGCGACGGCCGATCTGAAGCAGGCCCGCCGCCGGCTGCACGAGCTGGAGGCGCGCGACACCGAGCCGATCGCGATCATCGGCATGAGCTGCCGCTACCCCGGGGGCGTCCGGACGCCGGACGACCTGTGGGACCTCGTCGACGAGGGCCGCGACGCGATCGGGGAGTTCCCGGCCGACCGCGGCTGGGACATCGAGGGCGTCTACGACCCGACGCCCGAGCGGCCCGGCAAGACCTACACCCGGCACGGCGGTTTCCTCTACAGCGCAGCGGAGTTCGATGCCGAGTTCTTCGGCATCAGCCCGCGCGACGCCCGCCGATCCGACCCGCAGCAGCGGATCCTGCTCGAAGCGTCGTGGGAGGCCTTCGAGCGCGCCGGGCTTGACCCGCACGGGCTCAAGGGCAGCTCGACCGGCGTCTACGCCGGCGTCATGTACCACGACTACAGCGGCGGCAGCCCGGACGGCAGCCTCGTGTCCGGCCAGGTTTCCTACACGCTCGGTCTGGAAGGACCGTCGGTGTCGGTGGACACCGCGTGCTCGTCTTCGCTGGTCGCGCTGCACATGGCCGCGCAGGGGCTGCGTCGCGGCGACTGCACGCTCGCGCTGGCGAGCGGGGTCGCGGTGATGGGTACGCCGGAGATGTTCGTGGACTTCTGCAGCCGTCGCGGTCTCGCGGCGGACGGTCGGAGCAAGTCGTTCTCTGACGACGCGGACGGCACTTCGTGGGCCGAAGGCGTCGGTGTGCTGGTCCTGGAGCGGCTTTCCGACGCCCAGCGCAACGGGCACCGGGTGCTCGCGCTGCTGCGCGGCTCGGCGGTCAACCAGGACGGGGCCAGCAACGGTTTCTCCGCGCCCAACGGCCCTTCGCAGGTCCGCGTGATCGAGGCCGCGCTCGCCGACGCCGGGCTGTCGCTGTCCGATGTGGACGCTGTCGAGGCACACGGCACTGGGACTGCGCTGGGCGACCCGATCGAAGCCCAGTCGCTGCTGGAAACCTACGGCCAGCGCAGCAGCGGAGCGCCGTTGCTGCTCGGCTCGATCAAGTCGAACATGGGGCACCCGCAGGCTGCCGCCGGCGTCGCGGGCGTGATCAAAATGGTGCAGGCGCTGCGGCACGCCCGGCTGCCGAAGACACTGCACGTCGGGACGCCGTCGAAGCACGTCGACTGGACGTCCGGCGCGGTCGAGCTGCTCACTGAAGCGCAGGAGTGGCCCGAGGTGACCCGGCCGCGGCGGGCGGCGGTGTCGTCGTTCGGCGTGAGCGGGACCAACGCGCACGTGATCCTGGAACAAGCCCCGGTCACGGAGGAAGCCGCTAAACCTCCGGCCGCCGTCTATCCGCTGGCCCTGTCGGCGAAGACGCCCGCCGCGCTCGCCGAGGCCGCTGGACAATTGGCGCAAGTGGACAGTGACCTCGCCGACGTCGTCCACACGCTAGCCACCGGACGCGCGCCGCTGGACCACCGGGCGGTAGTCGTCGCTCAGGACCGCAAGCAGGCCGAGGAAGCCTTGCGCGCGCTGGCTTCCGGCTCTTCGCGTCCGGACGTGCTCACCGGTACCGCGGACGTGCGAGGCAGGACCGTCTTCGTCTTTCCCGGTCAGGGTTCACAGTGGACTGGCATGGCGCTCGACCTCATCGAGCAGTCCCCGGCCTTCGCCGCCCGAATGTCCGAATGCGACACCGCGCTGCGGAAGTTCACCGACTGGTCGGTCATCGAGGTCCTGCGCGGCGAACCGGGCACTCCGCCGGCAGATCGCGTCGACGTCGTGCAGCCGATGCTGTGGGCGGTCATGGTGTCGCTGGCCGCGCTGTGGCGTGCGCACGGCGTCGAGCCGGACATGGTGATCGGCCACTCGCAGGGCGAGATCGCCGCGGCGACTGTCTCGGGTGCACTGTCGCTTGAGGACGGTGCGCTGGTGGTTGCGCTGCGGAGCAAGGCGATCGGTGACGTCCTCGGCGGACGCGGCGGCGGCATGCTCGCGGCGGGCCTCCCGGCGACCGAGCTGGAAGAGCGGCTCGGCGCGTGGGACGGCCGGATCTCGGTCGCCGCGGACAACGGCGCGACGTCGGCCGTGCTGTCCGGCGACACCGAAGCCCTCGAAGAGCTGCGCGACCAGCTGGTCGCCGAAGGCTTCCGCGCGAAGCTGGTCCCGGTGGACTACGCGTCGCACTCAGCGCACGTCGAACACCTTTCGGACCGGCTGCTCGCCGACCTCGGCCCGATCACGCCACGCCGCGGTGACGTCGCGATGACGTCCACCGTCACTCTCGACGCGGTGGAAGAGTCCACTGTGGACGCCGCGTACTGGTTCGCCAACCTGCGGCGCACGGTCCGGTTCGCCCCGGTCGTCGCGCAGCTGGCCGAGGCTGGTTACACGCGGTTCATCGAGATCAGCCCGCACCCGGTGCTGGCCATGAGCATCCAGGAAACCCTGGACGAAACCGGGCACACTGGCTCGGTCGCCGGCACCCTGCGCCGCGACGAGGGCGACCTGACCCGGTTCGCGACCTCGATGGCGGAGTACTCGGTCCGCGGCGGCTCGGTCGACTGGCTCTCGCTGGTCCCCGGCGGGCAGATCGCCGACCTGCCGACCTATCCGTTCCAGCACAAGCGTTTCTGGCTCGAAGAGGAAGCCGCCGCCGTCGAGGCCGCGGCGACCCCGGTGGCCGACCAGGAGTTCTGGCAGGACGTGGCCGGCGGCGACGTCGACGCGCTTGCCGCCCGGCTCGGCGTCGGGACCGGCCCGCTCGCCGAGGTCGTCCCGGCACTGGCCGCCTGGCACAGCCGCCGCACCGAACTGTCCACGGTGGACTCCTGGCGCTACCGCGTGTCGTGGGCCCCGCTGTCCGGCGTGACCGGCGGACTCACCGGCAGCTGGCTGGTCGTCGTCCCCGCCGGGGTGGCGCAAGCGACCGAACTGGCGGACACGCTGGCCGAACAGGGCGACGTCGTCCGCCTGGTCGCCGCCGACTACGACCGCGCGGCGCTCGCCGAACTGCTCGGCGAGGCCACCGCAGTCCGTCCGTTCGACGGCGTCCTGTCGCTGCTCGCTTTCGACGACAACCCGACGCTCACCACGATCGCCCTGCTGCAAGCGTTGCGGGACAACGAGATCGACGCTCCGGCCTGGGTCGTCACCCGAGGCGCGGTCGCGGTCGACGCCTTCTCCGACGCTGACCCCGAAGCCGCGTCGGTCTGGGGCCTCGGCACCGTGGTCGCGCTGGACCAGCCCGGCAGCTGGGGCGGCCTGGTCGACATCACGGACTCGAACGACGCGGCCAAGCTCGCCGCAGTCGTGTCCGGCGTCAACGACGAGGACCAGGTCGCGATCCGGCCGTCCGGAGTGTTCGCCAAGCGGATGGTGCACGCCCCGCTCGGCCCGGACGCGGCCGAACCGTGGCAGCCGAGCGGCACCGTGCTCATCACCGGCGGCACCGGCGCGGTCGGCGGACACGTCGCACGCTGGCTCGCCGCTCGCGGAGCGGAACACCTGGTGCTCACCAGCCGTCGCGGCCTCGAAGCGGAAGGCGCGCGGGAGCTGGTGGAAGAGCTGTCCGGCACCCGCGTCACCGTCGTGGCCTGCGACGTTGCCGACGAGACAGCGCTGGCCAAGCTGCTCGCGGAGCACCCGCCGTCCGCCGTGGTGCACGCCGCCGGGGTGCTGACCCGCGAACCCGCGCTGGCCGACGTCACGGCGGAGGAGTTCACCGCCGCGATCCGGGCGAAGGTCACCGGTGCCGCGCTGCTCGACCGGCTGCTCGGCGACACCGAACTCGACGCGTTCGTCCTGATGTCCTCCGGTGCCGCGGTGTGGGGCACTTCGGGCCAGCCGGCCTACGGCGCCAGCAACGCCTACCTCGACGCCCTGGCCCGCCGCCGTCGTGCGGCCGGCCGCACCGCGACCGCGGTGGCCTGGGGTTCCTGGGGCGGGGGCGGCATGGTCGACGCGGACGCGAGCGATCTGCTGCGCCGCATGGGGTTGGCCGAGATGGACCCGAGGCTGGCCGTCGAAGCCCTCGGCCAGGCGCTCGACCACGACGAGTCCCAGCTGGTCGTCGCGGACATCGACTGGTCCGCGTTCGCGCCGGTCTACCAGCTCGCCCGGCCCCGCCCGCTGCTGCGCGGCATTCCCGAGGCGGCGGCCGACCAGGCCGACGCCGAACCGGTGGGCGCGGGCGATCTCGCCACCCGGCTGGCCTCGTTGAGTCCGGCCGAACAGCGCCGGACTGTCCTGGACCTGGTGCGCGGCGAGGTCGCCGCGGTCGCCGGGTACGACGACGGCGGCGCGGTGGAGCCCGCGCGGGCCTTCAAGGAACTCGGCTTCGACTCGGTGACCGCGGTCGACCTGCGCAACCGGCTCGGCTCGGGCACCGGACTGAAGCTGCCCGCCACGGTCGCGTTCGACCACGTCAACCCGCAGGCGCTGGCCGAGCACCTCTGGAGCCAGCTGTGCGCGGGCGAGACGGAGGTCCCGCTCGAGGCCGGGCTCGACCGGCTCGAAGCGGCGGCCGCCGCGCTCGACGCCGCGGAGATCGACCGGTCCCGCATCCTGCCCCGGCTGCAGGCGGTGGTCGCCGCGCTGCACCAGACGCTCTCGGGCGGTCAGTCCGGCTCCGAAGCGCTCGAAGCGGCCACCACCGACGAACTCTTCGCCCTCATCGACGACGAACTCGGCGCCTGACCCACACGGCCAGCCCACTACACCGCGACAAGAGGTTCTCCAGATGTCTGACGAAGCCAGGACCGACGAAACCAAGCTGGTCGACTACCTGAAGCGGGTCACCGCCAACCTGCAGGAGACGCGGGCCCGGCTGCGCGCGGTCGAGGCCGCCGAGTCCGAGCCGATCGCGATCGTCGCGATGGGCTGCCGCTATCCCGGCGGCGTCCGGTCCGCCGACGACCTGTGGGAGCTGGTCGCACAGGGCCGCGACGCGATCGGGGAGTTCCCCGCCGACCGCGGCTGGGCGCTGGACCGGCTGTTCGACGCCGACCCGGACAGCCCCGGCACGAGCTACGTCTCCGAAGGCGGGTTCGTCCACGAAGCGGGCGAGTTCGACGCGCCGTTCTTCGGCATCTCGCCGCGCGAGGCGCTGGCCATGGACCCGCAGCAGCGGCTCGTGCTGGAGCTGGCGTGGGAGACCTTCGAGCGGGCCGGCATCGCGCCGCACTCGCTGGCGAAACAGCAGGTCGGCGTGTTCGTCGGCAGCGGCGGGCAGGACTACTACGACGAGCTGCCGCAGTCCGTGCTCACCGGCGAGGTCGAGGACTACCTGAGCACCGGCAACGCCGCCTCGGTCATCTCCGGCCGGATCGCCTACGCGCTCGGCCTGGAAGGCCCGGCCGTCACGATCGACTCCGCGTGCTCGTCTTCGCTGGTCGCGCTGCACTTGGCGGTGCAGTCGCTGCGCCAGCGGGACTGCTCGCTCGCACTGGCCGGCGGTGTCATGGTGATGTCGCGGCCCGGCCCGTTCCTCGCCTTCAGCCGTCAGCGCGGCCTCGCGGCGGACGGTCGCTGCAAGGCGTTCTCCGACAGCGCGGACGGCACCGGCTGGGGTGAGGGCGCGGGAACCCTGTTGCTGGAACGGCTTTCCGACGCACAGCGCAACGGGCACCCGGTGCTCGCGGTGGTGCGGGGTTCCGCGGTGAACTCCGACGGCGCGTCCAACGGCCTCACCGCGCCGAACGGTCCCTCGCAGCAGCGCGTGATCCGGCAGGCGCTGGCCAACGCCCGGCTGTCGGCGTCCGAAGTGGACGCTGTCGAGGGCCACGGCACCGGTACCACGCTGGGCGATCCCATTGAGGCGCAAGCACTCCTGGCTACCTACGGCCAGGACCGCACCGAGCCGCTGTGGCTGGGGTCGATCAAGTCGAACATCGGCCACGCGCAGGCGGCGGCGGGCGTCAGCGGCGTGATCAAGATGGTGCAGGCGATGCGGCACGGCCTGCTGCCGCGCACGCTGCACGTCACCGAACCGTCCACAGAGGTCGATTGGACCTCCGGCGCCGTCGAACTGCTGCGTACCGAACGTCCGTGGGCGGCTGGGGAACGCCCACGTCGCGCGGGTGTGTCGTCGTTCGGCGTGAGCGGCACCAACGCGCACATCATCCTGGAGGAAGCGCCTCCGGCCGAGACCGCCGAGCCGGTTACGCCGAGCTGGCCCGAGGGCGTCGCGATTCCGCTGCCGCTGGCTGGCCACGGCAGCACCGCGTTGCGCGCGCAGGCGGCGCAGCTGGTGTCCTTCGCGGCGACCCCACTTGACCTGGGCTTTTCGCTCGCCACCTCGCGGTCGCCGCTGTCGCATCGCGCGGTCGTGCTGGCCGAGGACCCGAAGCAGGCTATCGCCGCGCTCGCGGACGGCGTCGCCACTCCGGACGTCATCACCGGCCCGCAGGTGGAAGGACTGACCGCGTTCCTGTTCTCCGGCCAAGGCGCGCAGCGGGCCGGAATGGGGGCCGCGCTGGCCGCCGCGTTCCCGGTCTTCCGCGAGGCGCTGGACGAGGTCTGCGCCGAACTGGACCAGCACCTCGACCGTCCACTCAAGACAGTCCTGTTCGAGAAACCGCGCCTGATCAACCAGACCGGCTACACCCAGCCCGCGTTGTTCGCGATCGAGGTCGCGCTGTTCCGGCTGCTCGCGTCGTGGGGGATCAAGCCGGACTTCCTGCTCGGCCACTCCATCGGCGAACTCGCCGCCGCGCACGTCGCCGGAGTTTTCTCGCTGGCCGACGCCGCCACCTTGGTGGCCGCGCGGGCGAGCCTGATGCAGGCGTTGCCGTCCGGTGGTTCGATGGTGGCCTTGCAGGCGACCGAGGACGAGGTCACGCCGCATCTGACTGACCAGGTCAGCATTGCCGCGATCAACGGCCCGGATTCCGTGGTGCTCTCTGGCACCGAGGACGCGGTGGCCGCCGTGGCGGCTGCGTTCGACGGACGGAAGTCCTCGAAGCTCAAGGTGTCGCACGCGTTCCACTCGCCGTTGATGGAGCCGATGCTGGCCGAGTTCGCGGCTGTGGCTCGCGGCCTGACCTACCACCAGCCGGAAATCCCGCTGGTCTCCACGGTCGGCCCCGAGGCCGACATGTCCACTCCGGACTACTGGGTGCGCCAGGTGCGTGCCGCGGTCCGGTTCCACGACGGCGTCGGAACCCTTGCCGCACAAGGCGTCGGACGCTTTGTCGAGGTCGGTCCGGACGGTGTGCTGTCCGCGCTGGTCCGCCAGACCTCCGACGCACTCGTCGTTCCGGTGCTCCGCAAGGACCGCGAAGAACCGGCCGCCGCGCTCACCGCGCTGGCCGAACTCTTCGTCAGCGGCCTGACCCCGGACTGGGCCGCGGTCTTCGCGGGCAGCGGTGCCCAGCGCGTCGACCTGCCGCCGTATGCCTTCCAGCGCAAGCGGTATTGGCTCGACGCGCGGGCCAACCGTGACGAGGTCACCGCCGCCGGTCTGACGTCCGCCGGGCACCCGCTGCTCGGCGCGGCCGTCGCGCTCGCCGACACCGACGGCGTCGTGCTCACCGGCCGGCTGTCCGTCGAAACGCACCCGTGGCTGGCCGAACACCAGCTCGGCGACGCGGTGACCGTGCCCGGCACGGCGTTCCTGGAGCTGGTCGTCCGCGCCGGCGACCAGGTCGGCTCGGGCCGGATCGAGGAACTGACCCTGGGCAGCCCGCTCGTCCTGCCCGCTCGCGGCGGTATCCAGGTGCAGGTGACCGTCGGCGCGGCGGGGGAGCGCGACGTCCGCACGGTGACTGTCCACTCGCGACCCGAAGACGACGACGCGGACTGGACCCTGCACGCCAGCGGCAGCGTCGCCCCGCAGTCGGCTCGCGGCGGCACTGAGCTGACCGAGTGGCCGCCTGCTGGTGCGGAGCCGGTCGCCATCGACGGCCTGTACGACGACTTCGCCGACACCGGCCTGACGTACGGCCCGCTTTTCCGTTCCCTGCAAGCAGTCTGGCAGCGCGGTGGCGAGATCTTCGCCGAGGTCGCCCTGCCGGAGGACAACGACGCCGAACGCTTCGGCCTGCACCCGGCCGCGCTCGACGCGTGCACGCACGCCCTGCGCGTCGCCGGTGGCGGAGACGGCGGGGTCGGCCGGGTTCCGTTCTGCTGGACCGGAGTCGAGCTGCACGCGACCGGTGCGTCCGCGCTGCGGGTGCGCTTCACTCCGACCACAGAGGACGGTTTCGAGATCGCCCTCGCCGACCCGACCGGCGCTCCGGTCGCAACGGTCGCCGAGACGGTGTTCCGCGCGTTCACCGCGCCGGTCGCCGAACAGGCCGCTCCGCTGTACCGGATCGAATGGCAGCGTTCGGCGGACAACGAAGCCACTGTGGACACTTCCGACGTCCAGCTCCTGGAGTGCATCGGCGAATCCGGCACCGCTGCGGAGACGCACGAGCTGACGCACCGGGTGCTGACGGCGCTGCAGACGTGGCTGTCCGAGGAACACCCCTCGCAAGCCCGGCTCGTGGTGGTCACGCGCGGCGCGGTCCCGGCCGCCGGGGACGTCACCGACCTCGCCGCCTCGGCGGTCTGGGGCCTGGTCCGCTCCGCACAGGAGGAAAACCCGGACGCCTTCGTCCTGCTCGACCTCGACGCCGAAACCACGCCGGAAGCGGTGTTGCCGCAGGTCCTGGCCTCGGGCGAGGCCCAGGCGGCGGTCCGGCTCGGCACCGTCCTGGTGCCCCGGCTGGTCCGCACGACGCCGGAGCTGGACCGGCCGTACTTCTGCCCGCACGGCACGGTGCTGGTCACCGGCGCGTCCGGCGCGCTGGGCGGAAAGCTCGCCCGGCACCTGGTCGCCGAACACGGCGTCCGCCGGCTGCTGCTGCTCAGCCGCCGGATCACGCCCGCCCTCGACCAGCTGGCCGCTGAGCTGCGGGAAAGCGAGGTCGACGTCCGGCTGGAGCGTTGCGACGTCGCCGACCGCGAGGCGCTGGCCGGCGTCCTGGCGTCGCTGCCGGAGGAGAACCCGCTCACCGCGGTCGTGCACGCCGCTGGCGTACTCGACGACGGCGTGGTCACCGCTTTGACGCCCGAACGGGTCGACGCCGTGCTCGCCCCGAAGGTCGACGGTGCGCTGAACCTGCACGAACTCACCCGCGAAACCGCACTGTCGGCGTTCGTGCTGTTCTCGTCGGTCTCCGGCGTGCTCGGCGCGCCTGGCCAGGGCAGCTACGCCGCAGCCAACGCGTACCTGGACGCCCTCGCCTCGCACCGCGTCGCGCACGGCCTCCCGGGTCTGTCCCTGGACTGGGGCCTGTGGGGCGAGGTCGGCGGCATGGGCGGCACGCTCACCGAAGAAGAGGTGCAGCGGCTCGCGGCAAGCGGCATCGTGCCACTGTCCACTGCGGAGGGTCTGGCGCTGTTCGACCGTGCGCTCGCCGTCCGCAAGCCGACCGCCGTCCCGGCCAAGCTCGACCTGCCGGTGCTGCGCAAACTCGACCGGCTCCCGCGCACGCTGGAGCAGCTCGTCGGCCGCACCACCCGCCGGGTGGCCGCCGCTGCCGAGTCCTCAGTGGACTCGTTCGCCGGACGCCTGCTCGGGCTGCCGGAAGAAGACCGCCGCGACGCGGTGCTGGAACTGGTCCGCGGCCACGCCGCCACCGTGCTTGGCTACCGCGCGGCGCACGAGATCGAGCCGTCGGCGCAGTTCCAGTCGCTCGGCTTCGACTCGCTGACCGCGATCGAACTCCGCAACGGCCTCACCGCGGCCACTGGCCAGCGGCTGCCCGCCACGCTGATCTTCGACCACCCCACGCCGACCGCACTCGCCGCGCACCTGCTGGCCGAGCTGGCCGGCACGGCGGTCGAAATCAGCGCGGTGTCCACTAAGGACAACTCGGACGAGCCGATCGCGATCGTCGGCATGGCCTGCCGCCTGCCCGGCGGAGTCACCTCGCCGGAACAGCTGTGGGAACTGGTCGCCGAGGGCCGCGACGGGATCGGGGACTTCCCGGCCGACCGCGGCTGGGACATCGACGGCCTGCTCGACCCGACCGGCCGCCGCCCCGGCACGACCTACGTCGCGCGCGGCGGATTCGTCTACGACGCGGGCGATTTCGACCCGACGTTCTTCGGCGTCTCCCCGAAGGAAGCGCCGATGATCGACCCGCAGCAGCGGCTGCTGCTCGAAGCGTCGTGGGAGGCGCTGGAGCGCTCCGGGATCGACCCGGTGTCGCTCAAGGGCAGCCCGACCGGCGTCTACGCGGGCGTCCAGTACCACGACTACGTGGGCGCGAACAGCGCCGGATCGATCGTCACCGGCCGGGTTTCCTACACCCTCGGCCTGGAGGGTCCGGCGGTGTCCGTCGACACCGCGTGCTCGTCCTCGCTGGTCGCGATGCACATGGCGGCACAGGCACTGCGCGGCGGCGACTGCTCGCTCGCGCTGGCCGGCGGCGTCACGGTGATGGCCACGCCGGAGACCTTTGTGGAATTCAGCCGTCAGCAGGGCCTCGCCGCCGACGGCCGGTGCAAGGTGTTCTCCGACGACGCCGACGGCACCACCTGGTCCGAAGGCGTCGGCGTGCTGGTGCTGGAGCGCCTTTCCGACGCCCGCGCCAACGGCCACCCGGTGCTCGCGGTCCTCAAGGGCAGCGCGGTGAACCAGGACGGCACGTCGAACGGCCTGACCGCGCCCAACGGCCCCGCGCAGCAGCGGGTGATCCGCGCCGCGCTGGCCGACGCCGGACTCGAACCGTCCGATGTGGACGCCGTCGAAGCGCACGGCACCGGCACGAAGCTCGGCGACCCGATCGAAGTCCAAGCGCTGCTGGCCACTTACGGCACGCAGACCTCGGCGGACCGTCCGTTGTGGATCGGTTCGGTGAAGTCGAACATCGGGCACACCCAAGCCGCCGCGGGCGCGGCAGGCGTGATCAAGATGATCGAAGCGATGCGGCACGGCGAACTCCCCGCGACGCTGCACGTGGGCAAACCGTCGAGCGAGATCGACTGGTCCACTGGCGCGGTGCGCGTGCTCGCCGAGCCGGTGAAGTGGCTGCCGAACGGTCACACCCGGCGCGTCGGCGTCTCGTCCTTCGGCGTGAGCGGCACGAACGCGCACGTCATCCTGGAGGAAGGCGACCGTCGCGAGGTCACCGCCTCGACTGGCCCGGAGTACGACGGCCCGGTCGCCTGGCCGGTCTCGGGACGCGGTGCGGCTGCATTGCGGGCGAAGGCCGAGCAGCTGATGTCCTATGTGGACGAGGAGCCGGAAGGCAGCCTCGCCGACATCGGTCTCTCGCTGGCGACTGCGCGCAGTGCGTTCGACCGCCGGGCGGTGCTGATCGGCAGCCGTTCGCCGCAGTTCGTGCGCGGTCTCGCGGCACTGGTCGACGAAGAGGACGCACGCGGCGTCGTCCGCGGCATCGCCACCGGCAGTGGCCGGACCGCGTTCCTGTTCGCCGGCCAGGGTTCACAGCGGGCGCAGATGGGCACGCAGCTGGCCGCGCGGTACCCGGCCTTCGCCGAGGCCTACGACGAGGTGTGCGCCGAACTCGACAAGCACCTCGACCGCCCGCTGCGCGAGGTGATCGAAAGCGGCGACGGCCTCGACGAGACCCGCTGGACGCAACCGGCACTGTTCGCGCTGGAAGTCGCGCTGTTCCGCACGGTCCGTTCGTGGGGCGTTAAGCCAGACCTGCTGGCCGGACACTCGATCGGCGAACTCGCCGCCGCGCACTGCGCTGGCGTGTTCTCGCTGGCCGACGCCGCGAAGCTGGTCGTCGCCCGCGGCAAGCTGATGCAGGCGCTTCCGACCGGTGGCGCGATGGTCGCGATCGACGGGACTCCCGAGGCGGTCCGTGAAGCCGCTGGGGACACTGTGGACATTGCCGCAGTGAACGGTCCGACCGCAGTGGTGATCTCCGGTGCTGCGGAAGCGGTCGCCGAGGTGGCGGCGAAGTTCGAGCGCACCAAGCAACTCCGCGTCTCGCACGCGTTCCACTCGCGACTGATGGACCCGATGCTCGCCGAATTCCGCACTGTCGCGGAAGGACTGTCCTATGCGGACCCGAGGATCCCGATCATCTCCACCGTCACCGGCGAGCCCGCCGACAACCTGACGTCACCGGAGTACTGGGTGAACCAGGTCCGCGAAGGCGTGCAGTTGCGCGACGCGGTCACCCGGGCCGCAGCGGACGGCGTGACCCGGTTCCTGGAACTGGGCCCGGACACCACGCTCACCGCGATGGCCGACGCCTGCCTCGACGAGCGTCCCGACGGTCTCGTGCTCGCTTCGCTGCTGCACAAGGAGCAGGACGAGGCGGTTGCCGCACTGACCGGTGTCGCGCAGCTGCACGTCAGCGGCGTCGACGTCGACTGGGCAGCGATCTACGCGCCGACCGGTGCCCACCCGGTCGCGGTGCCGACGTATCCGTTCCAGCGGCAGCGTTACTGGCTGGAAAGCACCGCCGCCGGACCGGGCCAGGAAGACCACCCGCTGCTCGGCACCGCGACGGAGCTGGCCGGTGCGCAGGGCCTCCTGTTCACCGGACGGCTGTCCGTCGGCACGCACCCGTGGCTGGCCGACCACGTCGTCGGCGGCTCGATCCTGTTCCCCGGCACCGGTTTCGTCGAGATGGCGATCCGCGCGGGCGACGAGGCCGGATGCCCGCGCCTGGACGAGCTGACCCTGGAGTACCCGCTGGTGGTGCCGGAGCGGACCGGCGTGCGCGTCCAGTTCGCGCTCGACGCCGCCGAGAACGGCACCCGCGCGTTCACTGTCCACTCGCGACCGGAAGGCGCGGCGGACGGTGTCCCGTGGACCCGGCACGCCACCGGACGCCTGGCCAAGGCCGGCAAGACGGAGAAGTTCGACCTCTCCGCCTGGCCGCCCGCCGCCGAACAGGTGCAACTCGAGGGCACCTATGAAGAACTGGCCACTGACGGTCTCGCCTACGGCCCGGCGTTCCGCGGTCTCGTCGCTGCCTGGAAGGGCGACGGGGAAGCGTTCGCGGAGATCCAGCTTCCGGCGACTGTGTCCGATGTGGACCGTTACGGCATCCATCCCGCCGTGCTCGACGCCGCCCTGCACACCATCGGCGTCTCCGGCGCGGTCGGCGACGAACCGGCGCTGCCGTTCGCGTGGGAAGGCGTCCGGCTGCACGCGGTCGGCGCGACCACGCTGCGGGTGCACGTGAAGCAGATCGGCTCGGGCGCGGCCGCGCTGAAGATCGCGGACGCCACCGGCGCGCCGGTCGCTTCGGTGGATTCGCTGCTGCTGCGCCCGATGTCGGCACAGCCGCAGGCCGCCGAAACCGGGGGCACGGAGTCGCTGTTCCGCCTCGCGTGGGAGCAGACCGACCTCGACGCGGTCGCCGAAGTCACCGACTGGACCGTGGTCGGCGACGACCCGTTCGGCCTCACCGAGGCCCTCGGCGCCACCGCCGCGGCCAGCATCGGCGACGCGTCCGGCCTGGTCGTACTGCCCGCCGCCGGTGACGACGTGCACGCGGAACTGCACCGGGTCCTCGGCGAACTGCAGACGTTCCTCGGCCGTCCGGAGGGTTCGCTGCTGGTGGTCACCCGAGGCGCGGTCGCGACCGACGCCGAGGAGAGCCCCGACCCGGTCGGAGCCGCGGTGGCCGGACTGGTCCGTTCGGCGCAAGCCGAGCACCCGGACCGGATCACCCTGGTCGACCTCGGCACCGGAACCCCTAGCGGCCGCACCCTTGCCGCGGTGTCCGCATCGGACGAACCGCAGGTCGCTCTCCGTGCTGGCGCGGTGCTGGTACCGCGTCTGCAACGAGCTGCCGACGCGGCCGCCGCCCCGGTCTGGGATCCGGACGGCACGGTGCTGATCACCGGTGCCACCGGTGCGCTCGGCGGTTCCGTCGCCCGGCACCTGGTGACCGAACACGGCGTCCGGAACCTGCTGCTGGTCAGCCGTCGCGGCGCGGACGCACCGGGCGCGACCGAGCTGCGGGACGAACTGTCCGGTCTCGGCGCCGAGGTCACCCTCGCCGCCTGCGACGTGGCAGACCGCGCCGCGGTTTCCGCGCTGCTGGACGGAATCGACCTGCGCGGAGTCGTGCACGCGGCCGGTGTACTCGACGACGGGGTGCTGACTTCCCTTACCCCAGAACGCCTCGACAACGTCCTGCGCCCGAAGGTCGACGCCGCGGCCACGCTCGACGAGCTGACCCGCGACCGCAACCTGACCGCGTTCGTCCTGTTCTCCTCGGCGGCCGGCGTGCTCGGCGCACCGGGACAGGGCAGCTACGCCGCGGCCAACGCCTACCTCGACGCACTGGCGGTCCGCCGCCGTCGCGAAGGCCTCGCGGGCT
This sequence comes from Amycolatopsis silviterrae, assembly GCF_042684085.1. Lineage (NCBI taxonomy): Bacteria > Bacillati > Actinomycetota > Actinomycetes > Pseudonocardiales > Pseudonocardiaceae > Amycolatopsis > Amycolatopsis silviterrae. The sequence goes on from NZ_JBHUKS010000038.1 coordinate 195,190, forward strand.
CCTCGCTCGCGTGGGGCCTGTGGGGCGGCGGCATGGGTGCGGCGCTGGAGGACGCGGACGCCCACCGCATCGGCGAAACCGGCATCACCGCGCTGTCCACAGAGGACGGTCTGCGGCTGCTGGACGCGGCGGCGGGTTCTCCCGAACCGCTGCTCGTGCCGATCGCGCTGGACACCCGCGTACTGGCGTCCTCCGGCGACGACGACCTCCCGGCCGTCCTGCGCGAACTCGTCGGCACTCGCGGCCGTCGCGCGGCACAGGACGCGGTGGAGGACACCGAATCGCTGGCGCAGAAACTCGGCGCGCTCCCGCCGGGCAAGCGGGTGCCGACCGTGCTCACCCTGGTGCGCACGCACGCGGCGACGCTGCTCGGGCACGCCGGGCCGGAGGCGGTGGAAGCGGACCGCTCGTTCAACGAGGTCGGCTTCGATTCCCTGTCCGCCACCGGATTCCGCAACAAGCTCAGCCTCGTCACCGGACTGAAGCTGCCGGTCAGCCTGATCTTCGACTACCCGACGCCGCGGATCCTCGCCGAGCACCTTGTCGCCGAACTGGCCCCGGCCGACGCCGAGCCGGAACCGTTGTCGGAACAGGGGATCCGCGACGCGCTGGCGGCGATCCCGCTGGAACGGCTGCGTTCGGCGGGCCTGCTCGACGGGCTGCTCGACCTGGCCGGCATCCAGGTCCCGGAACAGACTGTGGCCGAGGATGAACCGGAAGTGTCCGCAGTGGACGAGGACACGATCGACGAGCTGGACACGGACGCGTTGATCAGCATGGCGATCGGGGGTGGGGACGACGATTAGCCGACCCCTATCGGGCCCGGCCGGTATTGCCGCTCTCGCGGCCGCTGTGGCCCACTTGATCCCGACAGATTCCCCGCTTGACCGAACCGAGGAGAGGTAACCCGATGGTCACCGGCTACGCAATCGAAGCACGGGGGCTGCGCAAGTCCTACGGCGATGTCGACGTCCTGGAGAGCGTCGACCTCAGCGTCGAGCGGGGCACGATGTTCGCGCTGCTCGGCCCCAACGGGGCCGGCAAGACCACGACGGTGCGGATCCTCAGCACCCTCCTGGAGGCCGACGGCGGCACCGTCACCGTGAACGGGCACGACGTCGCCAAGCGCACCCGCAAGGTCCGCGAGCAGATCGGCCTGACCGGGCAGAACACCGCGGTCGACGAACTGCTCACCGGACGCGAAAACCTGGAAATGATGGGACGGCTGTTCCACCTGCCGACCGCGCGGGCGAAGCAGCGCGCCACCGAACTGCTCGCCCAGTTCGACCTGGAGGAAGCCGCCGGCCGTCCGGTGAAGACCTACTCCGGCGGCATGCGGCGCCGCCTCGACCTGGCGATCAGCCTCATCACGTCGCCGCCGGTGCTGTTCCTCGACGAGCCGACCACCGGACTCGACCCGCGCAGCCGCTCGGCGATGTGGGACGCGATCCGCAAACTGCTCGACGGCGGCACCACGGTCCTGCTCACCACGCAGTACCTCGACGAGGCCGACCAGCTCGCCGACCGGATCGCGGTCATCGACAAGGGCCGCGTCGTCGCCGAGGGCACCGCCACCGAACTCAAGCGCCGGGTCGGCACCGAACGGCTCAAGCTGGCCTTCGCGTCGGCCGCCGAAGCGGGCCGCGCGCAGCAGATCACCGGCGGCGTGCTGCTGGACGAGACGGTCAGCGTCCCGATCGACCACCCCGGACAGGTGCGCGCGACGCTCAACCGGGTCGCCGACGCCGGGCTCGAACCCGCCGGGATCGAGCTGTCCGAACCGACGCTCGACGACGTGTTCCACACCCTCACCTCAACCGCGGGAGCGAAGTGATGACCCAGACCTTGTCCAGGGAAACCGAGGGGGAGCTGGTCCCCGCGGCCCCCGAAAGCGCCGGGCTCGCCTCGGTGCTGTCCGACTTCCGCGTGCTGATCGGGCGCAACGTCAAGCACATCACGCGGAACCCGGAGATGCTGCTGCAGGCGGTGTCGCTGCCGATCGTGCTGCTGCTGCTGTTCCGCTTCATGTTCGGGCCCGCGATCAACGTGCCCGGCATGGCCTACGTCGACTACCTGGTGCCCGGCCTGCTGGCGATCAGCATCGGCTTCAACTCGACCACCACGGTCGTCGGCGTCGCCGCGGACCTCACCCAGGGCCTCGTGGAACGCTTCCGCTCGATGCCGATGTTCGGCCCGGCCGTGCTGGTCGGCCACGTCGCCGCCGGGATGCTGCGCAGCCTGGTGTCGTTCGTGATCATGGTGGCGATCGGCTTCGCGATCGGCTTCCGCCCCGGCGGCAGCGCACTCGGCTGGCTCGCCGCGATCGGCCTGCTGGTCCTGTTCGCCGCGGGCGTCTTCTGGCTCGCGGTCCTGCTCGGCTCGATCTCCAAGACCGTCGAAGGCGCGGGCGGCCTCGGCATGATCCTCGTGTTCGTGCCGTACGCCTCCAGCGCTCTGGTGCCGACCCAGGCGATGCCCGGCGTGCTGCGGGTGATCGTGGACAACCAGCCGTTCACCGTGCTCATGGACGCCGTGCGGGCGCTGATGAACGGCACCCCCGCCGGCGGCACGGCGTGGCTCGCGCTCGCCTGGTGGGCCGCGATCACGGTACTGGCCTCGTACTTCGCGGTGCGCAAGTTCAACCGGCGCACCAAGGGCTGAGCGCCTCTTCCCGACTAAGGGCGACCCGCAACGGCGCGGGTCGCCCTTTCTCCGTGCCTAGGGGACCCCGATTCCGCTAGGTCGGCTTTAGATCGCTCCGGCACTCTCTGTGGAGTAGAGAGGACCACTGCGTGAAGTGAGGTGGCGACAATGCCGACCCGGGTGATGGAAAAGCCGGCCGACCCCGTGGCCGAGTGGCTGGCCCCGCTCGCGGACGACCCAGCGGGCGCGGTCGCGTTCCTCTCCGAAGTAACCGACCGGGTATCCCGCCAGCACGGCACGGGCCGGGTACTGGTCCCCGGCGGCGGCCCGGTCGCGGACGCACTGGCCGGAGAGGGCTACGAGGTCCACCTGGAACCCGGCCCGCGCTTCGACACTGGATACCTGGGCGCGGACGTCCTTTCCCGCCTGCCGGACCAGCGAGACCAGTTGCGCGCCATCGGCCGCTACAGCCGCCTCCTGCGCCCCGGCGGCGCACTGGTGGTGCAGGGCAGGCACCCAGACCCGACGTGCTGGGCCGCAGACGCCCGCGTGCGCACGGTCGACGACGTACGGCAGATCGTGCAGCTGACGGATGCTTCGCTGCCGCTGCGGTACGTGTGGCCCGCGGAGATGGACCTGATGGCCGAGCTGGCGGGCCTGGCGTTGGACAGCCGCTGGGGCGGTTGGTACGGAGAACCTGTTACGTGCGGCGGGTTTGTGGTTTCGGTCTATCGCAGCTGAGGGGTGTCGTGAAGGACTCCTCGCGGGGCTTCCGCGAGGAGTCCTTCAAGGCTTTCCCTGCTGCGGATACTCGACACGAAAAACGGCCCGGCCCCCGCTTGTGGCGGAAGACCGGGCCGAAAACGACCGCGGGTCAGGATCAGACCGCGTCCGACATCTCCCCGACAAGGATGCTGTGATGCAGCTTCCGCAACGAGCTCCCCGGCTCGATCCCCAGCTGCTGCACCAGGTTCTGCCGCGCCGAAGCGAACGTCTCCAGCGCCTCGGCCCGCCGGTTGGACCGGGCGAGCGCGGTCATCAGGTACTCGGTGAAGGTCTCGCGAAGCGTGTGCTCCTTCGCCAGCGCGGACAGCTGCCCCACGACCTCGCGGTGCCGTCCGATGAGCAGCTCCGTCTCCATCAGCAGCTCCAGGCACCCGAGCCGGCTCTCCTCGAGCAGCGTGGCGTACGCCTGCACATCCGGCGAGTCGGTGAAGCCGCCGAAAGCCGGGCCGCGCCACAGGTTCGTGGCCTCGCGCAGCACCTTCGCGGCCTGGCCGTAGCCGCGGTCCCAGTGCAGCGCGCGGCCCTGTTCGTAGAGCCGGGTGAAGCGGTCGGCGTCGAGTTCCTCGATGCCGACATGCAGCGAATAACCGCGCGGGCTCGTGACAACAGGGCTGTCTTCCGCACTTTCACCGTTGCCGCGCAACAGTTTCCGCAGCTGCGACACGTACACGTACAGCGCCGCGCTCGCCCGCGCCGGCGGGTGCTCGCCCCAGATTTCGCCGATCAGGTGCTCGGCGGTCACGACCTGGTTGTTCTTCGCCAGCAGCACGGACAGCAAGGTCTCGATCTTGCGGGCCCGCGGGGCGCAGACGCCGGGCCGGCCGCTCACTCTGATCTGTCCGAGAATTTCGTAGTTCAGCATGACTGCCCTCCGGTGTCTCTCGCGCCGGACCCGTCCGGCGGCGCCCCCAGCGCCGCTGCCTGCCGGTCCGAGCCGGGTCCACCACTGCACCATAGCAAACCGGGAGGTCGGTTTTCAAGACAAAACCGGGAGGTTGGTCTGTTTCGATCTTGAGTGGCCAGGTGTGGCCAGGTAATCGGGCGTGAATGCTGGTAAACCGGGCGGTCGGTATGTCATGATGAGCGGGCCGGAACGCACGCCGTGCCGTTCCCGGCGCGAGACGATGGGGAAGACGGTGACGAAACAGGCCCGCGCGGAGCTGACCAGGCATCTGCTGCTGGACGCCGCGGCGGCGCTGCTGAACCGGGACGGCTACGCGGCCACGAGCATGGTGGACATCGCGCGCGAGGCGGGCGTCACCAAGGGCGGCCTGTACTTCCACTTCTCGTCGAAGGACGAGATCTGCGACGAGGTGCAGTCGGCCGCGGTCGCGGTCCTGCACCGGCACGTCGCGCGAGCGCGCGGGCGCCGTCCGCATCTGCGCAGGCTGGCCGACCTGAGCCGGGCGCTGATGGGCTGGCTGGCCGAGGACGCGAAGGTGGGCGCGAGCTTCCGGCTGGCCAGGGAGATGGGCTCGAACGACCCGCGTTTCGTCGCGTTCGTCCGCGCGTGGCTGGGCCAGGTGCGCGCGCACATCGCCGCGGCGCACGGAGCGGGCGAGCTGAGCCCGCACGTCCGCCCGGACATGGCGGCCCTGCTGGTCGTGGTGACCTGTGTCGGCCTGGAATCGGCGGCGGCCAGCGGCACGATCCCGGCGGGCACGGACCTGGTGAGCACGCTCTCCGAACTGTGGCGGGTGATCGAGGCGTCCCAGCCGGCGGATTCGGCGGCGGCGGAGGCGACCGGCGCCTGAGCGCCGCGCCGGCCGGAGCGGACCGGCCACCCGGTTTCCGCCCACGGCACCCCGCGACAACCTGAGCAGGCGAGCGAGCGGAGCACCCGGCGTCAGCTCACCGCAACGGATTCCCGGGGCCGCGACCACCGCGCCCCGGCAGGTCAGCGAGCCGCAAACCGACCGTCCGGTTTTGCCTCGCGACCGCTGGACCTCACTCGGCGGGAAAGGTCCCGGCCGGGTCGAACTTGTGCAGCCGCCGCGGCGGGACCACCGAGTTCAGGATCGTCTGCCACATGAACGTGACCCGCTCGTGCAGGTCGGTCCGCCCGGTCAGCACCTGCGAGCTGAGCTGGCTCCCGGTGAACGACGCGACCACGTACTGCGCGAGGTCGTGCGCGTTGACGTCTTTCCGCACGTCACCGGCCGCTTTCGCGGCGAGCAGGCAGCCGTGGATGGTGTCGGTCCACTGCTTGTACGCGCCCGCGGCGGGCGTGACGAACGAGCCCTGCTCGATGACCAGCCGGATGCTGGCGCGCACGCGCACGTCTTTGCGCAGGCTGTGCCCCATGTTCTGGGTGAGGTCGATGACCGTCTGCAGCCCGGGGCTCTCGATGTCGGCCAGCGGGTCCCAGACGGTGAACTGCTCGTTGATCAGCGCGTCGGCGAGCTCTTCCTTGGACTTGAAGTGGAAGTACAGCGCGCCTTTGGTGACCCCGGCCTCGGCGAGGATGTCCGACAGGCTCGCGCCGAGGAAGCCGACCGCGTCGAACCTGGACGCGGCGGCGTCGAGGATGGCATTGCGGGTCTGCTCCGCGCGTTCCTGGCGAGCCACTGTGACTCCTCTCGGGGGGATGCGGGCCCACGCCGGGCCACGCTGACACACCAGTCTACCTCCGCACCGGCCCCCGGAGCCAGAGAAAAAAACCGGTAGGTAGGTATGGTTTTGTTCGCCCGTTTCCGCTAAAAATGTGGTGGGGGTACTGGGGAAGTTCTTTTTTCTGGGAGGACCGACATGGTCGGTACGTTGTTAGAGGAGTCTGTCGGAAGAAACTTCATCATCGATGGCGAGAGTTCGCCGGGCGGATGCCCGGTCGACTTCCAGCAGACGATCCCGCGCAATCTCGTGCACCGCGCGGCCGTCTCGGAAGTTTTCGTCACTGATCTGAACATCGTGGGCGAGGACCGGTTCGAGGTCGGCGCGCAGTGGCCGCGCCGGCACGGGTTCTTCGGCCCGCGCACTCCGGGATCGCACGATCCCATGCTGTACCTGGAAACGTTCCGCCAGGCGATCATGCTCGTCGCGCACCGCGCGTACGGCGTCTCGCTCGGCACCGCGTTCGTCTCCGGCCGCAAGACCAGCGCTATCACCCCCGAAGGGCTGGTCACCGCGGGCAGGCCGATCGACGTGGTGCTCCGGGCGAGCGTGCGGGACGTGCTCCGCCGGGGCAACAACGTCGGCGGCATGCGGTTCGAGTTCGGCTGCTTCCGCGAGGGCGAGCTGATCGGCACCGCTTCGGAGACCATCCGCTGCGTGTCCCCGGCGGTCTACCGCCGGCTGCGCGGCGATCACTTCGCGGCGACGCCGTTCCAGGCCATCGCGCTGCCCACCGTGGACCCGGCGCTCGTCGGCCGGGAACGCAAGGAAGACGTGCTGGTCGCGGAGACCGCGACGCCCGGCACGTGGTCCCTGCAGTTCGACCCGGACCACCCGGTCCTGTTCGACCACTCGGTGGACCACGTTCCGGGCATGGTGCTGCTGGAAGGCGCCCGGCAGGCGGCGCTGCTGACGCTCGGCGACCCGTACGCGCTGCCGTTGCGTTCGGACTTCGAGTTCTCCGTCTACGTCGAGTTCGACTCGGAATGCCTGCTGACGGCGGAAGAGATCGGAGTCGACGCGGACGGGTCGCGGCTGGTCCGCGTGGTGGCGGAGCAGAAGGGCAGCCCCGTGGCGAGCGGCACCCTGGCGATGCGCAGGTCATGACTGCCGGCCTGGGGGCGGACAGTACGACCGGGGAAATCCTCGTCACCGGTGCGACCGGGTTCATCGGCTCGGCGGTGCTGCGGGTGTTGCTCGCCCGCGGCGCCGCGGTCCGGGTGCTGGCGCGCGGCGAGGTGCCGGAGTGGATCACGCGATCCGGCGCGCGGGTCCACTCCGGCGACCTCGCCGACGCCGCCAGTCTGGCCGGGGCGTGCACGGGCGTCACGACGCTCGTGCACGCCGCGTCCCGGATCGGCGGCACGGAAGAGGAATGCGCCGAGGTCAACGATCGCGGCACGGCCCGGCTCCTCGCGGAGGCGCACCGCGCGGGCACCCGCCGCATCGTGTCGCTGAGCACCTGCGCGGTCTACCGCGACGGCGACCATCGAGGCGCGCCCGAGGACACGCTCGACCTCGGGCCCGCCTCGGCCACCAGCCGCACCAGACTGGCCGGAGAACAGCAGGTCCGCGCCGCGGGCGGGATCGTTCTGCGGCCGCACCTGGTGTACGGCGACGGCGACCGGCACGTGGTCCCGGCGCTGGTGAAGTGGTTGCGCGCAGTGCCGGCGTGGGCAGCGGGCGGCGCGTCCCGGACGTCCGTTGTCTCGTCGCAGGAGCTCGCCGCCGTGCTCAGCGCGTTCGCGCTGGACCCGGCGCTGGGCAGCCCGGGCGAGGTGTTCCACGTGGCCGACCCGGAGCCGGTGCGGATGCGCGACCTGCTCGAAACCGTCTGCCACCTGCTCGACCTGCCGGTTCCCGAGCACGACCTGCCACTGCGCGAACACCGGGCGCGCACGCCGTGGCTCAGCGAGCACCAGTGGTCGCTGCTCACCCGGGACCACTGGTACGACAGCAGCCGGGTCTGGGCGGTCACCGGCGTGTCCCGGGGACCGGGATTCCGCGTCCGTTTGGCCCAAGCGAGAAACTGGTATCGGGAAACTCTGGCAATTCCCGCGACCAGCTGAACCGAAGATCGAATTCGCGGAAAGTAATCGAACGAATTCACGCGGCAATTATGCTAACGGCCGTCCGGAGAATTTCACGCCGGACGGCCGCCGCTGTTTCCGCGGAGTTCATTTCGGTGGCGGCGAGCCCGGGCGTGGCGCGAAGATGATCGTCATGTCCCGACGCGAGTTCGTCGTGCTGGGCTCGGCGAGCCAGACGCCGACCCGGCACCGCAACCACAACGGCTACCTCCTGCGCTTCGACGCCGACGGCATCCTCTTCGACCCAGGCGAGGGCACCCAGCGGCAGATGATGTACGCGGGCGCGACGGCGACCGAGCTCACGCACCTGTGCGTCACCCACTTCCACGGCGACCACAGCCTGGGCCTGGCGGGCATCGTCCAGCGCCTGTCGCTGGACGGGGTCGCGCATCCCGTGCGCTGCCACTACCCAGCGTCCGGCCAGGAGTACTTCGACCGGCTACGGCACTCGACGTCCTTCCACGAACGCGCCGAGCTGGTCCCGCTGCCGATCACCGCCCCCGGCCCACTGGGCGGCGCGCTGTCGGCGTACCCGCTGGAACACCGTATTGACTGCTTCGGCTACCGCTACGCCGAACCGGACGGCGTCCGGATGCTGCCGGACGCCCTCGCCGCAGCAGGCGTCCAAGGCCCTGCGGTCCGAAAACTCCAGGCCGATGGCTCCTTGGAGACGGCTCAGGGCATGGTCCGGCTGGAAGACGTAAGCGTGCCGCGCCGGGGCCAGGTGGTCGCGTTCGTGATGGACACCCGCCTGTGCGCGGGCGCGTTCGCCTGCGCCCGCGGAGCGGACCTGCTGATCGCCGAATCGACCTTCCGCGCCGACGACGCCGACCTCGCCTACCGCTACGGCCACCTGACCAGCGCTGACGCTGGCCGGCTGGCGGCGGAGTCGGGCGCCCGGGAGCTGCTGCTGACGCACTTCTCGCAGCGCTACCCGTACGAGGAGGCGGACCGGTTCCGCGACGAAGCCGCGAAGGTGTTCGACGGGGAGATCCACGTGGCCCGGGATTTGGACGTGGTGCCGCTGCCGCCTCGCCGGTGAGATGGGGTGGGCTGGCGGGCCCGGGTATGAGGCTGCTGAGCCCTCGACGGTGTCGTGGGCCGATTTAGCGCGATCTGGTTGTGGTGCGACTGCCGTCTCGCCGCGCCGCATGCCACCCGGCGTGATCCGGACGCGGCGCAGCTCCCGTCTTGACAGCGCCGTATGCCGGTCCGGCGAGATCGCGTGACCTGAGCGCCGCCGCCTCGCCGCTGAAGCGCAGTGGCCCGGCAAGCTCGCAGGGCGTGGTCCCGCTGCCTCGACAGCACCGCACCCCAGTCCGGCAGAATCACGGCATGCCGCAACCGGTCCCCGCCGACCTGCTCGAAATCGCCGAAGCGCTAGTCCCCGGCACCCCTCTCAGCTCCGCAAGCCTTGCCACGCAAGGGAATATGCACCACGTCGTGCTGCTGCCCGACGTCGCCGCGGTACGGATCACCAAACGCCCCAGCGCCGCCGCCGAGTTACCGCGCCGGGTCGCGATCCTTCGCGCGGTCGCGGCCGCCGGACTGCCCTTCACCGTGCCGGAGCCGCTGACTCCCGTGACCACCTTCGGCGAGCACGCGGCCGTCGCGATCTCATGGGTCGCCGGCGAGGGGTTGCCGGAAGGCGTCGGCGACCCGGCGGCGTTCGGCCCGCTCCTCGCGGCGCTGCGCGAGGCGGAGATCTCGCCCGAACTCGAAGCCGTCCTCCACCGGCCGCGCCGACACGCCGACGGCCTCGGCTGGGCGGACATCCTGCGCGACGAGGTCATCCCACGCCTGCCGCCGAAACGACAGGACGGCGTCCGGCGGCGCCTCGACGCGCTGCTGGCGCTCGACGAGGTCCCGGCCAGGCTCGTCCACGGCGACCTCGGGGCCAGCAACGTCCACTTCGGCGCCGACGGCAAGCTGATCGGCGTCGTCGACTGGGACCTGGCGACCCTGGCCGACCCGGCGATCGACGCCGCCCTCGTCGCGACCGGGCACGGCTGGGACCTCCTCCGCGCCGCCACCGACGACGAAACCTGCCGACGCGCCCGAGCCTGGAACGACCCAGTCGGCGTCGAGCACCTCCACGCGCTCTTCACCGGCAAACCCCTGCTGAGCGTCGACGGCTTCGTCCAGGCCATCAACGCCTGGCTGGAGGCACGCGGCTAGCTCCGGAAATTTTTCCGAGAAACTTCGGGACGCGGTGTCGGATCGGGCCGACGGTCTTCGTAGCAGGGGTGAGGCCGCCCGCGAGGGGCGGCACGGAGGCAAAGGAACCGCGATCGTGAAGCTGACGACCATGACCCAGGTGACCGTCGACGGAGTCGTGCAGGGCAACGGCGGCGCGTCGGACGAGGACCGCCGGAACGGGTTCGAGCGCGGCGGATGGGCGCTCGGCAAGGGCGACCACGAGACCGTGGCGTTCATCAACGAGACCTACCAGCGCGCCGACGCTTTCCTGTTCGGCCGGCGGACCTACGACCTGTTCGCCAGTTCGTGGGGATCCTTGACGCTCCAGGACGTCCCCGGACGGGAGCCCATCCTGCGGGCACTGAACGCGCGGCCGAAGTACGTCGCCTCGGCGACGCTCACCGATCCTGGGTGGTCCGGCACCACCGTCCTGTCCGGCGACCTGGCGGACGCCATCACGGACTTGAAGGCCAAACCGGGCGGCGAACTGCAGGTGCACGGCAGCGGTGCCCTCGTCCGGTGGCTGCTGGAGCACGGCCTGGTCGACGAGATGACGCTGCTCGTGATCCCGGTGATCGTCGGCCAGGGCAAGCGGCTGTTCCCGGAGAACGGCCCGGATCTGGCGCTCGACCTGGTCGAGTCGCGGGTGGACACCAAGGGCGTGACGACCGAGGTCTGGCGTCCCGCCGGACGTCCGCAGTACGCGGGCCGCTGACCGTATCCATTCTCGACCGCACAGGAGATGATCCTCGGATGCAGTACCTGATTTCCGTCGTCCACGACCAGGCCAGCCTCGCCACCCCGGAGGAGCACGCCGCGATCGACGTGTTCAACGACCGGCTCCAGACCAAGGGCCACTGGGTCTTCGCGGGCGGCCTCGCCGCGCCGGACACCGCTACTGTCCTCGACAACCGGGACGGAGCGGGCATGGTCACCGACGGGCCTTTTCTGGAGTCCAAGGAGTACCTCGCCGGGTTCTGGGTCATCGAGGCCCCGGATCTCGACGTGGCGCTCAAGCTCGCCGCCGAGGGGTCGAAGGCGTGCAACCGCAAGGTCGAGGTACGCCCGTTCCTGGCCGGATGAGCGACGTCCAGGAGGCGATCACCCGGGCCCACCGCGAGGAATGGGCGCGGGTGGTCGCCGGCTTGACCAAACGCTTCGGCGACCTCGACATCGCCGAAGAAGCCGCCGCCGAAGCCTTCGCGACCGCAGTGGAGCGATGGCCGTCCGACGGCGTACCGCCCAACCCCGGCGCCTGGCTCACCACGACCGCCACCCGCAAAGCCATCGACCGGCTCCGCCGCGAGACCAAACGCGACGACAAGCACAAGGAGGCGCAGGCGGTGCACGACGACGCCCCGCCCGAGCCTCCCAGCGCCATCGACGACGACCGGCTCCGGCTGATCTTCACCTGCTGTCACCCGGCACTGGCCCCGGAAGCGCGCGTAGCACTGACCCTGCGCATGGTCGGCGGCCTGACCGTGCCCGAGATCGCCCGCGCCTTCCTGGTCGCCGAAACCACCATGGGGCAACGGATCACCCGCGCGAAAGCCAAGATCAAGGCGGCCCGCATCCCGTACCGAGTGCCGTCCGCCGAGGACCTCCCGGCTCGTGTCTCCGGCGTCCTGACCGCGCTTTTCCTGGTATTCAACGAGGGCTACCTGGCCACCGGCCCCGGCACCGACCCAGTACGGCACGACCTGACCACCGAGGCGATCCGGCTGACCCGCCTGATCCGCGCGCTCCTGCCCGGCAACGGCGAGGCGACCGGACTGCTGGCCCTCATGCTCCTCACCGAAGCCCGCCGCCCCGCCCGCGTATCACCCGCCGGCGACCTGGTCGCCCTGGACGAACAGGACCGCACCGTCTGGGACCCGGCCCTGATCGCCGAAGGCCACCGCCTGGTGCGCGAACGCCTAGCCGCTGCCGCCGCCGGCGTGGCTCCGGGCCGCTACCAGATCCTGGCCGCGATCAACGCCGTGCACACGTCCGCCCGCGACATGCACGAGACCGACTGGTCGCAGATCCTCGCCCTCTACGACCAGCTCGTCCGCGTGGACCCGTCACCGATCGTCGCCCTGAACCGCGCCATCGCAGTCGCCGAACTCGACGGCCCGGACGCGGCACTGGCAGTGGTCAACGGCCTAGCCGACCGGCTGTCCGGCTACCACCCGTACCACGCCACCCGCGCCGACCTCCTGCGCCGGCTGGGCCGCGTCGGGGAGTCGCGTGCGGCGTATGACGAGGCGATCGAGCTGGCGGGCAACGCCGCTGAGCGTGCCTCGCTGGCTCGCCGCCGTGCCGAGCTGCCGTAGCGCCTACGGTTTCAGGCCGGTTGCGCCCGCAATCAGCCTCCACCCGGACCGATCACGGGGCCGCCCAGCCACGAGGCCACCCAGTCTCGATGCCGCCAAGCCAGCCGCGAAGCCGCCGAGCCGTGAAGCCACCCAGCCGCCAAGCCGAACGCAAGTCACCACACGACTACTCACCACACGACTACTCACCACACGACTACTCACCGCCCACGCGCACCGTCACTCGCGCCTCCTCCAAGCACTCACCTCCATCCTCACCAGATCCTTCCCTCCCGTTCCCGCGCACTCCAAGAGCATCCCACCCACCACCGACAATTCCGGGCGGCGTGTCGGCACCCGCCTTGCCGGGACCCGTCGCCGGCCGTGACAGACTGCCGGGCGATGTACACGCCGTCTGATCTCGCTGACCTGCTCGAATGCGAGCACCGGAGCATCCTCAAGCAGGCGCTGGCGGCGGGGATACCCGGTGCGCCGCGGCCCAGTTCGGCACCCGATCGGCTGGCGGTGAAGCACGGCCGCGCGCACGAGGCGGCCACGCTCAGCCGGTTGCGCGGCGAGCGGACGCAGGTCGTCGAGATCGAGGAGCACGATCCGGTCGTCGCGGCGAAAGCGACCGAGGAAGCGTTGCGCGCGGGTGCGCCGGTCGTCTATCAGGCGGTGTTCCACGACGGCGAATTCTCCGGCCGAGCCGATTTTCTTCTGCGCGACGACGAGGGCCGCTACGAGGTCTACGACACGAAACTCGCCCGGCACGCCAAGCCGTCCGCGGTCGTGCAGCTCACCGCGTACGCCGACGCGCTCCGGCGCGGCGGATGGCCCACCGGCCCGGAGATGCACCTGCTGCTAGGCGACGGCAGCACGCGCAGCCTCCGCGTCGACGACTTCCTCCCGCTCGTGGACCGGCTCCGCGACCGGTTGCAGGACCGTCCACCGCAGCTGCCCGACCGGGTCTGGGCGGACGAGCGCCCGGCGTGCACCGGATGTGCGTTCGCCGACCACTGTTCGTCCGCGCGGGAGGCGGATCGGGACCTGTCACTGGTCGCCGGCATGCGCAGCGAGCAGCGGCGCAAACTGGCCGCCGCCGGGCTCGGCACGATCGACGCGCTCGCCAGCGCCGAACCCGCCGACCGTCCGCGCGACATGTCCGAGGGCACGTTCGCCTCGTTGCGCGCGCAGGCCGCGATCCAGGTCCGCCAAGACGAAACCGGTGAGCTGGCCTACGAAATCATCGCCCCGGACGCACTCGCCGAACTGCCCGAGGCCAGCCCCGGCGACGTCTTCTTCGACATGGAAGGCGACCCGTACGCGCTGGCTGGCACCGGCCTCGAATACCTCTTCGGCGCGGTGACCCCGGACGAGCGCTTCACGCCCTTCTGGGCGCACTCGCGCGCGCAGGAGAAACGAGCGTTCGAGGAGTTCATCGACTTCGCCACCGCACGGCTCGCCGAACACCCCGACGCGCACGTCTACCACTACGCGCCGTACGAGGTCACGGCGATCAAGCGGCTCGCCGCCGTCCACGGCACGCGCGAGGAAGCCGTGGACGAGCTGGTGCGCAGCGGCGCGATGATCGACCTGTATGCCGTGGTACGCAAGGCTTTACGGGTAGGGCAGCGGTCGTATTCGATCAAGTATCTAGAACCACTGTACATGCCCGAAGCCCGCGACGGCGACGTAAAAACGGCGGCGTCGAGCATCGAGGCATATGAGGACTATCTGACGCTCTCCTCCGCCGGAAGCACCGAACAAGCCGACGAAATCCTGCGCGGCATCGCGGACTACAACGAGTACGACTGCGTCTCCACCTTGCGCCTGCACGAATTCCTCCACCGCGTGCGCGCCGAAGCCGGAATCGACCTCGCCGAACCGGACCCAGAGTCCGAAGTGGACGCTCTGCTCCGCCGCACCGAAGAAGAGGAAGCAGCCCAGCGCCGAGCCGAACGCGCTGCCGCGATGGCGGCCCTGGTCGACCCGCTCCTGGACGGCCTCCCCGAGGACCCCGCGGATTTCACCCCCGACGACCACGCCCGCGCCCTGCTGGCCGCCTCCGTCGGCTACCACCGGCGCGAGACGAACCCGGCGTGGTGGGAGTTTTTCCGGCAGTTGGCTGCCCCGCTCAGCGACCTCGAAGTGGACACGACCTGCGCCGTCCCGCTGTCGGTGACCGCGGGCGAGTGGGTGCCGCCGTCCGGCCGGCTGCGCACCGCGAAACGCACCCTGGTCGTGAAGTGCGACCCGGACCGTCCGCACCCGTTCGCGCCCGGCGACGACGTGCGATTGCGTTACGGCGCCGACGCTCGCGACGCGAAGGTCGTGTCCGCGACGGCCGTCGAAGTGACCCTGGAAGAGAGCAGCGCCCCGGACCGGACGTCCGATGACCGCCCCGCGGCCGTCCTGCCGGGCAGCCCGGTCCGTCCGTCGCCGAAGGACGAGGCGGTAGCCGATCTCGCCCGGCTGGTCGGGGAAACGCTGCCCGCGCTGCCGTCACATCCCGGCGTCGATCTGCTGCGCCGCATCCCCCGGCTGCGCGGCGGTTTGCCCGAACCGGGGGAAGATCTGGTCGCCACGGTGATCACCGCGGTCGACAAACTGGACGGTTCGGTGCTCGCCGTCCAGGGCCCGCCCGGAGCCGGAAAGACTTACCTGGCCGGAAAACTGATCGCGCATCTGGTGCGTTCGGGCCGGACTGTCGGCGTCACGTCGAACAGCCACAAAGCGGTCGAGAACGTGCTCTCGGCGGCCATGGAGAACGCGCCGGAGATGGCCTGCGCCAAGCGCGCGAAGCGGACGCCGGATCCGGAATTACCTTGGGAACAGCCGAAAAACAACACCGCGCTGGTACGCTGGCGTGAAGAACACAACACCGGTCACTTAGTCGGCGGCACGGCATGGACGTTCGCCAACGCCGCCGTGCGCGAAGAACCCTTTGACGTCCTGGTGATCGACGAGGCGGGTCAATTCGCCCTCGCGGACGCGCTCGCGGTGTCGACGTGCGCGAAGAACGTTGTGCTGCTGGGGGATCCGCAGCAGCTGCCGCAGGTGGTGCAGGGCACGCATCCGGCAGGCGCGGAGGCTTCGGCGCTCGGCCACTTGATCGGCGATGCCGACAGTATCCCGCCGGAATTGGGATACTTCCTCGACCTGACGCGCCGCATGCACCCCGCCGTGTGCGCGCCGGTCTCGAACCTGTCGTACGCGGGTTTGCTGCACTCGCATCCCACCGCGGAACGCTCGATCGACGGCTTCCCGTCGGGCCTCTATCTGGCGTCGGTCGAGCATCGCGGGAACACCACGCGTTCGGTGGAGGAAGCCGAGCAGGTGGTCTCGGTGATCAAATCGCTGCACGGCCGTTCGTGGGAAGGCCGCCCGCTCGCCGACGCCGATTTCCTCGTGGTAGCCCCGTATAACTTGCAAGCCCGGGTGGTGACGCGCGCCCTGTCCGACGCCGGTTTCGGTGACGTCCGCGTCGGCACGGTGGACCGGTTCCAGGGCCAAGAAGCACCCGTTGTGGTGACCACCATGACGTCCTCTTCGGCGGTAGACTTGCCACGAGGCCTTGATTTTCTGTTGTCCCGCAATCGATTGAATGTTGCCCTGTCCCGCGCGCAGTCCGTCGCGGTCTTGGTGTGCTCCCCGAAGCTGCTCGAGGCGGACATCCGGACGGTCGACCAGATGCGGCTGGTTTCCGGGATGCTGGGACTGCTGCGCGACGCTCGCGAGTGGATCGGCTGAGCCGCTGTGGTCGGTTTGGTTGGTCTCGGCGCGGGTATCGGCTGAATCGCCGCGAGAGGCTTGGTTGAGCCCTGCGCGTGGCTTGGCTGAACCGTGCGAGGGGCTTGGCCGAACCGGCGAGCGGACCGGCTGAATCGGGCTAGCGGCTTGGCTGGGCCCGAGCGGACCGGACGAACTGCGCGAGCAGTTTGGTTGAGCCCGCGAGCGGGCTGGAGGAGCTGTGCGAGTGGCTTGGTCGAATCCTGCGAGTGGGCCGCGGACGAATCGCGCGAGCAGTTTGGCCGAGCCCACAAGCGGTTCGGATGAACTGCGAGCGGCTTGGCTGAGTCCCGCGCGTGGGTCGGTTGGACCCTGCGAGCGGTTCGGCTCAACCCTGCGCGGGGCTTGGCTGAATCGCGCGAACGGTTGGGCTGAGCCCGCAAGCGGACCGGACGAACTGCGCGCGTGGCGTGGCTGAGTCCCGCGAGAGGACCGGTTGAATCGCCACGAGTGGGTCGGGCCTAGCTGGGGTGCCCTGCCCGGCCGGTCCGGTCGGGATCCGGCGGCCGGGCGGGCACATGTCCCCGCTCGCGCGACCGTGGGGAGGGGTGGCGCGGCGAGCGAGGTGGTCTGGTGTCGTGCGGCGAGCGAGACGGTTTGGGCACCTCGCAGGTGGGCGAGGGGCTCTGGGCGTCCCCGTGGCGGAGGAGCTGGCCTGGACGGTCCGCAAGTGAGCGGGGTCGTCCGCGTGCTCGTGGTGGGCGAAGGGCTGTCTCTGTGGTGTCCCGCGACGGGCGAGACGGGTCCGAGCGCCTCGCGGCGACCAAGGCGGTCAGGGACGGCCCGTGGTCGGCGAGGCAGTCGGGGCGCCCCGCGCGTCCGGCCGATGCGGGTGCCGGAGCGGGGGCGCGGGATCCCCGTCCGCGCGGGGCACTGGGGGAGACGCCGCAGCGGACGGGGTGGCTCTGGTGGGCTGGAGAGTGTTCCTTGAGGACAGTTCCGCTATTCAGTACAACTCGTTGCGGGCCAAGAACATTCCCGCGTCCGGGGGTGTGCTCCCGCTCTCCGTCCGGACCGGCTGGGGGTTACCG
Source organism: Amycolatopsis silviterrae (assembly GCF_042684085.1). Taxonomy (NCBI): domain Bacteria; kingdom Bacillati; phylum Actinomycetota; class Actinomycetes; order Pseudonocardiales; family Pseudonocardiaceae; genus Amycolatopsis; species Amycolatopsis silviterrae. The sequence continues at coordinate 212,635 of NZ_JBHUKS010000038.1, forward strand.
GCCGGCGGGAGCAGGAGCACCGGATCCCGTTCCGCGTCTGGGGGGAGCAGTCGCGCGGAGCGGGTGGTTTGTGCGCCGGTACGGGGGCCGCCTCGCGGCGAGTGGCACGACCAGGCTCCGGCCGGACCGGTATTCCTGGAAGGCAGAAGGTGAGGCCCGGGGGCACCTCCGTACCGACACCCTGTACAACGCGCGAGCCCCGCGAATGTTCCGGCCCCATAAGGTGATCTGGGTCGCCACCAATCGAGTGACCGGTTGGTCGGGGCCGGAGCACTCGGCGACGGTTGAGCCGCGGTCAGGTTGCCACGACGGGCGAATCGTTGCGCTTTCGCCGCAGGCACGGACGGGACGGTGCAAGCGGGGGTGCAGCAGTTCCGCCGAACCCGTCCCGTCCGGCCAGGACTCCAGCCGCTCTACTCACGGTTGACCGCCGTCACCCTAAAGCGAACTTGTTCGTAACGAACATGTTCGTTAAGCTGATCGGCAGCCACTCACGAAAAGAACGGAGCACGCCATGACCATCACCATCGTCGGCGCCGGCCTCGGCGGTCTCAGCCTCGCCCGCGTCCTGCACGTCCACGGCATCGAAGCCACTGTCCTCGACCTCGACGCCTCCCCGTCCGCCCGCACGCAGGGCGGCATGCTCGACATCCACGAGGACGCCGGCCAGGTCGCCCTCCACGCTGCCGGCCTGCATGACGAATTCCGCACCCTGATCCACTCCGGCGGCGAGGAAGCCCGCGTCTACGACCGAACTGCCGCCTTACTGTTTTCCGAGGAGGACGACGGCGGTGGAGACCGGCCGGAAATCGACCGCGGTGTCCTGCGTGACCTCCTGCTCAACTCGTTGCCAGCGGGCACCGTCCGCTGGGGCACGAAGGTCACCGCTGCCGAATCGCTGTCCGACGGGCGGCATCGGCTCACTCTCGCCGACGGCACGTCGCTCACGACGGACCTGCTCGTCGGTGCCGACGGTGCCTGGTCGCGGATCCGGCCCCTGGTCTCGCCGGACAAACCGGCGTACTCCGGGATTTCCTTCGTCGAGATCGACCTCCTCGAGGCCGACACCCGGCACCCGGACGCGGCGGCCCTCCTCGGCGGCGGCATGAGTTTCGCCCTTGGAGAGGGCAAAGGCTTCCTCGCGCACCGCGAACCGGACGGCAGCCTGCACGTCTACGTCGCCCTGCGCGTCCCGGAAACCTGGGCCGCTTCGATCGACTTCACCGACCGCGACGCCGCCAAGGCAGCCGTGCTCAGCCACTTCGACGGCTGGTCCGACCGGCTCCGCGCCCTGGTCGCGGACGCGGACGGCGAGCTGATCCCGCGGCTGATCCACGCGCTCCCGGTCGGGCATTCGTGGCCGCGGGTGCCCGGCGTCACGCTGATCGGCGACGCCGCGCACGTCATGTCGCCGTTCGCGGGGGAGGGCGCGAACCTCGCGATGCTCGACGGTGCCGAGCTGGGGCTCGCGCTCGCGCGGCACCCGGGTGACGTCGAACGCGCGCTCGCCGAGTACGAGGCCGCGTTGTTCCCGCGCAGCGCGAAATCTGCCGCTGAGTCGGCGCAGAGCCTGGAACTCTGTTTCCGCGACGACGCGCCGGCGGGGCTGCTCGAGTTCTTCGGAGCCTGACGTCCACTGTGGACTACGACTTAAGCGGTACCCGGAGCGAGCCGTCAAGCCGATCCGGGCGCGGCGGTTCCGCTCGCACAATGGGGTTCAGCCCGCTGTGAGAGAGGAATCCGATGACCGCCGTCCTGGCCGACACCGTCCATGAAGGCCTGCATTTCGCCGCTATCGCCGGGATCGTGGCGCTAGTGGCGTTTCCGGTGCTGCTGTTCCTCGGCGCGCTGGTGAGCGTGCTCGGCAGCCCGCTCGGCTTCGGGATGAAGGTGGTGTGGGTGATCTTCGCGTTCTGCGCGCCGTTCCTCGGGCCGGTCCTGTGGTTCCTGGTCGGCAAGCGGAGCGCGGAAACGGCACGATGGTGACCACTTCGCTGACACTGGGTGTCAGTGGAGCGCGGTTAGCGTCCGGGCATGAAGCATGTGATTGACGAATTCCTGCGCCGGCTCGCGGTCGGCGACCCGGACCGGATCGCGGAGCTTTTCGCGGACCCAGCCGACTGGCGGGTGAGCTGGCCGGAACCGCATCATCCCGCCGTGCCCTGGATCCGTCCCCGATCGTCGAGGGCGGACGTCGCGGACCACTTCCGGACGCTCGGAAACGCCTGTGTGTCCGGGGAAATCCGGGTTGACCAGGTCTTGGCCGACGGCATCGACGGTCCGGACGCGGTATTGATCGGGACGAGCGCACAAACGGTCAAGCTGACCGGCAAACGCTTCGTGACGAGCTTCGCGGTTCACCTGACCGTCGGCGGCGGGTTGATCACGCGGTACCACGTCTACGAAGACAGCCTCGCCGTCGCCGAGGCATTCGCCGGATAGCCGGGTGGCCGGAGCGGAGATCCCCGCCCGGCCGCCCGGCGGTTTCGCGCGGTCAGGAAACGTTCAAGTCGATACAGGCGTAGAAAGCGTTGTCGGTGTCGGCGATGTTCCACACCGCGAGCACCTTCTGCTGTCCGGAGTAGCCGCTCAGATCGACCTGGTGCGACACGGTTTCCGGCGGGATCGAGTCGTTGCCGCTGAAGTTCGCGACCTCGGTGCCGCCGATGAAGTACTGGTAGTCGAGGGTGCGGTGGCGGGCGGTGAACACCCAGGTGAAGGTGACCTGCGAGCCGACCTGGGTGACCTTCCAGCCCTTGCTGTCGTCGTCGAGGTCGGCGAACCGGTCGACGCCGCCGCTGCAGCTGTGCAGGCCTTTCGGGCCTTCGACGCTCTGCGGTTCCCACTGGATGTCGCCGCAGGACACCGTTCCGTCCGCGCATTGGGCCTGCCTGCTCGGCGGGGAGTTGACGTAGCCGTGCGCGCTGGCGATGCCGGGACCGACGAGCATCAGCACCGGAGCGAGCGCCGCGCCGCCGAGTGCGGCGAGGATCGTGCGTTTGCGGGGCATGGTGGCTCCTTCGAAGCCGGGCCCGCTCCCGCGCCGGAGGGCGATCGGGCGGGCCAGGGCACGACCGACGAGCCCGCGGTGGGGTGGAGCGCGGGCGGAGGGGTGGGGAGATTTGTGGTCTAGACCATACTCGGCCGCCCGCGCTCGGTCAAGAATCGGCTACCCTGCGTTATCTATACACAGGATACTGTATGCAATATGATGTCGAGGAGGATACCGACCGCAGGGAGACCGCGATGTACACGGTGACCGACCCGGCCACAGGACAGCTGATCGAGGAAATCGACAACGCGACCGACGAGGAGGTCCGCGCGGCGATCGAGCGCGTCGGCCGCGGATATCGCACTTGGCGCGACCGTCCGGTGGCGGAACGTTCCGCGATTGTCGCGCGTGCTGCGGATCTTTTCGAGGAACGTGCTGACGAGCTGGCCGCCATCATGACGCTGGAGATGGGCAAGCGGATCAACGAGGGCCGCGGCGAGGTCGGCATCGTCGTGGACATCTTCCGCTACTACGCCGAACGCGGCCCGGACCTGATCGCCGACCAGCCGCTGGCCATCCGCGGCGGGTCCGCGGTGATCCGCAAGGAGCCGATCGGCGCGCTCTTGGGTGTGATGCCGTGGAATTTCCCGTGTTATCAGGTGGCCCGGTTCGTCGCGCCGAACCTCGTGCTGGGCAACACAATCCTGCTCAAACACGCGTCGATCTGCCCGCGTTCGGCGCTGGCGATCGAGAAAATCCTGCACGAAGCAGGCGTACCGGGCGATGTGTACGTGAACATCTTCGCCTCCAGCCGCCAGGTCCCGTCGGTCCTCGCCGACCCGCGCATTCAAGGCGTTTCCCTGACGGGCAGTGAACAAGCCGGCATCTCCGTCGCGGCCGAAGCGGGCCGGAACCTCAAACGGTGCGTGCTGGAACTCGGTGGCGCGGATCCGCTGCTGGTGCTCGACACCGCGGATTTGGACGAAACGGTCCAGGCGGTCGCGACTGCGCGAATGCGGAACTGTGGACAGTCCTGCAATGCTCCTAAGCGGATTATCGTCCAGTCCGACCTCTATGCCGAGTTTGTGGACCGCTTCACCAAGCGGGTCGCGGATTATTACGTGCCGGGCGATCCGTCGGATCCGGCGGTGAAGTTGCCGCCGTTGGCTTCGGTTGCCGCTGCGGACGAGGTTGCCGCCCAGGTGGCCCGCGCGGTGGAGCAGGGCGCGACGTTGCGCACCGGCGGTCGTCGGGGCGAGGGGGCTTATCTGGAGGCGACTGTCCTGACCGATGTCACGCCGGAGATGGACGCTTATCGGGAGGAGATTTTCGGTCCGGTGGCGGTCTTGTTCCGGGCGGAATCGGATGATCATGCGATTGAGATCGCTAACGATTCGCCGTTCGGGTTGGGGGCGGCGGTGTTTGGCACGGATCCGGTTCGGTTGCGCCGGGCTGCGGATCGGTTGGAGGCGGGGATGGTGTATTTCAACAAGTCCGGCGGGTCGCAGGCGGATTTGCCCTTCGGCGGGATCAAGCGGTCGGGGATGGGGCGGGAGCTGGGGCCGGCGGGGATTGAGGAGTTCATGAACCAGAAGTCGATCAGGCTTTGACCTTGATCTGATGCGGACTAATGCTGGTCGCTCGGATCTTCTTCGGGCGGTGTGGAACGCCGTGCTGCCTGACGTTCCTCGTAGCCGGCCCAGTACAGAGCCTCGTGATGATGCCAGCGGTCGTAGTCCGCGACGGCCCGGTACATCCGCGCGTTGGCGAAGTGGAAGTCTGCCCAGTCCGAAGAGGGCGCGTCGGACGCGGGCCGCCGGGTTATCGCGGAGGCGTGCGCGTCGTGCAGTGTCGCCGGTTCAGCACTGGTCGCCATCGTGGAGGTCCTTCCGCTGGTGCATCTGTTCCCGTAGCCCGAGGGTGCTCAATTAGGGATAGTTCTATTAGAGGAGGGTGTGGGGAAGTTGTCAATAGAACTACCTCTATCTAGTCTGGTGGGCAGAGTGCGCTGATACCGCTAGCGTTATCGCCCGACGGAGGAGGACGAGGTGGGCACTGGATACCGCGACCTGGCCGCGCGCCTGAGGGACGCGATCCAGCAGGGTGAGTACGCCCCGGACTCAACGTTGCCGAAGCAGGAGGAGCTGGCCGAGGAGTACGGCGTCAACGTCAACACGGTCCGCAAAGCCGTCGGTGTCCTGGAAGCCGAAGGGCTAGTCACGCCGATCCGCCGTCGTGGCACCGTCGTTCGTGCGCGTCCGGCGATGAAGCGCCTCGGAGCCGACCGCTATGCCAAGAGCAAGTGGAAGTACGGCGACAGGGTCGCGTTCATCGCCGATCGCGAGGCCTCCGGTCGCGAATGGAAGCACTCGGACCAGACGCAGACTGTCTCGCGGATCGAGGCCGACGATGAAATCGCTGAAGCCCTGGGCGTCGACATCGGCTCGCCCGTCTATGAGCGTGCGCGCCTAGTCAAGGACGCCGGCCGCCCTACGCACACCCTCGCCAGCTACTACCGGCCGGAGGACGTCGAGGGCACTCGTCTTGTCGACGACACGCCGGGGCCAGCTGGTCGAGGCGGTGGCTTCCTTGTTCTCACGCTGCAAGGACTAGAACCCGACACGATCAACGAGACCGTCTGCTCGCGCATGCCCACACCGGACGAAATCGAGATGCTGGAACTCCTCGCGGGCGAACCGGTCATGGTCTTGCGGCGCCGCACGTTCACCGCGGACGGCCGGGTCGTCGAGTTCGCGCGCGGTGTCCACGCCGCAAGCCGGTTCTCCTGGTCCTATACGTTCAAGATCCCCGACTGACCCGGAGTCCGCGCATGGCCTCGACCGCCCTCCCGCCGCACCTCCGTGCCGACGTCCAAGCGCTCTGGGACTACCACGATCTGCACCATGAACTCCGGCCCGCCGACGTGGGGATCGGTCTGGGCAGTCACGACCTCGGCGTCGCTGCCTGCACCGCAGAGCTGTACCACCAGGGATACTTCCCGCGGATCGTCTTCACCGGAGCCAACGCGCCGACGACCGTGGAGCGATTCCCTCGCGGCGAGGCCGTGCACTACCGGGAACACGCATTGGAACTGGGCGTACCGGACGGCGCGATTCTGGTCGAGCCAACCGCGCGGAACACCGGAGAAAACATCACCCTCAGCCGGAAACTGCTGGAAGCGCGGGAGATCAAGTCGGTCGTGCTGATTTCCCGGCCGTACCAACAGCGAAGGGCTTACGCGACCTGCAAGAAGCTCTGGCCCGAGATAGCCGTGACCTGCGCCTCCCAGCCATTGCCGCTGGACGAGTACATCCTCGGCATCGGCGACGTGGACCGGGTCATCAGCATGCTAGTCGGCGACACGCAAAGGATCTCCGTATACGCCGAGCAAGGATTCGCGATACCGCAAGATGTCCCGGACACAGTGGAGCGAGCCTTCGCAAACCTGATCGCTCATGGCTACACAACCAGGCTTCTCGCCTAAGCGGTCCGCAGCAACCCGCCCAGCCACCCGGCGAACACCTGCTGCACATCCTCCCGCACCCGATCCGGGTCGTCCGCGTTCGCGATCATCCGCGCCGCCTCCATCACCGTCGCCAGAACCAGCTGCGCCAGAGCATCCACCGGCGTATCCACGATCAACCCGGCATCCCGCGCCGCCGCCAGGTGCTCGGCCACCAGTCCCAAGCCGTGCTCCGCCTCGAGTTCTCGCCAGGCGTCCCAGCCCAGTACGGCCGGAGCGTCCGTCAGCGAGATTTGGCGGACGTCCGGGCGCAGGCACGCGTCCAGGAACACCCCCAGCGCTCCCGAAAGGCCGGAGAGCGGGTCCGGTGCGTGGTCGAGAACCTCGGTGACCTCGGCGGTCAATTCCCGCTCAACCACCTCGACTACCGCCCGGAACAGGCCGAGTTTGTCGCCGAAGTGGTGGTACAGCGCGCCCCTCGTGACGCCTGCCGTGCGCGTGATTTCTTCGGCGGGCACGTCGTGGTAGCCGCGCACGCCGAAGAGGTCGCGGGCGGCCTTGATCAGTGCGGCTCGCGTCGCGTCGGAGCGTTCTTGCTGGGTACGTCGCACGCACCTAATCTGCCATGGCGGTGGCGAAGCGCGTGATGTGCCCGGCCAGTGCGTCCGGCTGGTCCTCGGACACGAAGGTGTAGGAGTCCGGTACCTCGGCGATCTCCGCGTCCGGCAGGATTTCCGCGAGACGGTGCGCGAGGCTGATCGGGAACAGCTTTTCCTCGGGCGGCCACACCAGCAGCACCGGGTGCTTGAACTGGCGCAGCTTTTCGGCCGCGGCGAGGGTGTGGCTGGAGTCGACGGTGCGCAGGAATTTGCGCAGGTCTCGCCGCACGCCAGGAGACTTCCGCAGTTTGCCCAGGTACTCCTCCGCGATGTCGGGCGGCAGCGGATACTTAGTGACCCAGCCGAACAGCAGCGGCAGCCGGTACAGCGCCTTGATCCGCAGCAGCTGGCCGAGCACCGCCATCGAGCCCGGGACGCGCGCGATCGACGGCAGCGGCTGGAAGATCGGCGGGAAGAAGTACTCGAAGCTGTCCGACGGCGTCAGCACGACTCGGCTGACCCGTTCCGGATACCGCGCGAGCAGCAGTTGCGTGATGGCGCCGCCGGTGTCGTTGGCGACCAGGATGACGTCCTCCAGGTCGAGCGCGGTGAGGAAGTCGCCCAGCAGGGTGGCGAGGCCGGTGGCGCTGAGGTCGGCGTCCGAGCGCATCGGGACCGAGTGCGCGCCGAGCGGCAGATCCGGGGACAGGCAACGGAATCCGGCGTCCGCGACGGCGGGGGCGACCTTGCGCCACAGCAGTGCGTTGGTGAGCACGCCGTGCACGAAGACGACCGGCCGGCCGCGTCCGCGTTCGAAGTACCGGATCTCGCCTTGCGGGAGGTTGACGTGCCGGGCAGTGCCGAGTTCTTCGTGGGTAGTCATAGGGCGAAGATACATACATGCAGTCTGTATGTAAATTACCTCTGAGGTAATGCCGGACCGGTTCGCGGCCGGGAGCTACCGCGGTCCGAGCCGCCGGGTGATGCGGTCGAAGAGATCGTCGAGGGGTTCGCGGACGTCCTCGCCGAACTCGGTCAGGCCGTAGGTGACCTGGGGCGGGGTGGTCGGCTCGACGCGGCGCCAGACGAGGCCGTCCTCGACCAGGGCGCGCAGGGACTGGGCGAGCATCTTTTCGCTGATCCCCTCGATGCTCTCGCGCAGTTCGTAGAACCGGAGTTCCTTGTCCCGCAACGAGATCAGGATCCAGACGCCCCACCTGCTGGTCACGTGGCCGAGCACGGTGCGAGCGGGGCAGTCGGTGTGAAACACCTCATACCGCGGCTCGGGGACGGCCGGGGTGAACTGCGCGCTTCCTGTCACGTATCGAGCTTACCGAAAGGTATGTGCTTACGAAGAGTAAGCGCTGCGGTCTAGCTTCGGATGCACATCGAAAAAGGAGCTGCACATGATCGTGGTGACCGGGGCTACCGGAAACATCGGCCGTCCGCTGGTGCGGGCGCTGGCCGAGGCGGGCGAGCAGGTGACGGCGGTGTCGCGAAACGCCGCGGAGGTGCCGGACGGCGTACGGCACGTGGTGGCCGATCTGGCTGATCCGGCCAGTCTCGAACCCGCGCTGACCGGGGCGAAGGCGCTGTTCCTGTTGCTGTCCGGCGATTTGCACGCGGTCGGCGCCAATCCGGCCGACCTCATCGCGAAGGCCGCCGACGCCGGAGTGCGCCGGGTCGTCCTGCTGTCCACCTTGGGAGTGGCGACCAGGCCGTTCGGCACGACGCGGATCGCCATGCGCGCGCTGGAGGACGCGCTGCGCGAGTCCGGCCTGGACTGGGCCATCCTGCGGCCGGGCGGGTTCGACTCCAACGCGCTGTGGTGGGCGGAATCCGTCCGCACGCAGGGGACGGTCGCCGCGCCGTTCGGGGACACCGGGGTGCCGATCGTCGATCCGGCGGACATCGCGGAGGTCGCGGCGGCGTGCCTGGTGGACGACCGGCACGTCGGCGGCGTGTACGAGCTGACCGGGCCGGAGGTGATCACGCCGCGGCAGCAAACCGCGGCGCTGGCCGCCGCACTGGGCGAGCCGGTGCGGTTCCACGAGCTGACCCGCGCCGAGGCCAAGGCGGGCATGACCCAGAGCATGCCGGGCGAACTCGCCGACGACACCCTGGACATCCTCAGCTCGCCGACGCCGGCTGAGCTGCGGGTGAGCCCGGACGTCGAGCGGGTTCTCGGCCGTCCGCCGCGGTCCTTCGCCGATTGGGCGGCGCGCAATATCGCCGCGTTCCGCTGAGCTTTCTTACTCGGCCGGAGCGCAGCGCGAGCACAGCCCGGACACCGTCTCTTCGGCTGATTCCGTTGGCGCGCCGGCGATTGCCTCCAGCCGGCCGCATTGGCCGCACAGCAGATGCCGGTGGTCGAAGCCGGAAAGTTCGTAGCGCTGCGCGACGCCGACGTGGTCGAAGCGGTGGACGAGACCGGCGGTGACGCCGGTGGCCAGCACGTCGTGGACCGCCCTGGTGGACGCCATCGGCAGCCGTTCGCGGACCGGCGGCAGCAGCTCCGCGACGGTCACGTGCGGGTTTTCGGCCAGCACTTCCAGCACGACCTGCCGGGCGGTGGTCACGCGCAGGCCGGCGCGCCGGAGCCGGACACCGGCGTCGGCGCTGGACGGGGTAGGTGCGGAGGTCGTGAGCACGCCTCCTTTGTAGTCCGAAAAGTTGATCCAGTCAAATGTAAGAACGGGTCAACTCTAGGACTGTGAGCCACTGCACGACAGAATTGATCCGGTCAAGTCTGCGGGTACCATCCGGGCCATGGACGAGTTCGGGGCGCGCCTGCGCGACAAGGGCCTGCGCAACACGCCGCAGCGGCGTGCGGTGCTGGCCGCGGTCGCGCGGACCCCGCACGTCACGGCCGCGGAGATCGCGACGGTGCTCGACGCCGACGGGGCCGTCGGCGCGTTGTCCAGGCAGGGCCTTTACAACGTGCTCGAGGACCTCGTCGGCGCCCGGCTGCTGCGCCCGCTCGAACCGGCTGGCTCGCCCGCGCGGTTCGAACTCGAAACCCACGACAACCACCACCACCTGGTCTGCCGCGGCTGCGGGCGGATCCAGGACGTGCCGTGCGCGGTCGGCGCCGCGCCGTGTCTTGAGCCTGGGCCGGTGGCCGGGTTTCGGGTGGATCAGGCGGAGGTCACGTGGTGGGGGATGTGCGAGGGGTGCGAGGCCAAGGGGTCGTGAGTGGCAATCCCGGTTCTAACCGGGATAAACACTCACGAGCTAACGCAGCGCTTCCTGCAACGCCGACAGCCCAACCGGCCCCACCGCCAGCGCTTCGCGATGCCACTGGCGCAGCGTGAACCCAGGCTTGGCGGCGGCCTCGGCCCGCGCCTGAAGCCACGCGCGTTCGCCGATCTTGTACGAGATCGCCTGGCCCGGCCAGCCGAGGTAGCGCACGATTTCGGCGTGCACGCGGTGCTGCGCGGCCAGCCCCCGCTCGTGCAGGAACCGGCACGCGGTGTCGAAGTCCCAGCGGGAACCGTCCGGCAGCGGCAGGTCGAGGTGCGAGCCGAGGTCGATCACGACGCGCGCGGCCCGCAGCGCGGAGCCGGCGAGCATGCCGAGCCGGGTGCCGCGCTCGGAGAACCAGCCCAGTTCGTCGGCGAGGCGCTCGGCGTACAGCGCCCAGCCTTCCGCGTGACCGCTCGACGAATGCACGCGCGCGTACCGGCTGACCGAGTCCCCGGCCAGGCTGGCGACGCCGATCTGCAGATGATGTCCGGGAACGCCTTCGTGGAACACTGTCGTCAGCTCGGACCAGGTCGCGAAGCGCTCTCGGCCGCCGAGCGGCCACCACGTGCGGCCAGGACGGGTGCCGTCCTCGGCGGGCCCGGTGTAGTACGGCGAACCGGACGCGGAGCCGTACGCGAGCGTGACGTCCAAGGCGCGCAACGGTTCCGGGATGTCGAAGTGCTCACTCGCGGCGTCCAGCGCACGGTCGTGCGCCGCGCGTAGCCAGTCCAAATAGGACTGTTCGCCGAGCACCGCGCATTCGTCGTCGAGCCGCGCGAGCACTTCCGGCACGCTCGCGCCGGGCTGGATTTTCGCGACCTCCGCGGCGATTTCCGTTTCGATGCGCTGAAGTTCCGCCCAGCCCCATTCGTACGCCTCGGCGAGGTCGATGTCCGCACCGAGGGACAGCCGCGCGGCGACGGCGTAACGCTCCGCGCCGACACCGTCGGTTTCGGTGGCGTGCGGGGCGTAGTCCTCGCGCAGGAACCGGGCAAGGGACGCGTAACCGCGGTGGGCGGTATCGGCGGCGGCGCGCAGCTCGTCGGCCTGCGGTCCGTCGCCGTACTCCTCGACGAGTGCATTGTGGACACCGACGTACCGGTCGGCCTGCGCCGCCGTCTCCAGCGCCTGCCGCCGGGCCGCGCGCAGGCCGCGGTCGAGGCCGTCTTGGAGCGTCTTCTGCCAGCCGTCGAGCATCGTCTCGACGCCGGCCATCCGGACCGCGACGACGTGCCAGCCGTCGGCGTCGCCGCGCGGCAGCAGCCGGATCGAATCGGCGAGGATGTTCAGCGTGCCGAAATGGGCCTGGACCTGGCGGAACGGCTCGTCCAGCTCGTGCCAGGCCAGTTCGGCTTCGAGGCTGTCCCGCAGATGTGCGGCCGCGATCCGGTCCGTGCGCGATTCGGCGGTCAGCGTCGAGAGCGTGGCCAGGGTGCGCCGGGCCAGGTCGGCGCGGGCCGCGAAGCCGTCCGGGGTGAAGTCGGTGAGCGCGGTCGCGTCGGTGGTCACGCCGTCGAGGGTCGCGGCGATCGGGTCGAGCGCCGCCTCGGCGGTGACGTGGTCGGCGGACAGCTGGAAGATCGGGGTCACGCCGCCACGTTAGCCGGGAGGCTCGGCCCGAATATAGAGACGTTAGCGGGGTGCGAACGCTGGTATATAGAGAATGCCCGCGCCGGTGGTCCGGCGCGGGCATCCGTGGGAAAAAGCTCAGTCGGTGCCGGATTCCATCGCGGCGCGGTCGAGCAGTTCGACGTCGTCGGCCCGGCCGCGGGACGCGATCGTCTCGGCCCCGCCCTCGGGCATCGCGCCGATCAGGCCGGTCGCGGCCGCCTGCGCGGCGCCGATCAGCTTCGGGTGCGAGGTGCCGCCGACCATGCCGAGGCTCGCGTACTGCTCCAGCTTGGCGCGCGAGTCGGCGATGTCGAGGTTCCGCATGGTCAGCTGGCCGATCCGGTCGACCGGGCCGAACGCGGAGTCCTCGGTGCGCTCCATCGACAGCTTGTCCGGGTGGTAGCTGAACGCCGGGCCGGACGTGTCGAGGATCGAGTAGTCCTCGCCGCGCCGCAGCCGCAGCGTGACCTCGCCGGTGATCGCGGTGCCGACCCAGCGCTGCAGCGATTCGCGCAGCATCATCGCCTGCGGGTCGAGCCAGCGGCCCTCGTACATCAGCCTGCCGAGGCGGCGGCCTTCGTTGTGGTAGCTGGCGATGGTGTCCTCGTTGTGCACCGCGTTGACCAGCCGCTCGTACGCCGCGTGCAGCAGCGCCATGCCCGGGGCCTCGTAGATGCCGCGGCTCTTCGCCTCGATGATCCGGTTCTCGATCTGGTCGGACATGCCGAGGCCGTGCCGCCCGCCGATCGCGTTGGCCTCGAGCACCAGCTCGACCGCGGTGCCGAACTCCTTGCCGTTGATGCTCACCGGGCGGCCCTGCTCGAAGCCGATCGTGACGTCCTCGGGCGCGATCTCGACCGCCGGGTCCCAGAACCGCACGCCCATGATCGGCTCGACGATCTCGATGCCGGTGTCGAGGTGCTCCAGCGACTTCGCCTCGTGCGTGGCGCCCCAGATGTTGGCGTCGGTGGAGTAGGCCTTCTCGGTGCTGTCGCGGTAGGGCAGGTCGTGCGCCTGCAGCCACTCGGACATCTCCTTGCGGCCGCCGAGCTCGCCGACGAACGCCGCGTCGAGCCACGGCTTGTAGATCCGCAGCCCGGGGTTGGCCAGCAGGCCGTAGCGGTAGAACCGCTCGATGTCGTTGCCCTTGTAGGTGGAGCCGTCGCCCCAGATCTGGACGTCGTCCTCCAGCATCGCGCGCACCAGCAGGGTGCCGGTGACCGCGCGGCCGAGCGGGGTGGTGTTGAAGTAGGCCCGGCCGCCGGTGCGGATGTGGAACGCGCCGCAGGTCAGCGCGGCGAGCCCCTCCTCGACGAGGGCTTCCTTGCAGTCGACCAGCCGCGCGAGTTCCGCCCCGTAGGCGTGCGCGCGGCCGGGGACGGACGCGATGTCGGGTTCGTCGTACTGGCCGATGTCGGCGGTGTAGGTGCACGGAACCGCACCCTTGTCGCGCATCCACGCCACCGCCACGGACGTGTCGAGGCCGCCGGAGAACGCGATGCCGACCCGCTCGCCGACGGGAAGGGAAGTGAGCACCTTGGACATAGGAATGATTATGCACGACTATGTATGAACGTGCATCCCCGGGTGGTGTGAACTCGCTCTCCCGGCTTCTGTATGCGGGTCGGAGGGGGCTAGGTAGAGTTAGAGTATGACGGCACCGAAGATGACGCTTCCGACGCAGCTCGTGCTGTATGTGCTCATGGCGGAGCCGGACCGGGAGAGGTACGGCCTGGAGATCTGCTCGGAGGCGGGCCTCGCGAGCGGAACGATTCACCCGATTCTTGCCCGGCTGGAGGGGTGCGGCTGGCTGCGCAGCCGGTGGGAGGAGATCGATCCGGCGGTTGAAGGGCGTCCGCGCCGGCGGTACTACCAGCTTGATCCGAATTCGATCGGTCTTGTCCGGGCGGCTTTGCATCGTTCGGCGGCGTCGGCGGGGGCGCTCAGGCAGTTGCGGCCAGATCTTCTGGGCGGTGCGCAGTGACGAAGCCCGGGAACTTCCAGGTGCCGAAGTGGCCGGATCGGGATCCGGACGTAGAAGTGCATCTGATCGATCCAATCCCGGACCGCTACTCTCGTGGCGTCAACGGCATCAGGAAACCCGATCCGACATTGGGCCGCCACCAGTCGGATATCGTGGCCACAAAGCACGTCGGGCCGCAACATCGGGCTGTCGGACCGCTGCGCGAGCCTCCGGTGGGAGGTGTCCGCGCTAAGTCTCCTCGTTGGGTGACAAAGTCGGCGGCGGCGTTCCTGCCGTCCGCGGACCGGCTCAGGTATGAGGAGATCTTCTTTTCTGAACTGGATGACCTGGCGAGATCCGGTACGTCGACGTCCGCGCAAGTACTGCACTCGCTGCGGGTGCTGGTTCGTGTTCCCAGCCTCCGGCGCGCGTTGCGGGCGAGCCGGAACGGACGTGGGTGAACGATGGAGCGTCGGTCGTCCAGCAATGCTCTGAGGCACCAAAACTGGCTGATCCATCTGGTCTCAGACGACCGGCGGACCCGAAATGCCATGAAGCTCGGTCGTCTCGTCGTCGTCGCGGGACTGCTGACGTGTGTGGTTCTCGGGGCAGTGCTGGTGACGATCGCGCTTGTCGCCCCAGTTGCGATTGCTGGGCTCTTTGGCTCTCTGATGGTCGCGATGCGCCCGTGGCGTCGTCGGCGCAGATGAACTCCCGGCTCAGTACGTGCGCCCCTTCCACCCGGCCCGGCGGCGAGCCGAGTCGAGTGTCATCAGCGTGTACAGCGCCGCGGTGAACGGCAGCAGCAGTCCCGCGACCAGCGGCTGCCGGTAATACCGCGCGACCGGCACGAACGTCGCCGCCATCACCACCCACGCCGCGGCGGCTGGCCACGCGCCGGTCAGGGCGAACGCCGGCGGGGCGAGGAACACGGCGATCATGCCGACCACCGTCCCGGCCAGCAGCAGCGGCGAATGCCGGAGCTGGGTGTAGGCGCTGCGGGCCACCATCTGCCAAAGGTCCGCGAGCCGCGGGTACGGCCGGACGCTCCGGACCTTCGACGCGTAACCCAGCCAAATCCGGCCGCCCGCACCCGCGACCGCGCGGGCGAGCGCGACGTCGTCGATGAGTGCGCCGCGGATCGCCGCGATGCCTCCGGCGCGTTCGAGCGTTTCGCGGCGGACGAGGACGCAACCGCCGGCTGCGGCGGCCGTGCGCCAGCGGGCGGAGTTCACGCGGCGGAAGGGGTAGAGCATCGCGAAGAAGTAGACGAAAGCGGGCACGATCAGCCGTTCCCAGAAGGTTTCGGTGCGCAGAACGGCCATTTGGGACACCATGTCCCGGTCGCTGGACGCGGCGACGAGGGTTTCCAGCGAGTCTGGGTCGTGCGCGATGTCGGCGTCGGTGAGGAGCAGGAGGTCGGCGTCGCCTGCCTCGCGGACGCCGTGTGCGACGGCCCAGAGCTTGCCGGTCCAGCCGTCCGGTGGTTCGCCGGGGCTCGTGACGGTGAGCGGGAGTCCATGGGGGACAGTCAGCGAGCGGGCGACCTCGGCGGTGCCGTCGCTGCTGCCGTCGTCGACGAGGATGACTCGCGCGTCGCCCGGATAGCGCTGCCGGAGCAGGGTGGGCAGGGTGTCCGGCAGGAGGTCGGCCTCGTCGCGGGCGGGGACGACGATGGCGACCGAGGGCCAGCTGTCCGGCGGGATCAGCTTGGGCAGGCGCTGGTCGGTGCGCCAGAACCAGCTGTGGCACAACGCGAGTCCGGTCCACACCGTCAGCGTCGCCCACGCGAGGACCGTGCTCATGCGCGGAGTGTAGTGACTGGAAGCAAACTGACAGGTCGCTCCCAGCGGGTTCATAGAAACGCGGCTGAGACTGGGTGTTCCCACCACCGGAGAGGACCCCGGCATGGACCCGCTCATCAGGAGACGGCAAGAGGAACGGGCGCGCGTCCGGCACCGGACCGCGTTCGTCACCGCGGTCGCGGCGGTGCTCGGAGTCGCGGCGGCCGGCGGTATCGGATACGGGCTGACGGCCGCTTCGTCCACCGAATCGGGCACCTCCCAGGACCAGTTGCAGGCGCCGGCGGACGATCCCGGCTCCGGTTCCGGCCACGCGCACACCGGATCGGGCGCGTCGTGACCGGGCCGTATTCGGCGGCGTTTCCCGCGCTGGGCACGACGGCGCGGGTGCTCGTCACCGAAGAGGCGGCGCTCGGCCCGGCGACCGCGCTGCTCCGTACGCGACTGTCCGAATTGGATCGGGCAGCCAGCCGTTTCCGGACTGATTCGGAGATTTCGGCCCTCCACCGTGCCGCGGGCCGGGAGGTGGAAGTGAGCCCGCTGCTGGCCGACGTGCTGTCGGCGGCGTTGCGGGCCGCGTGGCTGAGCGGCGGCCTGGTCGACCCGACGGTTGGCGGGTCGATGGCGGCGCTCGGCTACGACCGGGACTTCGCCGAGATCACCGACGGACCCGCCGCGGTGCCAGTCCCCGCGCCAGGCTCGCATTGGGTGCTGTTCGAACCGGCCCGGCGAATCGTCGTGCTGCCGCGCGGCGTGACGCTGGACCTGGGTGCGACCGCCAAAGCCCTTGCCGCAGACCAAACCGCCGCCGAAATCGCCCGGCGCGCCGGTTGTGGAGTCTTGGTGAACCTCGGCGGCGACCTGGCTGCCGCGGGACCGCCTCCGGCAGGCGGCTGGCAAGTCGCGATCAGCGACGACCACACCGACGCGGTAGCCCACGCGGACATCACGATCACGCTGACCAGCGGCGGCCTGGCGACCTCCGGCGTTGCCCGGCGGACTTGGCGCCGCGGCGGCCGCGTGGTGCACCACATCGTCGACCCGCGGACGGGCGAATCAGCGGACCCGTGCTGGCGGACGGTTTCGGTGGCGGCACAGTCCTGTGTGGACGCCAACACGGCGAGCACCGCGTCGATCGTGCTGGGTGTGGCGGCGCTGGATTGGCTCGGGTCACGGGGATTGCCCGCCCGGCTGGTGAGTTCGCGCGGCGCGGTCCGGACGACGGCGGGCTGGCCGGGAGATCGCCGGGAGCGTGTGTCGTGAGTTCCGCGCTCTGGTATTCCAGCCGTGCCGCCGGAATCGTCGCGCTGGTGTTCTCGACCGCGGTGGTGGTGCTCGGATTCCTCAACTTCGCGCGATTCTCGACCCGGCGGTGGCCCCGTTTCGCCCTCGCGGACCTGCACCGGAATCTCGCCCTGGCCAGTCTCGCCTTTTTGGCCGCACACATCGTCTTCGCGGTCGTCGACGGATATGTGGACCTCGGCTGGCTAGCCGTCGTCATTCCGTTCGTCTCGGGATACGAGCCCTTCTGGATCGGAATCGGTGCGGTAGCGGTGGATTTGCTGCTCGCCATCGTCGTGACCAGCCTGCTGCGGACCCGCATGCCGCCTCGGTGTTGGCGCGCAGTGCACTGGCTCGCCTACCTGTGCTGGCCCGTCGCACTCGCACACAGCGTCGGTCTCGTCGCATCCGACAAGGCGCGTCCGCTGCTTATCGCACTCGACATCGCGTGTCTCCTCGCTGTTCTGGCCGCCGCGAGCGTGCGGTTCTCCAGCACTAGCCCGGACGCCGCGCTTAGGAGGTGACTCGTGCTTCCCCTTTACCGGCAAGACTTTTCTGCCCACCTGTCTGTCCACGGAAGACTCCCCGCGCTGCACCGTGCCGCGCTGATCCACGAGATCGACGCCGCCGGTATCCGCGGCCGAGGCGGAGCCGGTTTCCCCGCCGCGGTGAAACTGCGCTCTGTCGCACCGGGACGGTCCATTGTGGTCGCGAACGGTTGCGAGAGCGACCCGTTCAGCAGCAAAGATCGTGCGCTACTAGAGCTTGCCCCGCACCTGGTCCTGGACGGAATCCAAGTCGCCGCTCAGGCTGTCGGCGCGACCGAGGCATTCCTTTGTCTCCACGACAGAACCCGAAGTGTTCAGGCGGCTCTAGCGGAACGCCGAGACGCCACCCCGGTCAAACTGATCACAGTCCCACCCCGATACGTCGCCAGCGAAGAAACCGCCCTGGTGCGTTTCCTAGCCACCGGCGATGCCCGCCCGACCGGCAAATCCCCACGCCCAACCGAACGCGGCCTGCGCGGCCGTCCGACACTAGTGCAGAATGTCGAAACCCTGGCCCACTTCGCGCTCGTCGCCCGAACCGGCGCGGACCGCTATCGCGCTACTGATCTAGTCACCGTCACCGGCGCCGTAACCCGCCCCGGTGTCTTAGAGGTTCCCGCCGACACCCCGATCGCCACGATCCTCGCCCGCGCCGGCGGATCCGTTGCCGCACAAGCAGTCCTGATCGGCGGCTACGGCGGCACCTGGATGCCGCGCTCGCTGGCCGACCCGCTGCCGCTCGGACGGGAACCGGGCCTGTCGTCGCTGTATCTGCTCCCGGAACCGAGCTGCGGCATCGAGCTGACCGCGAACGTCCTTTCCGGACTGGCCGCCGAATCGGCCCGCCAATGTGGACCGTGCATGTTCGGACTTCCCGCCATCGCCGCCGATTTCGCCGACCTGCTGACCGGCCGCGACTCAACCGGCCGACTGGCCCGCCGCCTCCCGCTCCTCAGCGGACGGGGCGCGTGCGCCCACCCGGACGGCGCGGTCCGCCTAGCCGCAAGCGCCCTGCGAGTCTTCGCGGCCGACGTCCGAGCCCACCTGACCTCCGGCTCGTGCCGAGCCCGGGCAGGTGTGGCATGAACCGCCTGACGGTCGACCCGATCGCTTGCCGTGCACACGGTTTGTGCGCGGAGATCCTGCCGGAGCTGATCACTGTGGACGAATGGGGTTACCCGGTAGTACGCGGGGAAACGGTGCCGGAGACGCTGCTGGCGGAAGCCCGACGGGCGGCTGCGGCTTGTCCGGCGCTGGCGTTGCGATTACGGAAAACGTTGTAATTGCAACGCCAGCGCCGGATTCAGTGGCTATTCAGCACCGCCACCAATCCTTGACGGCCTGCAGCGCCATGAGTGCCAACGGCGTGAAGGTGATCAAGAATGACGCCAGGGGGGACAAGTGGATCTCCTTGCATGAATCATGAGTATCTTTCGTGCGCTGCGCAACATGGATATCGTTGCGATCGGGCTGTCATGATTCCTGCGTGATCGAGACCCGGGGTGATCTACCCTGAGTGCCTGTCTGCAGGTGATAACAGCCCTCAGCTGGGTGAGATAATGCCGCACGGGTGATCGGCCTGACTAGGGCCTCCTGAATGCGTCACCCTTTCGGGGTGGCTGTCCTCCGAGGGGCTGGCATGGCCACGGTGCTCTCTCCGTCCCTGGCCTGCGGAATCGCATGTGGACTCCGGGCCATCGCCAGCCGGTCCTCGACCCGATCAGCCTTGGCATCCTTGCCGCGGCCCCGGTAAAAGGCCGCGGCGCGACTCCACGCGTCGACAGCGTCTTCGCGATTCCCTCGCGAGTACAGGATCTCGGCGAACGCTTCCAACGCCCGAGCCTGACCAGTCGCGTTGTGCGCCCGCTCGGCCAGTTCGACCGCTTCCTGCGACAACCGCAACGCGGCCCGATCATCGCGCTCGGCCGCGGCGAGCCGGGCTTGCACGGTGCGCAGCCGCATCGTGGCGGTGAGATCGCCGGCGATCTGGGCTTGCGCCAGCTGGCAATGCCGGTGTGCGACGGCGAACTGTTCCTCTCTGAGATGGAGTTCGGCGAGTGTCGTGTAGGTCGTGGCTTGTCCGGCGGTGTCGCCAGTCAGCGCACGCAGGTGGAGCGCGCGATGGTAGTGCGGCAGCGCCTTTTCGTACTGGTCGAGGTCAGCGAGAGTCTCGCCGAGATACTGCTCTGCTTTCGCCTCGCGGACCAGGTCGCGGTTGCACTGCGCGTGGGTGATGCAGCGGCGGAAGAGTGTGATCGCTTTGGCGGGGCAGCCGGTGTGACGGTAGAGCTGGGCGAAGTTGATGTTTATTGTCAACACCCCAATGGGCGATCCGTCGGCAGTGGCGAGTTCCAGCGCCTGCGTCAGGGCTTGCTCGGCTGTTTTGTGGTTGCTGAGCGTGAGGTTGAGTTCGCCGAGATCGTTCAGGGTCGACGCTTCCGCGTGCGGATCCTTGTTTGCCCTCGCTGCCCGTGCCGCGATAGCGAATCCGGTGCTCATTTCGTCGTAAAAACCATACTTGTCAAGGGTATCTGCAATGAGATGGGGCAGCATGCAGGCTATTTCGAAATGACGTTGCTCCAGGGCCAGAGCGGTGAGCGCGACGATATTTGTTCGCTCGCGCAAGAACCATTGCGTCGCGGCGTCTGGTGTCTTGAACTCGGTCGGGCGGATGCCGGGTTCCGGATCCGGTCGCGGCGGGCGGTCGCGGTGCGGGTGCGCCATCCGGTGCGCGTGGTGCGCGGTGCAGTAGTAATGCGACAGCAAGCGCCGCAACGGCCGCGAGTCGTGGTCTTGATCGCTCAGCGTCTGGGCGTACCGATGGAAAATGGAGACAATCCGGTAGCGGTCCGTGTCGCCTGGCCGGTCGATCAAGTGCAAAGCGACCAGGGTTTCGAGCGCCCGCCGGGTTTCCGCTGTGGGACGCCCGGCGGCGGACAGCAGGGTGTCGACGTGGATTTCCGCGCCGGGATGGTGGCCGAAGAGCCGGAAAACAGCCTGGCTCGGTGGTTCGAGCATGCGATAGGACGAGGAGAATACGGCGCGCAGGCTTTGGTCGTCGCCGTCGTCGCCGATGCTCAGGAGCATCTCCGGATCTCGCAGTTGGTCGAGCATCGTGCCGAGGCTCAGCCCCGGCTGGCGCGCGGCACTCTCAGCGATCAGGGTGAGCGCGAGCGGCAAGCCGTCGCAGAGATGCGCGATTCGGCGTGCTGCGTCGGGTTCCCGTTCTCCTCGGCCGCGCAGACGCCGGACGAACAACTCCAGCGAGTCGTGGTCGTCGAGGCGCTCCAGACTGAGTTCAGCGAGTTCGTGCCGTCGGACCAGCGCACTGAGGCGGCGGCGCGAGGTGACGATCACCGAGCAGGCGGACAGCACGTTCAGCAACTGGTCGACATGGTCGGAGTTCTCCGCGTCGTCGAGGATCACCAGCACGGAGCGGTCGGTCAGCTGCTGGTGCAGCACCGCGGCCCTGGCTGCCGTGTCCACCACGTGGTCGACTGGGTAGCCGAGGTCTTGGAGGAGGCGGTCGACGATGTCGGACGGTTCGAGCCGCGGCGCCGGGCCGAAGCCGTGCAGGTCGAGGTAGATCGTCCCGTCAGGGAACCAGTTCGCGGCCCGGTGCGCCCAGTGGACCGCGAGGCTTGTCTTCCCGATGCCGGGCGGGCCGCTGAGCACGACGGCGGGCGAGCGGGCCGGCGAGTCCGGCCGGAGCCACCGGTCCAGCGTGTCCAGTGCGCGGGTGCGGCTGATGAACCCGCGGAGGTCGCGGGGGAGCGGATGGGACGGCGGCGCGGCCCGGTGCGCCGGGGCGGTGGGCAGGGCAGCGGCGGGAGGGTTTTCGTAGCTGTCCCGGACCTCGTCGTGGAAGGCGCGCAGCACAGCCGCGGCGGTGTCGTCCGCGGCGTCGTGGAATCGCCGATGCGCGTCGAGGTAGTGGGCCAGTGCCTGCTCGGACTGCCCGAGCGCGTAGTAGATCTGGATCTGGAGTTTGACGAAAGCCAGGCGGCTGGCGTGCTCGGGGGCCAGTTCTTGCATCCGTCCTGCGGCCTCGTCGGGACGGCCGAGCGCGAGCAATTGACTTGTCAGGATTTCTCGCGCGGGAAGCAACATGGATTTTATGTTGTCCTCGCGCCAATTGTCCGCGCGTTCGGTGCGAAGGCCTGCCAGTGGTTCGTCGCGCCATAGGGAAAGGGCGGACAAGGCTGATTCGTGCGCCGTTTCATGATCGCCGGAACTCGCTGCGGCGTGTGCTTTCCGCATTGCTTTGCGAAAGACGTCGACGTCCACGCGATCGCCGTCGAGGTCGAGCAGATAGCCGTCGCCGGACCGGGCGACCGAGGCGGGCACATCTGCTTCGGCGAGGGCAGGACGCAGCCGGTGGACTGCCTTGTACAGGGCTTCTTGCGGATTGCCGGGCAGATCGTCGTCCCAGAGCCAGGAGATCAGGGCGTCGTCGGAAAAGCGTTGACCCGGCCGAGTGAGCAGGATTCCGAGAATATTCCGGGTTTGCCGCCGTCCCCACTGCTCATTCATCTTCCCGTGCATCCGCATCGCTGTCTGCCCGAGAATTCCGTAGGCGAAGTCCATTCGACGCCCCTCCCTCGTCGACTGCCCAGTTTCGCATTGATCCGGTGAATCGGCGACCGCTTTGGAGATAACGATCATCCGGGGAATTGTCTTGTCCGGTTTCGGTCCGCTTTGTGTCCAGCGGCGGGAAGTCCCCGGTCAGGACCGCGCCGCAGCCTCGGTTCGTCGGTTTCCGGACGGAGGGGATGAAGATGGCGCACGAGGTGTGGGTACGCGGTCCGATCGGTCTCGACGCCGCGTCGCGGGTGACGCGGCCGGGCTGCCGGACCGTGCTGGCGGTCGTTCCGACCGTGCAGGCGGGGACGCGGCTGGTCGAGCTGATCTCGCTGCTCGAACGGGATCTGCGGGTGCAGGTGATGTTCACCGTGCCGCACAGCACCGACCGGTGGGCCGGGGTCGAAGAGTACGTGCGGGCACAGCACGGGCTGATACTGCCCTGGGAGCAGGCGGTGGCGCACCGGTTTGACCTTGTTCTCGCGGCCAGCCACCGGCATCTCGACCAGGTGCGTGGGCCGCTGATGCTGATCGAGCACGGGGTCGGGCGAGTCCGGCCACGCCGGTTCAGCCGCAAGGCGGGCGGGGCGACGGTCGAAACGACCGGACTGGACCGCGAGCTGATCACCTTCCGGGGGCGGGTGCTTCCGGCGGTGCTGGGCCTCGCCACCGAAGCGGAGGTCGACCTGCTGCGGGAGCGGTGCCCGGAGGCGGTGCCCGCGGCGGTCGTGGCCGGTGACCTCTGTCTTGACGGGATGTGGGCGGGTAGCGGGCAGCGGGAGCGCTACCGCCGGGCGCTGGGTGTCGGTTCGAGACGGCTGGTGGTGTTGAGTTCGACCTGGTTCACTGACTCGGCGTTCGGCCGTGTCCCGAAGATGTACGAAGCGGTCGTGAATGCGCTGCCGAGAGACTGTTACGCGGTGGCGGCCGTGCTGCATCCGAACATCTGGGCGGTGCACGGACGGCGGCAGATCACCGCCTGGCTAGGCGGGTGCCGCGGGCTGCGAGTGCTCCCGCCCGAGCAGGGATGGCAGGCGACGATGATTGCGGCTGACTGGGTGATCGGCGACCACGGCTCGACCACGGGCTACGCGGCGGCCATGGGGAGGCCGGTGACACTCGCGTCGCTGCCGGACGGACACCCGCGGCCCGGCAGCGTCGCGGACATCGTGCGAGCACGCACGAAGCCATGGGACGCGGACCAGCCCCTCGAAGCGCAGGAGGAAGCCGCGATCACCGCTGCCCCGCGGCTCGCCGCGGAGGTGCTGCCTGCCGTCAGTTCGCGGATCGACTGCTCGGCGGGGATTTTGCGGTCGGCGATGTACCAGATGCTGGAGCTGTCCGAACCGAGCGCACCGGCCTATCCACCGTTGCCGGCGACGCCCCGGCCGCTGCCCGGGTGGGACGCGTGACCCCCGGCAGCGCGTGCGTCCGGCTCGCGTTGCCCGGGTGTCGCTCAATGCAGCTGCTGGTCGCCGACGTCGACCGGGCCGGGCCACGGCGTTCGGCCACTGCGGACGTCGTGGTCCGTCGCGGCGCTCGGGCCGCGACGGCCAGCGAGGCCGACGAGCTGAGAGCGGAGTGGCCGGGGGCTATCGCCGCGGCGGTGTGCTGGCCGGGCGGAGTGGCGTGGTCAGTGCGGCGGCTCGGCGGAATCCCCGCTGAGGCCGCGGGCCTCGTCGAGATGGCGCTGGGCGCTTGCCTCGTCGCCGTGTCCGCTTTCGAGGTCGGCGAGCGCGGTGAGGACCTCGGCCTGGAAATGCGGTGACCGCAGGCGTTCGACCTCTTCGAGCGCCCGCAGGAGTTCGGCGCGCGCCCGGCGGTAATCGCCCCGCCGGGCGTGGATCGCTGCGAGCGGGATGACCGCGCGTGCATGCTGACCGGCATCGTCCGCCTCCGCCATGATGGCGGCAGCTTCAGTGAGCTCCCGCACCGCTTCCTCTTCCCGCCCGAGTTTGATCAGCAGTTCCCCACGACGGCGCCGGGCCATGCCGACGCCGCGCGGAAGCCCGATTTCGGCGTGCTTCTCCGCGCTGCGCTCGTACAGGGCCAGCGCGCCTTCGAGGTCGCCACGGCCTCGTGCGTCTCTTGCGATCCGCGACAGCGCTGTGGCCTGCGTCGGACCGTGCTGTTCCCGGTCGCCGATCTCGAGTGCCGCGGTGTGGTGGGCAGCAGCCTTCTCGAACTGTTTCAGCCGGTCATAGACGTAGCCGACCTGACTGTGCAACCGAGCTTCGGCCAACGGCTGTGCGCACCGCCGAGCTGCCTCGATCCCGGCCGTGCACAGTTCGAGGAAGGATTCGTAATCCCGGTGGTGCAAGAAAAATCCCCACGACGCTTCGGCGAGCTGCCACAGTTCCTCGTCCCAGCCGTGGGCCAAGGCGGCTTCCGCGACGGCGTTGATGACGCGCCGTTCCCGTCGCCACCAGCTCACCGCGTGATCGCGGTCGGCGAAAGAATCCGTCGCCGCAACTGTTTCTGATGCGAAGTTCGGCCGAAAGGGGTGGATGAGTGCGCTCGCGGTGACGGTCTGGTCGCGGTACCAGCGGGTGTAGCGGTGGACGAGATAGTGCCGATCGGCCTCGGCGTCCTGGCGTTCCGCGCGGACGCGGGCATCGTGGCGGACGACGTCGTGCTGTGCCACGGTTTCGTCCTCCAGTTCGTGGAGGAGATTGGCTTCGATCAGTTCGTCGAGGGCATCGTCCAAGTAGGCGGGCGAACTCTGCAGGGTGTCGGCGAGCGCGTCGACCGCGTGGTGCGGGCCGGGCAGGATGCCGCAGGTCCGGTAGAGCCGGGCCGCCGAATCGTCGAGTGCGGCGTAGGCGGCGTCGAAAACCTTTGCCAGACCGGTAAAACCGCCGAAGTGCCGAGCACGTCCGCGGCGAGCTTCCTGGTGTGGGTTGCGTCTCGGCCGGACGCGCAGCCTCGCTCCGGTGATGGCGAGCGCCAGCGGGAGACCGGCGCACGCGGTCAGGAGGTTTTCCGCGTCCTCCTGGCTGATCTGCCGCTGGCCGGAACGGAGGACGAGCACTTCGCGGGATGGTCTTTCCGGAAGCGGGCTGAGCGGCAGTATTTCCGCGCCGTCCAGCGCGAGGCTGGTCAGCTGGGACCGGCTGGTGACGAGCACGAACGCGTTCGCGCTGGACGGCAGCACGGCGCGGGCGTCGGCGCTGTGCACGACGTCGTCGAGCAGCACGGCGAACCGGCGATCCGCTGTCACCGCACGGAATTCGGCGGCCCGCTGGGCGAGCGAGTCGGGGATTTCGTCGACGGGAATGCCCAGTGCGGCAAGGAAACCGTGCAGAATTCCGCTCGCGGATTCTGAGGTCTCGGTGCCCTCGGCGGAAAACCTCGCGCAGAGGATGCCGTCGGGGAACCGGGCGCGGTGGGTGTGCAGCCAGTGCAGGGCGAGCGCCGTTTTGCCGATCCCGCCGACGCCGGTGAGCACGACGACGGACGGGGCTGGGTCGGAGCGGAGCCGGATTTCGTCCAGCCGGGTCAGTTCCGCGGCGCGGCCGAGCAGCACGGTCGGTGCGGGCGGAAGCTGGACCGGTGCGCGCACCGGTCTGTCTGACATCGCTGACCCTGGCCGCGTTTCACTCATTCCACACCCCCGATTATTCCTCCCTACCTGTTCCAGCCGGTAAAAGAAACCTGAACGAGTCAGGAATCACCCATCTCGATGTGATGATCAGTGACGCGGGGTGTCGTCGGGCTTGCGCCGATCGAGAGCGTTCTGGCCGCCATGCGGGCGGATGGCCACTTTTTCCCGCAGCAGCAAACGACGGATAGTGCCGTAGGACGCCTGATGCGCGTCCGCGATGCTCTGAATAGTCGACCCCGACTCGTACTCGCGGACTATCCTCGGCACGTCGAGTTCGCGGCGCACGCCTTGACGGATCTCCGGCAGTACCGCGCCTTCCTGGCGCAGCAGCCGTCCGGTCCAGCTCAGGGACAGCCCGTGTTCCCTGGCGATCTCGGTGATCGACGCGCCCGCCCGCCAGGATTCGAGCATCCGGCGATTCCGTTCGACCCGATTCGTGCTTGCCTCGTCCGGCGTGTCCATACAAGCGCTCCCGCTGGTGGGCGTGCTCGTGCTTGACCCTCCATTATCAGGCTGGCGGGCAGGGAATGTGAACCTACGAACGGGGTGCATGAGCGGGGAGATTGTTTGTCGGCAAGTGCGTACGCAAGTGCACCCACGGCGGATTGAATGGTCAGCACCGCGAGCTGGTGACTCAGGGATACGCGCTGCTCTCCCCGATCGAGGGAAAAATCCGCGGTCAGTCGGTCAATGCGGAACCCACAGCGTTACCCGGGTTCCGTTACCCGGCGTCGATTCCACCCGTCCGGTGCCGCCTACCTCGGCCAGTCGCGCTTCGATCGACTGCTGGATGCCGAAGCCGGGGCCGCGTTCGCGGATGTCGAAGCCGCAGCCCTGGTCCCGGGCGACCACCGCGGTGCCGCCGTCGCGTTCCTCTACCCGGAGCACTACCCGGCTCGTTCCAGCGTGTTTTACCGTGTTGCGCAACGCTTCTCGTACTGCTTCGCACATCGCGGTGCGGCGATCGGCGGAAAGGCGGTCGTCGTCGGCGAAATCTGCGGCTACGAGTTGGGTGCGGAGGCCTTCGCGGGCCATGTCGGCGGCGACGTCGGCCAGTTCGACCACGAAGCCGCGTCTGGTGCTCGGGTCGATGGGTTCGGTGATGCTCCGGCGGAGTTCGGCGGCCTCGGCGTGCGCGACCGAGCGCAGCTGGGCGAGTCGTTCGGCGGCGTGGTCGGCGTCGTCGGCCGGGGAGATCGCGAGCGCTTCCAGGGTCTGCAGCACGCTGTCGTGCAGCAGCCGCTGGGTGCGCCTGCGTTCGGCTTCCTGGCCGCGGCGCAGGCCGATGTCGAGCGCGAACCGGGTGCCGACGCCCAGCAGCACCAGTATTCCGCAGGCCACCACGATCGCCACGGCCAGCGCGACCAGGCAGCCGATCGACCGGCTGATCGCGAGCGGATTGTCCAGCGGCAGCCCGCCGGCCAAGGTCAGCACGGCGCGTGCCGGGACGGCGGCGGCGAGCAGCAGCAACGCGGCGGGCAGGCCGGACGTCCCGGCCCACATCGCCACCGAACCGACCAGCCACGTCCACGTGACGTCGATCGCGAACGGCTGCACCGGATCCGGCGCGAGGACCGCGACCGCCAGGTTCAGCACGAGCCCGAAGGCGAGGTCCGCGGTGAGCACCCGCCGCGTGCGCCGCGCGGGCAGGCCGCCGGAGCGCAGCAGCCACCACAGGAACGCGGCGTTCGCGGCGACGCCCACCGCGGCCGCGGGCAGCACCGGAACCAGCCCGGTGCTGCCGTTGGCAGCGGCGAAGCCGATGAACACCTTCACGAACGCGGCGATCCGGTAGGCGATCGGCACGACGACCCAGTACCGCGCGGCGCGGGCCAGCGTCGCGTCGCCGACCGCGGCGAGGTCCTCCCCGGCGTCGGTGCGTTCCGGCGGGCTGCCGCGATGCAGCAGCGTCCGCACGAAGTCCCGGCGTGGTACGGCAAAACCCGGTCCGGGCATCGTCCCTCCCCGTTTCTCCGGCGAGGATATTCGATTGGTGTAGTCCAGTGTGGAAACGCCGGGTCACGCTCTGGACATGGTTAACCGCCAGAGCGCCGTCCGCTCCCGGGAACGCTGTGCGTGCAACGGATCGGCACTGTCCGTGGCGCGCCGGTGCCTTGGCGTGGTCTCGCGGCGGCCGGCGACCCGCAGGCCCGCCGCCGCGATCCGGGCGAGCAGTTCGGCCCGGGTCCGCAGGCCGAGGTGTTCGGCCAGGTCCGACAGGATCAGCCAGCCTTCGCCGTGCGGCGTCAGATGGCCGGGCAGGCCATCGAGGAAGCGGTGCAGCATGGCGGACGACGGGTCGTAGATCCCGAGTTCCAGTGCCGAGGCCGGGTTTCCGGGCAGCCAGGGCGGATTGCAGACGACCAGCTCAGCCCGCTGCCCGGCGGGCCAGAGGTCGGTTTCGAGGACCTGGACCCGATCGGACAGGCCGAGCCGCCGCAGGTTGTCGCGGGCGCAGCGCACGGCACGCGGGTTGAGGTCGGTCGCCACCACCTTGGCGGCACCGCGCCGGGCGAGGATGGCGGCGAGAACTCCGGTACCGGTGCCGATATCGAAGACGACGGGGGAACCCTTGCCGGGCAACGGTTCCTGCGCGACCAGGTCCAGGTACTCGGCGCGGGTCGGCGTGAACACGCTGTACGCCGGATACAGCCGTGCGTCCAAAGCCTTGATATGGATGCCTTTCTGATGCCATTGATAAGCGCTGAGGGCGCCGAGAAGATCACGCAACGAGATCAGCGTGCCGGGTAAACCGTCGAACGCGTGCTGGCAGGCGGCTCGGATGTCGGGGGCTCGGCGGAGGTGCAGCGAATGGTCGCTTTCCACCGAGACCAGGACTTTTCCGAGCAGTGTCGCGCGTTCCGAACGTGCTGCACGCACCTCGGCGAAGGAACCCGAAGGCTGCGGGAGCCGCCGGTCCATGGCGCGCAGGAGCTGCCGCGCGTTGGGAAAGTCGCCGCGCCACAGCATTCCGGTGCTGGCGCGGGCGAAACGCAGTGCGGCGGCAGCGGTCAGCCGGTCATCGACGACGGCGATGCGGCCCGGCGGCGGGGTTCCGTTTCCGGAATGCCAGCGAGCGGTGTGGTGAATTCCGTTTTCGGTCCACTGGACGGTGGACATGAGTGCTCCCGGGAAAGGTCGAAGGGCTGGTCAGCCGTCGACGCTTCGCGGGGAGCAGGCGAGGGTGCCCGCCGGTCAAGACAGCGGCGAACCCGCGTGCTCCCGCGAAACGCGGGAGCGGCGGTCGCCGAGAACCATGCCCATGAGCACGGCACATCACATCCTTCGAGGGAAACTCAGTGGTGCGTAACGGAATGGTGGGTGGTGCCGGTGCTGTGGCCCTTGGTCGCGATGAAGTAGACGATCGCCGCGATCACGATCAGCGCGACCACCACGGCGACGGCGATCTTGACCTTGCTCCACGGCCGCTGGCCGTGGATTTCGCCGGTGCGGCCGTTGACGAGGATCTGCCAGTTCTTCCCCGCGTACACATAGGTCGCGACCCACACCGGCAGCAGCATCAGCTTGAAGGTCACGTTGTTGTGCTGCGTGTCGACCGAATTCAGCCGCTGGGTGTCGCCGCCGATGTCGGATGTGCAGTCGTCGGCGATGACCGGGGCCATCCGGTTCTTCGCCTCCTCGAACCCGTTCTCCGGCTCCACGTCGTAGCGCAGCGCGAAGTGCCCGGAGAGGAATTGCGGCTGGTACGGCGCGGAGTCGAGCAGCGGCCACGGCGCGAGTTTGTCCAGTTCCGGCAACGGGAGCTGGGTGCTCGCCGGCACCAGCACGTCGTCGAAATTCCGCGCGACCTGCCCGCGCGCCGGGTACCAGCGGGTGTGGCGCACCTGGCGTGTCTTGCGCTCGCCGTTCTCGTAGTAGCTCTCGGTGACGTAGTAGTACTCGCCGCGCGCACCGGTGTAGACCGACACCGTTTGCGAGTCGTACGTCCAGTGCGGGATGTACGTGCTCTTCGTGGACTCGGCGGTGGTGACCTTCTTCAGCGCGGTCGGCGCGAACCAGCGCGAGGACGTCCACTTCTTCAGGTGCGTGCTCACCGCGGGCCGGTCGAACGCGAACGGCAGCACGCCCTCGGGCACCAGCTGCCCGGACGCTCCCGGGTCGATGACCAGCGGCGCGCCGCAGAACTGGCACATGCTGGCGGTTTCGTTCGTCTCCGTCCTGGCCGCGCACCGCTGGCACACGAAGACGTACTTGCCGATCGACCCCACCGGCTTGCGGGCCAGATTCGCCAGCTCGGCGAACGGGATCTCGCGGATTTCCCGGTCGCCCGCGGCGATTTCCTGCCGGAATCCGCAGTACGGGCACTGCATGGCCGTGGTGCCCGGCGCGAACTCCAGCCGGGCGCCGCAGCCGCCGCACGGATAGGTCGTATTGGCCACGCCGCTCTGCTGGGAGCGTGGGTCGGTCATGGGTCCCCCAGAAGGTTGATGCGGCTCAGGACGGCGGCAGCGGCGGCGGGGTCGCGCCGAACAGCGCCGACACCTCCGGCACCTGCGCGGCCGGCGTCCACTGCGCCATGCCCGCCTTCCACACCAGGGTGTCCCGCGCGAGCGTGCCCGCCGAGATCTGCTGGCCGAGGCCCGCGCGGTCGAACGGGCCGAGCTGCTGGCCGTTCGCGCCGACGAACCACTGCTCGCCCTGCGGCAGCGGCGGCGGCATCTGCGGCGGAGCCTGCTGCTGGTACTGGGGCTGGCTCTGCGGCTGCTGGTACTGCTGCTGGTACTGCTGCGGGGCGGGCTGCTGCTGCGGTCCGGCCGCGCGCTGGCCGAGCGCCATGCCGAGGCCGATGCCCAGCCCCTCGCCCGCGCCGCCCTGGTTGTTCGCCGCCGCCTCGATCGCGTTCGCGGACTGGAACTTCGTGTACTGGTCGAGGTCGCCGACCACGCCCATCTGGGTCCGCTTGTCCATCGCGGCCTCGACCTCGGGCGGCACCGAGATGTTCTCGATCAGGAACTTCGAGATCTCGATGCCGACCTCGCGCAGTTCGAGGTTCAGCGCGTTCGCGATCTTGCCCGCGATCTGGTCCTGCTGGGTGACCAGGTCGAGCATCGGCACCTGCGCGGCCGCGATCGCGGGCCCGAGCTTGCTGATGACCATGCTGCGCAGGTAGTCCGACACCTCTTCGGTGCGGAACTGCGGGTCGGTGCCGGCCAGCTCCTTCAGCAGCGCGACCGGCTCGACCACGCGGATCGCGTAGCCGCCGAACGCGCGCAGCCGGACCATGCCGAACTCCGCGTCGCGCAGGATGACCGGGTTCTGCGTGCCCCACTTGAGGTCGGTGAACTGCCGCGTGTTGACGAAGTACACCTCGGCCTTGAACGGCGAGTCGAAGCCGTACTTCCAGCCCTTGAGGGTGGACATGATCGGCATGTTCTGCGTCTGCAGCGTGTACATGCCGGGCGGGAAGGCGTCGGCGACCTGGCCCTCGTTCACGAACACCGCGGCCTGCGATTCGCGCACGGTGAGCTTCGCGTTCATCTTGATTTCGTTTTCGTGGCGCGGAAAGCGCCACACGATGGTGTCCCGGCTGTCGTCGGTCCACTCGATGATGTCGATGAACTCGCCGCGGATCTTGTCGAAGATGCCCACGTCTGACCCCTCGTCGTGTTGCCTCGTGCCCGCGGGCCACAGTACAGTGCGCGGCCCGCGCCGGATCACTCCGGCGCGGCCGCCTCGCGCCAAAAGTCCTGGATCTGCGGGATTCCGCCGGGCCCGTCCACCGCGCGCTGAGTGAGCAAAATCGCGACCGAACCGCTGGCGGGCACCAGGTAGGCGCTGGTTCCGGTGCCGCCGACCCAGCCGTAGCGGCCGGGGACCTGCCACGGCTGCGTCGGCGCGACGTCCACGGACCCGCCGAAGCCCCAGCCCTGGCCTTCGAGGAAGACCGGGTTGGCCGCTATCTGCTCCGCGGTCAGCTGGTTAGTCGTCATCTGCCGGACGGACTCCTTCGACAGCAATCCTTCCCCGTCGGAAAGGAGCATTCGGGCAAAGCGGTGCCAATCGTCCGCAGTCCCGGCCAGTCCACCGGATCCGGCCGGGAACGGGGGCACCTCGCGCCACTGGCCGTCCGGCGCGTCGGCCAGCTCCAGGCCGTTCTCGTTTGCGCGGTAGTAGCTGGCGAAGCGGTGTCGTTTGGCCGCTGGCACCTCGAACGCGGTGTCGGCCATGCCGAGGGGTTCGAACAGCCGCTCGGCCAGGAAGTCCGGCAGCGGCTGGCCGGACGCGCGGGCGATCAGGATGCCCTGCAGGTCCGCGCAGGTGTCGTACAGCCAGGCCTCGCCGGGCTGGTGCAGCAGCGGGATGCGGGACAGCCGGGCCAGCCATTCGTCGGGTTCCGGGCGCAGCCGGACCTCGCGGCCGTCGGTTTGCACCGTGAACAGCTCCTGGACCTGCGGCAAGGAGAAGTCCGACGGGAAGCCGTAGCCGGCCCGGAAGGTCAGCAGGTCGCGGACGGTGATCGGCCGTGTGGCGGGGACGACGTCGTCGATCGGGCTCCGCTGCGTCCGCACGACCACCGGGGCGGCCAGTTCGGGCAGCCATTCGGCGACGGGGTCGTCCAGGCCGAACCGGCCGTCCTCGATCAGCATCAGCACGGCGGCCGCGGTGATCGGCTTGGTGATGGAGGCCAGCCGGAAGATGGAGTCGCGGGCCATCGGCGCGGTGCCCTCGACGTCGAGGGATCCCACCGCGGTCACCTGGACGTCGTCGCCGCGCGCGACGAGGGCTACCGCGCCCGGGACGAACCCGGAGTCGACGTGGCGGCGCAGGACTTCGTGCATCATTCGGTCGTTCCCTTCGCGGGCGGAGGTTCGCGCGAGGTGGTCGATGCCGGGGCTTTCCGCTGGACATCCGTCCGGCGCGGATCACTCTAACGGCGTAGCGCGGTGATCGGGTCCGATGTGGAGCACTTGTCCGGTCCAGTGTTCGCGCAGCCGCCGGTCGTGCGTGGCGGCGACGATCGCGCCCGGGCTGGTGCCGAGGGCGTCCTCCAGTTCGTCGCACAGCGTGGGGGAGAGGTGGTTGGTGGGCTCGTCGAGCAGCAGCAGGTGCGGCGGATCGGCGATGAGCAGCGCGAGCGCCAGGCGACGGCGCTGCCCGACGGACAGTTCGCCGACCGGACGGGACGCTTCGCGATTTGTCAGCAGCCCCAACGAGTTCAGCGGGACAGCGGCGACGCGTTCGGGGCCCAGTGTCGCGAGATAGGTGGCACGGGCGGTGCGTTGCGGGCGGGCGAAAGTGGTGTCCTGGCGGAGGATGCCGGTGGTGATGCCGGGGTGGCGGGTGACGCCTGCTGCGCCGAGTTCTCCGGAGAGGAGGAGCAGCAGCGTTGACTTTCCCGCGCCGTTCGGGCCGGTGACCAGGAGCCGGGTGTCCGGCCGGATCTCCAGGCGGGCTAGGGAAAGCTGTCCGGGAAGATGCACGTTATCCAGTGTGGCAAGGGTTTCTCGCGGGTTTTCGACCGCAAGAGCTTTCGGCTGGAACCGGAGCGGTGGCGGTGGCGCGGGGAGCTGGGCTCGTTCCCGCTCGTCCAGCTTTCGCGTGGTGGCCCGGGTCCGGCGCGAGATCTGGTTCTGCACGCGGCCGGACCGGCGGCCGAGGCCCATTTTCTCGTTGTCCGGCGCGAGGCGGCCCGGCGCGACCCGATGCGTGGTGACGCCGAGCGCGTCGCGCAGCTCCTCCAGTTCTTCCTGCTCTTCGGCGTATTGCCGTTCCCAGCGCTCGCGTTCGGCGCGTTTCCAGCCGAGGTATTCGGTGTAGGTGCCGCCGTGGCGCACCGGACCGTCCGGGGCCGGGTCGAGGTCGAGGATGTCGGTGCACACCGCGTCGAGGAACGCCCGGTCGTGGCTGGCGAACACCACGCAGCCGGGCAGTTCGCGCAGCTGGGCTTCGAGGAACGCGGCGGCCTCGGCGTCGAGGTGGTTGGTCGGTTCGTCGAGCAGCACCGCGGACGGACGGCGGACCAGCAGCCCGGCCAGCGCGAGCCGGCCGCGCTGGCCGCCGGAGAGCGAACCGAGCGTGCGCTCGCGTTCGACCGCGGCGAGCCCCAGCCCGGTGAGCACGATTTCCGCCCGCCGGTCCGCGTCCCACGCCTCGTGCTGCTGTGCCTGGTCGAGCAGTTCGGCGTACTCGGCCAGCAGCGCGGCGTCCTCGGGTGCTTCGGCGAGCAGCGCGGCGACCCGGTCGAGTTCGGCCAGCACTTCGCGTGCCGCCGCGAGGGCTTCGTCGAGGACATCGGCGACCGTCGCGGCCGGGTCGAACGGCATTTCCTGGTGCAGGAAGCCAAGATCGGGCGGTCGGTCGACCTCGCCGCGATCCGGTGCGTCCACGCCCGCGAGCACCCGCAACAGGGCCGACTTCCCGGTGCCGTTCTCGCCGATCACGCCGATCCGGCGGCCGGGGGCGGCGGTGACCGACACGCCGTCGAGCACCCGCCGTCCCCCGAGCACCCGCACGATCTCGTGCGCGCGCAGGGCGGTCATTCCGCGATCCCGGCCGTTTCCCGCAGCTGCCCGTTTTCCAGCCGCAGCCAGCGGTCGACGCCGACCTCGGCCAGGAACCGCTCGTCGTGGCTGACCACCACGAACGCGCCCTGGTAGGCGTTCAGCGCGCTTTCCAGCTGGCCGGCGCTGACCAGGTCGAGGTTGTTCGTCGGCTCGTCGAGCAGCAGCAACTGCGGGGCGGGCTCGGCGAACAGGACGCACGCGAGCGTCGCACGCAGCCGTTCCCCGCCGGACAGCACCCCGACCGGCAGATGCGCCCGCGCACCCCGGAACAGGAAGCGCGCCAGCAGGTTCATCCGGTCCGCGGGCAGCATTTCCGGGGCCGCGTCGGCGAGATTCTCCGCGACCGTGCGTCCGGAATCCAGCAGATCGAGCCGCTGCGACAGATACGCGATGCGCCCGTCCGCGCGGCTGATCTCGCCCGCGTCTGGGGTGAGGGTGCCGTGCATCAGCCGCAGCAACGTCGACTTGCCCACGCCGTTCGGCCCGGTCAGCGCGATCCGTTCCGGACCACGGATCGACAGGTCAGCGCCCTCGCCCGCGAACAGCCCGCGCACCCGGAGATGCTTGCCGGCGAACAACGTGCGCCCAGCCGGAACCGCCGTTTTCGGCAGCTCCAGGCTGATCTTCTGGTCCTCCCGCAACGACCGTTCGGCCTGGTCGAGCTTCGCTTTCGCCGCGCTGACCCGCGCCGCGTGCGTGCCGTCCGCCTTCGCCGCGGACTCCTGCGCGTTGCGCTTCATCGTGCCCGCGAAGATCTTCGGCAGCCCCGCGCTGGACAGGTTGCGCTTCGCGTTGCTCGCCCGCCGATCGGCGCGTTCTCTGGCCTGCTGCATCTCGCGCTTCTCGCGTTTGACCTCTTGTTCGGCGTTGCGGATGTTCTTCTCCGCGACCTCCCGTTCGGCCTGCACGGCCTGCTCGTACTCGGTGAAATTGCCGCCGTAGTACCGGATTTCGTCCGCGCCGAGTTCGGCGATCCGGTCCATCCGGTCGAGCAGTGCACGGTCGTGGCTGACCACGAGCAGGCAGCCGGACCAGTCGGAAAGCACGCCGTAGAGCTGCTGGCGGGCGGTATGGTCGAGGTTGTTGGTGGGCTCGTCGAGCAGCAGGACGTCAGGGCTGCGCAGCAGTTGCGCGGCGAGCCCGAGCGACACGACCTGGCCGCCGCTGAGGGTGCCGAGCAGCCGGTCGAGCGCGAGATCGCCGAGCCCGAGCCGGTCCAGCTGCGCGCGGGTGCGGTCCTCGATGTCCCAGTCGGCGCCGATGGTGGTGAAGTGCTCCTCGGCCGCGTCGCCCTCCTCGACGGCGGTGATGGCCTTCAGGATCGCGTCGATGCCGAGCACCTCGGCAACGGTGAGTTCGGCGGTGAGCGGCAGATCCTGCGGGAGATACCCGAGGACGCCGTCGACCGTGACACTGCCCGCGGACGGTTTGAGCTGCCCGGCGATGAGCTTCAGCAGAGTGGACTTCCCGGCCCCGTTGGGCGCGACGAGCCCGGTGCGGCCTGCCGGGAAAGTGGCGGAGAGCTGGTCGAAGACGACGGTGTCGTCCGGCCAGGAGAAGGAAATCCCGGACAGGACGATACGGAGATCGGACATGGAGCGGCCTCGCGGTGGATCGGCAGGGGGTGCCCTGCTGGGTGTGGTTGTGGACGACATGGGTGGGCCATCTGCGACCTGCGGCCCGGCTGGTGCCTGGGCTGCATTCCGACCGGCGCGCTTGTGCGCTTGCCGTGGTCGGGTGCCTCGCCGCCCGTGGGTCTTATGACCGGCACGGGAACCTCCGCGCGCGGCTCGGGGCCGCGCGGGGATCAGCGAGGGGCCGGTGCCGTGATGGCCCGTGCCCCGGGCTCACCCGGAGATGTCGTCTTCACCTGCCACGATGCGAATCCTCTTGGATCGAGTCTGCGTTGTCCGGTGATCAGGGTACCAGGAACCGGGCGGGGCGCATCCGAGTTCGGGCGGGTCAGAGGTATTCCAGCTTGATGCCCGGGCCGAGCTGGTCTACTCCGATCAGCTTGGCTTCCCTGTCCACGCGCAGCTTCAGCTTGCCGTCCTTTAACGGGGTCAGGTCGACCGATCCTTTGCCGGTACGGATCGTCAATTCCTTCAGCGTGGGGTGCGTTGCCAACGCCTGAAGTCCTCTGGTGGCGCGCAGTTCGAGTTCCCGCAGCGGCAAGGCGAGTAGGGGGTCCAGGTCAGCCGCGCACTCGCCGAGAATGATCAGCTGGGTGAGCCCGGGAAACGTGTCAGCGAAAGTGCTGAGGTCGGAGACCGGTTCCCCGTGGTACTCCAATGCTCGCACCGAGGCGAGAGACGGTGTGGCCGCGATCGCCTGTACTCGGCAGTCGTGGAGAGTCAGATCGGTGAGGTTCTCCATGCCCGCCAAGACGTCGAGACTGTCGATGGCGGACAAGCTGTCGAGTCCCAGGCCGGTGAGTTGCGGAAGCCCGCCGAATACTCGGATGCTCCGCCATGCGGTGGAGCGGAACAGAGTGAGATGTCGCAGGTGGGAAAGTCGTTTCAGGACCTTCAAGTCGGTGTAGCCGCGGGCATCGTAGAACCGCACGGTCTCTAATTGGTCGTGCTCGGCCAATGGCAGCAGGCTGACTGTGCGCTGGTCAGAGAAGCTCAGGGACAAGCTGTACAACGCCGGTGCTTTCGGGACTTCGGCCAGATCCACATCGGACAAGCTGATCGACAATACTTCGAGGTTCTTCAGCCTCGGTGTGTGCGGAATCAATCGGCTGTTGCTCAGCCAGATGCGCCCGTAGAGGAGCGGCGAATCGGCGAGGACTTCGTCGGCGTATCGGGCCGGATCGAAGTACTCCCAGGCCT
Source organism: Amycolatopsis silviterrae (assembly GCF_042684085.1). Classification (NCBI taxonomy): domain Bacteria; kingdom Bacillati; phylum Actinomycetota; class Actinomycetes; order Pseudonocardiales; family Pseudonocardiaceae; genus Amycolatopsis; species Amycolatopsis silviterrae. The sequence continues at coordinate 249,684 of NZ_JBHUKS010000038.1, forward strand.
CGATGAGCTTGAGCTGTACCAGGATCCGATCGTCCTGTGCGTAATTTCGCAGCAGTGGCAGCACATCGTCTCCTGTGCACATCGTCGCCACGGCGGTTGTGGCGTGGGCGACCGCCTCGCTCAATCCGTCCAGGGTATCCGGCAGGTAATGCAACAATTGACTCCCGACCGAAGCCAGCGATTCAGCCTCCACGATGCTCCGCGGCGGAACCAGATGCTCTCGGATAGCCCGCCGTGCCCGCTCGATCACCTCCGGATCCACGTCCCCGACAGTTTCCAGACACGCCGCCGCCAGAAGCCGCAGCCGACGGGCGCGTCGAGGTTCAGAGTCCGCCCGGTCCATGATCTCCCGGAGCAGCTTCGTCGCCTGATGGTGCTTCGCGTGCCCGCACGCCATCACGACCGTCTCGCGCCAGGTGTCGCGATGGGCGTTGGCGATCAGCGTGTCGATGTACCCAGCCTCAGTCGCCTCGCTGGCAGCCAGATACTCCTGGAAAGTCCGGTGCACGAAGTCGATCCGCCCGACCACCGGAGCCCGCAGCACCCCGCTGCGTTCCACCAGGTGCTTCACTACTTCGTCCGCGCTGTGGTCGACATGAGGCAGCGACTTCAGCCGGTACTCCAGATGCTCCTCGACCTCGGACACCGGCAGTTCGACCTTGTTCCCCGAAGTCAGCCGCCATGCCAGATGTCCCAGCAGGACGTGCTTCTGCTGTTCCGTAAGCAGCACCGGGATGTCACGCTCGGCGTCGCGCATGTGGACGAGCATGGACAAAGCGTTGCGGTACAACGTCATCCGATCGCGCGGCAGCTCCGAACGATGCGCGAGGTTCAATGCGCACAACATCGCGCACAACAACGGATTAGCCGCGAGCGCACGAAGATGCGGCCGGTTGTCGAGCTGGCTCAGCAGCCGGCGTTGGGCGCCGGAGAGGTCTGCATCGGGACGGACGTGGGCGGCGGCTTGGTGCCAGCGTTCGACCAGTGCGTGGATGTCGGTGGCGGTCATCGGTTCGAGCACGACCGAGTCGAAACGCTCCGAAGTCAGCCAATGCTGATCGGCGGCTGCGGTGCGGGACGTGACTACGATCCGCGCTGAGGGGTAGCTGGAACCGAGTTCGCGCAGCCAGGTTTTGACCTTCCGGCGCCGTCCGGGTTCCACCTCGTCGACGCCGTCGACCAGGACGATCGCCTTCCCGGTGCGCAGGACCTCGTCGGCCCAGCCGTCCGGGACCCGAGTGCGCAGGGTCGGCACGGCCAGCGCGACGAAGGCGTCCGACGTCGGCAGCGGGCCGTCCGGCAGGCTGCGGAGGCGGATCGGGAACGGGACGAAACCGTTCCACTCGGCCAGCCGTCCGGTGAAGGCGCCGCGGGCGGCGGTGACGGCCAGCCAGTCCAGCAGGGTCGTCTTCCCTGAACCGGCCTCGCCGCGGACCAGGGTGCGGCCGGAGCGGTGGATCGCGTTTTCCGCGCGGACGGTGCCGCCGGGCTGCTGGTCGAACCAGTCCGGTCGCTGGGCCGCTCGCCAGTGCTGGGGTTCGCCGGACACACTCAGGCTCAGATAAGCGACGGTCAACGGCAGCGTCGGCTGGTTTTCCATCGTCAGGCCGAGCAGTTCCAGGTGGTCCAGCGTGTCCGCCAGCACCCGCAGGTACTCGTTGCGGAACTGGGCGTGGTCGGTGCCCGCCTCGGTCAGGCTGGTTTTCGGGAGCCGGGCCAGCAGTTCTTCCAGCTGGTTGGACTGCTGGTTCAGCCGTTTCAGCACCTCCGCCAGCGCGGTCGGCTGGAAGGACGGCAGATGCCGCACGATCAGCACCAGGTGCCGGCACGACTGGTCCAACGCCACGTCGTACAGCGCGGACCCGGCCGCCGAGAGGAACTCGTTGGCCGGGCACTGGACGCGGACGCGGCGGGCCAGCTGTTCCTCGTCGGCATCGTCGGCGAGGAGGGCGTCGTCGGAGAGGTCGACCTGGCCCAGTGCGTCCTCGACGGCGGCGAACACGGCGGCGGCCTCGTTCTCCGGCAAGGCGGCGTATTCGTTCCGCAGCACCGGTTCCAGTTCGGTCGCGACCTGGGTGCCGATCGTTTGCAGGAGCCGGTCGAGATTCGCCTGGCCGAGCGGTCCGGCTCCGGCGGCGAGGTCGACCAGGCTCAAGCCCCGGGTCTTCCGGTCCTTCCACCGCTGCAGCCACGATTTGGCCGCGTGTGCCGCGATTTTCCCGCCGATCTTGACGGCGCCCGCCTCCAGCCCGCTCATGACGCACCACCGTAGCGAGTCACGAGCGGGCCGTGGAGCGGTTCTCAGAGCCCGGCGAGGTATTCCGTGACGGCCGACAGGTCGCCGGCGTCGGAGATCAGGCCGACGTAGCCGTCCGGGCGGAGAAGGACGAGGGTGCGGTCGGTCGGGGAGTACGCGCGGGTGAGGTGCTTGCCGGAATCGGCGATCTCGTCGTCGGCGGCGGGATGCGCGACGACGTGGAAGGCGCGGAGCGGCGTTTCGACCCGGGGGCCGAAGTTCAGCAGGGTGAAGTGGCCGCCGCGGGTGAGGTCGAACAGGCGGCGTTCGCCGGTCGTGGTGGCGAGGCCGGGGGCGTCGGGGGCGCGGTCGCCCGCGCGCAGCTGTGCGGAGTCGGCGCGGTCGTCGCGGGCCAGGACGGAGCCGCGGTAGTTGACGCTGAGCTGGGTCGTGTCCCGGTCGCTGCGGATGGGGATGCTCTTCTCCTTGACGGCCTCGGCCAGCCGTGCGGTCGACAGCTGCAACACCCCGGCGGCGATCGGGAGGCGTTCCGCTTCGTAGGTGTCCAGCAGGGCGGGCGAGGCGGCGGCGAGCTTCCAGCCGAGGTTGTGCGCGTCCTGGATGCCGGTGTTCATGCCCTGGCCGCCGGCGGGGGAGTGCACGTGCGCGGCGTCGCCGGCGAGGAAGACGCGGCCTTGCCGGTACCGGTCGGCGAGACGGGTGTTGGAACGCCACACCGACGTCCATTCCGGCTCGTGGAGGCGGACGTCGGTGCCGCCGCTGCGCTGGTCGAGGATCGTTTGGAGGGTGGCGCGGCCGAGGTCGGTGTCGTCGCGGATGGAGGCCTGATACTGGAAGAGGTCGGTCGAGGGCAGCGGGCAGAGGCTGACGAAGCCCTCGTCGCACCACCACATGCGCCAGGTGCCGCGGTCGAGACCGTCGGCTTTCACGTCGGCGACGAGCATCCGGATCCGCTCGTTCGTCTCGCCGTCGAAGCCGATTCCGGCCTGTTTGCGGACGACGCTGCGGCCGCCGTCGCAGCCGACCAGCCAGCGCGCGCGGACGGTTTCGGTCTGGCCGCCGATGCGGAGCACCGCGGTCACGGCGTCCGCGGATTGGGTGAAGCTCTCGAGTGCGGTGCCGAACTCGACCGCGCCGCCGAGGTCGGCCAGCCGGAGCCCGAGCGTTTCCTCGACCCGCCACTGCGGGGTGATGACCGTTGCGGGGTAAGGAACATCGGGACGTTCCTCGTAGGTCGGGCCGCTGCTCGTCGTCCCGTCCGAGCCGGTGCGCAGGATGGGCATCGCCGACCGGCCGTGGGCGAGCACGCGCTCGATGACGCCGAGATCGTCGAACACCTCGAGGCTGCGCGGCTGCACCCCCTTGCCGCGCGAGCCAGGGCGCGGGCCGGGGGACGCTTCGACCAGCCGGAACGGGACGCCGCGGCGGGCGAGTTCGCAGGCCAGCGTCAGCCCGGTCGGGCCGGCTCCGGCGATGAGGACCGGCAATTCCGGCGTGGCGGGATTCGGGTCCGTTGTTTTCGGCATTGTTTCCCCTCGCTCCGAAGAACTCCTGCTTTCCACCGTAGGGAAACTTGCTAAGAAAGGCAAACCTTTCTACCCTGATCGGGTGGCCCCTGAACCAGTCCGCCGCCGTCGCGGCGAGCAGCTTGAGCACGCGTTGCTGACCGCCGGATGGGACGAGCTGGTCGAGGCCGGATACGCCCGGCTGACCATGGAATCGGTCGCGGTGCGCGCCCGCACGAGCGAGGCCGTGCTTTACCGGCGGTGGGCCAACAAGGATCAGCTCGTGCTGGCCGTGATGAAACGGCACCGGAGCGTCCACCCCATCGCCGTTCCCGACACCGGCACGTTGCGCGGGGATCTGCTGGCATACCTGACCGCGGCGAGTGAAGCGCTGGCCGGGTTCTTCGCTGTCGCGGTCTCTTCCGCTTTCGCCGGGCTGTCGGCCGGAACGGGCATCACCCCCGGGCAGCTCCGCGACCAGATCGTCGGCGACCGGCTGCTCCCGCAAGGGCTGATCTACCGGCGCGCCCACGACCGCGGCGAGATCGACCTGTCCCGCATTCCGGGCGCCGTGCTCGACATGCCGCTCCAGTTGGTGCGCCACGACCTGGTGATGGATCCCGCGCCGCTGCCGCCCGCGCGGATCCGGTCGATCGTCGACGACATTTTCCTGCCGCTCGTCCGGCCTTCCGGAGAAGTTAAGGACTTAACTTCAAGGGAGATGAAACGGTCGAAACCGGTACGCGGCGACCTTTTCCGGTCGATTCGCTGGGCGCAGCGCAAGCGGATCGAGGAATGGAGCCGCACCCGGGACCTCACCTTCGAACAGGCCATGGTGCTCGGGTACCTGGAGCGGCAGCCCGGGGCCATCCAGCGCGACGTCGCGGAGATGAGCCACACGACTCCCGCGAACGTTTCACTGCTGCTCAAGGGGCTCGAACGGCGGGGGCTGGTCGAGCGGCGTACGGAGGGCGGGCGCAAGCGCGTCTACGCCACTCCGGCCGGGGCCGAACTGGTGGCCGGGCTCGACGGGGTGCTGGAGGAGGCCGAGGAGATGGTCTTCGCGCCGCTTGACCGGGACGAGCGGGCGGGGCTGGAAGCGTTGGTGGACAAGATCAACGCGCATCTCGTGAGTGGCAATCCCGGTTCTAACCGGGATTAACACTCACGACCCCCGCAGCCGCCGCAGCTTTCGCTTCCCCAGCACCGCCAGCACCGGCTTCAGCGCCAGCAGCTCCCCGGCCCGGTAGTCCTCCGCGGGCACCAGTCGCTCCGCCAGATCCGGCCGGTGCCGACGCAGGTAATGCCGTGCTTTCTCCGCGTGCAAGGAATTCGAGACGATCTTGATCCGGTCCGCGTCCTCGATCAACGGCACCGCGCCGAGCACGTTCTCCCACGTCGACCGGCTCTCCGTCTCCAGCACCAGCCGGCCCCGGTAGCCGCGCGAGCGCGCGTACCGGGCCATCAGCGACGCCTCCGCCTCTGGACCGCCCACGGGCCCGCCGCACAGGACCAGCCGCGACGGCCCCGGCGCCTGGGAACGTACTGCCGCCCGTACTCGCCAGCGGTTCACGAAATTGGCCCGTGACCCGCCGTTGCGGTACCCGAGCACGACGATCGCCTCGCCGGTGCCCGCCGTCCCCGGCCGGGCGCCCATGCCGCGGCGGGAGGATCGCCAGTGTTCCCATTCGGCCCAGCCGAGCACCAGGACGAGGAAGATCAGCAGACGACGCGGCACCCGCCCGATCCTACTGCTGTCCACAAAGGACGCGAGCGGGCCACTTCAGACGCACGTCTGGAACTTGGCGATTCGCGAAGGTACTGTCAAACGAACCGCTACGTCGCCGTCCGGTAGTCGGGAGGAGCAGTGTCGCTCGGAGGGATACCGTCGCAGGGCGCCGCCGTCCTGCGTCCGCCGATCGCCGATTCGTGGCGCCGGTCCCGGCTGTTCGGCGTGGAACCGGAGCTGGACCGGGCCGCGATTTCGATCGGCGAGGTCGATCCGCGCAGCAGGCTGATGACCGCCGCGCGCCCGGTGCTGGAGCAGCTCGTCGAGCAGCTGACCGGCACCCGGTTCTCCATCCTGCTCGCCGACCGCGACTGCCGGCTGGTGTTCCGCTGGTTCGGCGACCGCGGCCTGCAACGCCAACTGGAGGAGATCGGCGTACTGGACGGTTCGCAGCTCAGCGAGGGCCGCGTCGGCACCAACGCGCTGGGCACGCCGCACGAATCCCGCCAGGCGGTGGAAATCCACGGCCAGGAGCACTACGCCGACGCGTTGAAGCGGTTCAGCTGCTACGGCCATCCGATCCGGCATCCGCTCACCGGGCGGATCGAAGGCGTCCTCGACATCACCGGCGAGAGCGACAGCGGCAACCCGCTTTTCGGGCCGTTGGTGAAACGCGTCGTCGGCGACATCGAGCAGCTCGTGCTGGAGAGCGCCCGCGCCTGCGAACGGCGGCTGTTCCTGGCCTTCCAGCAGGCCACGCACCATCGCAGCGTGCCGGTCGCGGTGCTCGGCGGAGACCTGGTGTTCGCCAACGAAACCTGCATCGAGCAGCTCCGCCCCGCCGATCCGACGCTTCTGCGCACGCTGCTGCCGCAGGTGCCGGAACGCGGAGTGTTCGACACTCGCCTCGATGTGGGTGACGGAATCAGTCTTTCGGTCGTAGCCGAGCGGGTCGAGGGTTCGACGGACGGTGCCGTCTTCCGCATCGCGAAGAGCCCGGGCAGCAGCCGGAAACCGGCCCCCGCGGCGGCAAAACCCGCGCGCTCGGTTCTCGTCACGGGCGAACCGGGCACCGGCCGGACCACGGAAGCCCGCGCGCGAGCCGGAGCGGACGATCCGGTCGTCCTGCACGCCGCCGCCGCGCTGCGCGAGGAACCGCGAGCCTGGGCCGCACGATTCACCGACCTCATCGAGCAGCCGGGCACCACGGTCATCCTTGACGACGTCCACTTGCTGCCGGAAAGCCTGCTGCCGCTGGTCGGCGAGGCGGTGGACAGCGGGAAAGCGGCCCGGTTGCTGCTCACTTCCGTCCCGTCGGACGCGATGTCGCCGGCCGTCGCGGCGGTCGCGACGAGATGCGCGGAGACCGTCACTCTCGCCCCGCTGCGCGAGCGGCTCGACGACCTCCCCGCGATCGCCCAGGCGATGCTCCGCGACGAATATCCCGACCGGAAACCGCACTTCACCGGCACCGCGCTGGCCGCGCTGCGCACCCATCCGTGGCCGGGCAACCTGCACGAACTGCGCGCGGCGATGCGGGAGGTGTCCCGTCTTCCCTACACCGGGGTGATCGACCTCGCCCAGCTGCCGCCCGCGTACCGCGGCAGCTCGCGCACCCGTCAGCTCGGCGGGCGCGAACTCGCCGAACGGAACGCGATCGTCACGGCGTTGCGCGCCAGCGAGGGCAACAAGCTGCGCGCGGCCCGCGAACTCGGCATCAGCCGCACCACGCTCTACCGCCGCATGCAGGCGCTGGGCGTGACTGACGACTGTCCACATCTGTAACACTTCGCCCCCGGTCCGCCGGGTGACGATGACCTCCATCACAACGAAGTGAGGAGGCGCCAGGTGACCGCAACGGTGGAATTCCCCCTGCACACCGAGGTCCGGGAGTTCGTGTCCGGCCCGCTTGAGCTGCTGATCGGCGGGCGGTGGGTCCCGGCCGCGTCGGGCCGCACGTTCCCGACTTACGACCCAGCCACCGGGGAGAAAATCGCCGAGGTCGCGCACGGCGAGGCCGAGGACGTCAACCGCGCCGTCGCCGCCGCGCGCAAGGCGTTCGACGCGGGACCGTGGGCCGCGATGAAGCCGAACGAGCGCGAACGGCTGATCTGGCGCATCGGCGATCTGCTGTCCGAGCGGGCGGAGATCTTCGGCCAGCTGGAAGCGCTCGACAACGGCAAGTCCGCGGGCATCGCGACGGCCGTGGACACCGGCTGGGCCGCCGACGTCTTCCGCTACTACGCGGGCTGGGCGACCAAGATCGAAGGCAGCACGGTGAACGTGTCGATGCCGTTCGCGCCGGACGCGCAGTTCCACGCCTACACGCTGCGCGAGCCGGTCGGCGTGTGCGGGCAGATCATCCCGTGGAACTTCCCGCTGCTGATGGCCGCGTGGAAGATCGCGCCCGCGCTCGCCGCGGGCAACACCGTGGTGCTCAAGCCCGCCGAGCAGACCCCGCTCACCGCGCTGCTGTTGGGCAAACTGTTCGAGGAAGCCGGATTCCCGCCCGGCGTGGTCAACATCGTCACCGGATTCGGCGACGCCGGCGCCGCGCTGGCCGCCCACGAAGGGGTCGACAAGGTCGCCTTCACCGGCTCGACCGAGGTGGGCAAGAAGATCGTCCAGGCGGCGAGCGGAAACCTGAAGAAGGTTTCGCTGGAGCTGGGCGGAAAGAGCCCGAACGTGGTGTTCGCCGACGCCGACCTCGACCTCGCGGTGCCGGGTTCGGTCAACGCGTGGATGTTCAACCACGGCCAGTGCTGCGTCGCCGGAACCCGGTTGTACGTGGAGGACACGATCTTCGAAGAGTTCACCCAGGCGGTCGCGCAGGCGGCCAGCCAGGTGAAGATCGGACCGGGCCTCGACCCGGAAACCCAGCTGGGCCCGATGGTTTCGCAAGAGCAGTTCGACCGCGTTTCGCGCTATCTCGGCGAGGGGCTCGCCGACGGAGCCCGCGCGCTCACCGGCGGAAAACGCTGGGGCGACACCGGATACTTCATCGAGCCGACCGTTTTCGTTGACGTGAAACCGGAATTCAGCATCGTCCGGGAAGAAATCTTCGGCCCGGTCGTGGCGGCGATGCCGTTCAACGCCGAACAGGGCGTCGCCGCCGCGGCCAACAACAGCGAGTACGGACTGGCTGCCGGGGTCTGGACACGCGACGTCGCGAAGGCGCACCGTACTGCGAAGGAACTGAAGGCAGGCTCGGTGTGGGTCAACCAGTACAACGGCTTCGACACGGCGATGCCGTTCGGCGGTTACAAGCAGTCCGGCTGGGGCCGGGAGCTTGGCGCGGCCGCGCTCGACCTCTACACGCAGACCAAATCCGTGAACATCGCGCTGTGATCCGCCCGCTCGAACAAAGGAGTTCCCGATGAAGACGAAAGCAGCGGTCGTCTACGAGGTGGGCAAGCCGATCGAGGTGGTCGAACTCGACCTCGAGGGCCCCGGCGAGGGCGAGGTGCTGATCCGGTACACGCACGCCGGCCTGTGCCACTCGGACGTGCACATCGCGCACGGCGACCTGGAGGCCCGGCTGCCGATGGTGCTCGGCCACGAGGGCGCGGGCGTCATCGAGGACGTCGGCCCCGGCGTCACCCGGGTCAAGCCGGGCGACCACGTGGTGTGCTCGTTCATCCCGAACTGCGGCGTGTGCCGCTGGTGTGCCACCGGGCAGCAGGCGATCTGCGACATGGGCGCCACGATCCTCGAGGGCTACCTCCCCGGCGAGCGGTTCCCGTTCAGCGGCCCCGGCCCGGTCAAGCAGTACGGCGCGATGTGCATGCTCGGCACGTTCAGCCAGTACTCGACCATCCACCAGAACTCGGTGGTGAAGGTCGACGACGACCTGCCGCTCGACAAGGCGGTGCTCGTCGGCTGCGGCGTCCCGACCGGATGGGGTTCGGCGGTCAACGCGGCCAACGTCCGGCCGGGCGAAACGGTGATCGTGTCCGGCGTCGGCGGCATCGGCATCAACGCGGTGCAGGGCGCGCGCTACGCCGGGGCGAAGAACGTGATCGCGCTGGACCCGCTGGAGAACAAGCGGGAGAAGGCGATGGAACTCGGCGCGACGCACGCGGTCGCGACGCCGGAGGAGGCGGCCGAGCTGGCGCAGTCGTTCACCAACGGCAACGGCGCGGACAAGACGATCGTCACCGCGGGCATCGTCACCGAGGAGATCGTGACCGGCGCGTTCAACGCCACCGGCAAGGGCGGCACGATCGTGCTGACCGGGCTGAACAAGCTGTCGGTCAACAACGTCAATCTCCCCGGTTCGATCCTGACGCTGTTCAAGAAGACGGTGAAGGGCAGCCTGTTCGGCGACTGCAACCCGACCACGGACATCCCGAAGATCCTCGGGCTGTACCAGAGCGGGGACCTGAAGCTGGACGAGATCATCACCCGCACGTACACCCTGGAAGAGGTCAACCAGGGGTACGACGATCTGCTGGAGGGCCGGAACGTGCGCGGCGTGCTGGTCCACGACGCGCCGTGACGGCTCTGTCCGCGGGCTGCGGGCCGGTTTCCGGTCCGCAGCCCGCGGTTTCCCTCCTGTCCGCGGACGTGGTCGGCCGCCGCCGCGAGATCGAACTGCTGCTGGCCGGTCTCGACTGCGGCGCGCACGTCGTGCTCGAAGGCCCGCCCGGCACCGGCAAAACCACGCTGCTGCGCGCCGTCGCGGAGGCGGGCGGTTCGCCGTTCGTGTTCGTCGAGGGCAACGCCGAACTGACGCCCGCGCGGCTGGTCGGCCAGTTCGACCCGTCCCGGGTGCTGGCCGAGGGCTACGTGCCGGAGACCTTTGTGGACGGTCCGCTGATCGAGGCGCTGCGCACCGGTGGCCTGCTGTATGTCGAGGAGGTCAACCGGATCCCGGAGGAGACGCTCAACGTCCTGATCACCGTGATGTCCGAGGCCGAGTTGCATGTGCCACGGCTGGGCCGGGTGCGAGCGGCGGACGGTTTTCGCCTGGTAGCCGCGATGAATCCGTTCGACGCGGTCGGCACGGCACGGATTTCGTCGGCCATCTACGACCGGGTCTGCCGGATCGTGATGGGATACCAGAGTCAGGACGAAGAGAGCGACATCGTCTCGCGCCGCAGTCCGATGGTGCCGCCGGAATGGCGGGACCGCGTCGTGGACTTGGTGCGGCGCACCCGCGAACACCCGGACGTCCGGGTCGGTTCGTCAGTCCGCGGCGCAATCGACGTGGTGCGGTTGGCGGTTTCCCTGGCCCGGATCCGCGACGCTTCGGCAACCGACTGGCGAATCGGGCACGACGCCGCGCTGGCCGCGTTGTCCGGCCGGATCGGACTGCACGAATCCAGCGGCCGGACCGCGGAATCGGTGATCGACGAGCTTTACGTAGCGGTCTTCGGCGCGGAATCCGCCCCGGAGGACTCCAAGGACGGTGAACCGCCGGGGGAAGCCTGAGCCCGCCGCCGGCGGGCCCTCAGCAACGACCACCCCGGCCAGGCTCGGCGCGCAGCAGCACCACGCCACGGTCTGAGCTGTCGAAGAACGGCAGGTTCGCCGAAATCTCGCCCGAGGTAGGCGTACTGGACGAGGAAGCGTTCAGCACGGTGCTGCGCGAGAACGCCGACGACGCAATGGCCTTGCTGGTGGAAATGAGCAAGGCAACCGACGAATCCCTCCGCGCCGCAGCCCGAGATTTAGCCCGCCGCTTGATCATCGACGTCGCCCGCCGCGGCGTCGCCCGGTCCAGGGGCGTCGGAAAACTACGCCGAGACCGCGCCGACCGAGGCGGCGAACTAGACCTGGACCGATCGTTACCTGCCCTGATCGACGCGGCAGCGGTAGGCGGCGTCCCAGCACTGGACGACCTCGTGGCCCGCCGCTGGGCGCGGCCGGAATTGGCGCTGTGCCTGGTAATCGACACCAGCGGATCAATGACCGGCGCCCGATTGGCCGCAGCCGCACTTACTACAGCGGCTTGTTCCTGGCGGGCACCGGTAGAGCACGCGGTGGTGTCCTTCGCCCGGACAGCGGAGGTGATCCGGCCGCTGCGATCGTCACGATCCAAAGCCGCAGTGGTGGAGTCGGTTTTGTCACTGCGCGGCCACGGCGTAACGGCATTGGCAGCGGCTCTGCGCAAAGCGAATGAACAGCTCGCATCCTCGCGTGCGGCCCGAAAAACGGTTCTCCTGCTATCGGATTGCCGAGCCACCGACGACCAGGACCCATTACCCGCCGCCCGCGCGTGCGAGGAGTTGTTAATCCTGGCCCCAGCGGAAGATTGCGAGGAAGCAGAACGCTTCGCCCGAGATGCAGGCGCACGCTGGCACCCGCTCAGCGGTGCCGCAGCCGCCCCCGCCGCCCTAGCCACCCTGCTAGACCGTCCGTGAGGGCCACCTTCACGGACTCTGATTCCCCCAGGGTTCCCCTCACGACCCTCGCCGAGCCCAGCCCAGCCCGGCCCTGAGTCGGTCCGTGAGGGGCCCCTTCACGGACTTAGATTCCCTCAAGGAGTCCTTCACGGACCTTGGCCGCCCGCCCGCCGGGATCGCCCCAATGTGGCGTTGGGTGCATGCGACGCACCCAATGTGGCGTTGGTTGCGTCAGATGCACCCAATGCCACTGTGAGGATGTGGGGGCGGGGTCACCGGGCCGGTCTGACTCGGAATGCCACCGACCGTGG
>NZ_JBHUKS010000039.1:0-23960 GCF_042684085.1 Amycolatopsis silviterrae
TTCTTGGGCCAGGACGACCACCCGCCTCGCGCGGTCGGTGAACCTCTCAAACATGCGCACTCCCTCCGCGCAGGCTGGTCGCTTTAATTTCCAATAGTAATGCTCTCCGCAGGAGAAACAAGCCTCCGCGTGTCTTGAGCCGCACGGCCGGGCGGTCCTACCGTGGTCTGGTTCACCGACCGACGTGGAGGGAGACCAGCTCCGATGAGCGAGGCCGAACCGAAGACTGTCGAGCCGATGTGGCCGAACGGCGCGAGCGAGGAGTACGTCGCCGCCCGCCTGGAACTGGCGAAGGCGGAGCGGGCCCTGCGCGACCGGATCGAGGAGGTCGCGGCAGCACGGCGCCGGATGCCGCGAGGACTCCTGCTCGACCAGTACGCCTTCGCCGAAGGCCCGGCGGATCCCGGCCTCGCGGAGCCGGTGCGGGAAACCGGCCTGCGCGAGCTGTTCGGCGAGCACCGCACGCTCGTCGTCTACCACCTGATGTTCCACCCGGACGACGACGCCGCGTGCCCCATGTGCTCAATGTGGGTGGACGGGTTCCGCGGGGTGGCACACCATCTCGCACAGCACACCGGCTTCGCGGTGATCGGCAAGGCTCCCCTGCCCAAGCTCCGCGCGTGGGCAGCGCGCCGCGGCTGGGCAGGGCTGCGGATCCTGTCCAGCTACGGCACTTCGTTCAACGCGGACCTCAACGCCGAACGTTCCAACGGCGACCAGCGGCCGATGATCAGCGTCTTCACCGCCGAAGGCGACGCCGTGCGGCATTTCTACACGCTGCCGGCGAACTTCCTCGACGACAGCCAGCGCGGCATCGATCTGCTCTCCCCGGTCTGGAACGTGCTCGATCTGCTCCCAGGCGGCCGAGGAGAGTGGTACGCCGGGAACGACTACGCCTGACCGGAGGCCATTTCGAGCGCTTCGGCCGCAAGCGCGGTTCCGCGCACTCGCGCGGCGATCTTGCCGAACGCGATGTCACGGGAGGTCGACGCGTCGTCGGCGAACGGAGCGAACCCGCAATCGTCGCAGGTGCCGAGATACTCGACCGAAAGGTACTCGGCCGCTTCGAGCACCCGGTCGCACACCTCCCCCGCGGTCTCGACGCGCGGGTCGAGCGGATCCGTCACCCCGACGAACACCCGCTGCCCGTCCTGGCGGTGCCGGGCGATCTCCGCCAGCACCTCCCGGCGCTCGCGCTCGCCGGCGAGCGCGAGATAGAACTTCCCGGCATGCAGGCCGAACAATGCCGGGAGAAGTGCGGCGTATCTGACGTCGAGGCTGTGGGTGGAGTCGAGGTCTCCGCCGGGGCAGCTGTGCACTCCGATCCGCTCCCGTTCTCCTGGCGAAAACCGGTCAAGCACCCGGTTGTTGAGTTCGACAAACGAGCGCAGCAGATCGCCGGACGGGTCAAGTTTGAGCGAAAGCCTGCCTTCGGTGAAATCGAGTTGCACCGTCTCCGCGCCGGCGTCGAGGCACCGACGGATGTCGGCCTCGCTCCCGTAAGCGAGGTCCGCGAGGAAATCTTCCCGCGAGTAGCCCGCGATCCCCGTCTCGGGATAGAGCAGGCTCAGCGCCGACGGGGCGATTACCGCTTGCTTCACCGGTTGCCGGGTGCGTTCCCGCGCCGCTCGCAGGTATTCGTCGGCGTACACCTGGTAGGCGAACGGCCCGGCGGTCAGCCGCGGCAGCCGCCGCGTGTGCCCGTCCGCGAACGGGAGGACCGCTCCGTCCGGGGCGAGGGCGTGCAGCCCGGCCAGCGGATAGGTCACGAAGCTCGGCTTGGCCTGCTCGCCGTCGGTGACCACGGGGGATCCGGTGGCCTCGAACCGTTCCAAGGTGTCCGCGAGCGCGGTCTCCTGCAGCTGGTCCAGCTGCCACTGCCCGATCCGCCCCTCCGCGAATTCGCGCAAGCCGCGCACCAGGTAGTCCGGCCGCGGAATGCTCCCGATCGGCTCGGTCGGGATCTGCTGTGTCATCGAGCGCCTGCCTCTCCGTCCGGTTGAACCGTTTCCCGGACCGCGATCCGGTGCCGCCTGCCGATCCAGCACGCGGCGACGGCCGAACACAGCGCGAGCGCCGCCACCGCGACCAGGACGTCCGATGCCGAGTAGACGAACGCCGCGATCAGCAGCGGCCCGCAGAGCCCGCCCAGCCGGTTGCACAAGGACACCGCACCGGTCGTCCGGCCCCGGCCGGCGGGATCGGCGAGATCCGCGGCGATCGGCAGGAACACCGCGGCCATCGTGTTGACCGAGAACAAAGCCGCGACGAGCGCACCGGCGCACACCCACGCGACCGACGACACCGCGCCGCTCCCGGTCAGCACGAGCAGCAGCGCGGCCGTGGCGGCGGCCAGCCCCGCGCTCAGCCGGACCGGGCCGAATCTCCGGTGGCACCAGGTCAGCAGCAGCGCGCAGGGCACCATCACCACCGCGGCCACGCTCAACCACAGATTCGCGGTGGCCACCGCGAGCCCGCCGGACCGCGCGAGGCTCGGCACCCACGTCGTCAGCCCGAAGGTGAGCACTCCGATCAGGAACGCGTAGCCCCGTTGCAGGCCGGAGCCCAGCGCCCGGACGTGCACTGCTTCGGCGATTCCGGCGGTCTCCCGCGGCTCGATCCGGTCCGGCACCCACGGCGTGAGCGCCGCCAGCGCCAGCCCGGTCGGTGCGCCGATCAGCCACAGCACCCGCCATCCGAAGACCGGTTCGAGCCACAGTGCCGAACCGGCCGCGACGAGGTAGCCGACGGCGCTGGCCAGCACGGAAAGCGCGATCACCGCGGAGCTTCGCGAACTGCTCCGCAACGCGTCGGTCAGCATGACGATCAGCAGCGGCGCCAGTCCCCCTACCGAGGTGCCCATGAGCGCGCACATCACGACATTGCCAGCGAACGTCGGCATCGAACCGCACATGCTCGTCGCCGCGAAAGCCAGCGTCGCGACGAGATAGCTGCCGCGGCGGCCCCAGCGGTCGGCGAGGACGCCGAACACGACGGCCCCGATCGCGGTGCCGGTCAGCCCGGCGACAGCCAGGAACGACGCGGCTTTCGCATCCAGTCCGTACTCGGCGCGCAGGCCGGGAATCACGAACCCGAGCGTGGAGGTCTTGCTCACGTCGATGGTGAGCGCGGCCGTCCCGATCACGGCGGCGAAGAGCCGTCGCTTGCCCTCCGGCGGCGGCTGTGGCCGGCGTCCGGTCCGCAGCGCCGTGCCCGCGATCACGAGCAGCAGTCCCGCAGCGGCGGCGAACATCTCGGGCATCTCCGACAAAGGCATGCCCTGCAACGGAATCCGCGCGCCAGGCACCGGCATCGCCATGTCGTGGCCAGGCGGGCCGGTCATCGCATGATCCATGGCGAGCGCGCGCACGACGCCGATAACGGAGGAGATGAGCACCACCGCCGTTCCGCCGGCGACCGCCCACCTCCAGTCTGGTTTGGACATCGCGCGTCCCCTCAGCCGAACGGTCGCAGGGCGGCGGCCAATTCTTGCGGAATCTCGACCGGCGTCACCTCGGAGCCGGTCCGTTTCATGCAGGCGACCGACTGGGCGCCACGAGCGGCGAGCTGTCCGGCGCGCCGGAACTCGAAATCCATCGCTATCCGGTTCCCGTTCTGGGCGCGCAGGGTCATCGCGATGTCGATCTCGTCGAGCGCGAAGCATTCCGCGTAGTAGTCCATCGAGCACGACACCGTCACCATCGCCAGTTCGCCTGCCTGGAGCGATTTCAGCACCCCCGGCGAGCGCGCGGCGAGGAAGTGCTCCCGGCAGTGGCCTTGCCAGTGCACGTAATGCGCGAAGTACACGTTGCCGACCAGATTCGTCTCGTCCAGCGTGACGACGTGGCGGTGGTGGAAAGCGCGCATTACCGGCCCCCGGCGGCGATCGTCAGCTTGAGCGGCTCCGCGGTCCCGAGCACTCGCGTCGTGGCCGTGATCACCGGATGCCCGCCGGAGTCGTCCACCGCCAGTTCCCCGTCGGCCGCCGTTCCGGCCGACACCGTGACCGTGCCGGACGAGACCTCGGCGACGAGGTTCCGCCCGGTGCCCGTGGTGACGATCTCCAGGTCGTCGGCGAGCCCGGTTTCGATCAGCCGCCGCGACAGCCAAGGCCCGACGAGACGCGCGGGCAGCCCGTCCGGCCACGAAAGCTCTCCGGTCGCCCGCAACCGCAGCCCCTGCCAGCCCGCCACCGCGGTGCCGTCCGGCCGGGTCAGCACAGCGTCGAACTCGTAGTCGTCCGCGGTGTGCCCAGTCTCCCGCGCGTGCACGACGAGCGGCCCGGACGGCTCCGCCCACACGCTGAACCGCGCCACGCCGACCGGCAGCGCTCGCCGATGCGGCACGCAGGCCAGCAGCGCGTGGATGGTCGCGTCGTGCGCGGCCGGGTCGCCCAGCACCAGGCTGCCGCTGTGGAACGGCGAGAACCACGGCCCTGGCTTGCCGGGGTTGATCAGCGCCCGCACCCGGAACGCCGACAGCTCCACGTAGTCCGACATTCGCCGGAACCGGCCCTCGTGGAAGAAAAGACTTCCGTACCAAGGGTTTTCCCGCCCGTCGGCGATCGGCGCGGCCAGCTGGTCCGGCGGACGCGGGCCAGCCGCGCGCACCTTTGCGGTAAACCGCTCGGCGTCGTCGGACAGCACGACGTCCACTCTGTCCTCTTCGGACAGCGCACTGACGCGGATGGTGCGCTCGCCGGCGACCGGTGCGCGGAACTCGACGTCCCGCAACGACAGCGGCAGCGCCGGGCCGCCGGCGAACGAGGCCGCTTGTGCCATCGCCTCCATCCCGACCACCGCGGGGAGCACCGGGATCCCGTCGATGCGGTGCTCGTCCAGATACGGGTCGGAACCGAGCGCGAGATCGGCTTCGAGCACGGCCTCGACGCCGGGCACGTGCGCCGGAATCCGTTCGGCGAAACGAGCCATGGTCGCGGGCTCGCCGACGCTGAGCGTGGGACTGGCCGGGAAACGCGAGGCGAGCAGCACCGTGCACGGCGCCCCCGGATCGGCCAGCATGTCGAACAGCGCACGGACGCCCAGTTCGGGTTCGATCGGCTCGACGCCGCGGCGGCGCAAGGTGTCCAGCACGTCCATCCGCGCGCCCATGCCGAGTTTCGCCCACAACGACCATTCGAGGACGTGCGTGCGGCAGGACGGATGCTCGGCCGCCCACCGTTCCAGTTCGACGCGCAGCCAGTCGTTGGCGACGCAGTACTCCGCCTGCCCGGCCAGCCCCTGCCGGCCGATGATCGAACCGAACCCGAGCACCAGCCGCAAGCCGGGCAACTGGTCGAGCAGCGCGCGCAGCCCGGAAACCTTCGGGCGCAGGGTCTCGGCCAGCGACGCTCCGCTGACATCGCCCAGCAGTCTCGGTTCGTTGACTCCCGCGCCGTGGATCAGCGCCCGCACCGGGCCGAATCCGCTGGCGACTGCCACCAGTCCGGCGGTGTCAGCGACGTCGGCGCACACGTAGTGCGCGGCCACCGGCAACGCGGCGAGCGCTTCCGCCACCGCCGGATCTCGGGCCGGGGTCCGGCCGGCCAGTACGAGGACGCAGCCGGTCCGCCGGGCGAGCGCGGCGGCGACGTACGCGCTGATGCCGCGAACTCCTCCGGTCACCAGGCAGACGTCGTCCTTCGCCAGCGGAAGCGGTGCGCCGGTTGAGTGTGCCGAAGGCACCATGACCGCTCGACGCAGAGACCCGTCCGGCTCGCACCGGAGTTCGAGGTACCCGCTGTGCCCGGCCAGCGCGGCCGGGTCGACTCGCTGGTTCTCGTCCGGCATCTCGACGACTGTCACCGAACACGAATCGGCTTCGGCCGAAACGCTCCTGGCCAGTCCCGCGGCCGCCGGGTGCCCAGTGTGGACGACGAACAGGTGCCGGGGACGCCGTGCGTCGATCTCGCTAAGCAGGGCCGCCACCGTGCCCGGCCCGGCCCCGGTCCGCAGCGCCACGGCAATCCCGGACGGCTCGCCCTCATCCGCCGATTCGTGCAGCCAGTGCCCGGCACCCGCCCGCACCTCCCAGCGCACCGGCGAGGGTTCGCCTGCTTCGAACGGTACCCATCGCGGTTCGAACGACCGAACCCACGGGCGAATGGACGCGACGGTTCCGGTCCGGCTTCCGGCTTCGGAGAGCCCGGCCAGGACCCGCGCCGCGTCGCCGACCGTGGCGTCGGCCAGCGACAGCGGCGTGTCCGGCGGCTGCCGGTCCAGCGCGTCCGCCACGCTGCTAACCAGCTGGACCACCTGCAACGAGTTGAGGTGCAGATCGCCGAGCAGCGTGGCATCCGGGGTGATCGCGGTGGGCGGGAGTTCCAGCGCGGCGGCGAGGTACCCGGTCAGCGCCGTCAGCGGGTCGGTTTCGCCGCGGCCGGGCTCGGTGCGGGCAGGCGCGGCCGAGCTTCCGGTCTGGTCGCGCGGCCCGGCCGGAAGCTCGGCGGCGCTCGTCCATCCGTTCCGGATCTCGCACGGGTTCGCGACGAAGGAGGGCCGGGCGTCCAGCGGCAGCGTCCGGAACGCGCGCCCGGCGAACCACGGGTCCAGGTCCGCCGCCCCAGCGGCGGCGAGCACGGCGGTGGCGAACGCGTGCCGCCGCTCGTCGCCGCCGCAGTCCATGCTCACCGCGCGGATTCCGTTGGCCGCGGCGAGACCGGTCAGCATCGTGCCGGGACCGGCTTCGACCATCAGCTCGCAGCGGCGGGCCAGTTCGGCGACCGCGTCGGAGAACAGCACCGGCCGGGTGAGCTGGTCGACCAGCAGTTCGCGGATTCCGCTCGTGGTCGCGGAAATCTCTTTGCCGGTCACGGTCGACACCACCGGACGGGCCGGCTGGCCGAGGTCGCCGAGCGCGGCGCGCAGCGGACCCTCCGCGGCGCGCATCGCGGGACTGTGGAAACCGTGCGACACGGCCAGCTCGGCAGCTCGCACGCCCGCGGCCGCGGCACGGTCCAGTACGGCCCGGACCCCTTCCCTCGGGCCGGACACCACGATCTGTTCAGGCGCGTTGTACCCAGCGATCACCGCGTCCGTGCCCGACAGCAGCGGGCGCGCGTCGTCGGCCGTGACGGCCAGCCCGGCCATCGTGGTCTCGCCGATGCCATGCTCGGCCATGATCCGGCCGCGTGCCGCCGCCAACTGCAGCACCTCCGCCGCCGAACACGCGCCTGCCCAGTGCAAAGCCGTCAGCTCGCCGAGACTGTGCCCGCAGGCCGCGTCGACCACGGTGCCGAGTTCCCGCAGCCAGGCCAGCGCCGCGAGCGACTGCCAAACGATCACCGGTTGCGCGACGGCGGTGTCGGTCGAGGCCGTGAACGCGCTGGGCAACGGCGGGAACGTCACCCGCTCCGCCCAGCGCGCCCGGTCAGGCCGCACCGGTGCGGCCTGACCGGGAAACAGCAGTCCCACGCGCGGCGCCGGCCCGGAGCCGAGCGCATAGCCCTCGTGCTCGGCAAAGCGGAGACCGCCGTCCCAGTCCGCGGCCGCACGTGCGGCGGCCCGCGCCGCCGAGGCGAGTTCGTCGGGCGTACGCGCCACGAGGGCCGCTCGCACTCCTTCGCCGCCGCCGCTCGTCCGCCAGGCGGTCGCAGCCAGATCGCCGACTTCCGCGGCGGACAGCTGAACCGCCGTGCCGGCGAGCGCGTCAAGCCGCTGCGCGAGCCCCGCACTGTCGCCCGCGCCGAGATACACGATCTCGGCCGCTCCGATGCGTGCGGACCACCGGCGCACGCCCGCGGAAAGCACCGGAGGAGCTTCCGCCCGCGTTCCTTCGAGCACGACGTGGGCGTTGATCCCGCCGAACCCCATCGAAGACACGCCCGCGGTCGGCAGCGGGTCCGTCCACGGCTCGGGCTCTTCGAGGACCCGCAACCGCGCCCCCCGCAGGAGTTCGTTCGGCCGAACGCAGCCGGTGGTCGGCGGCAGCACGCGGTGGGCCACCGCCAGCACCGCCTTGATGAGCCCGGCCACCCCGGCGGCGGCCTTGGTGTGCCCGATGTTCGCTTTGACCGTGCCGAGTGCGGCGGGCGCGCCGGCACCGAGAACCTCTTTCAGCGTCCGGAGTTCGACGTGGTCGCCGACCGCCGTACCGGTGCCGTGGCCCTCGATCAGCCCGGCCCGGCGCGGTTCGATCCCGGCCTTGCGATACGCGCGGGTCAGCGCGAGCACCTGCCCTCGGCGTTCCGGCCGCGACAGCCCGCCCGCTCCGTCCGAAGAGGACCCCCACCCGACTATCTGGGCATAGCTGCGCCGTCCCGCGCGTTCGGCGTCCTCCGCGCGCATCAGCGCGACCACGCCGCACCCTTCGCCAGGGAGGAAGCCGGTCGGATCGGCGTCGTACACGCGCATCTCGTCCTTCGCGAGCGCGTCGAGCCGGGAGAACCCGACCAGTTCGAACGGATCCAGGGACATGTCCACGCCGCCGGCGAGCATGAAGTCGCATTCCCGCTCGGCAAGCGCGCGGCAGGCCGTCATCACCGCGAGCAGGCTGGACGAACAGGCCCCGTCGACCGTGTAGCCGGTGCCGTGGAAGTCGAACTGGTTGCAGACCCGCCCGGCGATCGTGTTCGCGAGCGCACCGGCGAGCGTTTCGTCGCCCGGTACCGGGAACGGCTGTTTGACCAGTTCTTCCAGGCGGTGCAGCACGTCGGCTGCCGCGTCGTCGCCGATCCCCGCCGCCCGCAGCGAGGTCGCCGCCGCGTCCGCGAGGAAGGGCCAGCGCAGCCGCAGCGTCCCGGCGCGGGTGAACTCGCCGGCGAGCGAATTGCCGAAGATCACCCCCGCGGTGTCCCGGTCGAGCCCCTCGCCGAGCGGACAGCCCGCGTCGGCGAGCGCCGCGGCCGCGGTTTCCAGCGCCAGCCAATGGGTCTGGTCGGCCGCCCGGTACAACGGCCCGGGAATGGCGAACCGCTGCCGGTCGAACTCCCAGTCGCGCAATACCGCCGCGTGCGAGACGGTGGCGAGGTCCACGTCCCGCGGTCCGCCCCGATAGCCCGCGCCCAGCCGGACCTCGGGCAGCCGACGGAAGGCACGCCTGCGCCCGAGCACGTTCTGCCACAGCTGTTCCGGACTTGTCGCGTCCGGATACCGGCAGGCCAGCCCGACGACCGCGATCCGGTCGCCGGTCACAGCGCGCTCCCGACGGGGCTGCTCGCCGGTGTCTCCCGCGCCGCTGCCGCATTCGCGGCGCGCCTCCTGCGTTGTTCGACCGCGAACAGCACCGCCGCGCGCAGCACGCACGTGATCACGAGGGCGAAGAAGTACCCGAAGACCACGCCGCAGACCACCAGCACGCCGTAGACGACCGCATTGACGAAGCCGAAAACGACTTGGTTGCGCGGTTTCGACGGCGAAGTGGCCGGGTCGGTGATCATGTAGTTCGTGTAGATCACGAACGCCAGTCCGGTCATCGGCACGAGCGCGCCCAGCAGCGCGTGGTCGAACAGCAGCCAGCGCAGCACCGCCTGCAGCAGGTAGCCGCCTGCCCAGCCCAGGATCAACGGGATCTTCGCGGTGAGCATCGCGTTCAGCATGGTGCCCGCCATCAGGATGGCCAGCGGCAGCAGCCAATCCCAGGCACCGGTGATGTAGTTCGTGAAGTGGTACGGCGGCGCGATGCCGACCCAGGAAAAGGCCAGCAGGGTCACCACGATTCCCGCGTTCGACGGGTTGAGCACGTGCCGGAGCTTGCCCTTGATCCGGAGCCGGAACAGATACTTCGTCGCGTGCGCGACCACGACCGCGAACAGATAGGGCCAGATCGAGGCGTTGCCGTACAGCAGCATCGAACAAGCCAGCGCGGTGATGTGCGGCGGCAGCAGGAACACGAACAGCGCGCGCGGGCCGCCCGCGAATTGCGGACGACGCTGATGTGCCCACGCGTCCAGCCACTCCAGCAGCAATGCCACCGCGTAGCTGGTCGCCAGCGAGGCGAGCGGAGTCACCGGCGACTGCTCGAATCCCAGCACCAGGTAGCCGAGGAGGTTGAAGCCGGTCAGCGACATCGCGAACCGCTCCAGTGCTTTGACCCGCACGTCCGCGGCCGGTCGTCCGCGCGGTTCGCCGGACGCTCCGCCGCCCGCCGTGACCGGTTCGGCCGTTCGCTGCGCGGCGGTCACTGGGCCGCCGCCGTTCCGTCGGGCCGCAGCAGCACGGTACGGTGACCGGGCGCGACGGTGATTTCGGCGCTGTGCACGGTCGTGCCGGAACGCCAGGTGACCGTCGCGTTGACGGGCGCGCGGTCCGGCAGCGCCAGGTGTACGAGGCTCCCGGAAACCCCGGCATGCCCGTTCGCCGGGTACAGCTGGGTCTTCTGCGGGTGTGCGCCGTGCACGGTCACCGCCGCTCCGATCGCCGCTCTGGTCCCGCCCGCGGCGGCGGGCTGGACAAGGTTCAGGTCCGCACCCGCGCCGGTGCTGGGCGAGGTGTTGCGCAGCAGGACCGAGTCCTCCCACTGGTTCGCGACCAGCACGTCCAGCTTCCCGTCACCGTCGACGTCTCCGAAGGCGAGGCCGCGCGTGTTCCAGGTGTCGGCGATGCCGAGCGGGCCGGCCAGATCGGTGTACCGCCCGCTTGCCGAGCGCGCGTAGAACGGATTGCTCTGGTGGCCGGAGAGGTCGTCGCCGAGCCGGAAGTGCGGCCACGCCGCCGGATAGCGCAGCACCTCGTCGTTGCCGAGCGCGAGCTCCTGCAGGAGCGCCCAGCGGTCGGTGTCCCCCTTCAGGAACCCGGTCGCCTGCATCAGCTCGTCGGCGCCGGAGTTGTCGAAGTCGCCCGCCTTGATGTCCCATCCCCAGCCCGAGCGGGCCAGCCCGAGGTCTTCGCTGCGCTCGTCGTAGGGGAACGCACCGTTCAGCAATTGCCGCCCGGCTCCGGTCGGGACGAACGCGAAATTGCTCTCCTGCAAGGCATACGGCGTGGTGATGTTGCTGACCGCGATCATCGGCAGCTCCTGGTCCCCCTGGTAGCTGAAGGTCACGCCCATGCCCTTGAACGAGTCGTGGCCGAGCACCTCGGACCTCGGTGTCACCAGGTCCCGGGAACCGTTCGCCTCGGTGAACCGCACACGGCCCGGCGAGGAGGTGTTGACCAGCAACTGGTCCGGGCCGAAGTCATTGGCGACATACACGTCCGGGAGCCCGTTTCCGGTCAGGTCCTGCAGGCCGAGCGCCAGGGTCCAGGCGTTCGCCGAATCCGCCGGAAACGCCGTGCTGGCATCGGATACCGCCGGAGCCGCGCCCGGTGCCCCGGTCGGGCGGAGGAGCAGCAGGCGGTTCGTGCCCGCGTTGCGTGCCTTGTTCATCCCGTCCTGCATCTGCATCCGGGTGTCGTCCGCGGCGGCGGGGTCGAGCACCCGCGCCCCGTCCGGGAAGTAGTTGCCCACGAGCACGTCCAGGTGCCCGTCCCCGTCCACGTCGCCGACGTTGACCACGCTGGAGTTCCACACCTGCATCGGCGAGATCAGCTCGCTCGGCCGGAATCGGGCGGCCGCCGGGAGCTGGCCGGGCGCGCCCTGGTCGAGGAACAGCACCGGCGAGCGACCCCAGTAGTACACCAGGAAGTCCAGCCTGCCGTCCTCGTTCAGATCCGCGGGCACGCAGCCCATCGGCGCCATCGTCGCGTCGTAGGGCAGTCCGCTCGGGACCAGCTGGAACCGGGTGTATTGCGGTCCGCCGGCACCGGGCACCGGCAAGACGGTCACCGAATCGTCCCGCGGGTCCACCAGGCATGCGTCCGCGGTGCGGCCGAGCCCGCGCAGATCGGCCAGCGCCACCGCGGAGCCCACCGCGGAGATCCACGCGCGGATGCCTTCCAGCGAAGGCTCGACCGTCCGTTCGGCGCGGGCATGCGCGGGGGCTGAGTTCAGCGGAACCTTGTCGAAGCCGAAACGCCCGGCCAGCGCCGAGGTCTCGTCCGCGCCGAGACTGGGCCGGGCGGTGAAGAAGCCGGCCACGACGACGAACACCAACCCGACGAGGATCGGTACGGGTCTGCGCCATATAGTGCGCACACTCAGTCCCCCTCACTAGCTCGGTATGTGTTTTTCCGGACCGCTGCGGACCTCTCGATCACGCCGGACGGCAGGCCAGCTTCCGCAGCCGGGACTTCCACTCCAGATACGCTTCGGGGTCAGAACGGTCGTTCAGTCCGTCGGCGGCGGTTTCCGTCCATTCCGCCGCCTCGCCGGGCTCAACCGCGAACAGTCGCCGGCAGGCGAGCGCGGTATGCGCCGGTACGATCCCCGAGCGAAAACGCGCGGCAATGGCGAACAAAGCACCCTGCCGCAGATACGGTTCGGCTGTGCCGCTTGCCTTCGCGACCTTTTCGATCTTCGTTTCGCCCGCACTTCCCGCGTAACACGCGGCCAGCCCGACCCCGGCCCACAGATGCGGCCGGGCCGCCGCCGGGAGCGACGCGATCACGCGGGCAATTCCGTCCGGATCCGCGGCCTCCGCGAACCACAGCGCACGCCCGCATCCGGCGAGCCGCGCGTCTCCTTTCGCAGTGCCCGCCGAACGGGCCCGCCGTTTCGCCGCGGCAATTCCGCCGAAATAGACCTCGGCGAATCCGGCGCCGTCGAGCGCGAGCCAGCGCAGCAACGGCGTGCGCGGCAGAACTACCGGTACCGGCAGCCGGGAAGGCACCAGCCCCCAGCCGTAGCCGACGTGCACGAGATGGACATAGCCGGAACCGGGACCGGCCAGCAGCTTGGCGAGCGCACCCGCGGAGCCCATGGTCGCGAGGTCGGTCAGCGCCGCGCGCATACCGGCCCCTTCGTAGGCGAAACCCCTTTCCTTCTCCGGAATCCGCGCCAGCGCCCCGTGTGGATCACGCCATCCGGCGACAGCGTTGAATCCGTCGATGAAACCGCGGGCGCACTTTTCCAGGACCGACCGGTCCGCGGGCCGGTCCAGACGGAAACCCCGACGGGCGAAGTCCGCCATCCCGGCGGGCAGGCGCACCCTTCCGGCAAACGGTGCCGGACCGCCATTCTTCACCGGACGCACCCCCCTCAATGCGGCAGGAACTCGCAGTCAAACGACGTCCGCTCCAACCCGGGAGGAACGACGGCCAATGCAGCTCAGAACTTGCGAGCCTCTTTGTGGTACCAGTGCCCGACAAGCCAGGTCAAGACCGTGCCGAGGTCAATCGCCGCACGGTCGGCCATCCCGGGAAAAGCCGTTAACTCGACCGGACTATTGCCACGAGGGATAGACTTCGCGCGCACGAAATAGGATTCCATGCCTGATTCGAAGAATGCGTTCTGCGGAACTTAACAATGATGCGGATGGTTGATGTCCTGGTCGGATGTCAGCGCGCGGAACCGCTGCCGACCGGAGACTGCGCGAACTGGTCGCCCTCCGGAAAGACGGCCGGCCGGCGACGCAGCGAACCCGCGCCGCGTCGAACATGGGAACACAAGAACCCTTTAACTATAAAAATATATAGCTAAATCCGGCCGACGGAATTAGACCGCCAAAACCCGCTCGCCGGTTTTGTCAAGACAGTCCCAGCATGCGGGTGCACCGGTGCACCGCTTCGGCCGGACCTTCGATCTTGATGTCACCGGTCGCCAGCGCGTCGAACGGGGTGGTCATCCTGGCCCCGATCCGGACGAACGTCTCCGCGTCGCTGGCGATGATCAGCGCTGGGTCCTCGGCTCCGCCACGCAGGAACTTCGCGGTCCGCTCGCGCACCTCGACAGTGAACACGTCGTCGCCGACCCGGAACTCGTACGACTCGTCGACCTCGGGCACCTGGTCGGCGACGACCATGGCCTGCACGGCGAGGAAGCCCCACTCGGCGCGCACCTCGCCGTCCCGGTCGTTTTCCGCCAGAAACTGCATGCCCCACTTCGCGAGATCGAGCAACGGAGCGCGCAACTGCTCCCCCAGCGGGGAAAGCTGATAGCGCTTGCCCCGGCCGTCCCCCGGAACGGGCAACTGCTCGATCACGCCCTCCTCGGTGAGTATCCGGAGCCGTTCCGCCAGCAGGTTCGGCCCCATTCCCGGGAGGTTTTCGATGATTTCGTTGAAACGCACCGGGCTGATCAGGAGTTCGCGGACGATAAGCAAGGTCCACCGCTCGCCGATCACGTTCAGGCCCGCGGCCAGGCCGCAGAACTGCCCGTAGTCACGCTTGCCAGCCATCGCTCTCGTCGCCCTTCGCCGATCATCAGGTAACTCTATGAATCGATAGTAACACCGTGGTTAGACCGGTTGGCGGCACGACGCGCCGCGGCGGACTACTCGGTGAGGTCGCCGATCCCCCGGATGGTCCGGTTCAGGCAAGGTTCGCGTATAGATACGGTAACGGTTTTCGATCTTTCCTCTCTCGATCGGGTCAGCACTCACCGCATCGGGTCAGCACTTCGAGGAGCCGAACGGGCAGGGCAACAGTCTCAACCCGCACCGCGGACCCGAGCGCCGCGGCCTCGACGTCGATAGTGGTCGGCGCGCTGCTCGCCTGCCGGGCAGGTACGCCTGCTGCTGCGCCCCGGCCCTGCCCTTTGCCCGCGGAATGCGCGGTGGTGCCAGCTTCAGTATTGTTACAGGTAACGACCCGAGCGGGCCCCGCTGGCGCCATGTGGTCACACCGAACCACGGAGCCTGTCATCGAGACCGAAAGCGTCAGCGTTCGCCACGCCAGCCGATCGTCGCCACCCGGACCGCCGCCGGAGCCCACGTCCGGATCACCGCGGGTGCGCACGCCAAGACCGGAACGCGGGTGCAGCCGGTCAAGATGACCTGTTCCGGTCGGCAGAGCGGCTCCGCGGACATCGTGATCGAACCGCTCGCGCAGTCCGAGCTGGTCCTGACCGCGGCGTGGCCGGCGGCAGGACATCCCAGTGTGCTGCCCGGCGATTCGGCGCGCAGGCTCAGCCGGTTACGGCGGACCAGCTCCGCGCTGAGTGACCGGGGCACGAGCAGATGGTGCGCGGCCACCGCGAGGACCTCCCCGCTGGACGTCGCGCCTTGGTCAGGTCCTCGAGATCCTCGCCGACGCTCGTCGCGTACCGCTCGCACAGTTCGGGGGACTTGAGGCGCTGCCCGGGATGTCGGCCCGCAGCCAGCCGGCCCTTCAGCACGGTCAAGGGGACCCAAAGGCGGCAAGATCATCGTCCGCTGACAGCTGTTCGATTCCGTCAGGCCCGCTCGGCGAGTTTCAACGGGCTCGCTCGGGAGACCACTGCAGCAGGAACCGCAGCGCCTCCTCGCTCGGCGAACCCGGTTGTGCGGTATAGGCCACCAGCAGCTGCTCCGGATGAGTGTCCACTGTGAACTGCTGAACGTCGAGTTCGAGCTTGCCGGCCACCGGATGGCGATAGACCTTCGACAGCGCCCGCGGCCCGCGCACCTGGTGATCCGCCCACCACCGCCGGAAATCCGGGTCCCGCACACTCAGCTCGCCGACCAGCGCGCTCAACGCCGGATCGTGCGGCGTCCGGCCTGCTTCCATCCGCAGCACCGAAACGCACTCGCGCGCGGCCCGCGGCCAGTCCGCGTACAGCGTCCGGAATGACTCGTCCACGAAGGTCAGCCGGATCAGGTTTCTTTCCGCCACCGGCAATTTCTCGAAGTCGGTGAGCAGTGCGGCACTCCCGCGGTTCCAGGCCAGCACGTCCATCCGGCGGTGCAGCACCATCGCCGGAATGTCGCGCATCGTGTCCAGCAGCTGCTGTAACCGGGGCGCGATTTCGGGCCGGGCCGGGGTCCGCGGCGACACCGGCGCGACGTCGGCGACCGTGAACAGGTACGCGCGTTCGTCCGGCGCGAGCTGCAGCGCATCGGCCAGCGCGTCGAGCACCGACCGGGAGACGCGGTTCGTGCGGCCCTGTTCGAGACGCACGATGTAGTCGATGCTGAGGTGTGCGAGCTGAGCCAGCTCCTCGCGGCGCAACCCGGGGACCCGCCGCAGCCGTCCGTCGTCCGGGTACCCGGCCTGCCGCGGATCGACCGCCGCCCGGCGGGCACGCAGGAAGTCGCCCAGTTCGTTCGCCATGTCTCCAGTGTGCCGGGTGCCTCAGGCTGCTTGCCTGGTACTGGGGTGCATAGGCAGCACTGTCCCTGGTCGCGCCTCTGGACCGCGCCGAAGCTGAAGGCATGCGAAACGACATCTCCTTCTCCAGCAACAACCTCCGCGTCGCCGCCCACCTCTACCTCCCGGACGCCCCTGGCCCGCGTCCCGCGCTGGTCGTCGGGCATCCGGGCACCGGCGTGAAGGAACAGACCGCGGGCTTGTACGCCGAAAAGATGGCTGCACTCGGCTACGCCGCTCTCGCCTTCGACGCCGCTTACCAGGGCGAAAGCGAGGGCCTGCCGCGCGGACTCGAAGACCCCGCTCAACGAGTCGAGGACTTCAAAGCCGCCGTCAGCTACCTGGCCGGCCGCGAGGACATCGACCCCGCCCGGATAGGTTTGCTCGGCATCTGCGCGTCCGGCGGCTACGCGCTGACCGCCGCCTCCACCGACCGCCGAGTGCGCGCCGTCGCCACGGTCAGCGCCGCCGATGTCTCCCGCCAGCTGCGCCTTGGCGCCGACGGAACCCAGGACCCGGCGGTATTCGACGCGATGCTGACCGCTTCCCGCACCGCTTCCGGCGGTCTGCCGGTCTTCCCGGCGAACGAGCAGGAAGCCCGTGCCGCCGGCGAGCACGCCTACGAGGGCTGGGAGTACTACTGCACCCCGCGCGGCGCGCACCCCCGGTCCGCCAAGACGCTGACCTGGGACAGCATCGACCGGCTCGCGTTCTTCGACGCTTTCGCGCCGCTCTCGCTGCTCGGCCCGCGGGCCCTGCTGACGATCGTCGGCGACCGCGCCGTGACCGAGTGGATGAGCATCGAGGCGTTCCAGCGCGCGACCGGCCCGAAGGAGATGTTCCGTGTCCCCGGAGCGTCCCATGTAGACCTTTACGACCGACCGACGGCGGTCGGCGCGGCGACGGAGAAACTGGCCGAGTTCTTCGGCAAGCACCTGTGAGTGCCGTCCGCCAACCAGGTTCGTTGCCGACCTCGCGGTCGGGGATGTGAGGGGTCCGCCTTTCGACTGACGACGGCGGACCGCCGGCACCGCCATGATCCGATCGTGGTCATCTTTCGGAAGGCGTTGCCCGGATTCCTGGTTCTGTTCCTCCTCGGCACCGCCGCACCAGCGGCGTCCGCCGTGGAGAGGTCGGCGGCGGCCGTGCGCGCGGACGCCGCCAGCACGCCGGTGCTCGACTGGGGCCCGTGCCGGGAGGCGGGTCTGGAGCGGTACCAGTGCGCGGTGGCCGAAGTGCCGCTGGACTACGCCCGTCCGCAGGGGAAACGGCTGCCGCTGGCGGTGATCCGGCAGCCTGCGGCCGACCCGGGCCGGCGGATCGGCACGTTGTTGACCGCGGTCGGCGGGCCCGGCGGGTCGGGAGTCGACGCCGCCAAGCAGGGGCCGCTTGCCGAGGGCGAACTCGCGCGGCGGTTCGACGTGGTGAGTTTCGACCAGCGCGGGATCGGACGCAGCCGTCAGGTGCGGTGTTTCGCTTCGCCTGCCGAACAGGAACGGTTCTGGGCGAGCACAGCATTGCCACCCGCGAATCCGGCGGAGGAACGGCTCGCCGAGCAGCGCGGACGGGAACTCGCCCGTGGCTGCGCCGCGCACGACGCGGAGCTGATCGGCCATCTCACCACGGTCGACGCCGCGAGCGATCTCGACCTGCTGCGCCGGGCCGTGGGCGACCGGAAGACGACCTTCAGCGGCGGTTCGTACGCCAGTTACCTCGGCGAGGTGTACGGCGCGCTGTTCCCCGGCCGCGTCCGGGCGTTGCAGCTGAACGCGATGATCGACCCCGTCGGGTACACCAGCGACACGCTGGGGATGCTGTGGCGACGTTCGACAGGCACCGAGGAAGTGCTGCGCGAGTTCGCGCGGCTGTGCACCGAAGCCGGCGCGGCACGGTGCCCGGTGGCCGGGGATACCTTGGCGCGCAACGCTTCCGTGCTGGCCCGGCTCAAGCGCGGGCCAATCACCGTCGGCCACGGAAAGGACGCGCTGGTACTGCGTTACGCCGACGTCGTCCCGCTGCACGCCCAGCTGCTCTACGACACCGCACGCGGCTGGCCCGCGCTGGCCGAACTGCTCGACGGGCTGGAACGCGGCCCGGACGCCGACCCGGCACCGCTGCGGGAGATCTACCAGGTCACCGGTTTCCGGCTGGACTTCCTCGACTCCTACACGGCGATCTCCTGTGCGGACAACGAGTTCCCGCCGGCTCCCGGAGCATGGCCCGCGCTGGCCCGCGCATTCGACGCGGCCGCACCGGATTACGGCAGGCATTGGCTGTACCAGCTGCAGGCCTGCGCCTCCTGGACCGCACCGCCCGGCGGCTACCCGCAGCGCCACCAGGGGCCCTGGACGCTGCGGTCCCAGACCCCCGCGCTGCTGATCAACAACCGTTTCGACCCCGTCACCTCGGTCGCCTTCGCCTACGACGCCCAGCGCGCGCTGGGCAACGCCCGGCTGGTCGTCGTCGACGGACACGGGCACAACCCGCTCGGCAGCACCTGCACCGACCGGCTGCGCGAGCGGTACCTCATCGATCTGCAACTGCCCCGTCCCGGCACCCGATGCGTCCCAGACCATCGACCGTTCGAGTAGCCGCCGCTATCCGCCCAGTGCGGGGCCGATCCAGCGGCGCACGAGGCCGCGCAGTTCGTCGTCGGTGGCTGGTGGAGTCGACGGGTACTGGAGGAACGACATGAACAGCCGCATCAGGAGTTCGGCCAGGCCGTGGAGTTCGGCGTCGGTGTGCACTCCGGCGGCGGCCCAGTCGACCTCGGTGTCGCGCAGGATCCGTGCCCCGAGGGAGAAGGACGGGGGCGTGGCGGTCCCGGCGGTGAAGAAGTCGGCTTCCCCGGCCTGCAGGAGCAAACCGAGGTAGGGCTCGTCGGGCAAGGTGCGGACGGCGTAGACCACGGATTCGACCGCGACCTCCACCGGGCTGTCGAACTCGGCCAGGTGCGCCCGCATCCGTTCGGCGAACTCCTCGGCGCCCGCGTGGGCGACCGCGCGCAGGATTTCGGCCAGGCTGGGGAAATAGCGGTAAACGGTCTGGCGGGTCACGCCTGCTTCCGCCGCGACGTGGGAAAGGTTGGTCTTGGCCAGCCCGGCCCGGTCGAGGCACGCGATCGCCGCCTGCACGATCCGGCGGCGAGCCTCGTCCTCGGCGCCGGGCGGGTCGCCCTGCCACCCGTGGTATCCCATGGCGGCGATCATCCCAGACCGGACCGCGGGGCAACGAGTGACCGGCGCGAGACCGATGCTTGCGCGGCCAGCAGCAGACTGGCGGCGGCGAAACAGGCGAGTGCGTACGGGCCACTGCCGATCGGGGTGCCGGAACTGGTGACGCCGTCCCGGGCTCCGAGATAGGCGGGCAGCGCGCCGATCCAGCACACTGCCAGGCCGCACAGGTAGATCGCGGGATAGTAGCGGCCGAACGCCGACAGCGGCTCGTCCAGGCCGCGATCTCTGGAGCGCAGCTGCGACACGACGACCCACGCCCCGCCAAGCCAGACCAGGGCCAGTTCGGCACCGAGGATCCACGCCTGCGCCGTCGTATTGGGGTTGTCCCCGCCGAACAGGCTTGCCGGGATACCAGCGATCGCCATGGTGAGCGGGGTGAGGATGCCCGCCGCGAGAATGCGCGGTGCCAGCTGCCAGCCGCGGCGCTGTCCGGTGAAGCGCACTACGAGGTAGGTCATGCCCGCCATCGAGACCGACGCGAACAGCAGCATGCTGGTCATCGGGACCGAGGCCAGCGCCGGGTGATTCACGATGCGGTTGGCGGGATTCCAGGCCCACCACTTGAGCTGCGGGCCCACCTGGTCGAAGACCTCGTAGAAGACCTGGCAAGCGAACGCGACGGCGACTGCCCCGGCGAGCGGGCCGCGCCGGCGGAAGATCCCGAGCGACCGCACGAGTTCGTAGGCGAGCTGGCTGATCACCGGGTAGAACGCCACGATGTAGAGCGGCAGCCGGTCTCCCATGAACTGCACGGTGAACTGGTTGTGCGCGAAGATGAATCCGTACAGCCGGTCGAGGCCGAACCACTCCGGGAAGTACAGCGGCGGTTCGGTGACGACGAGGTAGACCAGCGAAGCCCACCACAGCGCCAGGTTGACCGGGTCGCCCGCGCGGTAGCGGCGTACGGCGTGCCAGAGCGCGAAGACGGCGCCGCCGATGATCAGTACTTCGAGCAGCGGCATCGTCCAGTTGGCGAGGTCCCAAGGCGCCCGGACCGAGACCACCGGGCTGACCGCGTGGCAGTCGAAGCCCAACTGCCGGGTGACCGCCTCCGCGTCGGGCCCGCACGCGCCGCTCATCGCGCGGCGGCAGTAGCGGCGGACGGCGAGTAGTCCGTGGCGGGCGGCTCGGCCTGGGGATCGAAGCCGAAGGGCACCCGGTGGCGGCCCAGCAAAGAGCGAACGCAGTAGCGCGCCAGCCCGGCGAGGACGCGCGGGTTGCGCATCATCTCTCCCAGCGATTCGTCGAGGTTGAAGACCTTGGCGAAATGCTCGTCGACGACGTCGTCCTCCCGTGCGGCGCCGACGATGAGGCTGAACGCCGGGGCGGACACGGCGGCGAGGAGGCGGCGCTGCCACGCGGGCAGCCGTTCGGTGCCCTCGGCGCACTCGTAACCGCGGTCGCGCGCCATCGCCAGGGTCCACGGCACTTCGAGAAGATCACGTTGTGCGGTAAGGAATCGCGCGCAGAAGCCCGCGTCGAGACTGGCGGCCCGCGCGAGATGCTCGCGCAGGAGCAGCGCCGAACCGGCGGCGGAGCTGATGCCCTGCGCGTAGAACGGATTGAACGCACAGATCGAGTCGCCGACGAACGCCAGGCCACGCGGCGGATTCCGCCAGCGGTCGTAACGCCGCCACCGGTTGCCGGTGGAGCGGGTCAGATGCACCTCCGAGGTGGGCGCGCAGCGGTCCATCGCGGCGGCGAACAACGGCGTCCGCGTCCGGCGCGCCGACTCGACGAAGGCGTCGGTCGTCCGCGGCATTTCCAGGCCCCACGAGCCCATGCAGGCGATGGCCCGGTCGCCCTCGATCGGGAAGAAGTTCACCAGGAACTCGTGCTCCGCCGGGTGCCGGCCGCGGTCCTGGGTCGGCATCAGCACCAGGTGCTGCCACCACCAGGACTCCGGCCGGGGCTCGGGCAGCTCGTACCAGCGCGAGGTGTAGGTGACCTTGGCGTCGAGGGTCCGCACCTCCGGCTCCGGCCAGCCCGCCGCCACCAGCCAGTTCGCGACCGCGGAGCCGCGGCCCATCGCGTCCACGACGAAGTCGGCGGCCAGGTGTTCCTCGCCGGCCGGTGCGGCGATCTCGACCCCGGTGACCGCGCCGGCGGAGGCGGCCAGGCCGCGCACGGCGACGCGTTCCCGGATGTCTACATTGGACAGTTCGCGGACCTTGTCCCGCAGGACGCGCTCGATGAGGATCCGCGAGCTGTAGACCATCGTCATCGCGCTGCGCTTGCGCGCCGACCAGCCCTCCCGGTCCAGGTAGGCGGCGTCCATCGACGGCATCAGGTGCAGTCCGCCCGCCGCGGTGAGGTCGTCCTCGAACCCGGGGAAGAGCGCGGTGATCGCCCGGCGGCCGGAGTTGAGCAGGAAGTGCGGGTGCTTGCTCTGCGGCACGCCGCGCCGGTGCTCCGCCTCCGCCGGAAGCTCGTCGCGCTCCAGCACGAGGACTTGATCGAAGTAGGGGGACAGCGCCCCGGCCGTGCACAGGCCCGCGGCGCTTCCGCCGAGGACGACAGCGGTCTTGCCGAGCTTCATCCGAACCAGCTCCGCTCATCATTCATACAAAGTCGTCGATAATGTATGAATGACTGGGTGCGCGTGTCAAACAGTCGCTCTGCGTAACGATTCTTCGGCTACAGCGCGTCGCGGCCGCGCTCGCCGGTGCGGACCCGGACGACGGTCTCCACCGGCGTGACCCAGATCTTGCCGTCGCCGATCTTGCCGGTGTGCGCGGTTTCCCGCACCGTCCGGAGCGCGGCGTCGACCTGGTCGTCGTCGAGCAGGATCTCCAGGCGGTACTTGGTGATGAAGTCGACCGCGTACTCCGCGCCCCGGTAGATCTCGGTGTGGCCCTTCTGCCTGCCGTACCCGCGGACCTCGCTCACCGTCATCCCGGCGATGCCGAGTTCCTGCAGCGCGATCCGGACGTCGTCGAGCACGAACGGTTTGACGACGGCGGTCAGCAGCTTCATCGGGTCTCCTCGCGCGCGGGCCGGGACGTCCCCGGCGCACCGGCGGGCGCGCTCCCCCGGCGTCCGGACTGGATTGCCAGCTCGTACGCGCCTTCGGCGTGCTCGGCCTCGTCGACACCGTCGATCTCGGCCTCGCGGTCGACCCGGAATCCCAGGAATTTGTGCATGACCCAGCCGATCAGGAGGGTCACCACGAACGAATACCCTAGTACCGCCAGGGTTCCCACCGTCTGGCGCCACAGCTGGCCGAAACCGCCGCCGTAGAACAGGCCGTCCGCGCCCTGCGGATTGACGCTGACCGTCGCGAACAAGCCGATCAGCAGCGTCCCGGCGAACCCGCCGAGCCCGTGCACCGCCACGACGTCCAGCGAATCGTCGAACCCGAACCGGTACTTCAGGCTCACCGCGAACGCGCACACCACGCCCGCGACGGCGCCGATCGCGATCGCGCCCAGCGGTTCGACGAAAGCGCACCCCGGCGTGATCCCGACCAGCCCGGCCACCGCGCCGGACGCGGCGCCGAGCGTGGTCGGCTTCCCGTCGCGGAGCTGCTCGACCAGCAGCCAGCCCACCACCGCCGCCGCGCCCGCGACGGCGGTGTTCAGGAACGACGTCGCGGCAAGGTTTTTCGCGGCCAGCGCGGAACCCGCGTTGAACCCGAACCAGCCGAACCACAACAGCCCGGCCCCGAACATCACGAACGGCAGGTTGTGCGGCCGGACCGCCTGCCGCGGCCAGCCGTGCCTGCGGCCGAGCACCAGCGCCAGCGCGAGCGCGGCGGCGCCGGAATTGACCTCGACGACCGTGCCGCCCGCGAAGTCCAGCACGTGCAGCTTCGCCGCGATCCACCCGTCCGGGGCGAAAACCCAGTGCGCCACCGGCAAATACACCAGCGTGACCCAGACGGCGGAGAACACCGTCCAGGTCCAGAACCGGGCGCGCTCGGCGATCGCGCCGGCCAGCAGCGCCACGGTGATGATCGCGA
Organism: Amycolatopsis silviterrae; assembly: GCF_042684085.1. Classification (NCBI taxonomy): domain Bacteria; kingdom Bacillati; phylum Actinomycetota; class Actinomycetes; order Pseudonocardiales; family Pseudonocardiaceae; genus Amycolatopsis; species Amycolatopsis silviterrae. The sequence goes on from NZ_JBHUKS010000039.1 coordinate 23,238, forward strand.
ACATCATCTGGAACGCCACGAACGCATACAGCGGCACCGTGGTCCCGCCGAGCGTGACGGTCCGCTCCGCGAGCCCCCGCAGCCCCGCCAGCCGGAAGTCGCCGAGCAGACCGGCGAACCAGTCGGAGCCGAACGCGAGCGAGTAGCCGTAGGCCACCCAGACCAGGCCGACTGTGGCGAGGCAGACGAACGTCATCGCCATCACGTTCAGCACGCTGCGCGCGCGGACCATGCCGCCGTAGAACAGCGCGAGACCCGGCGTCATGAGCATCACCAGCGCCGCGCTGACCAGCAGCCACGTCGTGCTTCCGGTATCCACCACGCTGGAACTCCTCGTCTCGACTACCGGCCGCTGCAAGCTAACCGCGCGGTGTTACGAGGATGTTTCCGTTGTGCTTCGGCCGCCTGCCCCCAACCGGGCGAAACCGGCGAACCGGAAGAAAGGGTTTGTGCCCGCACGACCGCATCCGAAAGTCCGTGAGGGGAACCTTCACAGAACCGGCGTCCCATGCCAGGGACTCAAGCCGGGCGGTCTCAGCCTGCTGATCGTCCATAAAGGACACCCACGTCAGTTAAATGCCCGATGAATGCCGGAATGCCCGTTTCTTCAAGTCCGTGAGGGGCACCCTGAGTGAACTGGCCCCCGGAAGTTGGACTGCTAAGTGAAGGTTAGGCGGCGGGGGTCTGGGCTCGGTATTCGGCCGGGCTCAGGCCGCCGAGGGT
>NZ_JBHUKS010000040.1:0-185943 GCF_042684085.1 Amycolatopsis silviterrae
GGCCAGAGGGCATCTGCGTGCCCACGACATACCAGCCCCACCACATTCCACCGGTGGATCCAGGTGCGACGCACCGAACGCCACATTGGGTGCGTGGGACGCACCCAATGCCACATTGGGGCGCACGCGACGCACCCAACGTCACTCCGGGCGTACGCGACGCACCGCAGGCCACCTCGGGTGCATGCGGCGCACCCAACGCCGCCTCGGCCGCATGCGACGCACCGAATGCCGGGTGGGGTGCGCACGACGCGCCCCACGCCACTCCGAGTGCGCCGCGCCCGCCGGAACCCCCGGCCCGGACCGGCGAACCCCGCCTTTCACCCCGCCAGGACAAACCTCGCGATCCCGCCCGCTCTAGGCTGGCCGCGTGACCACGGTCCCCGACGAGCCCAAAACCGAGCCCTCCCTGTGGCGGCAGGCGCTCAACGTGCCCAACCTGCTGTCCCTGCTGCGCCTGGCCGGCGTCCCGGTGTTCCTCTGGCTGCTGCTCGGCCCGAAGGAGGACGGCTGGGCGCTCGCCATCCTCGTCTTCTCCGCGCTCACCGACTGGCTCGACGGCAAGCTCGCCCGCTGGCTGGACCAGATGTCGCGGCTCGGTCAGCTGCTCGACCCCGCCGCGGACCGGCTCTACATCCTCGCCACGCTCGTCGCCTTCCTGATCCGCGACATCATCCCGTGGTGGGTCGTCGCGCCGCTGGTGCTGCGCGAGCTGGTGCTGGGCGTGTGCGTGATGCTGCTGCGCCGCGGCGGGTTCGCGCCGCCCGAGGTGACCTACATCGGCAAGGGCGCGACCTTCGTCCTCATGTACGCCTTCCCGTTCCTGCTGCTCACCCAGGGCGGCTCGGACGTCGCGGCGGTCGCGCGGCCGATCGCGTACGCGTTCATGGTCTGGGGCGGCGTCCTGTATGTCTGGTCCGGCGCGCTCTACGTGGTGCAGGCGGCTCGCGCGCTGCGCACCCGGTGATGGAAGATTGTCGGCAGGAAAGCCAGCACCAGGAAGGGGAGCGGCGTTGACCACTCCGGAAGAACTGCGCTACACCGAGGAGCACGAGTGGGTAGCGGCCCGCGAGGGTTCGCTCGTGCGGGTGGGCATCACCGAGTACGCGCAGGACCAGCTCGGCGACGTCGTGTTCGTCGACCTGCCCGAGGTCGGCAAGCAGGTCGGGGCGGGCGACCCGTTCGGCGAGGTCGAGTCCACGAAGAGCGTCTCGGAACTGTTCGCGCCGGTCGACGGCGAGATCGTGGCGGTCAACGCCGCGGTCGCCGATTCGCCGGAGCTCATCAACTCCGACCCCTACGGCGAGGGCTGGCTCGTGGAGATCCGGCTCGACGACCCGGCCGGTCTCGAGGCGCTGCTCGAGGCCGAGGCGTACCAGGCGCTCATCAAGGGCTGACCCGTTCGGCCGGGCGCGGTGAGCCTCAAGGGGAGCCCGAGGGTTCCGGGCCGGTCGGGCACGGTACGTTGACAGCTACACGTTCTTGGTCGACGACAACACTTCATGCGTAGAGGAGAGCTCAGGTGAGCACGAACGACGGGCCCGGCGTTCCCCCGGAGCAGTCTCCGGAGCGGACCTCTGTCTTCCGGGCCGATTTCCTGGCCGACATGGAAGGCCAGCAGGAGTCCGCGCCGGCCGCCGAGGCACCGGTGCAGGGCGTCGACGCCCTGCCGCCGGGTTCCGCCCTCCTGGTCGTGAAGCGCGGGCCCAACGCGGGCTCCCGCTTCCTGCTCGACCGCGACACCACCAGCGCGGGACGGCACCCCGACAGCGACATCTTCCTCGACGACGTCACGGTTTCCCGCCGCCACGCGGAATTCCGGCGCGAGGGCGGGGAGTTCGTCGTGATCGACGTCGGCAGCCTCAACGGCACCTACGTCAACCGCGAGCCGGTCGACCAGGCCGTCCTCGCCGGCGGCGACGAGGTGCAGATCGGCAAGTTCCGCCTGGTCTTCCTGACCGGCCCGGGGCACGGGGGCCAGGGGGCGCAGTGACGGCGGCCGGGCAGCCCGGTCGTCAGGAGGCCCGGCGGGACGGGTTGAGCATCGGGGCGGTGCTCGCGCAGCTGCGCGGGGACTTCCCCGATGTCACGATTTCGAAAATCCGTTTCCTCGAGGCGGAAGGCCTGGTCCGCCCGGGCCGGACGCCCTCGGGGTACCGGCAGTTCTCGCCTGCGGACGTGGAGCGCCTGCGGTACGTGCTGTCCGCGCAGCGCGACCACTACCTCCCGCTCAAGGTCATCAAGGAACAGCTCGACGCGGCCGACGCGGGCGTGCCGCCGCCCGCGCCGGTCCCGGCGGCCCCGCAGCTGCCGCGGCGGCTCGTGCCGCTCGGCGACGGAAGCGATCCGGCGGGACTGCCCTCGGCGGCGGACTTCGAGACCGGGCCGGACCACCGGCTCACCCAGGAAGACCTGCTGGAGCAAGCCGGCATCGACGAAGCGACGCTGGCCGAGCTGTGCCAGTACGGCCTGCTGCGCCCCGGCGCGGCGGGCTTTTTCGGCCCGGAGGCGGTGCTCATCGCCCGCACGGTCAAGGCGATGACCGAATTCGGGCTCGAACCCCGGCACCTGCGCGCGTTCCGCGCCGCGGCCGACCGCGAGGTCGGCCTGCTGGAGCAGATCGTGACCCCGGTGTACCGGCATCATTCGACCACCGCGGCGGCGCGCGCGGACGAGGTCGTGCGCGAGCTGGCCGCGTTGTCGGTCACGCTGCACACCTTGCTCGTCAAAGCCGGCATCCGCGGCGTCGCCGGCGACTGACGGGCTGTATGCCCGAGACGCGTTTCCCGGCACTTGTCAATGACTGAACCTCAGCGCCGGGATGCCGTACCGTGAGAGACGGTTCGCGAGACCACGAACCGAGAATGTCCGCTGCGAGCGAGCACAGCGCCCGGATGACGGGTAGCGTCGGAGACAACGGTCGTCAGCCGTCGCCAGCGCTGCGGCCCGTGTGCACGAGAGGGAGGCGAAGCCCGATGAGCGAGATGCGCGTCGTCGGCGTGCGGGTCGAACTGCCCGCCAATCAGCCGATCTTGTTGCTGCGGGAGACCGAGGGCGAGCGGTACCTGCCGATCTGGATCGGCTCGGTCGAAGCCACCGCGATCGCCCTGGAACAGCAAGGCGTCCGGCCCGCCCGGCCGCTCACCCACGATCTGCTCAAAGAGGTCATCGGCGCGCTCGGCCGCGAGCTGGAGCAGGTCGTCATCACCGACCTCAAGGAAGGCACGTTCTTCGCGGAACTGGTCTTCGACGGCGACATCCGGGTGTCGGCCCGCCCGAGCGATTCGGTCGCGCTGGCGCTGCGCATCGGCGTCCCGATCCACGCGGTCGACGCGGTGCTCGAGGAAGCCGGCCTGATCATCCCGGACGAGCAGGAGGACGAGGTCGAGAAGTTCCGCGAGTTCCTCGACTCCGTGTCCCCGGAAGACTTCCGCGGCGCCGACACCTGACCGGCCCGCCCGGCGGTTGCCCGCCGGGCGGCGACACGGTCACGATGCCGCGGTGGCGCGGGCGAACAGATCCGCCAGCTCCCGGCCGTAGCGATCCAGGTCCACCGCCGGATCGGCGGCGTACGCGGCCGCGACCCCGTCGATGGCCTGCGCGATGGACAGCGCCACGATCTCCGGCGAGATGTCGCCGAACGCCCCTTCCTTGCGGCCCTGGTCGAGCTGCCGCTGCAGGAAGCCGGTGCGCAGCTGCCCGACCATGATCCCGGTCATCGCCCAGCCGTCGCGGTCGTCGGCGTGCGCGGCCATTTCGACCAGCACCCGCTCGCACTGCGGGTAGTCCCGCAGGAACGCGACCGACGTTTCGATGTACGCGCGCAGGTTCCCCGGCCGGTCCGCCGGGTCGATGCCCTCGCTGCGCAGCCGCAGGTATTCCGATTTGGTCTCGGACACCGTGCTGAGCACCGCCTGCATGAGGCCGGCCTTGTTGGTGAAGTGGTACGAGATCAGCCGCGTGCTGCTGAGCCCGGCCCGCTCCTTGATCCGCGCGAAGGTGGTGCGCGCGTAGCCCTGGTCGGCGATCGTGGCGATGGTCGCGCCGATGATCTGCGCCCGGGTGGTGGCCTCGGTGACGCTGAGGCCGAGTTCGGCTTGCGTGTCGATGTTTACTTGCATGAGTAATAAGTTACTCGGCTGAGTAAAAGATGTCAATCCCGTACGGCGAACGGGCCAAAGCCTCGACACGACCTTGAGGTCCGCCGCGCGTCGCGTTGACCGGCTCGCGGCGCAGCCTTACCGTCAAAGGCGGTAAATCGCCACGATGTGATTCGCCGACCCGGCGCGCTCGTGGCAGTTTTCCCCGGCCGAACCCGATCCTGGGCTCGACCGGCCTGTCGAACGCCCCGCCGCGAGGCCGGGCGAGGGGAGGCTTGCGGTGGTCGAGGCTGGTCGTCCGGAGATACCTGCCGGACCTGTCGCCGACGGCGAGCAGGGCGAGCTGTTCCCCGACGCCTCGCTGCCCGACGAACTGGTCGGCTACCGCGGTCCCGCGGCCTGCCAGATCGCCGGGATCACCTACCGCCAGCTGGACTACTGGGCGCGCACGAAGCTGGTCGCGCCCAGCATCCGGACGGCGCACGGTTCGGGGTCGCAGCGGCTGTACTCGTTCAAGGACATCCTGGTCCTCAAGGTCGTGAAACGCCTGCTGGACACCGGGGTCTCGCTGCAGAACATCCGCGTGGCGGTGGACCACCTGCGCGTGCGCGGGGTGCGCGACCTGGCGAAGGTCACGCTGTTCTCCGACGGCACCACGGTGTACGAATGCACCTCGCCGGAGGAGATCGTGGATCTGCTCCAGGGCGGCCAGGGCGTGTTCGGCATCGCGGTCAGCGGCGCGATGCAGGAGATCAGCGGCACGATCCACGAGTTCCCGGCCGAACGCGCCGACGGCGGCCTGGTCGAGGCCGTCGTGCCGGACGAGCTGACCCAGCGCCGCAACGCCCGCCGCACGGGCTGATCTTGGTCCGCGCTAGACTGGGCGCGCGATCGACGAACCCGCGCGGGAGAGACCGGACCGGCATCCCCGGACCGGCGCCGAAGGAGCAAGTCCTCCCCGGAACCTCTCAGGCACCCTGGACCGCGCGGACGAGACGCCTCTGGAAAGCGCATCGGCAGGAGACCACCAGCCGATGCCGCCGACGGTGCAAACCCGGGTATCCACGCGGGTGAAACTCTCAGGCGCCCCGCGGGGTACGGACAGAGTGGGGAGGCCCACGTTTCCGCGCGTGCGTCGCGGCGTGGCTGGTGAGGGCCCGGTGTCGTGGCCCGGTGAGACTGGGAATTTCCGCGCGGCCGGCGAGTTTTCGGCGTTCTGGCGCGGCGGGTGAGGTTCAGACCTCCCGGGTGGTCTGAACCTCAGGATGTGGTCTCGACCACATCGCGGCCGCCGCTTGTCGAGGGTCAGCCCGGAATCTTGTCCAGGAAGCCGTGCACCTTGGCGATCCGGCCGTCCGAGATCTCGACCACGTCGAAGCCGATCGCGATCGGCTCCGGGGCGCCCGGGGCCGACAGGTGCCACTGGAAGCGCGCGAGGTCGTGGTGCGCGTCCGGTTCCGCGGGCAGGCTGAAGACCAGCCCGGCGAACTGCGCTTGCGCGCCGCCGATGAAGCCGTCGATCTCGTCCTGTCCGGCGACCGCGCCGAGGGGATCGGTGTAGGTCGCGCCCGGGGCGAAGACCTCCGAGACCAGCCGGCGGCGGCGCTGCGGGTCGGTCTCGTTCCAGACGTCGACGTAGCGGCGGGCGAGGTCGGCGGCGGTCGGGGCGGTGGTGGTCATTTCGGGGTTCTCCTTGTGTCGTCCCGGTTTCGGTAGGGCCAAGCCTGTCCGAAGCGCGGCGGCTGGTCGATTACCCGGGAGGTAACCGGCTCGCCGTGCTAAACCGGGGGCATGGACTACGGGCGGCTCGCGATCGACGGGCAACTGGCGAAATTCCGCGAGATCGTGACTCGCAACGAGCTGGTGCCGGAGGTGCTGGCGCGGGCCGCCGAGCTGGCGCTTCCCGGCTGGTATCTGACGGCGGGCTGTCTCTGCCAGACGGTGTGGAACGTGGTGACCGGACGTCCGCCTGCGGAGGGCATCAAGGACTACGACCTGTTCTACTTCGACAGCTCCGATCTCAGCTGGGAAGCGGAAAACTCAGTGATCGAGGAGGGTGCCCGGAGGTTCGGGGATCTCCCGGCCACGGTGGAGATCCGCAACGAGGCGCGGGTGCATCTCTGGTACGAAGACCGCTTCGGGGTGCCGTGTGCGCCGTACTCGTCGACTGAGGCGGCGATCGACTCGTTCCCGTCTACGACGCCGTGTCTTGGGATTCGGGTGGGGGACGGCGGGGAGTGGCAGGTCTATGCGCCGCACGGGTTCGCTGATGTGTTCAACCTTGTTGTCCGGCCTAATCCGGGTCAGGCGCCGCGGAGCAGTTACGAGGCGAAAGCCCGGCGGTGGCAGGAACAATGGCCGGAGTTGACCGTGTTGCCGTGGCCGGGTTGACGGGGGTGCCGGGCCGGGCGTAGTTTCGATACGAAACGGTAGCGTATCTAAACGAGGCGCCGGTGGAAGGTGTGGGCAGGCCGCGTGATGCCCGGCGGGACGACGCGATTCATGCGGCGGCGCTGGAGTTGCTGACCGAGGTCGGTTATGACCAGTTGTCGATCGAGGCGATCGCGGCCAGGGCCGGGGTGGCGAAGACGACGGTTTACCGGCGGTACCGGGACAAAGCGGCTCTGGTCGCGGTCGCGGTCGAGCGCAGGCAGGGGGGCACGCCACCGGAGACGGGGGCGGGCGGGCTCAGGGAGAACCTGCTGACGGTCGTGGGGTGGCTGGCCCGGGAGATCGCCGAGCAGGAGATCGGGGTGCTGGGTGCGTTGTTCGCGGGCATGCGCGGCGATCCCCGGCTGGCGGAGGAGATGCGCCGGATTTTGCGCCGGGACGAGGCGGCGATGACAGATCTGCTGCCGGGTGCGGAGCTGGCTCCTGGTGCGGTGGCGTTGTTCGGCGAGGTCGCGCCGGCGGTGATCGTGCATCGGATCGTGGTCGCCGGGGAGCGGTGCGACGAGCGGTTTGTGCGGCATCTCGTGGACGACATTCTGCTGCCGTTGCTGAGGCAGAAGGAGGATCGGGCATGATCGTGATTATGGGGGCGACCGGTGCGCTCAATGGGGCGACGGTGGAGCACCTCCTGAAGCGGGTTCCGGCGGAGCGGATCGGCGTGAGTGTGCGGGATGCCGAGAAGGCGCGGCATTTCGCGGAGCGTGGGGTGCGGGTGCGCGAGGGGGCCTATGCGGACCCGGCGGCATTGCGGAAGTCGTTCGAGGGGGCCGAAAAAGTCCTGCTGGTTTCCTCGAACGATCCGCGGGCGGACGGGGCCGGGTTGCATCGCGTTGGCGTTGAGGCGGCAGTGGCGGCTGGGGCGCAACGGATTCTGTATACGAGTCACCAGAATTCCCGGCCGGACACGCCGTTTCCGCCGGGGGCGGACCATGCCGCCACGGAGCGGATTCTCGCGGAGTCCGGTGTTGCGTGGACGGCGCTGCGCAACGGGTTTTACGCGCACAGCCTGGGTTGGCTGCTCGGGCCGTGGCGGGAGAGCGGGCTGATCGAGGCACCGGCGGACGGGCCGGTGTCGTGGACGGATCGGGCTGACCTTGCGGAGGCGGCGGCGGTCCTGCTTGCCGAGGACAGGGCGTTCGACGGGCCGGTTACGTTGACCGCGCGGCGGGCGGTGACGTTGGACGACGTGGCCGAGACGGCCTCGCGGGTCATCGGGCGCGAGGTGAAACGCGTGGTGGTGGACGACGAGGAGTGGGCCGCAAGGGGACCGGAGGCGCGGATGACGCTGACGTTGTTCCAGGCCGCTCGCGAAGGTCATTTCGCCGAGACAAGTCCGGTGCTGGCCGAGCTGCTCGGGCGCGAACCGCGCGGTATTACGCTCTAGCGCCGAAAAACTCCCGGCAGAAGGTGCGGAAGGTTTCGGCTCGCCGGGTCAATCGCGCACCCTCTGCGCGGGCCAGGACGACCGGCGTCGTCGGGACTCGTTCTCGCAGTGGGCGGACGGCGAAGGGCGTGCCTTCGACGGAAAGCTCCAGCGGCGGGCGTTGCACCGAAAGGGTGTAGCCGAGGCCCCGGGCGACTAACGCCCGCGCCAGTTCGAAGCTTGTCGTGCGGTGGGCGACCGGCATGGGCAGGCCGACGGAGGCGAACACGTCCCGGAAATAGCGTTCCGACGGCGGTACGTCCAGCAGGACGAACGGCTCGTCCGCCAAGGCGCGCAGCGAGACCGTCTTGCGGCGGGCCAGGGGGTGGTCCGGCGGGAGGAGCACGCTCGGCGGCTGGTCGTACAGCTTGTCCACCGCGATGCCGGGCACGAGGTCCTGGCGGTACAGCACCGCGAGGTCGCAGCGGCCTTCCAGCAGGCGGTGCTGCAGGTCCGGCAGGGTGCCTTCGGCGAAGGCGACGTCGACTTCCGGGTGCTGGGTGCGGAAGGTCGCGAGCGCGGCGGGGACGTGCAGCGGCGCGAGCGGGGTGTAGCAGCCGAAATTGAGGCGGCCGGCGAGGTCCTGGCCGAGGTCTCGGGCGGCGGTGCCGAGTTCGGCGACCGACGTGAGCACCGCGCGGGCCTCGCCGACGACCTGGCGGCCGGCGTCGGTGAGCGCGGTCGTGCGGCCCGGGCCGCGCAGGATGAGCTGGACGCCCAAAGTCCGTTCCAGCGAAGCGATCGCCAGCGACACCGCCGACTGCGACACGTGACAGCTGTCCGCGGCCGAGGTGAGGCCGCCGGTGTCGGCGACCGCGACCAGATACTCGAGCTGGCGCAACGAGGGAGACATCAGTTCAGCTTAGGTTCTTCAGCAGAAATGTGAACTGGACCGATGACCGCGGACGCGGCAGGGTCGGGGCATGACCCGGCATTCGCACCCGTTCGTCCCGTACGCGCCGCCGCGGCTGTCCCCGGCGGAAAGCCTCGCGCGCGGGCAGGAGCTGTACCGGCTGCTCGACCAGCGCCGTTCGGTCCGCTGGTTCTCGCCGGACCCGGTGCCGCTGGAGGCGATCGAGACCGCGGTGCGGATCGCGAACACCGCGCCGAGCGGGGCGCACCACCAGCCGTGGACGTTCGTCGCGACGGCCGATCCGGACGTGAAGCGGGCGGTGCGCGAGGCGGCCGAGATCGAGGAGCGGAAGTTCTACCGCGAGCGGAACGCGCCGGACTGGCACGCGGCGCTCGCCCGGCTCGAAACCGACGAGCACAAGGAGTTCCTGGAGATCGCGCCGTGGCTCGTGGTCGCCTTCGCGCAGAAGAGCACGCCGCTGCCGGACGGTTCGCTGCGGAAGAACTACTACGTCAACGAGAGCGTCGGCATCGCGTGCGGCATGTTCATCACCGCGCTGCACACGATGGGCCTCGCGACGCTCACCCACACGCCGAATCCGATGGGGTTCCTCAACGAGGTCTTCGCGCGCCCGGTCACCGAGCGGCCGTACATCCTGTTCCCGGTCGGCTATCCCGCGCCGGACTGCGAGGTGCCCGACCTCGACCGCAAACCGCTCGGCGAGGCGCTGGTGGTGCACGCGCCGTTACCCCGGGGGTAATGGCCCAGAGCCCGGCGAGGCCATAGCGTCGGACGGGTGACGACATCGGTGAAGGCCCCGGTCGGCGAGCTGCTCCGGGAATGGCGCGACCGCCGCCGCATCAGCCAGCTCGACCTCGCGATCTCGGCGGACATCTCGACGCGCCACCTGAGCTTCGTGGAGACCGGGCGGTCCAAGCCGAGCCGGGACATGGTGCTGCGGCTGGGCGAGCACCTCGACATCCCGCTGCGCGAGCGCAACCGCCTGCTGCTCGCGGCGGGATACGCGCCGGCGTACGGCGAGTCGGACATCGGCGCGCCGGAGATGGCCGTGGTCCGCGAGGCGGTCCGGAGGCTGCTGGCCGGGCACGACCCGTATCCGGCGGCGGTGGTCGACCGCGGCTGGAATCTCGTCGACGCCAACCTCAGCCTCGGCTTGCTCACCGAGGGCATCTCGGCCGACCTGCTGACCGGGTCGGTGAACGTCCTGCGCGCGACGCTGCACCCGGACGGGATGGCGCCGCGGGTGCTGAACCTGGGGGAGTGGCGCGCGCATCTGCTCGGCAGGCTGCGCCGGCAGGTGGAGCAGACCGCGGACGCGGGGCTGGCCGAGCTGCTGGAGGAACTGCGCGGCTATCCGTGCGACGACGAGGTGCCCGAGGTGGAAATCCCCGGCCCGGGCGACATCTTCGTCCCGTTGCGCTATCGGCACGGCGACCTGGAACTCACCTTCTTCAGCACCGTCGCGACCTTCGGGACGCCGCTGGACGTGACGGTCGCCGAGCTGGTCATCGAGTCGTTCTTCCCGGCCGACCCGGCGACCGCCGCCTTCTTGCGCGAGCGCGTGACCGGCTGAGCGCAGTTGCCGATCCGGCCAAAAGCAGGCCGGCCCCCACGCGGCACGCAACCGTTGCTGCGAAGTCATCCGGCCGTGGCTGTGGCCGGGTTGGCAACCATCGGCACAGTACGATCGGGGCATGCGGGCGTTCGTGGTGACCGGGCCAGGGGAGGCAGGGCCGGCCGAGGTGCCGGAGCCGGTCGCCGGGGTCGGCGAGGTCGTCGTCGACGTGGAGCGGGCCGGGGTGTGCGGCACCGACGTCGAGTTCTTCACCGGCGAGATGCAGTACCTCGCCGACGGCCACGCCCGGTACCCGATGCGGCTCGGCCACGAATGGTGCGGCACGGTGTCCGAGACCGGGCCCGGCGTGCATCCGGCGTGGGCGGGCCGCCGCGTCACCGGCGACACGATGCTCGGCTGCGGCGACTGCCGGCGCTGCCGGGGCGGGCGCCAGCACGTCTGCGCGAACCGGCAGGAGGTCGGCATCCGCGGCGGCCGGGCCGGTGCGCTGGCCGAACGCCTCGCGGTGCCGGTGCGGTCGCTGCACGAACTGCCGAGCGGGCTGGATCCCGTCGCGGGCGCGCTGGTCGAACCGGGCGGCAACGCTTGCCGCGCGGCGCGGGCGGCGGCGGGCGAGCGGGTGCTGGTTCTCGGCCCGGGGACGATCGGGTTGCTCACGGCGTTGTTTCTGCGCGCGGCGGGCAGCGAGGTGCATCTCGTGGGTGCGACGCCGTGGTCGGTGGAATTCGCCCGCGGCTTGGGTTTTTCCGCTGGTACCAGCGTTCCGGAGCCGCCCTTCGACGCGGTGGTGGACGCGACGAACGATCCCGCCGCGCCCGCGCTCGCGGCGGAGGTGGTCGAGCCGTCCGGGCGGATTGTCTACATTGGACTGTCCGGGCGGCCGAGCCTGCTCGACACGCGGATGTTGGCGTTGAAGGACATCACCGCGATCGGTGTGCTGAGCGGGTCGCCGGGGTTGGCGACGGCGATTGACGCCTATGCGTCCGGCGAGGTCGATCCGCGGCCGTTGGTGGCGGCGACGGTCGGGTTGGGCGAGGTCGCAGCGGTGCTCGGCGGGCAGCGGCCGGGCGGTGCGCCGAAGGTGCACGTGGACCCGCGTCGGTAACCAGGTTGCCGTGTGGGCGCGGAAACGAGAGGGTCGGGGCATGAGTGCCGACCTGACCTTCCGCCAGCCGACCGAAGACGACCACGCGCGGGTGCTTGCCGCGCTGGGACCTTGGTGGGGCGGCCTGAAAGGCGAAGCCGGTGCGAAGGAACGGGCGCTGCTGGTGCCGCGCCTGTACTTCCAGCACTTCACCACGACCAGCCGCCTGGCTGAGCGTCCGGACGGGACGCTCGCGGCGTTCCTGATCGGCTTCGTCTCGCAGACCGACCCGGCCACCGCGTACATCCACTTCGTGGGCGTCGACCCGCAACTGCACGGGCAGGGGATCGGGCGGTCGCTGTACGAATGGTTCTTCGGCCAGGTCCGGGATTCGGGAGTGCGCAAGGTCAAGTGCATCACCAGCCCGCAGAACACCCCGTCCCGTGCGTATCACGCCCGGCTCGGGTTCTCGGAGTCCGAGGTGCTGCCGGACTACGACGGGCCCGGTCTGGACCGGGTCGCGTTCACCCGCGCTCTCGACGCCGCGTGAGGCGGTGCTTTCCGGCTTAGGTCCGTGAAGGACTCCTTGAGGGAATGAGGGTGCCATGCTCGCCAGGGCCAGGGCCAGGGCCAGGGCCAGGGCCAGGGCCGTTCCGGTGCCGTTCCGGGCGGGTCCGGTGCGGGTACGGGGTTGGGTTGTCCGTGAGGGGTCCCTTCACGGACCCTGATTCCCGTGCCAGGGACTTGAGCCGGGCGGCTCAGCCTGCTGACCGTCCATAAAGGACGCAAACGTAAGCGAAATGCCCGATTAACGCCATGATGTCCGTCTCTTCAAGTCCGTGAGGGGAACCCTGAGGGACTCTGATTCCCTCAGGGTTCCCCTCACGGACAACACGTCCAGTTTCCGTTGCCCGCGTCGGCTCCGGTCCGCCAGCCAGTTCGGCCTGGGTGGACACGCCTCGGCCGCACCCATCGCGCCGCCTTAAGCCCTGTCGTCGGGGCCCAGGTCCGTGAAGGACTCCTTGAGGGAATCTGGTTCCCTCAAGGAGTCCTTCACGGACCTTTACCTGTGGTCATGCGGGCACCAGTCGGGCATTTCGGCGGTTCTGGTGTCCTCTGTGGATGGTCCAGCAGGTTCCAGGCCGCGCAGCTTGAGTCCCTCAAGGGGTCCTTCACGGACTTCGCCCGCCGTCCGCTCGGTTCCGCGGCTGACGTCGTCGGCCCTTCCGCGCGCGCGCCGGCGGCAGGGCCGGTTTTCGCGTGCGTGCGTTGATCCAGACGGGTGGTGTTCGCCGGCCGGGCCGGCGGTTTTCCGGTGTCGCCGGGCGATCGTCCGGATCGCGGGCCTCTTCCCCTCCCCTTCGGAATATGGTTAGGCTAACCTTTGGTCCACGCATCCGTCCGTCCTGAAAGCTGGTTCCCGCATGACCACCGATCTGCTCGGCACCGAGCCGACGCTGCACTTCGACGCGGAGGTGCTGGCCGTGGCACCGCTCGGCGAAAGCCTGGTGCGGGTGACCTTCGGCGGTCCGGGGATGCGGGACGTCACGACGTGTGGTCCGGACCAGCGGATCAAGATCTTCCTGCCGAGGGAGCCGGGCGGCAGTGCCCGGGTGCCGACCGGCGAGGACTGGTACGGCCGCTACCGGGAGCTGCCCGACGCGGAACGTCCGTACATGCGCACCTACACGATCCGGGCCGCGCGGGCGGGCGAGATCGACGTCGACTTCGTGCGGCACGGGGACAGCGGTCCGGCGACGCGCTGGGCGGGTGCGGTCGCGCCGGGCGACCAGGTGGTGATCTACGGGCCGAACGCGCGGTTCGCCGACGACGGCGATCCGGCACGCCGGGGCGCGGACTACGGCGCCCCGGCCGACGCGACCTGGCAGGTGCTCGCCGGCGACGAGACCGCGTTGCCCGCGATCGGCGGGATTGTGGAGAGCCTGGCTCCGGGGCAGCGGGCGTACGTCTTCGTTGAGGTCCCGGTCGCGGCTGACCGGCAGGAGTGGCGGACCGCTGGCGACGTCACCGTGACCTGGCTGCCGCGCAACGGGGCTCCGGCCGGGACGAGCGCGGCGCTGCTCGCGGCGGTGCGGGAGGCCGAGTTGCCTGCCGAGCCGGGGTATGCCTGGCTGGCCGGGGAAGCGGGGCAGGTGCGGGAGCTGCGGCGGCACCTGGTCGGGGAACGCGGCATGGACCGCAAGCGCATCGACTTCTGCGGCTATTGGCGGTACGGGAAATCTGAGGACGCGCCGTTCGAGGCCGGGCAGGACTGAGGCCGCCGACGTGACCGACACGGGGGGAACGACGTCGCCGCGCGCCGCCGTCCGGCTGCTGGGCCGGTGCCTGCGCGCGGAATGGAAGCACGTGCTGCCCGCGATCGCCGGGGGCGCGGTCTTCCAGCTGTCCTCGGTGGTTTTCCCGCTCTGCGTGGAGAACGCCATCGACCAGGGGATCAACGCCGGCGACCAGACCGCGACCGTGCGCTGGGCGCTGGCCGTCGTCGGCGCGGCGGTGACGCTGGTCGCTGGGCTCGCGCTGATGCAGTGGCAGATCACCGTCGCGGCGGTCTCGGCGTCGAACGGGCTGCGCGCGGACCTGCTGGACCAGGGGCTGCGGACGGACCGGCGCGGGCCGGCGCGGTTCGGCCGCGGCGATCTCGCCATCCGCGGCACCCGCGACGTCGACTTCGTGCAGCACTGGATGGCCGGGTTCGCCTCGATGGTCACGGGCCTCGGCGGGTTCGCCGTGATCCTGGTGCTGATCGGCCGGCTCGACGGCCTGCTCGCGCTGGTCGGGCTGGCCACGGTGCCGCTGCTGGTCGCGTTGAACATCGTGCTGCCCAAGCGGTTCGCGGCGGCCAACAACCGGCTGGCGGCCGCGCACGGGGCGCGGGCCGACACGGTCGAGGAGCTGCTTTCGGCGAGTGCGGCGGTACGCGGCATCGGCGGGTCGGGGCCGTTGCTGGACCGGCACGCCGAGCACAGCGGGACGGTCGCCGAGGAGACGATGGCGACCGCACGGGCGGCGGCGAACTGGGCTGCCACCGGGCCGTTTGTGCCCGGCCTGGCCACTGCCGTCGGACTGCTGGCCGGTGGGCGCGCGGCGATCGACGGATCGCTGACCATCGGCGGGCTGGTGGCGTTCACGACGTGGATGGCGATGCTCGGCATGTGGGTCGGTGTGCTCACCGACCGGTTCACGCAGCTCGGCGAGGCGCTGACGGCCGGGCGGCGGATCGCCGAAGTACTCGACGTTCCGGTGGCTGAGGATCGGGGGACGCCGTTGCCTGCTCGGGCGGCGCTGGTCGCGTCGGGAGCCGAGGCTCGCCCGGGGCCGGGGCGGACGATCGGGCCGTTCGATTTCACCGTCGGCCCAGGGGAATTCGTCGCGCTCGCCGGTCCGATGGGGTCGGGGAAGTCGACGCTGCTGCGGCTGCTGGCGGGCTGGGCGGACCCGGACGCCGGGACCGTGTCCTACGGTGGGACCGACCTGCGCACCGCCGCCCGCGAGGACGTCCGGCGGCGGCTGGCTTTCGTGCCGCAGCGGCCTGGCCTGATTTCCGGGACTATCCGCGAGAACCTGATGCTGGGGCGGCCGCACCTGACCGAGGAAGACCTGCGTTCGGCTTGTGTGGCGGCGGCGATTCACGACCACCTGGTGACGCTGCCGAACGGTTACGACACGGAGACCGGCGAGGGCGGAGCGACGTTGTCGGGTGGTCAGTTGCAGCGGCTGGCGCTGGCTCAGGCGTTCCTGCACGGCGCGGATGTGCTGTTGCTGGACGACGTGACGTCGGCGGTGGATGCCGTGACCGAGCGGCGGATCCTGGCGGGTCTGCGGGAGTGGCTGGCGGCGGGGGAGGGCCGGGCAGTGGTGTTCGCCGGGCACCGGGGCGCGGTCGCCGAGGCGGCGGATCGGGTCGTGGCGTTGCCTGCTGCGGATGCGGTGGGAGCGTGCCGTGCCTGAGGCGTTGTTGTTGAGCGAAAGTCCGCGTCTGCGCGGGATCCTTCGTCGGATCGTTCCGTTTCTGCGGCCGCATCGCGGCGTCCTGGCGGTGGCGATCGCTCTCGGGACGGCCGCGACGTTGGCGCTGACGCTGGTCCCGTCGGTGGTCGGGTGGGCTGTCGACCGGGTCGCGCAGCGGGATGTGGCGGGGCTCGGCCTTGCCGCCGGTGCGTTCGCGGTGCTTGTCGCTGCTCGGATGGTTCTGTTGCGCAGTGGGGAGATCTGGCTCGCCAAGGCCGGCGAACGGGTCGTCAAGAGCTTGCGCGACCTCGTCGTTTCGCGGCTTTCCACCGCGCCGCTGCGCTTCCTGGAGGCCCAGCGCTCCGGCGACCTGCTCCGCCGCAGCACCACCGAGATCGCCGACCTCGCTTCGTTCGTGCGCGGCGATCTGCCGGATCTGCTGTCGGTGACCGGGTATCTGCTCTTCACCACGATCCTGCTGCTCGTGTACTCGTGGCAGCTCACGCTGGTGGTCGTGCTGGTGTTCCTGCCGCTCGCCGTCCTGATCATGCGGTGGTTCCAGCGCGGGGCCGGTCCGGCGTTCGCCGCCGAAGCCGCCGCGCGGGCCGCGGTCGCCGCGACCTACCGGGAAGGCTTGCAGGCGCGGGAGGCGATCGTCTCGCGCGGGGCGGAAAGCCAGTGGCGCGAACGGTTCGACCGCGACGCGGCCGCCGTCCGGAAGACCGCGCTGCGCTCGGAGTTCGTCGTCCTCCGCACCGGCGGCGTGACCCTGGCGCAGAGCGTCGCCGACGCCACGATCCTGGTCTTCGGCGGCGGGCTCGTGCTCGCCTGGGGCCTGCCGCTGAGCACCGTCGCGGTGTTCGTCGTCGCCATGCGCCAGCTGTTCGATTCCACCAACCAGCTGACCGCGCTGATCGGCCAGTTGCAGACCTCTCGCGTCGGTCTCGCCCGGCTGCTCGACCTGCTCGACCTCACCGCGCGGCCGTCGCGTCCCGGCGCGGTCGACGAGCTGCCCGCCCGCGGCGCGCTCGAAGCGTCCTCTGTGGACTTTCATTACGTGGCAGGCGTTCCGGTGCTCACCGCGGTGTCGTGCGCGTTCCCGCCGGGGGCCCGCACCGGGCTCGTCGGGCCGACCGGGTCGGGGAAGACCACGCTCGCCAAGATCCTCGCCGGGCTGTACCCGGTCGACGGCGGTTCGGTGCGCTACGCCGGGGTCCCGCTGGACGAGATCGACCCGGACGTCCTGCGCCGCCGCGTCATGCTGGTGCCGCAACGGGTCCACCTCGTCGCGGGCACGCTGCGCGACAACATCCGGCTCGTCCCGGAACCGCCGCCGGACGACCGCATCGACCGGGCGCTCGAGGACCTCGGCCTGCGCGAGTGGGCCGCGAGCCTGGAGAACGGCCTCGACACCCCGGTCGGCGAAACGCTCTCGGCGGGCGAACGGCAGCTGATCGGGCTGGTCCGGGCCGCGCTCGTGGACCCGGCGGTGCTGATCCTCGACGAGGCGACCTCGGACGTCGATCCGGAGACCGGCGACCGGATCGAACGGGCGCTGGACCGGCTGCACACCGGGCGGTCGCTGATCGTCGTCGCGCACCGGCAGTCGACGATCGACCGGCTGCCGGACGCGGTGCGGCTGGAATCCGGCCGGGTACTGGCGGGTGAGCGATGACTGTCGTGGAGATGCCGCGCGTGCGGGAAGCGAAACGGCGGCGGCTCACCGCGCTCCGGATCGGCGGGCTGTTCGTCGTACTGGCTCTGGTGTTCGCGGCCATGCTCGTCAGCGTCGCGGTCGGGGCGAAGCACCTGCCGATCGACGTGGTGTGGAACGCGCTCTTCCATTTCGACGGTTCGTACGACGCGAATCTGGTGTGGGACCAGCGGATTCCGCGCACGCTCTTGGGTGCGCTGGTCGGGGCCGCGCTCGGCGGGGGCGGGGCGCTCATGCAGGCGGTGACCCGCAATCCGCTGGCCGATCCGGTGCTGTTCGGCGTCGAGGCGGGCGCGTCGGTCGCGGTCGTGACCGCGATTTCGGTGTTCGGCGTAGCCAGTCTTTCCGGCTATGTCTGGTTCGCGCTCGCCGGAGCCGCCGCGACGAGCGTGCTCGTCTACCTCCTCGGCGCGAGCAGCCGGGGCGGGGCGACGCCGGTGCGGCTCGCGTTGGCCGGCACGGTGGTGACCGCGGTGCTCACCGGGGTGATCACCGCGTTCACCACGATGCACGCGAAAACGTGGCAGGTCATGCGGTTCTGGACGATCGGCTCGCTGGTCAACCGCGGCTACGACGTGCTGTGGGAGGTGCTGCCCTTCCTCGTCGCCGGTGCGGTGATCGGGCTTTCGGTCACCGGAGCGCTGAACGCGCTGGCGCTCGGCGACGACGCGGGCCGTGCGCTCGGCGCGCACGCCGGGCGGACCCGGGTGCTGAGCATGCTCGGCATCGTCCTGTTGTGCGGCGGCGCGACCGCGGCCGCCGGGCCGATCGGGTTCGTCGGTCTCGCCGTGCCGCACGCGGTGCGCGCGATCGTCGGCCCGGACTACCGGTGGGTGGTGCCGTATTCGATGGCCGCGGCACCGCTGCTGGTGGTGGGAGCGGACGTGCTCGGCCGGGTGGTCCTCCCGACCGGGGAGCTGGAGGCGGGCGTGGTGACGGCGGTGATCGGCGCGCCGGTGTTCATCAACCTGGTCCGCCGGAAACGGCTGGCGAAACTGTGACCGCGACGGCGAACCGCCAATGGACGCTGCGCACCGGGCGGATTTCCCTGCGCGTGCACCGGCGGACGGCGTGGGTGGCGGCCGCGCTCGTCGTGCTGTGCCTCGGGATCGTGCTGGCCAGCCTGCTTTCCGGGCAGTACGCGATCAGCCTGCCGGACGTCTTCCGCGCGCTGGGCGGGCACGGCACGCTGCAGCAGCGGTACTTCGTCAACGACGTCCGGCTGCCGCGGGTGCTGGTCGCGCTCCTGGTCGGGGCGGCGCTGGCGGTGAGCGGGGCGATTTTCCAGAGCCTGTCGGCGAATCCGCTGGGCAGCCCGGACATCGTCGGCTTCAACAGCGGCGCGAGCGCGGGGGCGCTGGTCTGCCTCGTGCTGCTGCGCGATTCGAGCCTGCTGGGCACCGGCATCGGCGCGGTGGCCGGCGGCGGGGTCGTCGCGGTGCTGGTGTACCTGCTGGCCTATCGCGGCGGGGTGAGCGGGTACCGGCTGATCCTCGTCGGCGTCGGGATCAACGCGCTGCTGGGCGCGGGGATCGCGTATCTGCTGAGCCGGGCGGACCTGAACGATTCGCTCAACGCGCAGATCTGGCTGGTGGGCAGCCTCAACGGCCGGGGCTGGGACCAGGTGCGGCTGCTGGCCGTGGTGCTGGTTTTCGTGCTGCCGCTGGCTTTCGCGCTGAGCCGGGCGCTGCTGACGCTGGAAATCGGCGAGGAGCCGGCGATCGCGCTCGGCTTGGCGGTGGGCCGGGTGCGGCGCTGGGCGATCGTGGTGTCGGTGGTGCTGAGCGCGGCGGCGATCATCTGCGCCGGGCCGATTTCGTTCGTGGCGCTGGCCGCTCCGCAGGCGGCGCGGCGGCTGGCGCGCTCGGCCGGGCCGTCGCTGGTGATCTCGGCGCTGATGGGCGCGGCCTTGCTGGCGCTGGCGGATCTGCTGGCACAGCGGCTGATCGCGGGCACGCAGCTGCCGGTCGGCGTGGCGACGCTCGTCCTCGGCGGGCTGTATCTCGGCTGGCTGCTCGCCGGCGAAGTGCGCAAGGGCCGCACCTGAGCACGCCGCGCTGCTCGGGCCGCACTGATCAAAAGTGCAGCCCGCGTCACTTTTCTGGCCTATAGCCCGGAAAAGCGAATTAGGCTAGCCTTCCCTAAGTCTACTGAGGGAGCTGCCATGACCAATCCGTTCGACGACGAGAACGGCCGGTTTCTCGTCCTGGTCAACGAAGAGAACCAGCATTCGCTGTGGCCGGTCTTCGCGGAGGTGCCGTCCGGCTGGACGGTCGCGAAAACCGAGGCGAGCCGCCAGGAATGCCTGGACTACGTCGAGCGGAACTGGACCGATCTGCGGCCGAAGAGCCTCGTCGAAAGCATGGCCGAACGGCCGTGAGCGGCCGGGAAGGCTTCGACCGGCGCGGATTCCTGATCAAGGCGGGCAGCGCGGGCGCGCTCGCGCTGGGGATCGGCTCGGTGGCCGCGGAGGCCATGCCGAGGGGCCGCGGCGAAGCCGTCGCGATCGACCCCAAGGCGCTCGTCCGGCCGCGGGCCCAGGGCGACCGGACGAGCCCGGTCCGCCCGGCGGCGAACGGGAAACCGGCCGGCGCGCCGTTCCGCGGCACGGTCACCGAACTGGCCCCGTTCCGCGATCCGCTGCCGGACCTGGCGCGGGCGCGCGGCGACTACGCGGGCGAACTGACCGTCCGGATGCGCCCGGCGACCGTGCGGCTGCATTCGCAGCTCCCGCCGACGAAAATCTGGGGATTCGACGGGAAATTCCCCGGCCCGGTCATCGAAGCGCGCCGCGGCCGCCCGCTGCGCGTCACGTGGCGCAACGAGATCACCGGCACGATGCCGGTCCCGGTCGTCGAGATTCTCTTCGACGAGAACGCGAATCCCTACCAATGGGACGTTCCGGGGCGCGAGGGCGTCGCGCCGCGCGCGGACGTCGCGGCGCTGCCGGGCTGGACGTCGACGCATCTGCACGGGCACTTCAGCGACGGCAGCAGCGACGGCTGGGCCGAGGACGCCGTCCTCCCCGGGCACAGCCAGCTGGTCGAGTACCGCAACGACCAGCCCGCGACCGCGCTCTGGTACCACGACCACGCCATGCACATCACGCGCTGGAACGTGATGGCGGGACTGCTCGGCATGTACCTCGTGCGCGACGACGAGGAACAGGCGCTGCGGCTGCCTTCGGGGGACCGGGAAATCCCGCTGGTCATCTGCGACCGGAATCTCGACACCGACGCGCGGAACCGGCTCACCGGCACGATGCTGCACAAGACCACGATCATGAGCACCGACCCGCTGAAGCAGGTGCGGTCGTTCGCCGGGCCGTACACGCTGGTCAACGGCGTGATCTGGCCGTACCGGGACGTCGAGCCGGACTGGTACCGCTTCCGGATGGCCAACGCGTCCAACACCCGGCCCTACGACGTGCAGCTGGTCACCGACGACGGCAAACCCGTCCCGCCGGGCACGATTTTCGTGATCGGCACCGACGCGGGCCTGCTCGGCGCGCCGGTCGACGTCCGGGACGGGTTCAGCCTCGCCGCGTCCGAACGTGCCGACGTGCTGATCGACTTCCGCGCGCTGGCCGGGCGGAACCTCAAGCTGCGCAACGTGAATTACGACCCGGGGCCGTGGCCGGACTTCCTCCAGTTCCGCGTCGCCCAGTACGGGAGGCCGCCGGTCTTCCGGCTGCCGAAGACGCTGGCGAAGTCGTTCCGGCGGGTGGCCGAAACGCAGCCGGTGCAGGCCGAGCGGATGATCATGCTGACTCCGGTGGGTGTTTCGCACGCCCGGCTGTGGGAGATGAAGCGGATCGACGGCCCGCCAGAGGGCAAGCTGCCGATCGACGGCATCGTGCAGGTCAAGGAGGCGGACGGCACCGTCGTCACCTGGCAGCGGATGGCCTACCAGTGGACCGATCCGCCGCAGTTCACCGTGCCGGCCGGCGCGTGGGAACGCTGGCGGTTCCTCAATCTCGACTGGTCCGGCTGGCCGCATCCGATGCACGTCCACGTGTGCGCGTTCCAGCCGGTGAAGCGCGGTTACTACAACATCGACGGCTTCAAGTTCATCGACCTGCCCGGCGGCGGGATCGGCGGCGGCACCGACACCCCGGTGTTCTGGAAAGAGGCCCCGCCGGTCGCGCCGGCGCAGGCGGGCTGGAAGGACGTGGTGAACGTGGACGCGGGGGAGTCGGTCGACGTGATCGCCAAATTCGGCGACGTCACCGGCAAGTTCGTCTACCACTGCCACATGCTCGAGCACGAGGACATGAGCATGATGCGCCCGTTTCTCGTGCAGCCCAAGGAAGTCATCGCGATCGCGGACTCGATGGCCCGCGAACTGCCGCCCGCTCCCGGCGGCGGCCACTCCCACTGAGTTTCTGGCACCACGAGAGGATCACCTGTGTCGTCGGCGCACGAGGACGCCCGCAGCCCGCTCACCGCCGCGCAGGAGGGCGTCTGGTTCGGGACCCGGCTCGATCCGTCGAGCCCGGCGTACCACACCGGCGAGTACCTGGAAATCCACGGAGAGCTGGACGTCGAAGCCTTCCGCACAGCGGTGCGCACGGCGATGTCGGAGGCGGACGGGCTGACTGTCCTTTTCGGACCCGGCCCGTCGGCCCGTCCGGGCGCGGCGGCGGTGCCTGAGCTGGCAGTCGTGGAGGTGGACGGCGATCCGGAACCGCTGATGCGGGCCGAGTTGGCGACCCCGCGCGATCTCGGCACCGGGCCGCTGGTGACGCAGATCCTTTACCGGCGGCCGGGAAACCGGTACTCCTGGTTCTTCGGCTGCCACCACATCCTGCTCGACGGTTACGGCTTCGGGCTGGTCCAGCGGCGGGTGGCGGAGGTCTACACCGCGCTGACCGCCGGTGCGGAGGCCGGGGAGAGCCCGTTCCGGCCGATGGCGGCGTTGCTGGAGCAGGACGTCGCCTATCGCGCGTCCGACCGCTTCGCCGCCGACCGTCGCTTTT
This sequence comes from Amycolatopsis silviterrae, assembly GCF_042684085.1. Taxonomy (NCBI): domain Bacteria; kingdom Bacillati; phylum Actinomycetota; class Actinomycetes; order Pseudonocardiales; family Pseudonocardiaceae; genus Amycolatopsis; species Amycolatopsis silviterrae. The sequence continues at coordinate 22,170 of NZ_JBHUKS010000040.1, forward strand.
GGACAGACCACCTCGCCGGGCTGCCGGAGCTGCCCGCCGCGGCCCCGGCGTCGCACGACTTCCTGCGGGAACACACGACGGTGCCGGACTTCGCCGCGCTTTCCGCGCTGGCGAAAGACCTCGGCACCGGCTGGACCGAGGTCGTCATCGCCGCGACCGCGCTGTACCTGCACCGCGTCTCGGGCGCCCCGGAGATCGTGCTCGGCCTGCCGGTGATGGGCCGGCTCGGCCCGGCCGCGCGCATCCCCGCGACGACGGTGAACGTGCTGCCGCTGCGGGTCCCGGTCGTTCCGTCGGACACGGTGGCCGAACTGGTCGCGGCCGTGGCGGCCGAGCTGAAGACGACCCGCCCGCACCATCGCTACCGCGGCGAGGACGTCCGCCGCGACCTCGGGCGGCTCGGGTCCCGGCGGCTCGTCGGGCCGTGGATCAACATCAAGCCGTTCCCGACGGAGCTGTCCTTCGGCGGGCTGCGCGCGACGACGCATTACCTGGCGGCGGGACCGGTCGACGACCTGACCTTCACCGTGCAGGGCCTGCCCGGGGACGCGGGGCTCGTCCTGGACGTCGACGCCAACCCCGCGGTGCACGACGCCGAAGGCCTCAACCGGCACACCACCGGATTCGCCGCCGTGCTCTCCGCGCTGGGCCAAGCCGCTCCCGGCACGCCAGTCGGCCGCTTCGACGTGACCGCGGACGTGCCCGGCGCGCTCGCGGCGGGCCGGACGGAGCCGACCTCGCACGACAGTTTCGCTCTGCTGCGCGAGATTCCGCGCGGTGCGGGCATCGCGGTGGAGGACGCGACCTCGCGGCTCACGTACGCCGAGCTGCACGACCGCGCCGACCGTCTGGCGGCCCGGTTGATCGCGGAAGGCGTCCGCCTGGGCGACCTCGTCGCGGTCCGGCTGCCCCGGGGCACCGGGCTGGTCGTGGCGTTGCTCGCGGTGCTCAAGAGCGGTGCCGCGTATCTGCCGGTCGACCCGGGATTTCCCGCCGAGCGCGTGGAGTTCATGCTCGACGACGCGGGTCCGGTGCTGGTCGTCGATGCGGACTGGCTGGGCGCGGAGGAGCTGCCCGAGCCGGTCGCGCTGCCGGACGTTCCGGCCGACGCACCCGCTTACGTGCTCTACACGTCGGGCTCGACCGGCCGTCCCAAGGGCGTGGTCGTCACCCGCCGCAACCTCGGCAACCTGCTGGCCTCGCTGCGCGAGCGGTTCGCTTTCGGCCCGCAGGACCGGTTCCTGGCGGTCACGACGATCAGCTTCGACATCGCCGCGCTGGAGCTGTTCCTGCCTCTGCTCGACGGCGCGACGGTCGTGCTGGCGGAGTCCGCCGACGTGCGCGACCCGGCCCGGCTGGCGGGGCTGCTGGACGGGGTCACCGCGATGCAGGCCACGCCATCGCTGTGGCAGGCGCTCGCCGAGTCGGTTCCCGAGGCGTTGCGCGGCGTCCGGGCGCTGGTCGGCGGCGAGGCGTTGCCGCCTGCGTTGGCGAAGCTGCTTGTCCGGAGCACCGCTGAGGTCACCAACCTGTACGGACCGACCGAGACCACGATCTGGTCTACCGCCAGTGAAATCGACGCGGCGGGTGCACAGCGGCCGTTGATCGGGCGTCCGCTGCACAACACCCACGCCTATGTCCTCGACGCGGCACTGCGGCCGGTGCCGCCCGGTGCGACCGGCGAGCTGTACCTGGCCGGTTCGGGCGTCGCGCTGGGCTATCTCGGCCGTGCGGGGCTGACCGCGTCGCGGTTCGTGGCCAATCCGTACGGCAGCGGGCGGATGTACCGCACCGGCGACCTCGCGCGCCGGACCGCCGACGGCGCCCTCGAGTGTCTCGGCCGAACCGACCACCAGGTCAAGGTCCGCGGTTTCCGGGTCGAGCTGGGCGAGATCGAAGCCGTTCTCGGCCGCGCGCCGGGCGTCGGGCACTGCGCGGTGGTCGCCGTCGGCGCCGGGCTGGCCGGGTACTACGTGCCGACCGGCGACATCGGCGACCTGCGCGCCGAGCTGGCCCGGCACCTGCCGGACTACATGGTGCCCGGCCTGCTCGTCGCTGTGCCCGAATTGCCGTTGACCCCCAACGGAAAGGTCGACCGGCTCGCGCTGGCCGCCCGCACGCACACCGGCTCCGGCACCGCCGCGGCGGACCCGAGGACGGCCCGGCTGAGCGAGCTGTTCGCCGATGTTCTCGGCGTCCCCGGATTCGGCCCGGACGACGATTTCTTCCGCTTCGGCGGGCACTCCCTGCTCGCTCTGCGGCTGAGCACGCGCCTCGGCGCCGAGTTCGGCGTGGACGTCCCGATCGCCGCGATCTTCGACGCCCCGGCCCCCGCCGAGCTGGCCGGACGGCTGACCGGGCTCGCCCCGGCGCGTCCGGAAGTGCCGGTCGCGGCGAGACCGGATCGCCTGCCGTTGTCGGCCGGGCAGCGACGGCTGTGGCTGCTGCAGTCCCTGTCCGGCCCGGACAGCGCGGCGTATAACCTCCCGCTGAGCGTGCGCCTTCGCGGCGACCTCGACCGCGACGCGCTGCGGGCCGCGCTCGACGACGTCGTCGCCCGGCACGAGCCGCTGCGCACCGTCTACCACGAGACCGATGGTGAGCCGTGGCAGGAAGTCCTTGCGCCGCAGCCGGTTCCGTTCACCGTGCTGCCTGCGGAGGCGGCTGAGCGGATCACCGACCTCAGCCGCCGGCCGTTCTCGCTCGCGGACGAACTGCCGATCCGCGCGGCCCTGATCGTCCTCGGCGACGCCGACCACGTCCTGCTGGTCACCGTGCATCACATCGCCACCGACGAGTGGTCGCTGCGGCCGTTGCTGGCCGACCTCGAAACCGCTTACGCCGCCCGGGCCGCCGGTCACGCTCCACAGTGGACTCCGCTGCCGGTGCAGTACGCGGATTACGCGCTGTGGCACCGCTCGCTGCCGGTCGACCTGGACTTCTGGGCCGCCGAACTCGACGGCCTGCCCGACGAGATCGCGGTCCCGAGCGGGCGGACCCGCCCGCCCCGCCCGTCCGGCGAGGGCATCGTTCTCGACCTGGCCGTCCCGGAGCTGCCGAGGATCCGGGAACTGGCCGCCGAAACCGGCACCAGCGTGTTCATGGTGCTGCACGCCGCGTTCGCCGCCGTGCTGGCGCGGTGCGGCGCGGGAGACGACGTCCCGATCGGCGTGCCGGTGGCCGGACGCGCCGCCGAAGCCCTCGATCCGCTGGTCGGCTTCTTCGTGAACACCGTCGTGCTGCGCACCGACCTGTCCGGGCGTCCGACGTTCCGCGAGCTGCTGGCCCGCGTCCGCCGCACCGGCCTCGCCGCGCTGGCGCACGACGACGTCCCGTTCGACGAGGTCGTCGACCGGCTCGCCCCGCCGCGCTCGACGTCGCGGCATCCGCTGTTCCAGGTGCTGTTCGCCTACCGCAACACCCCGGCCGGGACCGGCCGGTTCGCCGGGCTGGCCGCGGAAACCGAACTGGTGCCCACCGCGACCGCGAAGTTCGACCTGACCCTCAACGTCACCGAAACCGGCGGCGGGCTCAGCGGCTTCCTCGAGTTCGCCCGCGACCTGTTCGAGCCGGACGAGGCCGCGTTGTTCGCCGACCGGTTCGCCCAGGTCCTCGGCGACCTGCTGGCCGCGCCCGACGAACCGGTGGCCGCGCTCGACGTCCGGCTGCCCGGAGAGCGGCTCGTCCCGGACACCGGCCACGCGCTGCCGGACCTGACCCTGACCGCGCTGCTGGAGCAGGCGTTCGCCGAGCACGCCGACCGCGAAGCGCTGGCTTTCCGCGGTTCGCGGCTCAGCTACCGCGACCTCGACGACCGCACCGCGCGGCTGGCGGCGGCCCTGCAGGACCGCGGCGTCGGGCCGGAATCGGTGGTCGCCGTCGTGCTGCCGCGTTCGCTGGAGCTGGTGCTCGCGCTGGTCGCGGTGCTGCGCGCCGGTGCCGCCTACCTGCCGGTCGACCCGGAACAGCCGGCCGAGCGGATCCGCGAGCTGCTCGCCGACGCCGCTCCCGCCGCCGTCCTCACCGCCGACGTCCTCCCGGCGGCGGACGGACTCCGCCGCGCGCCGGTGGAGCCGGGCAACGCGGCTTACCTGATCTACACCTCGGGTTCGACCGGCCGTCCCAAGGGCGTGCTGGTCGAGCACCGCGCGATCGTGAACCGATTGCTCTGGATGCGCGAACGCTACGGCTTCGGCGCGGGCGACCGGGTGCTGCAGAAGACCCCGGCCACGTTCGACGTTTCGGTGTGGGAGTTCTTCCTCCCGCTGATCAGCGGTGCCGCGCTGGTCGTCGCGGAGCCCGGGGACCACCGCGATCCGGAGCGCCTCGCCGCGCTGATCGAGGCCGAGCGGGTCACGACTGTCCACTTTGTCCCGTCGATGCTGGCCGCCTTCGTGGCGGCCGGGGTGCTCCACGACCTCCGTTCGGTGCGCCGGGTGTTCTGCAGCGGCGAGGCGCTGCCCGCCGATCTGGTCCCGCGAGCGCGGGAGGTGTTCGCCGCGCCGCTGCACAACCTCTACGGCCCGACGGAGGCCGCCGTGGACGTCACCGAATGGGACACCTCAGCGGAGGAGGGCGTCCGGCCGGTGCCGATCGGCGTGCCGGTCTGGAACACCGGGGCGCACGTGCTCGACGCCGGGCTGCAGCCGGTGCCGAACGGCGTCGCGGGGGAGCTGTACTTGTCGGGGGCGCAGCTCGCCCGCGGCTATCGCGGCCGCGCGGCGCTGACCGCCGAGCGGTTCGTCGCGGCTCCGGACGGCGGACGGCTCTACCGCACCGGCGACCTGGTGCGCCGCCGCGCAGACGGGGCGCTCGACTACCTCGGCCGCACCGACCATCAGGTCAAGATCCGCGGCCAGCGCATCGAACCGGGCGAGATCGAAGCGCGGCTCGCGGCCCTGCCCGGGGTCGACGCCGCCGTGGTCGTCGCGCGTGACGGACGGCTGATCGCCTACTGCGTGCCCGAAACGGTCTCCGGCGCGCTCACCGAGCTGAGCCGCGTGCTGCCGGCCGCGATGGTGCCGTCGGTGCTGGTGCCGCTGCGCGAGTTTCCGGTGAACCGCAACGGAAAGCTCGACCGGGCCGCGCTGTCCGAGCCGCCGGGGGAGACGGCCGCGCTTGTCGCACCACGGGATGCGCGGGAAACCGCGGTCGCCGCCGCGTTCGCCGAGGTCCTGGGGTTGGCCGAGGCCGGGGCGGACACCGGGTTCTTCGCTGCGGGCGGCGACAGCATCCTGGCCATCCACCTGGTCGCCGCCCTGCGCCGGGCCGGGCTGACCGTCTCGCCGCGCGACGTCGTGGAAGCTGCGACGGTGGCCGGTCTCGCCGCCCGCGCGGTCGAGTCCGCCGCGCCCGTGGTGTCCGTCGACCGGGCCGGGCCGGTAGCCCCGACCCCGATGGTGCGCTGGCTGCTCGGCCGAGGCGGCCCGATCGACCGCTACAGCCAGGCGGCGCTGTTGTCCGTGTCCACGCCCGATGTACCGGCATTGCTGGCCCGGTTGGTAGCCCGGCACGACTTCCTCCGCGCCCGGCTGACCGGCGACACTCTGGAGATCGGCGAACCGCGCGAGGTCCCGCTGCGCTCGGTGCCCGCGGACGCCGACCCGAACGCCGAGCTGGCCCGGGAAGCCGCCGCGCTCGACCCGCGTGGCGGGGTGGTGCTGCGGGCGGTCCGGATCGGGGCCGACCGGTTGCTGCTGGTCGCGCATCACCTGGTGATCGACGCGGTGTCGTGGTCGGTCATCGCGGCCGACCTGGCCGAGGGGGTGCCGGACCGCCCGGCGGACTTCGCCGCCCGGCCGTGGGCGGCCGCGCTGGCCGCCGACGAGACCGAGGTGCCGTTCTGGGCCGAGATGGCCGGGGGCACCAGCGTCGAGCTGCGCACCGGCCCGGTCGGCGAACTGCGGCACGTGGTCACGGAGGTGCCCGCCGAGCTGGTCTCCGGGATCGCGGGCGCGTTCCACACCGGCGTCCGCGAGGTCGTGCTGGCCGCGCTCGGCCTTGCCGCGCGCGAGGTCTGGGGCGAAACCGCGCTGCGGGCCGATCTGGAGGGCCACGGCCGCGACGGCGTCCCGGGCGCCGACACCGCCGTGGGCTGGTTCACCAGCCTGTACCCGGTGCGCGTCGATCTCGGTGGCACTCCGGAGCAGATCCTCAAGCGGGTCAAGGAAACTCTCGCCGCGGTCCCGGGTGACGGCACCGGGTACGGCCTGCTGCGCGACCGGGTGCCCGGAGCGCCGCGGCCGTTCCTGGTGAACCATCTCGGAACTGCCCGTCCCGAGCAGCTGCCTGGGCTGGACTTCCTGGCCGGCGGCGTCGATCCGGAACTCGGCGCGAGCCATCCGGTCGAGGTGTCCACGCTGCTGGCGGACGGGATGCTGAAGGCGCGCTGGTCGTCCGTGCCGGACGTCGACCTCGACGCGCTGCTCGCGGCGTGGCGGCGTGCGCTCACCGCACTGACCGAAGGTGGCGGATACACCCCGTCTGACTTCCCGCTCGTCCGGCTCAGTCAGTCCGAAGTGGACGGCCTCGGCACGGTCGAGGACGTTCTCCCGGTCACCCCGCTGCAGGCCGGATTGCTGGCGCAGGACGACGAAACCGACGTCTACACCGTGTTGCTGGCCTTCGATCTCGACGGCGATCTCGATCCGGCCCGGCTGCGGGTGGCCGCCGAGGACCTGGTCCGCCGCCACGCCGCGCTGCGGGCGGAGTTCCACCTGCGCGCTGAAGGCGACCCGATCCAGGTCATCCGCCCGGCACCGGAATTGGACTGGCAGGACGGCGAAATCGCCGAAGAGGACTTCCGCCGGGCCCGGTTCGACCTGAGCCGCGCGCCGCTGATCCGCTTCGCGCTGACCCCCGGCCGTCGGCTCCTGGTGTGCCATCACCACATTCTCCTCGACGGCTGGTCCTCGCTGGCCCTCGCGCGCGAACTCTTCGCGACCTACGCCGGGGCGAAACCCCCGTCCCGGCGGCCGCATCGCGACCAGTGGCTGTCCACAGTGGACCACGAGGCCGACCGGGCCGCCTGGACGGAAGCGCTCGCCGGGCTCGACGAACCCACCCTGCTCGCCCCCGACGTCCGCGCTCCGCAGTGGCCGGAACACCTCGACCGCACTCTCGACGCGGACGTGACCGCGCGCGTCACAGCACGCGCCCGCGAACTCGGCTGCACGGTGAACACCCTGGTCCAGGCCGCCTGGGCGATCCTGCTGGGCAGGCTCACCGGCCGCGCCGACGTCGTGTTCGGCACCACCGTCTCCGGCCGCCCCGCCGACCTGCCGGGCAGTACCGAGATGATCGGGCTGTTCATCAATACGCTCCCGGTGCGGATCGCCCTCCGCTCCGGCGAACCGGTCAGCGACCTGCTGGCCCGCGTGCTGCGCGAGCAGGCCGCCCTCCTGGACCACCATCGGATCGGCCTCGGCGAACTGCAGCGGATCGCGGGCATCGGCACGCTGTTCGACACCCTCGTCGTGGTCGAGAACTACCCGGCGGACACCGGCTGGGACGCCGGGCCCGGCCTGCGCGTCACGGGCGGTCCGCCGGTCGACGCCACGCACTATCCGGTCACGCTGATCGTCGCGCCCGAAGAAGAGCTGTACGTCGGAGTCAAGTACCAGCCCGGTTTCGGGGCGCGGCAGGCGGCGGAACTGCTCGACCGGTTCGTGCGAGTCCTGCTGGACGTCGTGGCCGACCCGGCGGCCCCGGTTGGCTCGCTCGGCATCACCGACGAGAGCGAACGCGCCCTGGTCGTCACGGAGTTCAACGACACCGGCGACATCGACACGCGCGGGACGCTCGCCGACGCGTTCCGCGCCCAGGCCCGCCGGACCCCGGACGCGATCGCCGTCACCGACGACCACACCCAGCTGACCTACGCCGAACTGGACGCGGCCGCCCGAGGCCTGGCCGGGGCGCTCGTGGCGCGGGGCGTCGGCGCGGAGTCCGTCGTCGCGCTGGCGCTGCCGCGGTCGGCGCAGCTGATCGTCGCGATGCTCGCCGTGCACAAGGCCGGCGGCGCCTACCTGCCGATCGACCTCGCCCATCCGGCCGAACGGGTCGCGGGCGTGCTCGCCGAGGCCCAGCCAGTCCTGATCCTCACCACTGACAAGCACTACGACGGTTTCGAGCACCTGTCCCTGACCGGATTCGAGCCGTGCGACGCCGAGGTCGCGGTACAGCCGGGCAACGCGGCCTACGTCATCTACACCTCGGGTTCGACCGGCCGTCCGAAGGGCGTGGTTGTCGCGCACGAGAGCGTCCTGCGGCTGGTCGAATGGGGGCACCGGGCTTTCGGCACCGAAGGACTTTCCCGGGTGCTCGCGGCGACCCCGGCGACCTTCGACGTGTCCGTGTTCGAGATCTTCGCGCCGCTGCTGAACGGCGGCCGGATCGACGTCGTGCCCGACGTGCTCGCGCTGGCCGACGCCCCGGCGGGCGAACGGCTCAGCCTGGTCTGCGCGGTGCCGTCGGCGGTCGCCGGGGTCTTCGCGCAGCACCTGTCCGGCCTCGAAGTCGGCACGTTCGCGCTCGCGGGCGAGGCGTTGTCGGCGGATCTCGTGCGGTCCATCCGCGCCGCCGCGCCTGAGGCGAACCTGGTCAACATCTACGGCCCCACCGAGGCCACGGTCTACGCGACCAGCTGGCCGGTCGCCGACGGCGAGCGGGTGCTGATCGGCGCGCCGCTGCCCGGCTGCCGCTGCTACGTGCTCGATCGCGACCTCAACCCGGTGCCGCCGGGCGTCGCGGGCGAGCTGTACCTCGCGGGCGGCCTGGCCCGCGGCTACCTCGGCCGCCCCGGGCTGACCGCCGAGCGGTTCGTCGCGAACCCCTATGGCGGCGGCCGGATGTATCGCACCGGCGACCTCGCCCGCTGGACCGAAGACGGCCAGCTCGACTACCTCGGCCGCGCCGACCACCAGGTCAAGGTGCGCGGTTTCCGGATCGAGCTGGGCGAGATCGAGCACGTCCTCGCCGCCGCCCCGGGAGTCACCGGCGCGGCGGTCGCGGCTCGCGGGAACACGCTGACCGGCTATGTCACCGGACTGTCCACTGTAGACCTGAAAGCGCACTGCGCGGACCGGCTGCCGTCCTACATGGTGCCGTCGGCGATCGTCGTGCTGGACCGGTTCCCGTTGACTCCCAGCGGAAAGCTTGACCGGGCGGCGCTGCCCGAACCCGTCGCGCGGGTGACCGAGTCCGTGGCGAGCAGTCCGGCAGCGGCCGTCTTCGCGGGCATCTTCGCCGAGGTCCTGGACCTGCCCTCGGTGGGGGAGCAGGACGACTTCTTCCGCCTCGGCGGCGACAGCATCCTGTCGCTGCGCGTGGTCGGCCGCGCCCGGGCGGCCGGGCTGGCGGTCCGCGCCCGCGACGTGGTCGAACTCGGCACGCCCTCGGCCCTGGCCGAGCGGATCGGCGCGGTCGAAGCCGAACTCCCGGCCGAGGAGCCCGCCGAGATCGCGCGCACGCCGATCATGGCGTGGGCGGCCGAACGCGGCGGCGACCTCGACCGGTTCGCCCAGTGGCTCGTCGTCACGACCCCGGCCGGGCTGGACGACCTCCAGGACCGGCTTGACGACCTCTTCGCGCGGCATCCGGAACTCGGCACCCGCGGGATGGCGCCCGGCCGTACGAGCGCGCCGAAGGTGCGGGTGGTCGAGGACCTGACCGGCGAACGCGAACGCGCACTGTCCGAATTGGACATCGAGGCCGGGGTCCTGTTCCGCGCGGTGTGGTGCCCGCCGGAACGGAAGCTGCTGCTGGTGGCCAACCACCTCGTGGTCGACGGTGTTTCCTGGCGGATCATCCTGGACGACCTCGCTGGCTCTCCGGCAGCGCCGAGCAGCAGTTTCGCCCGCTGGGCAAGGGAAGCCGTCCGGGTCGAAGCCGATCCAGCGGCGTGGCGGGCGTTCCTGGACCGGCCGGTGCCCCGGCTCGGCCGCCGTCCGGCCGGCCCGGCGGACCTGGTCGGCGGGGCGGCGAAGTTCGTCGTCGAGCTGCCCTGGGCTGGGCTGTCCGACGTCGCGGTGCGGGCGCACGGCACGGTGCAGGACGTCCTGCTCGCCGCGCTGGTGACCGCGGCCGGGCAGCCGCTGCTGGTGGCCGTCGAGGGACACGGCCGCGTCGATCTGGGTCTCGATGTCTCCCGGACGGTCGGCTGGTTCACCTCGCGCTATCCCGTCCCGCTCGACCCGGCCGGGGACCCGGTCGCGACGCTCAAGGGCGTCAAGACCGCCGTCCGCGGCCTGCCGGGCGGCGAGCTGGCCGGTCCGCAGTACGGCAAGCTGCGCTATCTCGACCGGGTGCCGGGCCTGCCGGAGCCGGAGGTCGGCTTCAACTACCTCGGCCGGTTCACCGGCGGCGACGGCGACTGGACGGTGGCCGAGCCGATGGGCGGGCACGCCGATCCGTCGACGGCGGTCGCGGCGGCGCTGGAGATCAACGCCTCGGCCGACGGCGACGTCCTGCGCGCGTCCTGGGCGTATGTCCCCGGCGTCCTTCCGGAACCGGAGGTGCGCGCGCTGGCCGAACGGTGGCAGCGCGCCGTCGCCGATCTCGTGGACGCGGTGCGCGAGCCGTTCCACACCCCGTCGGACTTCCCGCTCGCCGAGCTGAGCCAGTCCGATGTGGACGAACTCGGCGCCGTCGAGGACGTCCTGCCGCTGACGCCGCTGCAGACCGGCTTGCTGTTCCTCAGCGACTACGAAGCCGCCGGACCCGACCCGTACCTGATGCAGTTGCGGCTGGAGTTCGGCAGCCCGGTCGACGGCGAACGGATGCGCCGTGCGGCGGCCGCGCTGCTGGCCCGGCACGCCGCCCTGCGCGCGGGCTTCCGGCACACGGCTTCGGGCGTGCCGGTCCAGTTCGTCCCGGCCGCGCTCGAACCCCGCTGGGCCGAACATCCCGGCGGCGACGTCGAAGCACTGGCCGCCGCCGAACTGGCCGACCGGTTCGACCCCGCCGACCCGCCGCTGCTGCGGCTCGCCCTGGTCGACCGCACGCTGCTGCTCACGGCGCACCATCTGCTGTACGACGGCTGGTCCGGCCCGCTGCTCGTCGGCGACCTCCTGGAGGCCTACCGCCGGGACGGCGCGCCGACGCGGGTGTCGCGGCCGTTCCGCGACCATCTCGCCTGGCTGTCCACAAGGGACCACGAAGCCACCGAAAAGGCCTGGCGCACCGCACTGGACGGCGTCGAAGAGCCGACTCTGCTGGTTCCGGCCGCCGCCGGCGAGCGCATCGGACGCCGGTTCGAGACCGCGCTGCCGGACCTCACCCCGCTGCTGCGGGACGCCGGCCTGACGCTGACCAGCGTCGTCCAGGCCGCGTGGGGTCTCCTGCTCGGCCGGCTCACCGACTCCGACGACGTCGTGTTCGGCACGGTCGTCTCCGGCCGACCGGCCGAAGTGGACGGTGCCGACGCCGCGATCGGCCTGTTCGCCAACACCATCCCGGTCCGCGTCCGGATCGACCACGCCGAATCGCTGCGCGCCCTGGCCGCCAGGATCCAGGCGGAGCAAGCGGTTCTGCTGGGCCATCAGCACGCGGGCCTCGGCGACCTCCAGCGCATCACCGGCACCGGCGAGCTGTTCGACACGCTCCTCGTCGTCCAGAACTACCCGCTGGACCAGGCCGAGTCCGGCGACCTGCGCTCGGTGCGAGCCTCGGACGACACGCACTACCCGCTCGCGCTGGTCGTCGAGCCGGACGGGCGGATCACCTGGAAGTACGCGGAAAACGCGTTCGGCGCGGGCGAGGCCGAGCGGATCGCCGAGCGGTTCACCCAGCTCTGCCGCACGCTGCTCGCGCGGCCCGATCAGCTCGCCGGAGCGGTCGACGTGCTCTCCGCCGCCGAGCACGCGGAGCTGGCGGCGGCGAACGATACCGCTTGCGCCGTAACGGATCTGACGATCGCGCAGCTGTTCGCGCGAGTGGCCCAGACCGAGCAGCCCGCAGTGCTCGACGGCGGCACCACGCTCACTTACGCCGAGCTAGACCGCCGTTCGACCGCCCTGGCGCACGCGTTGGCCGAGCGGGGTGTCGGGCCCGAGGCTGTGGTGGGGGTCGAACTGCCGCGATCGGCGGACCTGATCGTCGCCCTGATCGCTATCCAGAAGGCGGGCGGCGTATACCTGCCGCTCGATCCGAACTATCCGGCCGAACGCCGCGCCGCCATGGTCGCCGACGCGAACCCGGTGCTGATCCTGCGCGACCTCGACCTGCCGCCGAGCGACCACCCGCTCTCGCCGGCGCCGTCGACCGCCGCCGGCGCGTACGTCATCTACACCTCCGGTTCGACTGGCCGCCCCAAGGGAACCCTGGTCAGCCACGCCGGGGTCGCCAGCCTGGTGCACACGATGACCGAGGCGTTCGGCACCGGCCCGGGAAGCCGGGTCCTGCAGTTCGCGTCGGTCAGCTTCGACACTTCGGTGTGGGAGCTGGGCATGGGCTTGCTCACCGGCGCGACGCTGGTGATCGTCCCCGACGACGAACGCGCGGGCGAACCCCTCGCGGCGTTCCTGCGCGAGCACCGCGTCACGCACGCGACGCTCCCGCCTGCCGCGTTGGCGTCGATCCGTCCCGAGCAGGTGCCGGACGACCTCGTCGTGATCGCCGCCGGGGAAGCGTGCCCGCCCGCGCTCGCCGCCGAATGGTCGGCGCAGCGCCGGATGTTTAACTCCTACGGCCCCACCGAGACCACAGTGGACATCACGCTGTGGGAGTGCGGGCCGGACGACGGCCCCGGCCCGGTGCCGATCGGCGGCCCGGTGCACAACACCGCCGTCTATCTGCTCGACCGGCGGCTGCGGCCGGTCCCGCCCGGCTCGGTCGGCGAGATCTACGCCGCGGGCACCGGTTTGGCGCGCGGCTATCTCGGCGCGCCCGGCCTGACCTCGACCCGGTTCGTCGCCGGACCGGACGGCACCCGGCTGTACCGCACCGGCGATCTCGCCCGCCGCCGCGCGGACGGCGCGCTGGTCTACGTCGGCCGGGCAGACCACCAGGTCAAGGTGCGCGGGTTCCGGATCGAGCTGGGCGAGGTCGAAGCCGTCCTGTCCGGCTGCCCGGGCGTGCGGCGGGTCGCGGTGCTCGCGCTCCCGGACGCACGCGGTGCCAAGCGGCTGGTGGCCTACGTCGTCGGCGAAGCGGATTTCGCGGACGTGCGCGCGGCCGCGCTGACGAAGCTGCCGGACCACATGGTCCCGGCGGTCTTCGTCGCGCTGCCGGAGCTTCCGCTGACCTCGCAAGGAAAACTCGACCGGCGAGCGCTCCCGGCCCCGCCGGAGCCCGCCGCGGCCGGCGACCTGACCGGCGCGAGCGAAACCGAACGCGTGCTCGCCGAAATCGTCGCGGACGTCCTGCGCCTGCCCTCGATCGGCCTCGACGACGACTACTTCGCGCTCGGCGGCGACAGCATCCTGTCGATCCAGGTGTCCGGCCGGGCCCGCGCGGCCGGGCTGGACGTCCGGCCCCGGGACCTCTTCGACCGCAAGACGGTGGCGAACCTCGCCGCACTGGCCGCGACGCGGATCCCGGCCGAAGCCGCCGCGCCGGAGATCGCCGCCGTCGGCTCGATGCCGCTCACGCCGGTCATGCACTGGCTGCGCGAACTCGACGGCCCGATCGCCCGCTTCAGCCAGGCCCAGCTCCTGGTCACCCCGCCCGGCCTGACCCTGGCCGAGCTGACCGGGCGCATCCAGGACGTCCTGGACCGGCACGACCTGCTGCGAGCCCGCCTGGCCGGATCGGCCCTGGAGGTGCCGCCACCCGGCACCGTCCGCGCCGAGGACGTGCTTTCGCTCGGCGAGCCGGACGTCGAGGCGGCCGCCGCGACGCTGGATCCCGAGCAGTACGGCCAGGTGCGGTTCGTCTGGCAGCACGACCGGCTCCTCGTCCTCGTCCACCATCTCGCGGTGGACGGCGTCAGCTGGCGCATCCTGCCCGCCGCGCTGGCCGGCGAACAGCCCGCGCCGGGCACGTCGTTCCGCGCCTGGGCGCACCGCCTCGCGGAAGCCGGGAAGAACGGCGAGTTCGCCGCGGAACTGCCGCACTGGCGCGCCACCCTCGCCGACGCCCCGGTCCCGCCCGGGCTCGGCGCACCCGATCCGAAGCTCGACCGCGTCGGCACGGCGAAACGCCTCCGCCGGGTCCTTCCGCCGGAGAAGACCGAACCGCTGCTGACCACCGTTCCCGCCGCCTACCGCGCCGGGGTCCAGGACGTCCTGCTCACCGCGCTCGCGCTGGCCGCGGCCAAGCACGGACCACGGGAACTGCTGGTGCAGCTGGAAGGCCACGGCCGCACCGAACTGCTCGACGGCGCCGACCTTTCCGGCACCGTCGGCTGGTTCACCACCGCCTATCCGGTCCGGTTGCGGCTGACCGGAGTCGACGTCGCCGACGCGCTGCGGGGCGGCGACGCGGCCGGGCGCGCGCTGAAGGCGGTCAAGGAACAGCTGCAGGCCGTGCCGGGGGAGCAGGGGCTCGGGTACGGGGTGCTGCGGTACCTCGATCCGTCCGCCAGCGCCGAACTCGCCGCCTTCGACCCGCCGCGGATCAGCTTCAACTACCTGGGCCGGTTCGATGCCCCGGAGCAACAACCGTGGGCGGCAGCGCCGGGCAGCACCGGCGTCGACGGCGCCACCGAACCGGAGCTGCCGATGGCACACGCGGTGGAAGTCACCGCGGTGGTCACCGGGCACGAGCTGACCGTCGACTGGACGTACGCCCCGGGCGCGGTCGCCGAGGCCGACGTCCGGGCACTCGCCGACGCGTGGGCCGACGCGCTCGCCGCACTCGCCGAACACACCGCGGGACCGGGCACGGGCGGGCACACCTCGTCCGACTTCGGCCTGGTTTCGCTGAGCCAGCAGCAGATCGACCTGCTCGAAGCGAAATGGGGGAAGGCATGACGCACGGGGGACTCGAGGACGTTCTCCCGCTCACACCGCTGCAGGAGGGCCTGTTCTTCCTGTCCTCTCTTGACCGGGAGGAGCGGGACGTCTACACCGTCCAGCTGCGTTTCGAGCTGGGCGGAGACGTGGACGCGGACCGGCTGCGCACGGCCGCGCAAGCCTTGCTGGACCGGCACGCGAACCTCCGCGTGGCGGTCACCGCGACCGGCGTCGAGCGGCCGGTGCAACTGGTGCTGCGCCGGGTCACGGTGCCTTTCGCGGAGGTCGCCGCGGCCGATCGCGCGGAAGCGGACGCGATCGCCGAAACCGACCGCGCGACCCGTTTCGATCCGGAAACCCCGCCGCTGCTGCGGTTCACCCTGGTCCGCCTCGGCGACGGCACGCACCAGCTCCTGCTGACCCACCATCACCTCCTGATGGACGGCTGGTCGGGTCCGCTGCTGGGCCGCGATCTGTTCACGCTCTACGCCTCCGCGGGCGATGCTTCGGCGCTGCCGCGCGTGCGTCCCTACCGCGACTACCTCGGCTGGCTCGCCGCGCAGGACAAGCCCGCCGCCCGCGCCGCCTGGCGGGCCGCACTGTCCGATGTGGACGGACCGACGCTGCTGGCGCCCGAAGGGAGCCGGTCGGCGGTGCCGGACCGGATCAGCCAGCGTCTGTCCATTGCGGACACCGAGAAACTGACCGCGTTCGCCCGGCGGCGCGGTATCACGCTCAACACGCTGATGCAGGCCGCCTGGGGCCTGGTGCTGGGCCGGGCCACTGGCCGCGCGGACGTCGTCTTCGGCGTCACCGTGCACGGCAGGCCCGCCGATCTGCCCGGCGCGCACGAGATGGTCGGCCTGTTCATCAACACCGTGCCCGCGCGCGTCACTGCGCGTCCGGCCGAGACCGCGGGCGCGTTCCTGAGCCGTGTCCAGTCCGAGCAAGCAGACCTCCTGGAGCACCAGCACCTCGGCCTCACCGAGATCCAGCAGCTCGCCGGCGGCCGCGACCTCTTCGACTGCCTCCTGGTGTTCGAGAGCTATCCCGTCGACCAGGACGAACTGGCCCGCACCCAGCGCGAAGCCGGGCTCGACGTCCGCTCGGTGACGACCGCCGACGCGGCGCACTACCCGGTCGGCCTCACCGTGATTCCCGGTCCCCGCCTCGAAATCGGCCTGTCCCATCGCGCCGATCTGGTGCCGGCGGAGCGGGCGGACCACCTGCTGCGCAGCGTCGTCACCACCTTGCTGGCCCTCGCGGACGACCCGGCGCGGCCGGTCGGGCGGCTGCCGCTGCTGCCGGACGACGTCGCCCGCACCGTGCTGCGCGACTGGAACGACACCGGTCACCCGGTGCCCGATACGACACTGCCGGAACAGTTCACGGACCGCGTCCGCCGGTCCCCGGACGCGCTGGCGGTGATCGCGGAGGACGGCTGGTGGACGTTCGCGGAGCTGGACCGGCGCGTCGCCCAGTACGCCGGGGTCCTCGCCGCGCACGGGGTCGGCGCGGGGGATCGCGTCGCCGTCGCGGTTCCAAGGTCGCCTGAGCTGATCGCGGCGCTGTACGCGGTGCACCGGCTCGGCGCGGTCTTCCTCGCCGTCGATCCCGGGCTGCCCGAGCAGCGGATCCAGTACCTCGTCGAGGATTCCGGGGCGACGCTGGTCGTCACGCCCGAAGTACTGGCGGAGCCCGCCGAACCGGTTTCCGGGACCACCGTGGTCTCCGGCGCGGCGTACGTGCTGTACACGTCCGGGTCGACCGGCCGTCCCAAGGGCGTGGTCGTCTCGCACGCGGCGATCGCCGCCAAGACCGCGTGGTTCGCGGCGGTCGTGCAGCCTGGCGACACGGACCGGATGCTGTTCAAAGCCCCGGTCTCCTTCGACGTCTTCCTGACCGAGGCGTTCTGGCCGGTGTACTCCGGACAGCCGGTCGTCCTCGCCCGGCCCGACGGGCACCGGGATCCCGCCTATCTGGCCGGTCTCATCGCTCGTGACGCGGTCACCGTCGTCAACTTCGTGCCGTCGATGCTCGGCGCGTTCCTCGCCGAACCGGCCGCCGCCACCGCGACGTCGCTGCGGCTGGTGACCGTCGGCGGCGAAGCCCTGCAGATCGATCACGTGCGGCGCACCCGCGAAATCCTGCCCGCCGCGACGCTGCTGAACCTCTACGGCCCGACCGAAACCACGGTCGACCTCGTCGCGTGGGACACCTCCGGCGAGGACGGCAGCCGCCCGGTCCCGATCGGGCGGCCGGTCCGGAACACCCGCGCCTACGTCCTCGACGCCGCCCTGCGCCCGGTCGCGCCCGGCGAACCCGGCGAGCTGTACCTCGCCGGACCGCAGTTGGCAGACGGCTACCTCGGCGCGCCCGGGCTCACCGCGGGCCGGTTCATCGCGAACCCCTTCGGCACGGGCCGGATGTACCGCACCGGCGATCTAGCCCGCTGGAACCCCGACGGCACCCTCGGCTATCTCGGCCGCACCGATCACCAGGTCAAAATCCGCGGCGTCCGCGTGGAACCCGGCGAGATCGAGCACGCATTGACCGCGCTGCCGGGCGTCCGCGACGCCGTGGTGACGCTCCGGGCCGGAGAACTGGCCGCGTACCTCACTCCGGGAACGGCCGACCCGGCGGCGGTGCGCGCGGAACTGGCGCGCACCCTGCCGTCCTACCTCGTGCCAGGGACGATCGTCGCGCTGGACGCCCTGCCGGTGACCGCGAACGGCAAGCTCGACGTCGCCGCGCTGCCCGACCCCGAGCGAGGGCCGGGCGGGGTGCGCCGGGAGCCGCGAACGGCGGCGGAACAGCTGATCACCGAACGGTTCGCCGCCGTGCTGGGCCGCTCGCGGGTCTTCACCGACGAGGATTTCTTTGCCCTCGGCGGGCATTCCCTGCTGGCCGTCAAGCTCGTCGCCGGGCTCAAGTCCGCGCTGCGCGTCGACCTGTCGCCGCGCACGGTGTTCGAACACCCGACGCCGGCCGCGCTCGCCGCCGCGCTGGCCGACGCCGACGCCGCCCGGCCACCGCTGACTCCGTTGCCACGGCCGGAATTCCCGCCGTTGTCGGCGTCGCAACGGCAGCTGTGGTTCCTCCACCGGGTCGACGGCCCTAATGCCACCTACAACCTGCCGCTGGTCTGGCGGATCCAAGGCCCGCTCGACGCCGACGCACTGCGCGCCGCACTCGCCGACCTCACCGCACGCCACGAAATCCTGCGGACCGTCTACCCGGACCGCGACGGCGTCCCGTACCAGCGGATCCTCGACCCGGGCCCGGTCGAGTGCCCGGTCGCCGACGTCGCCGAAGGTGGCCTCGCGGACCGGGTCGCCGAGCTGATCGCACGCCCGTTCGACCTGACCGCGGAGCCGCCGATCCGCCCAGCGCTGCTGCGTCTCGGCGCCGAGGACCACGTGCTGGTCCTGCTGCTGCACCACATCGCGGGCGACGAGTGGTCGTCGCATCCGCTGCGTCGCGACCTGTTCGCGGCCTACCAAGCCCGGCTCGGCGGAACCGCTCCGCAATGGCCGCCGCTGCCGGTGCAGTACGCCGACTTCGCGGTGTGGCAGAAGGAAAACGAGCCGTCGGCGGAGTACTGGCTGAAGGAGCTGGCCGGGCTCCCGGAGCTGCTGGACCTGCCCGCCGACCTGCCGCGTCCGCCAGTGGCCGGGCAGCACGGCGGCGCGGCCGAGTTCGAGTTGCCCGCCGAAACGACCGCGCGCCTGCGGGAACTGGCCGCGCAGACCGGCACGACGCAGTTCATGGTCGCGCACGCCGCGGTCGCCGCCCTGCTGCACCTCGCCGGGGCCGGGGACGACATCCCGCTCGGCACCCAGGTCGCCGGACGCTCCGACAGCGCGCTGGACGAGCTGGTCGGGTTCTTCACCAACACCATCGTGCTGCGCACCCGCGTCGGCGGAAGCCCCGCGTTCCGCACGCTCCTGGACCGCGTCCGCGAGACGGACCTGGCTGCCTTCGAGCACCAGGACGTGCCCTTCGACCGGCTCGTTGACCAGCTGCGCCCGCAGCGCTCGACCGCGCATCACCCGCTGTTCCAGGTCGGCGTCGCCTACCAGCACGCCGACGCCGGGGACGAACGGCACGGCGAGCTGACCCTGTCGCCATACCGTTTTCCGTTCCCGGTGGCCAAATTCGACCTCGAGTTCGAGTTCGCCGACCTCGGCGACCGCGTGACCGGCGCGGTGCTGCACCGCACCGACCTGTTCACCCCGGCGGCCGCGCGCCGGCTCGCCGACGGCCTGGTCCGGCTGCTCGCCGAGGCAGCGGCCGACCCGGACCGCCCGATCACGTCCGTCGACCTGCTGTCCCTGGCCGACCGTGACCGTCTGCTCGGCTTCGGGCGGGGCGCGGCGGCACCCGGCCGCCGTTCCATCGCGGAGCTGTTCGCGTCCGCCGTGGCCCGTTTCCCCGACCGCACAGCGGTTTCCGGCTTGACTTATCGCGACCTGGACGCACGAAGCTCCGAACTGGCCGCGCGGCTCGGCACCCGCTCTGGCGAGCGCGTGCTCGTCCAGCTGCCTCGCGGGGCGGACGCCGTCGTGGCGTTCCTGGCCGTGGCCAAAACCGGTGCCACTTACCTGCCGCTCGCGGTCGATGTCCCGGCCGCCCGGCGGGACGAGATCGTCGCCGACGCGCGCCCGATCGCTGAGATCACCGCCGACGGCGTGCGGACGCTGGGCGAGTCCTGTCCCGCCGCGCCCGGCGCATACCTGATCTACACGTCCGGCTCGACCGGTCGCCCCAAGGGCGTGCTGGTCTCGGACGCCGGGATCGAGAGCCTGGTCCACACCGCCGTGCACACCTACGGCGCCGGGCCGGGCGCGCGAGTCCTGCAGTTCACCTCGCCCGCCTTCGACGTCTGGCTTGAAGAACTGGCGATGTCCGTGCTTTCCGGCGGCACGCTGTACATCCCGGAGGACGGCGAACGCCTCGGCGCGGCGCTGGGCGAGTTCGCCCGGCGGCACGACCTCACGCACGTCGATCTCCCGCCCGCCGCCCTCGCGACCCTCCCCGCCGGATCGCTGCCCGCGACGGCGACGATCGTGGTCGGCTCCGACGAAGTCCCCGCCGACCTGGTGGCCCGCTGGGCGCCCGCGCGCAAGCTGTTCAACGCCTACGGACCCACCGAAACCACCGTCAACGCGACGGTCTGGGCCTGCCCGGAACCGTTCGCCGGCCCCGTCCGCATCGGCCGCCCCGACACCGGGCGCGCGTTGTACGTGCTCGACGACTGGCTGCGGCCCGCGTACCAGGGCGAGCTGTACGTCGCCGGTGACGGCTTGGCGCTCGGCTACTGGAACGCGCCCGGGGCGACCGCGGAACGGTTCGTGGCCAACCCCTTCGCGCCCGGCCGGATGTACCGCACCGGCGACCGCGTCCGCTGGACCGAGGACGGCGAGCTGGCATTCCTCGGCCGCGCCGACACGCAGGTGAAAATCCGCGGCTTCCGCGTCGAACCGGCTGAGGCGGAGGCGGCGCTGACCGCCTTGCCGGAGGTCTCGATGGCCGCCGTCGTCGCGCGCGCGGACGGGGGACAGCGGCGGCTGGTCGGCTACGTTGTTCCGGCCGAGCTGGACGGCACCGAGCTGCGCCGTCAGCTCGGCGCGACGCTGCCGGAGTACCTGGTGCCGTCGGCGATCGTCGGGCTGAGCAGCCTTCCGCTCAACGCCAACGGGAAAATCGACCGGCGCGCACTGTCCACAGCGGACTGGGCCACCCCGCCCGAGACAGCGGGCCGGGCCGCCGAGACCGACGCGGAACGGGCCGTCGCGGTAGCATTCGGCGACGTGCTCGGCCTGCGCGAGGTCGACGTCGACACCGGCTTCTTCGCGCTCGGCGGCGACAGCATCTCGTCGATCCAGGTCGTCTCGCGGCTGCGTTCCGCGGGCTGGCGGATCACCGCGCGCCAGGTGTTCGAGCACCAGACGATCGCCGGGCTGGCCGCCGCGGCTGCCCCGCTCGAAGCCGAGCCGACCGTCGCGAACGGACAGTCGCAGGCGCTCGCCCCGTTGCAGGAGGGCCTGCTCTACCTCGACCAGCTCCAGCCCGGCGGCTACCTCGTGCAGCAGGTCTTCACCCTCTCCGGCGACCTCGACGCGGGTCTGCTGCGCCGGTGCCTGCACGCGATGCTGGAGCGCTACCCGAACCTGCGGGCCGGGTTCGTGTTCAGCGAGACGTCCCGGCCGGTCCAATTCGTGCCGGACCGCACCGATCTGCCGTGGCGCGAACTCGACCGGACCGAGGACGAGTTCGCCGCACTGCTCGAAGCGGACCGGGCCGCCGGGTTCGACCTCGCGAAACCGCCGCTGCTGCGCGCCGCCTGCGTGCGGTTCGCCGACGGCACCCACCGGCTGGTGCTCACGCACCACCACATCCTGATGGACGGCTGGTCCGGCCCGCTGTTCGGCCGCGAGCTGTTCCTGCTGTACGCGGCGGGCGGCGACCCGGCCGCGCTGCCCCCGGCCGCGGACTACGCCGGCTACCTCGGCTGGCTCGCCCGCCAGGACCGCGCGGCCACCGAGGAGGCCTGGCGCGCCGCACTGTCCGATGTGGACGGCCCGACGCTGGTCGGCGCGGCCGAAGGACCCGCCCGCGACCTCGTCGTCCCCCTCCCGCCGGAGCTGGCCGCGCTGGCCCGCGAGCACGGCACGACGCTCAACACCGTCGTCCAGGTCCTGTGGGCGCTCACCCTCGCCGCCGAGACCGGCCGCACCGACATCATGTTCGGCACCACCGTGCACGGCAGGCCCGCCGACCTCGACGGCGCCGACCGCATGATCGGGCTGTTCATCAACACCGTCCCGGTCCGCGTCCGGCTGCGGCCCGGCGAGCCCGTGGCCGCGCTGCTGGCCCGGGTACAGGCGGAGCAGGCGCGGCTGCTGGAGCACCAGCACGCCGGTCTCGCCGACATCCAGCGCGCGGCCGGCACCGGCGAACTGTTCGACACGCTCCTGGTCTTCGAGAGCTATCCGGTCGACGACGCCGCCCTCGCCGACGCCGAACGCCGGTCCGGCCTGACCGTCGCCGGTCTCTCCGAACGGGACGAGACGCACTACCCGCTCACGCTGCTCGTCGCGCCGGGCGAAACCCCGCTGCTGACCCTGCGGCACCGCCGGGACGTCACGCGCCTCGCCGCCCGGCTGCGCGCGGTCGCCGACTGGCTCGTCCGCGGCGGCGACGTGCCCACCGGCTTCCTCACCGCGGACGAGCGCCGGACCGTCGTGCACACCTGGAATGACACCGCCCGGGACGTCCCGCGCACGACGCTGCCCGCGCTGTTCACCGCACAAGCCGAGCGCAGTCCGGACGCCCTCGCGGTGGTCGACGGTGATCGCGAGTGGACGTACGCGGAGTTCGCCGCGCGGGTCCGCGAGCTGGCCGGTGCGCTGCGGGTCGAGCGGGGCGCGGTGGTCGCGGTGTCGCTGCCGCGGTCGGCGGAGCTGGTCGCCGTCCTGCACGCGATCCAGGCGTGCGGCGCGGCCTACCTGCCGATCGACCCGGACCTGCCCGCCGAGCGCATCGAGTTCCTGCTCGAAGACACCCGGCCCGCGCTGGTCGTCACGCCGCAGTGGCTGTCCGAAGTGGACAGTGCCGCGTTCGTTCCGGTCGCGGTCCAGCCGGAGGATACCGCCTACGTGCTGTACACCTCCGGCTCGACCGGACGGCCGAAGGGAGTCGCGGTCGGCCACGCCGCGATCGTCAACCGTCTCCTGTGGATGGCCGAAGCGTACGGATTCGGCCCCGGCACCCGCACCCTGCAGAAAACCCCGGCCTCGTTCGACGTCTCGGTGTGGGAGCTGTTCCTCCCGCTGAGCACCGGCGGCACGCTGGTCGTCGCCGCTCCGGACGCGCACCGCGACCCGGCGCGGCTGGCCGCGATCATCCGGGAGCAGCGCGTGGACACGGTCCACTTCGTCCCGTCGATGCTGGCGGCGTTCCTGCCCGAAGCGGCCGGGCTCGGCCTCCGCACGGTCGTCTGCAGCGGCGAAGCTCTGCCCGCCGACCTGGCACTGAAGGCCCGGGAGGTGCTCGGCGTCGCCGTGCAGAACCTCTACGGCCCGACCGAAGCCGCGGTCGACGTCACCGCCTGGGACACCGCGGCCGAAGACGGCACCCGCCCTATCCCGATCGGCCGTCCGGTGTGGAACACGCAGACCTACGTGCTCGACGCCGCGCTGCGGCCGGTCGCCCCCGGCGTGCCAGGGGAGCTGTACCTCGCCGGAGCCCAGCTTGCCGACGGGTACCGGGGCCGTCCCGGGCTCACCGCGACCCGGTTCGTCGCGGGCCCGGACGGCACTCGGCTGTACCGCACCGGCGACCGCGCGAGCTGGCATCCTGACGGCACGCTCGCTTACCTCGGCCGCACCGACGACCAGGTCAAGCTGCGCGGCCAGCGCATCGAACCCGGCGAGATCGAGCACGCTCTCCGCGACATCACCGGCGTCGAGACCGCCGCGGTCGCGGTGCACGGTCCGGTGCTCGCCGGATACGTCACCGGCCCGGTCGACGGCGAAGCAGTCCGTGCCCGGCTGGCCGAGCGGCTGCCGGCGGCGATGGTGCCCACCGTGGTGCTGGTGCTCGCCGCGCTGCCCCTGACGCCCAGCGGAAAGCTCGACCGCAGGGCGCTTCCCGCCCCCGATCTGTCCACACAGGACAGCGGCGACGTTCCGGCGGGCCCAGTCGAGACGGCGATCGCAACCGAGTTCGCCGCCGTACTGGGCCTCGACACCGTGGGCGCCTCCGCGGACTTCTTCCGCCTCGGCGGCGACAGCATCTCGTCGCTGCAGCTGATCGCGCGGTTGCGGCGCGCGGGCTACCGGCTGAGCCCCCGCGAGATCTTCGAGCACCGCACTCCGGCCGCGCTGGCCGCGTTCGCCCGCCGGGACCGCGAAGCCGCCACGACGGGCACGCGCACCGGCGTGGTCCCGCTGCTGCCGGTCATGGAGTCCCTGCGCGACCTCGGCGGCGACCCTCGCCGGTTCAGCCAGTCGATGCTGCTGACCACCCCGCCGGATCTCACCGAGGCCCAGCTGGCCGAGAAGCTGACCGCCGTGCTGGCCGCGCACGACGCCCTGCGCGCCCAGCTCGAACCCGGCTGGGTCTACCGGATCCGGCCCGAAGGCAGCGTCACCGCGGCCGACGTCCTGCGGCGCGCCACCGGCGACGTCCGCGAGGAATTCGAGACCGCGCTCAGCGAGCTGGACCCCGAGGCCGGGATCATGCTGCGCGCGGTGTGGTTCGACCGCGGGCTCCTGCTGCTCGTCGCACACCACCTCGTCGTGGACGGCGTCTCCTGGCGCATCCTGATGGACGACTTCGCCGAGCCCCAGGTCGCGCCCGAGGAAACGTCGTTCCTTGACTGGGCCCGCGCGCTCCGCGAACGTGAGTGGAAAGCCGACTGGACAGGCGTCCTCGCCGGAACCGGTTCACTGGGCACGGAAACCCCGGCCGTGCACGCCAGGGAAACCGTCGAGGATTACGCCGTCGAGATCCCGGCGGACCTGACCGACAAGCTCCTGACGAGCATCCCCGCCGCTGCGCACGCCGGGGTCCAGGACGTCCTGCTGACTGGGCTGGCGCTCGCGGTGTCCCGCTGGCGGGCGGCCCGCGGCCTCCCGGACGACGGCTTGCTCCTCGACCTCGAAGGCCACGGCCGGGACGAGCACCTGGTGCCCGGCACCGACCTGTCCCGCACCGTCGGCTGGTTCACCACGGTCTATCCCGCCCGGATCGGCGGTGCCGACGGAGACGCGGTCACCTGGCTGAAAACCGTCAAGGAACAGCTCCGCGCCCTGCCCGAACCGCTGACCTTCCCGGGCCCGGCCGCCGGGCGCACCGTGCTGTTCAACTACCTCGGCCGCCTCGACGGCCCGGCCGCGACCGGATACTGGCGTCCCGCCCCGGAATCGGCCCAGCTCGACGCAAGCGCGGACCAGACCACCCCGGTCAGCCACCCGCTGGAGATCAACGCGGTCGCGGTGCGCCACGACGACGGCCTGCGGCTGCACGGCGACTTCGCCTACGTCCGCGACGTGTTCACCGCCGCCGACATCCGCGAACTCGCCGACGGCTGGCGCACCGCCCTGGCCGAACTCGCTGGCGCGGTCCGCGAGCCGTTCCGCACGCCGTCGGACTTCCCGCTGGTCGCGTTAGGACAGTCCGATGTGGACGAACTCGCGGACGCGGCCGACGTCCTGCCGCTTTCCCCGCTGCAGGAAGGGATCGCGTTCCAGGCGTCGTTCGACCGCGAGGACGTCTACTCGGTCTGCCACTCCTTCGACCTGACCGGGCCGCTGGACGCCGAGCGGATGCGCGCGGCCGGGCAGGCGCTGCTCGACCGGCACGCCAACCTCCGCGCCGCGTTCCGGCAGCTGCGGTCCGGCGCCACCGTGCAGGTGGTCCCGGCACGAGCGGAATTGCCGTGGGAGACCGTCGAAGACGAGACGGAGTTCGCGACCCGCCGCTTCGACCTGGCCGAGGCGCCCGCGCTCCGGATGGGGCTGCGGCGGCTCGGCGATAACCGGCACCGGCTGCTGCTGGCGCACCATCACGTCCTCGCCGACGGCTGGTCCGGCCCGCTGCTCGCCGAGGAGCTGTTCACGCTCTACGCGGGCCGCGAGCTGCCCCCAGTCCGGCCGTACGCGGAGTACCTGAAGTGGCTGGCGGCCCGCGACGAAGCCGCCGCAGAGCAGGCCTGGCGCACCGCGCTGGCCGACCTCGACGGCCCGACCGTGCTGCTCCCGGCCGGCCCCCGCGAGACCGTCCGGCCCGACCGCGCGAGCACCTCCCTCGGCGCCGACCGGTCGGCGAAGGTGACGGCGGCGGCCCGCGACCTCGGCGTCACCGTCAGCACCCTGCTCAACACCGCCTGGGCGCTGGTCCTCGGCCAGCTGACCGGGCGCACGGACGTCGTCTTCGGCGTCACCGTGCACGGCCGCCCCGCCGACCTGCCCGGTGCCGAGCGGATGATCGGCCTGTTCATCAACACCGTCCCGGTGCGGGTCCGGACCGCCGCCGCCGAGCCGTTCGCGACCCTGGTGCGGCGGGTGGACGAGGAGCAGGTCCGGCTGCTGGACCACCAGCACGCCGGTCTCGCGTCGATCCAGCGCTGGGCGGGCACTGGCGAGCTGTTCGACACTCTGGTGGTCTTCGAGAGCTACCCGGTGGACGACGCCCGTCTGGCCGGTGCGGAACACTCGGCCGGGCTGACCGTCGATGCCGTCGCCGGAACGGACGCGACGCACTACCCGCTGGCCTTGGTCGTCGAGCCGGGGGAGGAGCTGGTCCTCGGCCTGGACCACCGTCCCGGCGTGGTCGACGCCGACGCCGTCCTGGCCCGCCTCGCCGGTGTCCTGGACACGATCGCGGCCGACCCCGGCGTGCTCGTCGGCCGGATTCCCCTTGCCGCTGAGGAAGAACCGCCAGGCACCAAGGTCGTGCTGGAACCGGCGACCCTGCCGGAACTGTTCGCCGCCCAAGCCGCGGCGACCCCGGACGCGGTGGCCGTGGTCGGAGACGGACGCTCGCTGACCTACGCCGAATTCGACGACCTGGTCGGCCGGATCGCGGCGACCCTCGACGTCGGCCCCGGCGACCTCGTCGGCGTCAGCCTGCCCCGGTCGATCGAGCTGGTCGCAGTCCTGCACGCGATCCACCGCCGCGGTGCCGCGTACCTGCCGATCGACCCGGGCTACCCGGCCGCGCGCCGGGAGTACCTCGTCGAGGACGCCGCCCCGGCGTTGCTGATTACCGAACTCCCCGAGCTGAGCACCGAGCGGCAACCGCTGGTGCGGGTCCCGGACACCGCGCCCGCGTACGTGATCTACACGTCCGGGTCGACCGGCCGTCCCAAGGGTGTCGTCGTCGACCACCACGCGATCGTCAACCGGCTGCGGTGGATGGCCGCCGAATACGGCTTCGACGCGGGCACCCGGACCCTGCAGAAGACGCCGATCTCCTTCGACGTGTCGGTGTGGGAGCTGTTCCTGCCGCTGCTCACCGGCGGCACCCTGGTCGTCGCCCCGCCGGACGCGCATCAGGACCCGGCCCGGCTGGCCGAGGTGCTGCGGGCCGAACGGGTCGACACCGTCCACTTTGTCCCGTCGATGCTGCGGCCGTTCCTGGCCGAACCGTCGTCGGCGGGCCTGCCGCTGCGCCGGATCGTCTGCTCCGGCGAGGCGCTGCCGGGCGACCTGGTGCTCGCTGCGCGGGAATTGCTGCCCGGAACGAGCGTGCACAACCTGTACGGCCCGACCGAGGCCGCGGTGGACGTCACCTTCTGGGACACCGCGGGCGAGGACGGAACCAGGCCGGTGCCGCTCGGGCACCCGGTGTGGAACACCGGCGCGCACGTCCTCGACGCCGCGCTGCGGCCGGTCCCGCGAGGCTGCGCCGGCGAGCTGTACCTCTCCGGAACCCAGCTGGCCCACGGATACCTGCGCCGGCCGGGCCTGACCGCGACCCGGTTCGTCGCGGGCGCGGACGGCACCCGGCTCTACCGCACCGGGGACCTCGCCCGCCGCCGCGCAGACGGGGTGCTCGAATACCTCGGCCGCGGCGACGACCAGGTGAAGATCCGCGGCGTGCGGATCGAACCCGGCGAGGTCGCGGCGGCACTGGCGGCGCTGCCCGGAGTCACCGGGGCCGAGGTGGTCGCCGGAAGCGCGGGCCTCGTCGGCTACCTGACCGGCGAGCAGACGCCGGTGCGGGAAGCGCTGCGCGGCGTCCTGCCGGACCAGCTCGTGCCGTCGGCGTTCATGTGGCTGGACGCGTTCCCGGTGACCCCCAACGGAAAGCTGGACCGTGCCGCGCTGCCGGAACCCGACCGCCAGGCCGAAACCGGTTCGGCGGAACCGCGCACCGAAACCGAGCGCGTGCTCGCGGAGGCGGTGGCGGAAGTGCTGGGACTGGATCGGGTCGGGGTGTTCGACGACTTCTTCGCCCTCGGCGGGGACAGCATCCGCTCGCTGAACCTCGTCGGCCGGCTACGGCCGCACGGGCTGAAGATCACGCCCCGGCAGGTGTTCGAACTGCGTACGGCAGCCGCGCTGGCGGACGTCGCCGTCGCGGCCGAGGAGCAACCGGCGGCGGGGGAGCCGCTGATCGAACTGGACGAGGACGAGTTCGCCGAGTTCTCGGGTGATTGGAGTGTTTCGTGAGTGCCGCCCGGGGTGTCCAGGACGTGCTGCCGCTGTCGCCGTTGCAGGAGGGCCTGCTCTTCCTGTCCACATGGGACAGTGCGGCCACCGACGTCTACACCATCCAGCAGGTATTCGACCTGCGCGGGGCCCTTGACCCGGAGCGGATGCGCGCGGCGGCGGCCACCGTGCTCGAACGGCATCCGAACCTCCGTGCGGCTTTCCGGCCCCGCAAAAGCGGCGAGACCGTCCAGCTGATCCCGGAATCGGTCCCGGTGCCGTGGCAGGTCGACGATGCCACCGAAGCCGATCTCCCCGCGTTGCTGGACGCCGACCGGGCGCGGCGGTTCGACCTCGCGAAGCCGCCGCTGATCCGGTTCCGCCTGCTGCGGCTCGCGCCCGAGCACCACAAGCTGGTGATCACCGCGCACCACCTGCTGCTCGACGGCTGGTCCGGTCCGCTGCTGGGGGAGGAGCTGTTCACCGCCTACGGCCGCGAAAAGCTGCCGCCCGCGCCGAAATACCGGGACTACCTCGCCTGGCTCAGCAGGCAAGACCGCACGGCGGCCCGCACCGCCTGGCGCGAATCCCTGGCCGGGCTCGCCGACCCGACCCTGCTCGCGCCCGGAGCCACCCCGGCCGCGGAGTTCCCACGCGAGCTGGAGGTCCGGCTGTCCACAACGGACACTGAGCGGCTCGCGGAGTGGGCCCGCGAACAGCGAGTCACGCTCAACAGCGTCCTGCAGGCGGCGTGGGCGGTGGTGCTCGGCAAGCTCACCGGCCGCCGCGACGTCGTGTTCGGCGCCACCGTCTCCGGACGGCCCGCCGACCTGCCCGGCGTCGACCGGATGATCGGCCTGTTCATCAACACGCTCCCAGTCCGTGTCCGGATCGATCCGGCGGAGACGCTCGCGGACCTCGTCACCCGAGTGCAGACCGAACAGGCCGCGCTGCTGGACCACCAGTACCTCGGCCTCGCCGAGATCCAGCGCGAAACCGGGCACGGCGAACTGTTCGACACGCTCACCGTCTTCCAGAGCGCCCCGGCCGACGCCGAGGCTCTCCGCGCCGCCGACGAAGCTTCCGGGCTCGCGGTGCGGGCCGAGGAGACCCGCAGCGTCACGCACTACCCTTTGACCGCCGTCGCGCTGCCCGGCGACGAGTTCGCGATCGCTCTGGTCTACCGGGACGACCTCGTCAGCACCACGCTGGTCCGGCGGGCCGCCGCGCTGCTGTCCGGCCTGCTCGCAGCACCCGGGCACCGGATCGGCGCGGCCGAGCTGACCACCGCCGCCGAGCGGGAGCTGGTGCTGCGGAAGTTCAACGCGGCCACGCTGCCCCGGGCCGGCGAGTCCTTAGTGGACCTGTTCCTCCAGCAGGTGCGCGCGAGACCGGACGCGGTCGCCGTGGAGGACGGCGACACCGCGGTCACCTACGGCGAACTCCGCGAGCGGGCCGCCCGGCTCGCGGGCGTGCTCGGGCAGCGCGGAGCCGGGCCGGAGCAGATCGTCGGCGTGGCGATCAAACGCGGGCTCGGGTTCCTGACCGCGATGCTGGGCGTCCAGCTCGCGCGCGCGGCGTACCTGCCGCTGGACCCGGAGTACCCGGCCGACCGGCTCGCGTACATGCTCTCCGACGCCCGCCCGGCCCTGATCGTCGCCGATCCGTCCACTGTGGACACGATGGCGGCGCACGGCGTGCCGCTCGTCGTGCTGGACGCCGCGCTGCCCGAGCCGCCCGCCGAGCTTCCGCTGCCACACCCGGACAGCGCCGCGTACCTGATCTACACCTCGGGTTCGACCGGACGGCCGAAGGGCGTGCTCGTCCCGCACCGGGGCGTGCCGGACCTGGTGGCGATGTTCGCCGACTCCGTCCGCAGCGGCCCGGGCAGCCGGGTGCTGGGGTTCGCCTCACCGAGCTTCGACGTGTCGCTCGCCGAGCTGTCCACCCAGCTGCTGGTCGGTGCGACCGCAGTGGTCGTCCCGGAGGAGAGCCGGCTGGGCGAACCGCTCGCGGAGTTCGTTGCCGCGCAAGGCCTTACCCACCTGTTCGTGCCGCCCTCGGCGCTCACCACGCTCTCCGGCAGCGACCTGCCCGAGGGCGTCACGCTCATCGCGGGCACCGACGCGCTCACCCCGGAACTGGTCGCCCGCTGGAGCCGCGGCCGCCGGATGTTCAACGCCTACGGCCCGACCGAATGCACGGTCAACTCCACGCTCTGGCACTGCGCTGCCGGGCAGCGGGTGGTGATCGGCCCGCCCGATCCGAACAAGCAGGCGTACGTCCTCGACGCGGACCTGCGGCCGGTGCCGCCGGGCACCGCGGGCGCGCTGTACGTCGCCGGCGGCCTCGCGCGCGGCTACTTCGGCCTGCCCGCCCTGACGTCGGCCCGGTTCGTCGCCAATCCGTTCGGGGCTCCCGGCGACCGGATGTACCGCACCGGCGACCTCGTCCGCTGGACCGAAGACGGCGACCTCGACTTCCTCGGCCGCGTCGACCACCAGGTGAAGATCCGCGGCTTCCGCGTCGAACTCGGCGAGGTCGAGACGGCGCTGTGCGGTCAGCCAGGCGTCGCCGAAGCGGTCGCGGTCATCCGGGAGGACCAGCCCGGCGTCCGCCGCATGGTCGCCTACGTGACGGCCGAACCCGATGCGGTGCCGGGCGACTTGCGCGGCGCATTGGCGGCGCGGCTGCCGGATTACTCGGTGCCGTCCGCGGTCGTGGTGCTCGACCGGCTGCCGCTGACGGTGAACGCGAAGGTCGACCGCGGTGCCTTGGCCGCCAGCGCGGAGTTCGCGCCGGACCTGAGCGGGCTGACCGGTGCCGCCGCCCCGAGCACGCCGGAGGAAAAGGCGCTGGCCGACGCGTTCGCGGCAGTGCTCGGTCTTCCGTCGATCTCGGTGACGGACGACTTCTTCGGCTTCGGCGGCGACAGCATCCTGTCGCTGCAGGTGGTGAGCCGGGCGCGGCAGGCCGGGCTGCGGATCACGCCGCGCCAGGTGTTCGAGGCCCGGACCGTCGCGGCGCTCGCCGAACTGGCCGAGCCGGTGACCGCCGCCGGCCCGGCCGAGGTGCCCGCCGTCGGCGTCGCCGCGCAGACCCCGATGATCGCCGCGATGCTCGAACGCGGCGGCGTGCCCCGGCGGTTCAGCCAGTCCGCCATGGTGCGGACGCCGCGCGGGCTGACCGAGCCCGAGCTGAACCGGGTGCTGCGCGCGGTCCTGGACCGACACGGCGCGCTGCGGGCCACCCTCAGCACCACGCTGCGGATTCCACCGCCCGGCACGACGATCGCGGTCCGCCGCGTGACCGGCGAGCCGGACCAGGAACTGCTGCACCGCGAGGCGACCCGGGCCGAAGCCGAGCTGGATCCGGCGGCGGGCGTGATGGTCCGGGCGGTCTGGTTCGACCCCGGAGCCGCGCCAGGCAGGTTGCTGCTGGTGATCCACCACGCCGTGATCGACGGAGTGTCCTGGCGGATTCTCTTCGACGACCTCGCCACCGCTGCGGCTGGCCGCGAGCTGCCCGCGGTGCCGGTCTCGTTCCGCGCCTGGGCGGCGAGCCTGGCCCCGCGCATCGAACAGCTGCGGGCGGATTTGCCGTACTGGCGCGAAGTCCTGGGCACCACTGCCCCGGTGACCGGCACCGCCGGCGACGTCCGCGAAGTCCGCGAAGTCCGCGTGACGCTGCCGCGCGAAATCACCGACACCCTGCTCTCCGGCGTCCCGAAATCATTCCGCGCGGGCATCCAGGACGCCCTGCTCAGCACGCTGGCCACCGCGGTGACGCGGGTGCGGGGCACGGACTCCGTGCTGGTCGAAACCGAAGGCCACGGCCGCGACGAAGACCTCGACCTCTCGCGCACCGTCGGCTGGCTCACCACGGTGGCCCCGCTGCGGATCACCGCCGAGTCCGATCCCGTGCGCCAGCTCAAGCAGGCCAAGGACACCCGGCTCCGGCTTCCCGCCGGGTACGCGCTGCTGCGGTACCTCACCGGGGAGCTGAAGGGCCATCCCGAGGTGCTGTTCAACTACCTCGGCCGCTTCGACGGCGAAACTTCCGGCGAGGACTGGGGCCCGGCCGGGGGACTGGGCGGCGACCTCGATCCCGCCGCCCCGGCCTCGCACGCGCTCGAAGTCAACTGCTCGGTGACGCCCGCCGGACTGGAGGCGAGCCTGGCGTACCTGCCCGGGGTCCTGGACGCCGAGGCGATCGGCGCCGAGTGGATGACCGCCGCCGCCGAACTGGCCGAAAGGCTGACCTCGGGCGGCGTCGGCGGATTCTCCGCGGCCGATTTCCCCTTGCTGGACTTGACTCTCGACGAGGTCGAGGAGATCGGCGACGCCGCCGACGTCTGGCCGCTGTCGCCGTTGCAGGAAGGCATGCTCTTCCTCGCGTCGTTCGACGAGGACAGCCTCGACGTCTACGTCACCCAGCAAATGCTGGACCTGCGCGACGCCGACCCGGCCCGGTTGCGCACCGCCGCCGCGCGCCTGCTGGAACGGCACCCGAACCTCGGCGCCGGCTTCCGCTACCTCTCGTCCGGCCGCGCGGTGCAGGTCGTGCCGCGGTCGGTTCCGTTGAGCTGGCAGGAACTCACTGACACCGACGTCTCAGCGGAGGAACGGCTCCGGCCGTTCGCACTCGCCGAACCGCCGCTGATCCGCTTCACGCTGTTCGACACCGGCGACGGCCATCGGCTGCTGATCACCAGCCACCACATCGTGCTCGACGGCTGGTCCGCGCCGCTGCTCGGCCAGGAGCTGCTGGAGCTGTACCGCACCGGCGAACCGCCGAAAGCCCGGCCGTACCGCGATTACCTCGAATGGCTCGGCCGTCAGGACCGCGAGACCGGCCGTACGGCGTGGCGGGAAGCGCTGTCCGGCCTCGACGGGACGAGCCTGCTGGCACCGCCCGGGATCGGCCGCAGCCAGCGCCTGCCCGACAAGCTGACCGTCGGCCTGACCGAGGACCAGACGAACCGGCTCGCCGCGTGGGCCCGGGAGCACGGCGTCACCCTCAACACCGTCGTGCAGAGCGCGTGGGCGCTGCTGCTGGGCGGGCTGACCGGCCGCCGGGACGTCGTTTTCGGCGCGACCGTGTCCGGCCGCCCGGCCGATCTGCCCGGTGCCGACCGGATGATCGGCCTGTTCATCAACACCCTGCCGGTCCGCGTGCGGACGCACCCCGCCGAAACCCTCGGCGCGCTGCTCGCCCGCGTGCAGGGGGAACAGGCGGCGTTGCTGGACCACCAGTACCTCAGCCTCGCCGAAATCCAGCGCCAGGCCGGATCCGGCGAGCTGTTCGACACCCTGCTGATCTTCCAGAGCTACCCGGTGGACGCCGAGGCACTGGCCGAGAGCGAACGGCAGTCGGGCGTGCAGGTCACCGGCGTCCAGGGCGAGGACGCCACGCACTACCCGCTCACGATCGTCGCCGCGCCCGGCCCGCGCCTGGAGCTGATCCTCGAGTACCGCACCGACGTCTTCACCGCGGACCGGATCGGCGAGCTGGGACAGTCGCTAGTGGCGCTCCTGGCCGGAGTCCCGGAACAGCAGGACACCCCGGTCGGCCGGGTGGACCTGCTTCCGCACCGGCAGCGGGACCTGGTGCTGCACCGGTGGAACGAGACCGCCCTGCCGGTGCCGGAGTCCACTGTGGCCGATCTGTTCGCCGAGCAGGTCCGCCGCGGCCCGGACGCGATCGCGCTCGCCTGCGAGGACCGGACGCTGACCTACGGCGAGCTGGACGCGCGCGCCAACCGCCTCGCCCGGGCGCTGATCGCGCGGGGAGCCGGGCCGGAGCAGATCGTCGGAATCCGCTTGCGCCGCACGGAAAAGTTCTTCGTCGCCCTGCTCGCGGTTCTCAAGTCCGGTGCCGCCTACCTGCCGATCGATCCGGCCCAGCCGGAAGACCGGACGGCGGACATCCTCGCCGACGCGAGCCCGCTGTTCGTGCTGACCGAGGAGCTTCCCGACACCGCCGCGTTCGCCGACGACCCGGTCACCGACGCCGACCGCCGCGCGCCGTTGCGTCCGCAGCACCCGGTCCACCTGATCTACACGTCCGGTTCGACCGGGAAGCCGAAGGGCGTGCTCGTCCCGCACCGCGGCATCGTCAACCTGGCGCACAGCCACGACCGCGAAGTGTTCGTTCCGGCTAGGGAACGCACCGGGCGGGAGCGGCTGCGGGTCGGGCACAACTGGTCGTTCGCCTTCGACGCCTCCTGGCAGCCGACGCTCGGCCTGCTGCTCGGGCACGAGGTGCACGTCGTCACCGACGATGTGCGGGTCGACGCCGAAGCGCTGGCCCGGTTCCTGATCGAGCGGCGGATCGACTTCGTCGAGGTCACGCCATCGCACTTCGTGCAACTGGCGGCGGCGGGACTGGTCCGCGACGGGCAATGCCCGCTCGCCGTCGTCGGAGTCGGCGGGGAAGCGGTGCCACCGGGACTGTGGAGCGAACTGCGCAGCCTGCCCGGCACCGAGGCGTACAACTTCTACGGCCCCACCGAGTGCACTGTGGACAGTGTCGTCGCGCGGCTGAGGGACACCGAAGGACCGGTGATCGGCCGCGCGGTCGCCAACACCCGTCTCCGTGTGCTGGACGACGCGCTGCGCCCGGTCGCGCCCGGCGTCGTCGGCGAGCTGTACCTCAGCGGCGCCCAGCTGGCCCGCGGCTACCTCGGCGCGCCTGGCCTCACCGCGACCAGGTTCGTCGCCGATCCCTTCGAGGGCGGCCGGATGTACCGCACCGGCGACCTCGCCCGCTGGACCGAGGACGGCCGCCTCGACTTCCGCGGCCGTGCCGACGACCAGGTCAAGGTCCGCGGCCACCGCGTCGAACCAGGCGAGATCGAGGCCAAGCTGTCCGCGCACCCAGCGGTGTCGGACGCGGTCGTCGTGGTCCGCGACGACCGGCTGATCGGCTACGCGGTCGCCGACGAGTCCACAGTGGACGGGTCGGTGCTGCGCTCCGCCCTAGCCGAATCGCTGCCGGACTTCCTGGTGCCCGCGGCGGTGGTGCTGCTCGACGCCCTGCCAGTCACCCCGAACGGCAAGGTCGACCGGACCGCACTCGCCACCGCAGACTGGGCCGCCCCCGACCTCTGCGCGCTCAGCGGCGGAGTCGCACCGCGCACCCCGCGCGAGCACGTCCTGGCCGAGATCGTCGCCGAGGTGTTGGGCTTGCCGTCGGTGGGCGTCGAAGACGACTTCTTCGCACTGGGCGGCGACAGCATCCTGTCCATGCAGGTCGTCGGCCGGGTCCGCTCGGCCGGGCTGCGGATCACCCCGCGCGCAGTCTTCGAGCAGCGCAGCGTGGCGGCGCTCGCCGAGGTCGCCACCGATACCGACGGTGCCCGGCGTGCGGCGGTCCCGGCCGAGGGCAGCTTCCCGGCGACGCCGATCATGCTCGCCCAGCGCGAACGCGGCGGCCCGATCGGCAGGCTCAGCCAGTATTCGGTACTGCGCGTGCCCGCCGGAGTCGGGCTCGAACGGCTCGCCGAAGTCCTGGCCGCGCTGCGAGACCGGCACCCGATCCTGCGCGCCCGGCTCGGCGAGGACTGGACCGTGCACGTCGGCGCCGAGAACACACCGGTGCTGCGCCGCGTCGACCTCGGTGACCGCCCGGACCACGACCTGTTCACCACAGAGTTCCCGGAGTTCGAACGCACGGTGCGCGAACTGAACCCATTCACCGGGGACGTCGTGCGCGCGGTGTGGTTCGACGCGGGTGCCCGCCCCGGCCGGCTGCTGCTGATGATCCACCACCTGGTGGTCGACGCGGTGTCGTGGCGCGCGTTGTCCGAGGACCTCGCCGCGCTCGGCCGCGGGCTGGACCTGCCGCCGGTGGAGGTCCCGTTCCGCGAGTGGGCGCTGCGACTGTCCGAACTGGACCGGAGCGGCGAACTGCCGTACTGGCAAGGAATCTCCGGTAACGTCCCGCTGGCCGCCCGGCCGCTCGGGCCCGGCGACACGATCGCGCGGGGCCGCAACGACGTCGTGGCGCTTTCCGCCGAGACGACCCGGGCGCTGCTCGGCCCGGTGCCCGCCGCGCTCGGCTGCGGCGTCCAGGACGTCTTGCTGGCCGCGCTGGCTTCGGCGGTCGCGGAACACCGGGGCGGCGACGCACTGCTGGTCGACCTCGAAAGCCACGGCCGCGCGGAGGGGCTGCTCGGCGACGCCGACCTGTCCCGCACGGTGGGGTGGTTCACCTCGCTGTACCCGGTCCGCGTCGCGCTCGGCGACGATCTCGCCGCCACCGCCCGTCAGCTGTCCGAAGAACAAAAGACGTTGCCCGACAACGGGATCGGCTACGGACTGCTGCGCTACGGCGCGGGGGAGAAGCTCGCGTCGGCCGAGGTGCTGTTCAACTACATCGGCCAGAACGACACCGGCGAAGCGCGGGACGAGGACTGGCTCGTCGCGCCGGGGGACAACGTGATCGGCGGCGACGTCGACCCGGAAGCCCGCGCCACGCACGCGGTGTCGATCAACGTGTCGGTGGAGCGCGGGGTGCTGACCGCGCACTGGTCGTTCCTGCCCGAGCTGGTCCCGGCCGAGCTGATCTCCCGGATCACCGGGTCCTGGACGGCCAATCTTGACCGGTTGGTGACCCGTTCCGCGGAGAACCATGATTAGGATAGCCTGCCCTAACCAATCGAGTGCGGTGACAGAAAGGCAGGCGTCGTGAGGACGCAGTACCAGAAGTGGCGGACGACGGTCGCCGGGATTTCGGCGGCGGTGCTGGCGTTCGGCGCCGCCGCCTGCGGATCGACCAGCGAAAGCGCGGACACGGCGGGCGCCACGCGCGCCTTCGACACCCCGAGCGGGCAGGTGCAGATCCCGGTCGCGCCGAAATCCGTGGTGGCGCTGGACCAGTACACCTACTTCGGCCTGCTGGACGTCGGCGTGCACCCGAAGGCCACCGCGTCCGGCTACACCGACAGCTTCGCGGTCTTCCCGCCCTATGCGGACGAGTACGCCAAGGTCCCGAAGGTCGGCGGTTCGATGGAGATCGACATCGAGCAGGTGGGCGCGCAGGCCCCGGACCTCATCCTGGGCAACAAGTTCCTGTCCCTGGAAAAGCACAAGATCGAGGACTACCAGAAGCTCGCGCCGACGGCGATCCTCGGCGGCGCGCCCGGCGAACCCGGCGTGGCCTGGCCGCAGTGGGTCATCCAGGCGGCCGACGCGGTGGGCAAGAAGCCCGAGGCCGAGGCGCTGAAGAAGCGGTACGAGGAGCGCGCCGCGCAGATCAAGGCGACGTACGCGGACAAGCTTTCGAAGCTCAAGTTCGCGCTGATCAACGGCGGCGGCGGGAAGTGGTTCCTGAACCTCGACGAGTCGTGGGGCGGCACCATCCTCAAGGACCTCGGCGTCCAGTTCGCCCGGGGCGGCGTCACCGACCGGGCCAACAACACGCCGGAGTTCTCCATCGAGAACCTCGACAAGCTCAACGAGGCCGACGTGATCCTGTACCAGGCCGACTACCAGGGCAAGGCCGGACCGGACACGCAGCAGATCGTCGACCTGCCCGCGTTCAAGGGCCTGAAGGCGGTGAAGGCGGGCAAGGCGTTCCCGACCGGCAACTTCTACGCCCTGCACTACAAGGCCGCGATGGCGTTCCAGGACGAGATCGAGAAGATCCTCAAGGAGTACTGACCGGACACCGGGCCCGGCGGTCCACTGTGGACCGCCGGGCCTCGTCATGCGAGGGGGGAACCATGGTCAGCACCGCGCTCGCGCCAGCCCGGACCCGATGGCCGCGGGCGGGCCTCGCCGCCGTCCTGGTCCTCTCGGCCGTCGGATACGGCTGGGGGAGCTGGGATCTCGGCTTCGGCTACCCGTACTACAGCGCCGCCGTCGACTCGATGTCGCGCGACTGGACGGCTTTCGTCTTCGGCTCGGTCGACCCGCTCGGCGTGGTCACCGTCGACAAGCCGCCGATGGCGCTGTGGGTCCAAGTGCTGTGCACGCGCCTGCTGGGTTTCCACGGCTGGGTGCTGATCCTGCCCCAGGTGCTGGAAGGCGTCGCCGCCGTCGGGCTGCTGTACCTCGCCGTCCGCCGGTGGCAGGGGGAGCGGGTCGCGCTGCTGGCCGCGGCGATCCTCGCGGCGACCCCGGTCGTGGTCGCGGTCAATCGCGACAACATGCCCGACCCGCTGATGCTCCTGCTGCTCGTCGGCGCGGCCTGGGCGCTGACCCGCGCCCTCGACGGCGAGGAGCGGCGGTGGATGGCGCTGTCCGCGGCGCTGCTCGGATGCGCGTTCACCACGAAAATGGTGCAGGCGTGGCTGATCCTGCCCGCGATCGCGGTGGCCTACCTCGTCGGGTCGTCGTCCGGAGCACGCGCGAAGGCGTGGACTGCCGGGCTGTTCGCGCTGGTGCTGGCGGCGACCTCGTTCTGGTGGGTCGTGCTGGTCGACCTCTGGCCGTCGCCGAAGCCCTTCATCGGCAGCAGCGCCGACGGCACCGCGCGCGACCTCGTCTTCGGCTACAACGGCTTCGGCCGGATCTTCGGCCAGGACTTCGCCGCGGCGGCCAGCTACGCCGAAGACCACGGGAAGTCCTTCTACCAAAGCGATCCCGGCATCGGACGGCTGTTCGGGACGTCGCTGGGCGGACAGGCGTCCTGGCTGCTCCCGCTCGCGCTGGCGGCTGTCGGCACGGTGCTGGTGCTGGTCTGCGCCGGACGCCGCCCGCCGCGGAAGGAACTGGCCGGCTGGGTGCTCTGGGGCGGCTGGCTGCTGGTCTGCGCGGCGGTGTTCAGCTTCATGCGCGGGATCTGGCTGCTGTACTACACCGCGCAGCTCGCCCCGGCGATCGCCGCACTGTCCGCGGCCGCGTTCGCCGCGCTGTGGCGGCTCTACCGGGCGGGCGGACGCGGCTGGCCGCTGCTGCCGCTGACGGTCGCGGCCCTCGGCGCCTGGGCGTGGGTGCTGGTCCGGCGCGACCCCGCCTGGAACGGCTGGGTCGCCCCGGTCGTGGCCGGCGCGACGGTGCTTTCGGTCGCGCTGCTCGGCGTCGGCCGCACTGCTTCCCGCGCGCGCACGGCCGGGCTCGCGACCGGCTTGGCGGCCGTGCTGGCGGCCCCGCTGACCTGGTCGGCCGCGACGACGATCGGCTACTCGGCCGGCTTGCCGATGCTGCCCGCGGCGGGCCCAGTGACGCTACAGACGGACTACCTGGCCCCGGACGTCCGAGACGACTTCCGGCACCTGCTCGGCGGCTGGGGCGCCCGGGACTTCCGTGCGGTGGCTGGAAAACTCGACGAACCGTCGGCAGCCCTGCTGTCCTATGCGGAACGCGGGGCCGGCGCGGCGAAGGTGACTTTGGCGGTGGAAACGGCCGACGCGGCTGCGCCGTTTATCCTCGCGGCTCACCGGGGCATCGTCGGCATGGCCGGCTTCACCGGCCGCGACGCGGCACCGTCCCCGGAACGCCTCCGCGAGTGGATCGACCGCGGCGAGGTGGCCCACGTCCTGCTGCTCCCGGACCGCAGCCGGTACGAGTTCGTCCGCTCCCGGTGCCGGCCGGTGCCGCCGTCGGAGTCCGGTGCCTCCTCCGGCGTCGGCGACCTGTACCGCTGCGGTCCGTGAAGGGAACCCTGGGGGAACCAGAGTCAATGCCAGGAACTTAAGCTGCGTGGCACCGCGCCTGTCGACCGTCCACAAAGGACGTCAATACTGTCGAAATGCCCGATTGATGCCCGCGTGGCCAGGTGCGCGGGGCTGTGAGGGGAACCCTGGGGGAATCAGAGTCCCGCAGGGTTCCCCTCACGTCACGCGCCAGCCAGGTACTCCGCCGCCGCCCGCAAGCTCACGTAAGAGCCGCTGAACGTGTCGACCCGCTGCACATCCCCAGTTTCCGGCCCGGGATAACCGGTTTCGACCCGAATGTAGTCCACAGTGGACAGCTGGCCCAGGAATTCCCGCACCGCCGGATGCCGGTGCGCCTCCCGGGTCACTACCACGACACTCGCCGCCGACGAAGCCTCGGCCAGCACCGAAGCGGCGTCGCCGGGCGAGACCGATAGCGTCCGGCTGCCCGGGACCAGCTCCGTCAGGTGCGTCCCCAGCCCCCACGGCATCGGACCGGCCGCGATGCCCGGGTCGGTCTGCACGTCCACCACCAGCGGCGGCCCGGCGAGCTTCGGCGTGCCGGTGATCCGCAACGCCTTCCGCGCGGCGGACAGGCCGAGCGTGTAGTCCACCGGCCGCAGCTGCGCCGGGCTCGGAGAGGTGCCGAGCGCAGCAGTCCGCTCGGCGGCATCAGCCAGCCGCTCCAAGGAAAGCCGCCCATTGGCCACCGCCGCGACGATCGCCTCGGCGACCCGGTCCAGCGTCTCGGCATCGAACGCCGCGCCGCCGAGGCACAGCGCGTCCGCGCCGGCGAGGAGAGCCCGGACCGAAGCCTCGCCGAGACCGTCGTGCCGGCCGTAGGCCCCGGAGACAGCCCCCATCTCCAGTGCGTCGGTGATGACCGTCCCGGTGAAGCCCAGTTCGCCGCGCAGCACGTCGACCAGCGCGGTCCGGTTGAACGTCGCCGGTTCCTCGCCCCACTCCGGCACCACGAGGTGTCCCGACATGACCGTCCGGACGCCTCCCTGGATCGCCGCGCCGAACGGGACCAGTTCGACTTCCCGCAGTTCGGCCGCGGTCCGCGGCAGCACCGGCAGCGAGAAATGCGAATCCTCCGTCGCCGCACCGTGTCCGGGGAAGTGCTTCACGCACGCGGCGACGCCGTACTTCTGCATGCCGTCGACAAACGCCGTGACGTGCGCCGAAGCCGCGACCGGATCCGAGCCGAACGCCCGCACGCCGTTGCCCGGATCCTCCGCCGCGATGGCGAGATCCGCGCACGGCGCGAGGTTGACCGTGACCCCGCACGCCGCCAGCCGCTCGCCGAGCACGGCCGCGACCGACGAGGTCAGCCCGGGATCCCCGGCCGCGGCGAGCGCGAGCGGGCCGGGCATGAACGAGCCCTTGCCGACGTCCAGCCGCGTGACGTCGCCGCCTTCCTCGTCGATCCCGACGACCACGCCGTCCCGCGCGGACCGCAGCTCGGCGGTCAGCGCGGCGACCTGCTCGTCGTCGACCACGTTGCGGCCGAACAGGATCACGCCGCCCAGCCCCTCGGCGAGGCGGCGGCGCACCCAGTCCGGCGCGGTCGTGCCGGCGAATCCGGGCAGCAGCACGGCTTCGGCCAGCTTGCGGGGGTCAGCCACCATCATCCCTTCACCGCGCCGGCGGTCATGCCGGACACGAGTTTCCGTTGCACGATCAGGAAAAAGATCACCGCCGGGATCGCGTAGATCACCGACGCGGCCATGACGCCGCCCCAGTCGATCGAGAACGCCGTCTTGAACGACGACAGCCACACCGGCAGCGTCTGCTTCGACTGGTCCCGCATGAACACCAGCGCGAACAGGAATTCGTTCCACGCCGTGATGAAGCTGAACACCGAAGTGGTCACCAGGCCCGGCCCGAGCAGCGGCAGCGTGACCCGGCGGAACGCGCCGACCCGGCTGCAGCCGTCGATCATCGCGGCCTCTTCGAGGTCGTACGGGATGCCGTTGACGAACCCGTAGAGCATCCACACGGTGAACGGCAGCGACGTCGCGAAGTACACCAGAAGCAGCGACGGCAGCGTGTTCAGCAGCCCGATGTCGCGCATCAGCAGGTACATCGGGATGAACAGCGCCGAGAGCGGGGCCAGCTGCGCCACCAGGATCAGCAGCAGGAACCCCTTGCGGCCGCGGAAACGGAAGCGCGCCAGCGGGATCGCCGCGAGCACGCCCACGATCAGCGCGGCCACCACCGCGCCGAGCGTCACGATCAGGCTGTTGGACAGATACGTGACGAACCCGGGCTTGGTCAGCGCCGACGCGAAGTTCGACAGCGTCGCCGAAGTCGGGATCAGGTCGTACTTCGGCGACAGCACGTCGCCGGGCGTCTTCAGCGACGTGGTGAACATCCAGTACGTCGGGAAGAGGAACAGCAGCGCCACGAGGACGCCGGCGACCGACACCAGGATCCGGGCGGGCAGGGACTTCCTCATGCGATCTCCCCGTCCTTCGTCCGGACCAGCAGCTGCACGTACCGGCCGGTGACCAGCAGGAGCAGCACCAGCATGATGGTGGCGATGGCCGCGGCGGAGCCGAAGTGGCTGCCCGCGATGCCCTTGAGGTACTGCATGATCGCCAGCGTGGTGCTCGCGCCGTCCGGGCCGCCCTGGCGGATGGCCCACACCTGGGCGAACATGTTGAAGTCCCACAGCATCGACAGGAACGTCACCATGGTCAGGATCGGCCGGATCGCGGGCCAGCTGACCGCGCGGAACGTCTGCCACGGCCCGGCCCCGTCGATGCCCGCCGCCTCGTAGTGCTCGCGCGGCACGCCGATGAGGCCCGCGTAGAGCGTGAACGCGACGAACGGCACGGCCTGCCACAGCACCAGCAGCCCGATCACCACGAGCGTGCTCGTGCCGGTGGAGAACCACGAGTACCCGATGAACGAGTGGAAGCCCAGCCGGTCCAGCGTCTTGTTGAGGATGCCGTACTGCTGGTCGAAGATCCACTGGAACACCGTGGTGGTGGCGATGACCGGCACCGCCCAGGCCAGCACCAGGGAGATCTGCAGGAAGATCCGCAGCGCCGGGGGGAGATGGCGCATCAGCACCGCGATCAGCAGCGCCACGAGCAGGGTGCCGGCGACGAGCGCGCCGGTGAAGAGGATCGTGCGGAGCGCGACTGCCCAGAACTCGGGGTCGGACAGCACGTCGGTGTAGTTCTTGAAGCCGATCCACACCATCTTGCCGGTCACCAGCTCGCGCAGGTCGAGCTGGCGCAGGCTGATGCCGAGCATCTGAATAGTGGGCCAGCCGAGCAGCACCAGCACGGCGGCGAGCGCGGGAAGGAGCAGCAGATACGGCATGAGCCGCTCGCTGAACCATCCGGTGCCGCGCCGCCGCGCTGCCCCGACGTGCGCCGATGCCGGCGGGGTCGCCCCCGCCGGCATCGGCTTGTCCTTCGTCGCGGTCATCCGCCGATGATCTTGTCGAGGGCCGTGTTCGCGTCAGCCGCGGCCTGGTCCAGGGTCTTCTTCCCGGTCAGGTAAGCGGTCAGCATGTCCTTCAGCGGGTTCTGGCCGGACTCGACCTCGCCCCACTTCGGGCTGGCGGGCATCGCGTGCCCGTTCTTCGACGCCTTCGCCATCACCGAGCCCAGCGGGTCCTTGTCGAGCGCGCTGAGGTCGGTGGAGGTGCCCGGCACGTAGCCGCCCGCGGCCAGCTGCGTCATGTACTTGGTGCTGGTCAGCAGCTTCAGGTAGTCCTTCGCGAGGTCCTGGTGCTTGCTGTTGAGCGGGACGACCAGGTTCGAGCCGCCCAGGAACACCGGAGCGCCCTGGCCGGCGGTCTTCGACGGGATCGGGAACGCGCCGGTCTTGGCGGTGATGCCCGGGTCGGTCTTCGCCGCGGTCGCGACCTCGTTCGGGGTGCCGATGAACATGGCGACCTTGCCCGCGCCGTAGATGCCCGCCTGCTGCGGCGTGGCCTCGTCGTTGTCCTTCGGCGCGGTGGTGCCGGAGGCGTCCACGAGCTTCTTGTAGAACTCGACGCCCGCCTTGGCCTCCGGCGTGTTGAGCGACGACTTGAAGGACTTGCCCTCGCCCTTCGCGATGTCGCCGCCGTTGTCCCAGATGAACGAGGACAGCGCGTACCAGTTCTGGCCCGGCATGTAGAGCGGCTGGAACTGCGAGTCGCCGCCGAACTTC
This sequence comes from Amycolatopsis silviterrae, assembly GCF_042684085.1. Lineage (NCBI taxonomy): Bacteria > Bacillati > Actinomycetota > Actinomycetes > Pseudonocardiales > Pseudonocardiaceae > Amycolatopsis > Amycolatopsis silviterrae. The sequence goes on from NZ_JBHUKS010000040.1 coordinate 66,005, forward strand.
GTCTTCAGCTTCGCGATGTCTTCGAGCCACTCGTCGTTCGAGGCGGGCGGCTTCGTGATGCCGGCCTGCTCGAACATGTCCTTGCGGTACATGACGACGCGGTTGGCGGCGTAGAACGGCACGCCGACGGTCTTGCCCTCGTACTGCCCGGACGCCTTGAGCCCGGCCAGCCACTGCGCGCCGTTGAGGTTGTTCACGTCAGCGGTGAGGTCCTGCAGCACGCCCTGCGCGGCGAACGCGGGCGTCTGGGTGTTGCCGACCTCGATGACGTCCGGCGGCGTGTCGCTGGCCAGCGCGGTGGTCAGCTTCTGCTGGATGCCGTTCCACTGCTGGATCTGGTAGTCGACCTTGACGCCGGGGTGGGCGGCCTCGAATTCCTTGTGGAGGGCGGCGGTCAGGCTGTCCGGCGCGGAGCCGGTCATCAGCCAGACGGTCAGCTTGCCGTCCTGCGCGCCCCCAGCGCTCGAGGCGTTCTCACTCCCGCCGGAGCCGGCACACCCGGCCGTGGCGAGCGTGATGGCGGCGGCTCCCGCCGCCAGCTTGAGCCAGCGCTTCACGTGTCTCGTCCTTTCGGTGCCCGGTCGTCGGCGACCGGGGCTGAATGACAAATGGTGTAGACCAATGTCCTGCAGGGTGGTCCGGACCACAGCCGGTGTCAAGCCGGTTGCCAAGATGTTGCGAAGACGTCGGCCCGGTTGACGCTGCGTGTCCGGCCAGTTACCCGCTCCTGGGCGAAAAGTGCTGGTAGCGGGCGGTTTCCGCAGTGCGGGCAAGGGTTTCCGGCGCGGGGAAATTGTTCGTGAACGGCTCGCCGGGCCGGGCGTGGCGCGGGTCCCGGGCGGGTTTCAGGGGACCGACTTTCGGCCCTTGCGCGAGTGCGGGGCGACAGTCTCGCGGCGGCGGGGTGCGCGGGGCTGGGTGTCGTGAGCGGCGATGCCGGTTAGAACCGGGATTGCCGCTCACGACCCCTCGCTCCGCCCGGACCATCCGCGGCGACGCCCGGCCCGGCCAGCACTCACGAGACCAGTCACGACGCGGGACAGGCGTGCGGTTGCGAGGCGGCGCGGGGTGCCGTGGTGCGGCGGGAGGGTCGGAGGTCTGCTGCGGTCGCGACGCGAGACGTGCCTGCGGTTGCGGAGTGGCGGGTGCGGCGGGGAAGCCGGGTCGAAGGCTGCTGTCGCGGGGTGGGGGTCGTGAGTGGCAATCCCGGTTAGAACCGGGATTGCCACTCACGACCGCACGGGCCGGACCGGCGGCAAGGCCCCGCGCGGGACGGGCCAGCGGCGGCGTCCTGTGCGCGGCCGGACCGGCGGCAGGGTCCCGCCCCGCCCCGCCCCGCCCCGGCCCGGCCTGCTGGCCTGCCTGCCTGCCTGCCCGTCCGTCCGCCTGCCCCACCGCCCGCTTGCCCGCAGTGACCCAGGACGGGTGAGTTTCGTCCCGCCCCTCTCCGCCCGCACCCGCCATGGCCTGCGAAAACCTCTCATGTACCACGCGTCACATCACTCCCAGTGGTTTACAGGCGTCCCGGGTGTCACACACACTGGTCGCGCCCAGGCGATCCGGTGCCGCACTCGGGGAAGAGCCGCGGAACGGCCGGAGCGCTCCCTGGGCGGGAAAAGAAGAGGGAGTGGACGATGACGGGCTCCGGGCGGATTGCGGCTCGGGCGGGTTCGGTCGTGGCGGCGGCAGCGGTGGCCGCCGTCGGAGCGCTGGGGCTGCTGCACGCGCCCCCGGCGGCGGCCGCGCCTGCCGAGGTGCCGGGCATGGACGTGTCCGGGCACCAGGGCAACGTGGACTGGAAAGCGGCCTGGAACGCCGGCGCGCGTTTCGCGTACGTCAAGGCGACCGAGGGCACCGGGTACCGAAACCCGTACTTCGCGCAGCAGTACAACGGCTCCTACGACGTCGGGATGATCCGCGGCGCGTACCACTTCGCGCGGCCGGACGTGTCCGACGGCGCGAAGCAGGCGGACTACTTCGTCGCGCACGGCGGCGGCTGGTCGGGAGACGGCCGCACGATGCCGCCGATGCTGGACATCGAGTACAACCCGTACGGTGCCACCTGCTTCGGCCTGTCCAAGCAGGCGATGGTGTCGTGGGTGAAGTCGTTCTCCGAGCGGGTGCACGCGAAGACGTCGCGCTGGCCGATGCTCTACACCACCACCGACTGGTGGAAGACCTGCACCGGCAACTCGGCGGCGTTCGGCGACACGCATCCGCTGTTCATCGCCCGGTACGCGCAGAGCGCCGGTCCGCTGCCCTCGGGCTGGCGGTACTACACCATCTGGCAGTACTCGGACTCCGGCAACAAGCCCGGCGACCAGGACTCGTTCAACGGCTCGATGGAGCAGCTGATCAAGCTCGCCGGCGGCCAGCCGCCGAAGGCCGAGGTCCCGGCCCCGCCGAAGCCGACCACGTCGACGAAGCCGCCGACGTCCACCAAGCCGACCACGAGCGCGCCGCCGACCTCCTCGGCGACCAAGACGCCCACCAAGACTCCGACCAGTTCCGCGACGACCTCGCCGCCGACGACTACGAAGTCCAGCCCGACCAGTTCGGCCACGAAGTCGCCGACGTCCGCCTCGTCGACCGCGGCGAAGAAGGACATCAACGGTCTCGTCTGGGCGGGCGGGAAGCAGGCGAACCCGCCGAGGTCGCTGTCGGACGCGAAGCACGCCGACTCGCTCACCGCGCGCGTGCACGAGGTCGCGAAGGTGACGCCGAAGGCCCCGGAGAAGGTCGCCGAGAAGCCGGTCAAGGCGTCCGCGCCGGAGTCGAGCCAGCCGAAGCAGCAGGCGCTGGCGAAGACCGGCGTGAGCACCCCGCGGCTCGCCGTGTTCGGTGCGGCGCTGCTGGTGTTCGGCGCGATCCTGATGACCCTGTCGCGGATGGTCGCCCGGCGCTGATTCCGGCCGGGTCCGCGACTCCTCGTACGGAGCGCGGGCCCGGCCGTTAGGCTCCCCGGCGTGACCACCACTCGACCCGAATTGCGCGGTTTCCCCGGCGCGGTGCTCGCCGTCCGCTTCCTGACCGAACTGGCGCTGCTGGCCGGGCTCGCGGTCGCCGGCGCGCGGCTCGGCGGGAACGTGTTCCTCGACGTGCTGGCGGCGGTCCTGTGGCCGGCGCTCGCCGCGGTGATCTGGGGGCTCGTGATCGCGCCGCGGGCCAAGCGGCGCAGTCCCGAGCCGACGCGGTTCTTCCTGGAGGTGGCGCTGTTCGCGGTGGCCGCGCTCGGGCTGATCGCGTCGGGGCTGCTGGTGGCGGGGATCGTGCTGGGCGTCGTGGGCGTCGCCGTCGCGGTGGCCGTGCGGGTGTGGGCGAAGGACGGCTGATTTCCCGAAAGGGGACCGGTCCCGGCGCGCGCTCAGTACGGTGCGCGCATGAACTTTCGTACCGCTGCCTGGACGGCGATCGTGCCGGTCGTGCTGCTGACCGCGTGTTCGGGCAGCCCCGCCCCGGCCCCCGCGCCGCCCGCCCCGGCGCCGTCGTCTTCGTCGGCCGCTCCGGTGAAGGAACAGGTGCCCGACCGCCAGCCGCACACGCTCGTGCTGAACGCGACCGGTTCCGGTTCGCTGAAGCAGGTCACCTACACCCTGGACGGCGCCGCCAAGGAAACCGGCCCGGTCAAGATGCCGTGGCGGCAGTCGCTCACCGTGCCCGCGGACGGGAAACCGCACCAGTGGACGCTGGAGATCACCTACTCCGGCGCGAGCGGGCAGGTGGAGATGTATTCGGTGGTGGACGGGAAGGAGTCCGCGCACAGCGCGAGCGGCGGGTCCGGGTCCGGGAACCTGACCGGGTCGGCGTCGATCGGCGGCAGCGTGCAGGGCTGAGTGCTCAGGCCGGGCCCGCGTCGTGGTTCCACCAGTCGATCATCGCGAACAGGTCGGTGCCGCGATGGGCGACGGCGAGGATTCCGGTCTGGTCGTCCGTCCACTTGAGATAGCGCTCGCCGCCGGGGGAGAGGGTCGCGCAGGCGAGCCGTCCGGTGTGGCCGCCGCGGGCGTACGGGCGGTCGGCGGCGAAGTCGGGCGGCTGCTCGGTACACGCCTTTTCGGTGGTGCCGGTGCTGTTGAAGATCTGGTTCATCGTCGCGGTGTCGGGCAGCTGGTAGTAGACGACCAGCTCGGCGCCGCTGGTGCGCCCGCACGCGACCGCGGCAGTGGACTGCACCGCGCCGAGGTCGTTCCACTTCTGGTCCGCGGACGGGCGCACGCAGTTGACCCGGGACGCGGCCGGAATCCGTTGCAGCAGCGCGTTTTCCGCCGGTGCCGGGAACGCGGACTCGCGGTTGACCTGTGCGACGATCCGGTTCAGCGGCGCGAGATGCCATTCGGCCCACCATCCGCCGGCGGCGTCCGGGCTGGTGCCGGTGACGTGCCCGAGGACGTGGAAGGCCTCGAGGCTCCAGTCGATCGCGACGGTGCTTTCCGGGCCGGGATGGCACAGCACCTGCCCGAGGTCGACGCTCAGCCAGTCGAAGCGCGTGGTGCTCAGCGGCGTGCCCGGACACGGTTTCCCGCTCGGCGCTTTCGCCGCGGTGACGAGACTGTCGAAGCCGCTGCGCAGCGTCTGGGTGTCGGCGAAGCGGTAGTACGAGACTTCGCGGGCACCGCTGCCGCGTGGCGTGCAGGCGATTCCGGCGATGGCACCGGGGTAGTCGCCGAGATCCGCTGGCGTGGCGCGGTGGCAGCCGGTTCCGGCGGCGATCTCGGTGAGGGCTTGTTCGTCCGGGGTCGGGAAAGCGGGCGCGCCGGTCCAGCCGACCCAGGCAGCGCGTAACGCGGGGTCGTCTCCCGCCGGGGCTTGGGCGGTGGTGACCGTCCGCGCCGCTTCGTTCTTCCAGACCACTGTGGACTGTCCATCCCGGACTTGACAGAACGTACGGCCGAGCGCGGGTCCGGTTGCCGGGTAACGATGTTCCGCCCCGGACGCGGTGGCGCAGTCGCCCCGATCGGCCGCGACTCCGGCTCGGGACAGCGCGGTCGAGTAGGCGTCGGCGGCCTGCTTCGGGTCGGCGTACAACGCGGTGGTGGCGGCGCGGCCGGACGGGTCGTGACAGGTGATGGTCGCGGTCGCGCCGGGAACGGGTGCGTCCGCGGTGGTGCAGTTCGCCCGCAGCGCGGCGGGCAGGCGGGTGAGAGTGGCGTCGTCGAACCCGGTCGGGCTGGCGGTGGTCAGCCAGGCGACAAGCGCACCCGCGACAACGACGGCGGCGGCCGGGATTCCAGCGCGCACCCACCGTCGGCGGCGCCGGGCGGCGGCCAGCTCCTCGACCAGCGCGGCGCAGGTCGGGTGCCGGGCGTCCGGGTCGGTGCTGAGCGACCGGCGGAGCGCGGCGGCACCGGGGTGGCCGAGGCCGTCGTCGTGGCCGGGCGGCGCGCCGGCCAGGCATTCCCAGAGCACGCAGGCGAGCGAGTACACGTCGGCGGCCGGTCCGGCCGGTTTGCCTTGGCGTTGCTCGGGGGCGGCGTAGCCGATCGTGCCGAGGAACGCGCCGGTGGCGGTGAGCTGGGTGAGGTCGAGCTGGCGGGCGATGCCGAAGTCGCACAGGTACGCGCGGCCGGTGTCGTCCAAGAGGATGTTGCCGGGTTTGACGTCCCGGTGGACCAGCCGTCGTCCGTGCGCGGCGTCGAGCGCGGCGGCGATCCCGCGTCCGATCGCGACAGTCTCGTCGAAGGACAGCGAACCCCGTTCGGCGAGCAGCCGCGCGAGGTTGTCGCCCCGGACGTACTCCATCGCGAGGTAGCCCAGGTGGCCGTCGTCGGTGAACCCGGCGTCCAGCACGGGGACGACGTTGGGATGCACCAGGTCGCGGGCGATCCGCGTCTCGCGTTCGAACCGGGTGCGGAATCCTTGCACCGCCATGAACTCCGGCCCGACGATCTTGAGCGCCACCGCGCGGTCGCCGGCCAGGGTGTCGGCGGCCTCGAAGACCTCGCTCATCCGGGTCCGGGCGAGCTGGCGCACGAGCCGGTACCGGGGCAGCCGCCCGGTGATGTCCGGCCGCTCCAGCGTCGGTGCTTCGGTCTCGTCCACGCGCCTCTCCCCGGGGGTGCCGGGAAAGCGTACCGAGCGGCGCCGCCGGCCGTGCTTGCGCGCGCCGCGCCGGTGGATGAGACTCCGGCTATGCCGAGCCCGTTCAGCGCCGAAACGGCGGAAGCGATCCAGCACGCCCGCCAGCATTCCGTCGGGGATTTCCTGCGGCGCACCGCGGTGCGCCTCCCGGACAAGCTCGCGATCGTCGACGGCGAGCGACGGGCGACCTACCGCGAGTTCGACGCGGCGGTCAACCGCTGCGCGCACCGGCTCGCCGAACGCGGCCTCGCGAAGGGCGACCGGCTCGCGCTGCTCAGCCGCAACTGCTGGGAGTTCGCGGTGCTCGTGTTCGCCACGGCCAAGCTCGGCGTGGTGCTGGTGCCGGTGAACTTCATGCTGGGCGCGGAGGAGGTCGCGTACATCCTCGGCCACGCCGGGGTGTCCGGGCTGATCGCCCAGGACGCGCTGCTCGACACCGCCGCGGAGGCATTGAAACGCTCCGGCCGCACCGACGTGCTGCGCGGGCGGATCGGCGGCAGCGACGAGAACTGGGAAAGCGTGGCGGACTGGATCGACCGGCCCGGCGACGAAACCGCCCCGGCGGTGCTGGTGGCGGACGACGATCCGCTGCGGCTGATGTACACCTCCGGCACCGAATCGCGGCCGAAGGGCGTGCTGCTGTCGAGCCGGTCGCTGATCTCGCAGTACGTGTCGTGCGCGATCGACGGCAGCATGACCGGCGACGACATCGAGGTGCACTCGCTGCCGCTCTACCACTGCGCGCAGCTGGACTGCTTCCTGTCGGTCGACGTCTACCTCGGCGCGACGAGCGTGCTCCTGCCCGGCCCGGACCCGGCGGCGCTGCTGGCCGCGGTGGAACGCGAACGCGCGACGAAGCTGTTCGCGCCGCCGACGGTGTGGATCTCGCTGCTGCGGCATCCGGCGTTCGACACCACCGACCTGTCCAGCCTGCGGAAGGGCTACTACGGCGCGGCGGCGATGCCCGCCGAGGTGCTGCGCGAACTCGCGCGCCGGCTGCCGGACGTGCAGCTGTGGAACTTCTACGGCCAGACCGAAATGGCCCCGCTGGCGACCATCCTGCGCCCGCACGAACAGCACACGAAGGCGGGTTCGGCGGGCCGCGCGTCGATCAACGTCGAGACCCGGATCGTCGACGACGAGGGCCGCGAACTGCCGCCGGGCGAGGTCGGCGAGATCGTGCACCGCAGCCCGCACGCGACGCTCGGCTACTACGAGGACGAGGAGAAGACCGCCGCGGCCTTCGCGGGCGGCTGGTTCCACTCCGGCGACCTCGGCGTGCTCGACGACGAGGGCTATCTCTCCGTAGTGGACCGGAAGAAGGACATGATCAAGACCGGCGGCGAGAACGTCGCGAGCCGCGAGGTCGAGGAAGCGCTATACCTGCTCGACGGGATCGCCGAGGTCGCGGTGTTCGGGGTCGCGCACCCGCACTGGATCGAGGCGGTGACGGCGGCGGTCGTGCCGCGCGAGGGCGTCACGCTCACCGAGGCCGAGGTCATCGCGCACGCCCGGGAACACCTGGCCGGGTACAAGTGCCCGAAATACGTGGTGTTCGCGGACGCGCTGCCGAAGAACCCGAGCGGGAAGATCGTCAAGCGCACCCTGCGGGAGAGCCACGCGGACCTGGCGCAGTCGTGAGGTCCGGGAGGCGAAAATGAGCTGTGCGCCGGGCGAGCGGCGGAAAGACTAGGCCGATGATCCGTCTTGTCGAACCGCCCCGTCTGGTCTGGCCCACGGCCGAGGTGCGCACGTCGTATCTCGTCGGCGAGCAGGCAGGCTGCCTGCTCGAAGGCCGCCCGACCGAGTGGCTGGAGGCGGCGAGCGACGATTTCGCCGGGTTCGTCGCCGCGCGGCGCGGGGTGCGACCGCGATGGGGAGTGCCTTCCACGATCTTCTGGTACGTCTCCGGCGAGTACTACCTGGGCACGTTGGTCGTCCGGCACGAGCTCACCGCTGAGCTCGCCGAGGTCGGCGGCCACATCGGCTACCACGTGGTGCCCCCGTGGCGAAGGCAGGGCCACGCCACGCGGATGCTGACGGCCGGGCTCGCGGAGTGCCGCCGTCTCGGGCTCGACCGTGTCCTGTTGACCTGCGACGTGGACAACGAGCCCTCGCGCCGGGCGATCCTGGCCAACGGCGGCGTGCCGGACGGCCGGAAGCGCGGCGAAGACCGGTTTTGGATCGTGAGTGGCGATCCCGCTTAGAACCGGCATCGCCGCTCACGACTCGTTCAGGCGAGCGTGGCCCCGTAGGCGGCGAGCACCGGCGGCAGCGGCTGGAAGAAGCTGACCTGGCTGTTCCCGCCGGACAGCACGCCGTACCCGACCCCGGCGTAGAACAGCGGGCCGCCGCTGTCGCCTTCTCCGACCGGGATGTCGGTGGCGATCGTCCCGACGACCAGCTTGCCGTCGCCGTAGTTCACGGTCTGGTTGAGGCCGAGGACCTTCCCGCAGGTCTTCTTCGTGGTCATGCCGCTCTTGCACACCGTCTGTCCCACCCGCGGCGTGCCCGCGCGCAGGATCCGCTGGGTGCTGCCGTTGTAGAGATCGACCTGCGCGTGCGCGGAGCCGGACGGGTCGTGGATGCGGCCGTAGTCGGTGCCGGGGAAGTGGGTGTCCCCGTTGGCGCCGATGTCTTTCCAGTCCAGCCCGTGTTCGGTGCAGTGCCCGGCGGTGAGGACGTACCGGACGTCCTTGACCAGGATCGCGAACCCCGCCGAGCAGTAGTACGGCTCGCGGCCGGGGCCCGGCGAAACGGTGTACATCGCGTCGCCCCCGTTCACCGCCGTGGCGGCCGCCGCGGACGCGGGGGAGGCCAGCGAGGCGGCCGCGGCCAGGGAAAACACGATCCCGGCCAGCTTGCGGAGCGAGCAGCGAGACATCGGCGGGTCCTTCCGTCCACAGGAGACTGATCTACGTCCGCCCAGTCCAGCGCCGGGCGTCCGGGGGCACAAACGGAGTCAGCCGACGGTCCCGGGACTACGTCCGAACGGGTGACAACAACGGTGGCCGGGCCGTCGTCCGCGTGGCACCCTGTCCCGGGCCGCCGAACCACTGGCGACCTGCGAAAACCGCGTCGAGAACAGGGGGAGGAGCGACGGCGGCGGCGTCTCACGATCCGGGACGGGCTCCGCCGTCGTGGTGAATTTCCTTCAGGTTCTTTACTGTCACGTCGTCAAGTAACGCTGATCTGCATAGGGAACCGTTGTCCGACATCTTGTCGCCCGGCAGCGCTGGGGTCCCGGCGGCCGCACCGGCCTCCCGGAACCTGTGGCGCGCGCTGCGGCACGACCGCTGGGCGCAAGCCAGCGCGGTCGTCATCGTGCTGGTGATCGTCACCGCCCTCGCGGCTCCGCTGCTCGCCCTGATCGAGGGCCAGGATCCGTACACGTACCACACCGAACTGCTGAATCCGGCCGACGGCACCGGCGCGGGTTTCCTCGGCGGGATCAGCGGCAGCCACTGGTTCGGCGTCGAACCGCTGACCGGGCGGGACCTCTTCGCGGTCGTCGCGTACGGCGCGCGCACGTCGTTCCTGATCGGGCTCGCCGCGACCGCGGTGTCGATGCTGCTGGGCGTGCTGCTCGGGGCGAGCGCCGGATACGTCGGCGGCTGGTGGGACACCGTGGTGAGCCGGGTGACCGACGTGCTGCTCGGCTTCCCGCAGCTGATCTTCATGATCGCGCTCGGCGCGGTCGCCCCGCAGTCGATCCCGAGGCCGCTGCTGCTGATCGCGGTGATCGGCCTGTTCGGCTGGCCGCGGGTGGCCCGGGTGGTCCGCGCGCAGACGCTGAGCCTGCGCAACCGCGACTTCGTCAAGGCAGCCCGTGCGCTCGGCGCGGGCGGCACGCACGTGTTCCGCCGCGAACTGCTGCCGAACCTGTGGGCGCCGATCATCGTGCTGGCCACGGTGAGCATCCCGGCCAACATCGGGCTGGAAGCCGCGCTGTCGTTCCTCGGCGTCGGCATCCCGCCGCCCACGCCGAGCTGGGGCCGTTCCATCAGCGACGCGATCAACTGGGTGCAGACCGATCCGATGTTCCTCATTTTCCCTGGTGCCGCGCTGTTCATCGCGACGCTGGCGTTCAACATGCTCGGCGACGGGCTGCGCGACGCGCTCGACCCGAAGACGGCGGTGCGCCGGTGAACCGCACCCTGCGCTTCGTGGGCATCCGCCTGCTCGGCATGCTCGGCGTCCTGCTCGTGGTCAGCTTCGGCACCTTCGCGGTGTTCTACCTGCTGCCCACCGATCCGGCGTTCATGTCCTGCGGCAAGCCGTGCACGCCGGAGAACCTGGCGCTGGCGCGTGAGTTCATGGGCTTCGACAAACCGTGGATCCAGCAGTACTTCGACTTCCTCGGCGGCATCTTCACCGGCCGCACGTTCGGCACCGGCGTGACCGCGATCGTCTGCTCCGCGCCCTGCTTCGGCTACTCGTTCCAGCAGAGCGAACCGGTGCTGACGCTGATCGGCGACCGGCTGCCGATCACCGTTTCGCTGGCCATCGGCGCGTCGGTGATCTGGCTGATCGCCGGCGTCGCGACCGGGGTGTTCTCCGCGCTGCGGCGCGGGAAGTTCGCCGACCGGGCCGCGATGACGGTGACGCTCGCCGGGGTGTCCGCGCCCGCGTATCTGGTGGGGCTGCTGGGGATTCTGCTGTTCGGCTTCACCCTCGACGTGGTGCCGGTGAGCGGTTACGTGACGTTCGCGCAGAGCCCGGTCGACTGGGCGTGGCATCTCGTGCTGCCGTGGCTGGTGCTGGCGTTCATCAACGCCGCGGTGTACGCGCGGCTCTCGCGGGGCCAGATGCTCGAAATCATGGGCGAGGACTTCATCCGCACCGCGCGGGCGGTCGGCCTGCCGGAGCGGACGGTCGTCGGGAAATACGCGCTGCGCAACGTGTTGCTGCCGGTGGTGACCGTGTTCGCGGTCGACCTCGGCGCGCTGCTCGGCGGCGCGGTGATCACCGAGCGCGTGTTCGCGCTGCCCGGCCTCGGCGGGCTGCTCGTCGACGCGGTGCACCAGGTGGACCTGCCGGTGCTGATGGGCGTCAGCCTGTTCGCCGCCTTCTTCGTCGTCCTCGCGAACTTCGCGGTGGACGTGCTTTACGGGGTGCTCGATCCCCGTGCCCGGCTCGGTTCGTAGGAAAGGGAACGGAAAAACCATGGATCGCAGGGACTTCCTGAAGGCGGTCGGCATCACCGCCACGGTCACCGGTGCGGGGGCGTTCCTCGCCGCGTGCAACGCGAACGAGCAGTCCGGCGGCGGGGGCGCGGTCGCGGTGTCGTCCGGCGGGACGCTCTACATCCTCAGCGACACCACGACGCAGCACCTCGACCCGGCGAAGAGCCAGAACCTCGCGATCACCACGATCAGCCTGATCCACCGCAGGCTCACCGCGTGGAAGACCGCCGCGGACGGCCCGGCCACCGTGGTCCCGGACCTGGCCACCGACACCGGCCGGGCGAGCGCGGACGGCAAGACCTGGACGTACACGCTCAAGGACGGCCTGAAGATGGCCGACGGCACGCCGATCACCAGCGCCGAGATCAAGTACGGCATCGAGCGGTCGTTCGACTCCGCGTTCTCCGGCGGCCTGAGCTACCACAAGAACCTGCTCGAAGGCGGCTCCGGGTACAAGGGCCCGTTCAAGGGCGGCGAGCTGGCGTCGATCGAGACCCCGGACCCGAAGACCATCGTCTTCCACCTTGCCCGCCCGTACGGCGACTGGCCGTGGATCGCGAGCATGCCGGCGTTCGCCCCGGTGCCGAAGGGCAAGGGCACCGACGCGACCTACGACACGAAGCCGGTCGCGTCCGGCCCGTACCAGGTCGAGGCGTACCAGAAGGGCGTGCAGGTCAAGCTGGTCCGGAACCCGAACTGGGACGCCAAGACCGACCTGGCGCGCACCGGGCTGCCGGACTCGGTCGTGATCCAGATGGGCCAGGACACCGGCGTGGTCGCGAAGCGGCTGCTGGCCAGCCAGGGCAACGACGCGTTCGCGTTCGGCTCGTCGTTCGTGAACCCGGCGCAGCTCGCGCAGATCCGCACGAACCCGGCGGCGAAGACCCAGCTCGTCACGTCGAAGTCCGGCGCGCTGGCCTACCTCGCGCTGAACACCAAACGCGGTCCGCTGGCGAATCCCAAGGTGCGCCAGGCGTTCCAGTACGCCGTGGACAAGACCGCCTACCAGGTCGCCGCCGCGGGCAGCGCGGACCTGGCCGGCCCGATCGCCACGACGCTGATCACCGAGGGCATCGCCGGGCGCGAGGTGTACGACCTCTACCCGGCCCCGCCGAACGGCGACGTCGCGAAGGCGAAGCAGCTGCTCGCCGAGGCGGGCTTCCCGAACGGCATCGACAACCTGGACTTCCCGGTGTCCACGTCGAACAACGAAGCGGACAAGGCGCAGGCGATCCAGGCCGCGCTGCAGCGGGCGGGGATTCGCACGAAGCTGCGCCCGCTCGACGACGAGGCCTGGACCACGCTGGTCACCGGCAACGACGGCAACTACGACCTGACCCTGGGTTCGTGGCAGCCGGACTTCCCGAGCGCCAACGCCAACATCGAGCCGCTGTTCGCCACCTCGGAGATCGGCAACGGCGGGTACAACGGGGCGCGCTATTCGGTGCCCGAGGTGGACGCGCTGATCACCGAGGCGCAGGGCACGGTCGACCCGACAGCGGCCGGGAAGCTGTGGGCCAAGGCGGACAAGCGGATCATGCAGGACTCGCCGGTGATCCCGCTGATCTACACGCGCAACTCGTTCCTGCACGGCGCGAAGGTCGGCAATTTCGCGATCGGCGCGTTCCCGGCGTACCCGAACTACCTCCAGATGGGCCTGGCGAAGTAATCCCGTGTCCGAGCAGCTGCTGTCCCTGCGCGACGTTTCGATCCGGTTCGGCGACACCGCCGCCGTGCGGGAGGTGACGTTCGAGGTGAACCCCGGCGAGGTCGTCGCCCTCGTCGGAGAATCCGGTTCCGGCAAGTCGGTCACCGCGCTGTCGCTGCTCGGCCTGCTGCCGGACACCGCGACGGTGACCGGGTCCGCGGTGCTCGACGGCCGCGATCTGTACACAGTGGACGGTCCGGCGCTGCGCGCGGTGCGCGGCGGCGAGATCGGCATGGTGTTCCAGGAGCCGATGAGCGCGCTGAACCCGGTGTTCCGGATCGGCACCCAGCTCGTGGACGCGGTGCGGGCGCACCGGAAGGTGTCGCGGGCGGTCGCGCGGGAGCGGGCCCGGGAACTGCTGGAACTGGTCGAACTGGACGCGCGGCGGGTGCTGCGCGCGTACCCGCACGAGCTGTCCGGCGGGCAGCTGCAGCGGGTGGTCATCGCGATCGCGCTGATCCACGACCCGAAGCTGCTGATCGCGGACGAGCCGACGACCGCGCTCGACGTCACCGTGCAAGCCGGGATCCTGCAGCTGCTGCGGTCGCTGCGGGACCGGCTCGGCACGGCGATTCTGCTGGTGACACACGACATGGGCGTGGTCGCGGACGTGGCGGACCGGGTGGTGGTGCTGCGCGACGGCCAGGTGGTCGAGCAGAACACGGCCGCCGGGTTGTTCGCCTCGCCGCAGGCGGACTACACGCGGGAGCTGCTGGATTCGGTGCTGTCGCTGGGTTCCGCGCCGGCCGGAGCAGTACGGCCGACGTCGGCGCCGCTGGTGTCGGTGACCGATCTGGCGGTGACCTACCGGGTCGGCGGTGGCGCCCCGCCGGTGCGCGCGGTCGACGGCGTGTCCCTGACGATCGGGACGGACGAGGTGCTCGGCCTCGTCGGCGAATCCGGTTCGGGCAAGAGCACGATCTCGTCGGTGCTGACCGGTTTGGTCGCGCCTTCGGCGGGCACCGTGCAGGTCGACGGGGTGGACGTCGCGCGGGCTTCGGCCCGGCAGCGGCGGGACATCCGGCGGCAGATCGGGATCGTGTTCCAGAACCCGGCCTCCGCGCTCAACCCGCGCGCGACGATCGGCGCGAGCATCGCCGAACCGCTGGTGGTGCACGGAGAACGCGGCGAGCACCGGGAACGGGTCGCCGAACTGCTCGCCGCGGTGCGCCTGGATCCCGGCTGGAGCGGCCGGTACCCGCACGAACTGTCCGGCGGGCAGCGGCAGCGGGTCGGGATCGCCCGCGCGCTGGCGCTGCGGCCGCGGCTGCTGATCGCGGACGAGCCGACGAGCGCGCTGGACGTGTCGGTGCAGGCCTCGGTGCTGGACCTGCTGGCGGACCTGCAGCGGGAACTGGCGTTCGCGTGCCTGTTCATCAGCCACGACCTGGCGGTGGTGGAACGGGTCGCGGACCGGGTCGTGGTGCTGCACGACGGCCGGGTGGTGGAGGAGGGCCCGGTCGCGTCGGTGCTGGGCTCCCCGCGAGAGGACTACACGCGGCGGCTGGTGGCGGCGGCCCCGGTGGCGGACCCGGAACGGCAGCGGGAACGCCGGGAGGCCTGGCGCGCGCTGTCCGGCTGACCGGCAGGCCCGCTTGCCCAGGCACTCAAGGCGGCGCGATGGGTGCGGCCCGTCCACAAAGGACGCCAAGCTCGCCGAATGCCCGACTGATGTCCATCTGCCCGTTTATTGAGGTCCGTGAGGGGAACCCTGAGGGAATCAGAGTCCGTGAAGGTTCCCCTCACGGACAGCCCAACCCCGCGCCAGCCGCACCCGCAGCGCCGCCTTAAGTCCCTGGCATGGGAATCTGACTCCCTCAGGGCTTCCTCGCGGACTTTGATTCCCCATGCCAGGACTCAAGCTGCGTGGCCTCTGTCCACAAAGGATGTCAGTGCGACCGAAGGGCCCGATCGATGCTCACCTGACCGTGTCCGCGCTGGCAGTTTCGCCTTAAGCTCCCGGCATTGAACCGGATGCCACGCAGATCGGCTCGGCCCGTCCGGAGCCGGTACCGGAAACCGGCACGAAAGGGCACGACATGGGAAAACTGCTGTACTCGGCCGCGATGTCGCTCGACGGGTTCATCGCCGGACCCGGCGGGGACATGGGCTGGCTCGCGCCCTACACCGGAGGCTCCGAGGGGGAGGACCTGGCGGCGGAGGTCGGCGCGCTGCTGGTCGGCCGCCGGACCTTCTCCGGCGACGATCCCTACCGCGGCACCGACGGCGAGGGCAAGGCGTTCGGCGGCGGCTGGGACGGGCCGCAGGTGGTGCTCACCCGGCAGTCTTTCCCGGCGGTGCCCGGCGTGACGTTCTGCTCGTCGCTGGCGGAAGGCGTCGCGGCGGCCCGGGCGGCGGCGGGGGAGAAGACGGTGAACGTGCTGGGCGCGTCGGTGGGCCGGGCCTGCGCGGACGCCGGCCTGCTGGACGAGGTCGCCGTCGTGGTGATGCCGGTGCTGCTGGGCGGCGGGGTGCGGTTGTTCGAACGGCCTGGACTGCCGGTGCGGCTGGAGTTGCTGGCGCAGGAGGGGACGAGCCTGCGGTACCGCGTGCTGCGGTAAGCGACGGGAGGGATCACGTCCGGGACGGGTTTACAGCGCGGACCGGGGGTCCCTAGGATCTGCGGCGCCGGGAGCGCCGCGGACGCGCGGCCCCGGCGGGGTGGAGGTCTGGATGGGGAACCCGGAATCCGGCAGCGACCTCGAGACGGTCGCGAATCTCGTGCGGCTGTCCGAGACGGCGCCGATGCCCCGGATCGACGGCAGCGAACCCCCGCCGCTCGTGCGTCCCCGGGCGGACCGCGCCGAGGAGACCGCGTCGGCGTTCGGCGGGGTCCTCGACGCCTCGACCGGCTCGCCGATCGAGCAACTCGCCAAACGCGGCCCGATCCCGGTCGTGGAGCCGCCTGCTGCCGAGACCGCGCCGCCTGTCGAGCGAAGGCACCGGTACGGCGTTTTCGCGGGCGCGGCGGTCGTGCTGTGCGCGGGGCTGGGCTCGTGGGCGCTGTGGCCGTCGGCGTCTGGCGGGACCGACCCGCAGCCCGTGCAGCCGCCTCCCGCACCGGCCCACACGTCGGCCCCGCCGGCGGTGAGCACGCTCAGCGCGTCTCCGGCACCGGCGAGCGAAAAGATGCGTGACACGGTGATCCGGGCGAGCAGCCGTCCCGCGACGACCGCGCCGCCGCCGAAGGTGCAGCCGACGCAGGAGCCTCGGCAGGAGGAGGGCGGCGAGTCCGGGGACTCGATGGAGGATGCGTTCCGCTCGGCGGTCAGTTCGTACATGCGGGAGTGGGGCGGCGGCGGGCATGCGGGGCCGCATCGGTCGCACGGCTGACCGGCCGGAGTACTACTGTGCGTAGGTCACTGCCGACCGATCGTCCCGCGAGGTGTCCATGACCGGCTCGTTGTCGCCCAGCCAGGTGCCAGTGGGGGTGGACCCGAACCGCCCGAGCATCGCGCGGATCTACGACGGGTTCCTCGGCGGGAGCCACCACTACGAGGTCGACCGCGCGGTGATGCGAAAGATCAGCACGGCGGTCCCGGAGGCGGTGCACATCGCGCGCGGCAACCGCGGTTTCCACAACCGCGTGCTGCGGATGCTGGCGAGCCAGACCGACATCCGGCAGTTCTTCGACTGCGGTTCCGGGCTGCCGACCGCGGAGAACACCCACCAGATCGTGCAGCGCTACCACCGCGACGCGCACGTCGTGTACGTCGACAACGACCCGGTGGTGCTCGCGCACGGGCGCGCGCTGCTGG
Organism: Amycolatopsis silviterrae; assembly: GCF_042684085.1. Taxonomy (NCBI): domain Bacteria; kingdom Bacillati; phylum Actinomycetota; class Actinomycetes; order Pseudonocardiales; family Pseudonocardiaceae; genus Amycolatopsis; species Amycolatopsis silviterrae. The sequence goes on from NZ_JBHUKS010000040.1 coordinate 82,735, forward strand.
AGGACAACGACTTCACGCACATGGTCGAGGCCGACATCTTCGAGCCGCAGGCCGTGCTGCGGCACGAAACGGTCCGCGAGTACCTCGACTTCTCGGAGCCGATGGCGCTGCTGCACATCGGCACGATGCACCACTACGAGGGCGATGGCGCGGTCGACGTGATGCGCGAGTACATCGACGCCCTCGCACCCGGTTCGTACGTCGCGCTGGCGCATTTCTATGACCCCGAGGTGCCGGAGCTGACCGCGGTCGCGAAGCGGATCGAAGAGATCCTCGTGTCCGGACCGCTGGGCGCGGGCCGGTTCCGCACCCGCGCGGAGATCGAGGCGATGCTGCCGGGCCTGGAACTGCTGCCGCCGAGCCGCATCGACGGGCCGGGGCTGTCGGTCGCGGACGAATGGTGGCAGGACGGCCCGCGCCTGAAGCCGCTGAGCGACGCGGCGCGGTGTGTCGCGGGCGTGGTGGGACGGAAGGTCTAGGCCGGGGCGGGCTCCGCGACCGGCGCGGGCCGGCGGCGGGCGACGAGGTAGCCGACGAAGCCGAATCCGATCAGCACCGCGAGGGTTCCGGCGGTGAACAGCTCGAAGGTCAGCCGCGAAACGCCCCAGGTGGCCTCGAAGTCGTACGGCGCCCCGAGCGCCCGGTCGAGCACGCCGGGCACGATCGTCTGCCACGCGCCGAGCAGGATCCACAGGTAGATCAGCACCGAGCTGGCCCACAGCCCGATCCGTCCGCCGGGCACGCGGAACGGGCGGTCGGCCGACGGGTACTTCCGCCGCAGCACCAGGATCGTCGGGAAGATCAGCAGATACGACAGCAGCAGCGTGCTCACCGCGATGTTGAGCACCACCGCGAACACCGCCGACGCCGAACTGCTCTGCACTATCGTCGCCACCACCGTGAACGCGGTCGCGACCACGCCGGAGAGCAGGTTGACCCGCAGAGGTGTGTTCAGCTTCGGATGGAACGCGCCGAACCAGCGCGGGAACGCGCCGTCGACGGCGGCCATCGCCTGGATGCGGTCGGACGCGATCATCCACGAGCAGCCCTGGTTCAGCAGCACGAAGACGAACACGACGGCGGCGAGCGTCAGCATCGCGGGAGAAGCACCGCCGTACACGGAGAACACCTGGCGCACCGCGTCGAGGAAACCGCCGAGGCCGTCGATCTTGTCCGACGGCACCACCAGCACGATGCCGACGACCGGCACCAGGTAGCACAGGGCCGACACGAGCCCGGAAACGCCGACGGTGACCGGGACGTCGCGGCGCGGGTTGTGCATCTCCTCGGCCGCCCCGTTGGGGGCCTCGAACCCGACGAGCGCGAACATCAGCACCGGCACGACCGCGAGGAAACCGCCGAGCGTGGGGGAGAAGTTCAGCGAGCCCTGGACGCCGTTGCGGGCCGCGTAGATCGCCACGGTCACCGCGAAAAGCACCACCAGGGCTACCTTCAGCAGCGCCCCGGCGGCGATGAACCACTTGCCGTACCGCAGGCTCACCACCGCGCCGAGGATCGCCAGCCAGATGAACACCAGCTTGAACGCGTAGTCCGCGAACCCGCCGGGCGAGGCCGGGACGAGGTACTGCTGCCAAGTCGCCGCGGCGAGGAAGGTGATCGATCCGCCCAGCCAGACCGGGTTGGTGATCCAGTACAGCAGCGTGCCGAGCGCGGCGGGCAGCTTCCCGAAGGCGAGCCGCAGCCAGACGAACGGGCCGCCCTCCGCCGGGAAGGCGCTGCCCAGTTCGGCCATGACCAGCCCGTACGGGAAGAGGAACAGCACCAGGAGCACGGCGGTCCAGGTGACCGCCTCCGCTCCCGAGGTGGCGATCTGGCCGATCGTGTCCACCGAGATGATGGCCGCGATCGCGAGGAAGATCGAGTCGATCCGGCGCAGATTCCGGCGCAGGTTTCCGGATTCGCTGTTGACGAACTGGGGTTCGGACACGCTTCACCGCCTTTGGTGAATCGAGGGGGAGGGTCAGGCTTCGGTGTTCTCCAGGTCTTCCTTGTGCAGCAACGGGGTTCCGGCGGTTTCGCGCATCGAGAACGCGGCGACGAGGCCGACGACGGCCGCGACCATCAGGTACGGCCCGGGCACGAGAGTGGTGCCGGTGGCGGAAATCAGCACGGTCATCACGTACGGCACGGTGCCGGCGAACAGCGCGGCGGTGAGGTTGTACGCGATCGAGAGCCCGCTTTGGCGGGTGCGGGTCGGGAAGATCTCCGCGGACCACACCGCGTAGGTGCCGAGGATCGCGGCCAGGATCGCGCCGAGGACGAGGCTGCCGATCCAGGTGCCGACCAGGCCGGTGCGCATCAGCAGGTACGCCGGGGTGGCGAGGACGAACAGCGCGGCGCCCGCGCCGATCAGGACCGGACGCCTGCCGACGCGGTCGGAAAGCCGGCCGAAGAACGGCACGAGGAAGAGCCCGACGAGCGAGATCACGGTGGACAGTGCCGCCGCGCTGCCGGACGAGTGGCCGAGGTAATCGGTCTCGTAGGTGACCAGGTAAGTAAGGACGGCGTAGAACGGCACGTGCATCATGGTCATCAGGCCGGCCGCCTGGAGCAGCTGCTTCTTGTTGTGGCGGAACAGTTCCCGGACCGGGCTGCGGGGCACGTTGTCGGTCGCTTCGAGCGCGCGGTACTCGGGGGTGTCCTCGATCTTGCTGCGGATGACGAACCCGATGATGCCGAGCGGGGCCGCGATCAGGAACGGGACGCGCCAGCCCCAGGACGCCAGCTGCTCGTGCGTCAGGCCGACCGAGAGCAGCAGGAACACGAACGAACCGGCGAGGAAGCCCAGCAGAGAACCGACTTCCATCCAGCTGACGCCGAAACCGCGCCGCCGCCGGGGCGCGTACTCGGCGAGGAAGCTGGCCGCGCTGCCGAACTCGCCGCCCGCCGCGAGACCCTGCAGCAGCCGCAGGAGCACCAGCAGGACCGGGGCCGCGATGCCGATCGTCGAGTAGCCCGGCAGCAGGCCGATCACCAGCGTCGCGCCGGACATCACGAAGATGACCACCGACAGCGTGCGCTTGCGACCGATCCGGTCGCCAAGCGGCCCGAAGATCAGCGCGCCGACCGGCCGGATCCCGAACGACACCGCGAAGACGCCGAACACCGCGAGCAGCCCGGCGGTCGAGTCGCCCGCCGGGAAGAACACGGACGCGATGGTGCTCGCGAGGTAGGCGTAGGCGGCCCAGTCGAACCAGTGCACGAAGACGCCGACCGCGCCGGCGGCAACGCTGCGGCGCAGCGTGGCGGGATCGGCGCCCTCGCCGGCGAGATCGCTGGCGGGCGCGGCGTCGGGTGCGGTCATAGTGGCCTCCTTGGACCGGTTCTCCGGGAGGACGCTAAGAGCGGCTCACGGCATCTAACAAGCAGTAATAAGCAAAGCAATGCATCGGTTCGATCTATGCGGAGGCGCTGAGCTGGGCCGAAACGAGAGGCTGACGGCCGCGAAACACAGCGTTCACGCGCGGGGCCCGCGTCGGCTTCAAGTCCGTGAAGGCCACCTTGAGGGACTCAGAGTCCGTGAAGGTTCCCCTCACGGACTGCCGGTGAGGGCTTGCGGCGTGGTCAGCGCGCCGACCTGCTCGTCGGTCAGCAACCGGCGTTCCCGCACCAGTTCCAGCGCCGGGCGGCCGGTGCGATGCGCCTCCAAAGCGAGCGTGCACGCGGTTTCGTAGCCGAGCGCCGGGCTCAGCGCGGTGACCAGCCCGGTCGAGGCGGCGACGAGGTCGGCGAGGTGTTCTCTCCGGGCGGTGATGCCGCGGACGCACTGTTCGGCGAGCACGCGAGCTCCGGCGGTGAGGTGGTCGAGGCCGGCGGTCAGCGCCCGAGCGATGATCGGCTCGAAGGCGTTGAGCTGCAGCTGCCCGCCCTCGGCGGCGAGCGTGATCGTGACGTCGTGGCCGATGACCTCGAAAGCGATCTGGTTGACCGCCTCGGGGATGACCGGGTTGACCTTGCCCGGCATGATCGACGACCCGGCCTGCCGTGCGGGCAGCGCGATCTCCCCGAACCCGGCCTGCGGCCCGGACGAGAGCAACCGGAGATCGTTGCAGATCTTGGACAATTTGACCGCCACGCGTTTCAGCACGCCGGACAGCTGCACGAAGACGCCGACGTCCTGAGTCGCCTCGATCAGGTCAGGAGCCGAGACGAGGGTGGCGATGCCGGTCAGCTCGCGCAGGTGCGCGACGGCTCTCTCCCGGTACCCCGGGCGCGCGTTGAGGCCGGTGCCGATCGCGGTGCCGCCGAGGTTCAGTTCGTGCAGCAGCAGGCGGGCTTCGGCGAGCCGTTGTTCGTCCTCGCCGAGCGTCGCGGCGAACGCGCCGAACTCCTGGCCGAGCGTCATCGGGACAGCGTCCTGCAGCTGGGTGCGGCCCATTTTGAGGACGTCGGCGAACTCGATCGCCTTGTCCGCGAAAGCTTCCCGCAGCCCGGCGAGGGCGGCGAGCAGTTCGGCGAGATGGCGGTCGAGCGCGAGTTTGACCGCGGTGGGGTAGACGTCGTTGGTGCTCTGGCCGAGGTTGACGTGGTCGAGCGGATGCAGCCGCGCGTAGTCGCCGCGGGCGTGGCCGAGCAGCTCCAGGGCGCGGTTGGCGATGACCTCGTTGGCGTTCATGTTCGTCGAGGTCCCGGCACCGCCCTGGATGAGGTCGACGACGAACTGGTCGCGCAGGCGGCCGTCGCGGATCTCTGCGCAGGCTTGCTCGATCGCCGCCGCCCGCTCGGGATCGAGGGCCCCGACGTCCGCGTTGGCTCGCGCGGCGGCTTCCTTGACGGCGGCCAGTGCGGTGACGAGATGCGGCCGGTCGGCGAGGGTTTCGCGCGTGATGGGGAAATTGACCAGCGCGCGGGCGGTGTGCGCGCCGTAGTAGACGTGCGCGGGCACGCTGATCTCGCCGAGCATGTCGTGCTCGGAGCGGGTGCTGGACATCGGTGTCCTTCCCGGTGACTAGGAGGTTCGGTCGACGCCGGTCCACGCCAGCGCGATCGCGCCGTCGAGCAGGGCCCGTTCCGCGGTGCCGCCGACGCAGTGCGCGGCGAATTCGCGCTGGTGGTTGATCGCGGGCAGTGACCCGATGCCGATGTACGGATGGATGGCGGGCACGACCTGCGAGACGTTGCCCATGTCGGTGGACGCGCGGTTCATCCGGGACGCCGTGCCGTCCGGGGCGAATTCGCGGCCGAGTTCGAGGGCATTGGCGCGATAGGCGGCCAAAGCGGTTTCGTCGGCGCGGAATTCGGCGTACGGCTTGCTTTCCGGCTCCACGCTCAGCTCGCACCCAGTTGCCAGCGCACCGGCCTCGAAGGCCCGCATGACGCGTGGCTCCAGTGTGGACAGTTCGGCCAGCGTTTCGGCGCGCACGTACCACCGGCCGGACGCGTGTTCGGGGATCGCGTTGGGCGCGTCCCCGGCGTGCGTCACGATCCCGTGCACCCGCGCCGAAGCCGGAAGCTGTTGCCGCAGCAGACCGATCGCGACCTGGGCGACGGTGAACGCGTCGGCGGCGTTGACCCCGGCTTCGGGATAAGCGGCGGCGTGCGCGGACTTGCCGGTGTAGGAAATCTTCGAGTGGCTGACCGCGAACGGCCGTGCTTCGGCGACGTCCACCGGAGCCGGATGCACCATCATCGCGAGGTCCACACCGGCGAAGGCGCCGCGTTCCAGCAGCTCGATCTTCCCGCCGCCGCCCTCCTCGGCCGGAGTGCCGTAGACCTCGACGGTCACGCCGATCTCGTCGGCGACCGCGGCGAGGCCCAGCGCGGCGCCGACGGAGCTGGCCGCGATGAGGTTGTGCCCGCAGGCGTGGCCGAGACCGGGCAGCGCGTCGTACTCGGCACACAGCGCGATCCGCGTCGGACCGGAGCCGAAGCTGGCGTGGAACGCGGTGTCGAGGCCGAGGTATTTCGCCGTGACGGCGAACCCGGCCCGGTCGAGCAGCTCCGGCACCGCGGCGGCGGCCCGGTGTTCCTCCCACGCGGTTTCCGGATCGGCGTGCAGCCGTTCGGACAGCTGGATCAGCTCGTCCGCGCGGCGGTCGACCACCGCGCGGACGGCCGCTTTGGGCGCGGTCATCACTCGTCTCCCGGCACGCCGTAGGACGGCGCGGCGGCGGGGTTCAGGCCGCGGGTGACGTAGTCGTCGCGCTGGGGGAGCCACACGTCGAGGAGTTCGGCGAGCTGGTCGATCGGTTCGTCCGCCCAGTCCACGCGCAGATCCGTGACCGGCCAGTCCGCGGCGGACACCACGACGAGCCCGGCCGAACGCACCGGCCCCTCCTCGCCGCCGGCCGCGAGCCCGGCCCGCATCGCCGCGACCAGCCGCTGCTCCAGCTCGCCGGTCGACGCGGTGAAAGCGTCCACCATGGACTGCGGAATGTGCTTGCCGGCCAGCATATTGCCCGCTACGACCACGCCGTCCGCGGTCGCCGAAGCGTGCGTGCCGAGGGTTTTCGAGCCGCTGTAAGCGAAACCGGGACCGGTGTGGCCGAGCACGGTCAGCTGCCGGTACTCGATGTGCTCCGCTGTCGACGTGACGGCGGCGAGCGCCTTCTCCGGATCCCCGTGCTCGGCGAGCTGGTCCAGCAGGCGTCCGCCGAGCCGCGGGTCGGTGATGTTCTGCGAAGCCGCCGCACCGAGACCCGGCCGCAGGTGCGCGACGCGGGCGACGACGGCCGGGCTGGACGAGCTGGCCGCGATGCCGAATCGGACCGCGCCGTCGGCGGAAACGTCGCGGGCGACAATCGAAAAGGTCACTTCTCCTCCTCCGGGATCACCGCGATCGCGTCGATCTCGCACAGCCACTCCGGCCGGGCGAGCGCGGACACGACCACGCCGGTCGAGATCGGGTGCACGCCCTTGGTCCAGCGTCCGACGGTGCGGTAGACGGCCTCGCGATAACGCGGGTCGACCAGGTAGATGGTGAGCTTGACCAGATGCTCCATCCGGCTGCCCGCTTCTTCGAGCAGCATCTTGATGTTCGCCATCGCCTGCTCCGCCTGCGCCGCGACGTCGCCGATCCCGACCGATTCGCTCGTGTCGAGGTCCTGCCCGATCTGGCCGCGGACGTAGACCGTGCCGTTGGCGACGACGGCCTGGCAGAGGTCGTTGTCGAGGTTCTGCTCGGGATAGGTGTCCCGCGTGTTGAACGGGCGGATGCGACGGTGGACAGTCACTGCGTGGCCTTCCCTTGCGGCGGTCGTCGGACGCCTCAGCCTGACCGCGCCGCCGAGGTTCTGTCCAGTAGATCTTTCTGGACCAATGCATCTGTTCTGGTGATGCACTCTGCATCGGAAAAACAGATCTTGAGCGCCGGAAACATCTGTTGGACACGGGCAGGGCGGGCCGTGAGGATCCGGGGAGACGGCGCTGAACCGCGCCGGAGCCGGAGCGGAGGTCTGGGATGTCGAGCGAACAGGTGGAGGCCCTCGTCGTGGGCGGGGGACAGGCCGGCCTGGCGATGAGCGAGCACCTGAGCGAGTGCGGCGTGCCGCATCTCGTCCTGGAACGGCACCGGATCGCCGAACGCTGGCGCTCGGAACGATGGGACTCGCTCGTCGCGAACGGCCCCGCGTGGCACGACCGGTTCCCCGGCCTGGAGTTCGCCGGCGTGGCTCCCAGCGCGTTCGCGTCGAAGGATCAGGTCGCGGAGTATTTCGAGGCGTACGCGGAAAAAATCGCCGCGCCGATCCGCACCGGAGTCGAGGTGACGTCCGTGCGGCGGCACGAGGGCAGGCCCGGATTCCGCGCCGAGACCTCCGAAGGCACGATCGACGCGCGGTTCGTCATCGCCGCGACCGGCCCGTTCCAGCGGCCGGTGATCCCGCCGATCGTGCCCGCCGACGCCGGTCCGGTGCAGCTGCACTCCAGCGGTTACCGGAACCCGGAGCAGCTTCCCGAAGGCGCGGTACTGGTCGTCGGCGCGGGCTCGTCGGGCGTGCAGATCGCCGAGGAACTGCGCCGCGCCGGACGCGAGGTGTACCTGTCGGTCGGACCGCACGACCGTCCGCCGCGCAGCTACCGCGACCGCGATTTTTGCTGGTGGCTGGGCGTTCTGGGCAAGTGGGACGCCGAGACGCCGCCGGCCGGGGCGGAGCACGTGACCATCGCGGTCAGCGGCGCGCGCGGCGGGCACACGGTGGATTTCCGGGCGCTGGCCGGACTCGGCATCACGCTCGTCGGCATGACCGGCGCGTACGAGAACGGCAAGCTCAGCTTCGCGACGGACCTGGCGAAGAACATCGCCGCCGGCGACGAGAATTACCTTGCCCTGCTTGACGAAGCCGACGCCTACGTGGCCCGCAACGGACTCGACCTGCCCGAGGAACCGTCCGCACGCGAGCTGGGCCCGGACCCGGCGTGCGTCACGGATCCGGTGCTGGAGCTGGATTTGGCCGCCGCGGGGGTGACTTCGATCGTGTGGGCGACCGGGTTCGCCGTCGACTACAGCTGGCTGCAGGTCGACGCCTTCGACGAGAACGGGCGGCCGAAGCAGCGCCGGGGGGTGTCGGTGGAGCCTGGGGTGTATTTCCTGGGACTGCCCTGGCTGGCGCGGCGCGGGTCGAGCTTCATCTGGGGGGTGTGGCACGACGCGAAGTTCGTCGCCGACCACGTCGCGATCCAGCGCGGGTACCAGGTCGTGAGTGCTGACGCCGGTTAGAACCGGCGCCAGCACTCACAAGCCATGCCGCGCTGCGTACTGGTGCGGGACAGGCGCTGGTGCGGGGCGACGGGCTAAGGCCAGCTGCGGTTGGGACGACTGCACAGGCTCGTGAGTGTTTATCCCGGTTAGAACCGGGATAAACACTCACGAGCCACCTACCTGGCCGCAGCAGACTACGGTCCGGCCTGCCGCTGCCGCTGCCGCGCTGCTGTTGCCGCTCCCGCCGCGCCGCCCGCTCGCGCGTGGCCTGCCTCGTGAGTGCTGACGCCGGTTAGAACCGGCACCAGCACTCACGAGCCCTGCTCAACGCGCAGCCGCCACCGCCGGGCTAGCCGCCACCTCCGTACCGCTCTCGAAGGCGATCGGCGACCGTCGCTTGCCCGGCGCGAGCAGGCTCCAGCCGAAGACGATCACCAGGTTCAGGCCCATCGACACCAGACCCGTGTTGAGGCCGCCGAGCGTCACGCCGGTGGCGTACAGGACGACCGCGGTCACCACCCCGGCCACCATGCCGGTCGCGATCGCGGCGGTGCGCACCCGGCGGGCGAACAGGATCGCCAGCCAGCCCGGCACGACCTGGGCCAGCAGGTTGTAGGTCAGGTTCAGCACGGTGAGCATGAGCGTCGAGGCGGTCAGCGTGAGCACGGCGGCGAGCACCAGGAACGCCGCCACCGCCACGACCGTCCAGCGCCGCTGTGCCGCCGGACGGACGTTCGGGGCCAGGTTCCGGCTGACCATGCCGCCGATCGCCAGCGCGGTCGCGGACAGCACCAGCACCCCGGACAACGCGGCGCCGGCGGCCACGAGGCCAAGAACCGGTTCCGGCAGAAGGCCTTTCGCGGTCACCATGAACACCGTGTTCGGGTTCTTCAGCCCGGGGTGCTGCTTCAGCCCGTAGTAGGCGGCGAAGACGAGGAACGGGTAGATCAGCATGTACAGCGGCATCCACACCGTCGAACTCTTCACCGCCCGCTCCGAACGCGCCGGGAACACGTACGCGCCGCCGAAGCCGAGGTAGAACACCACGCTCTGGAACAGGATCGTGGTCATCGCGAACCACAGGTCCTGGCCGCCCATCGTGGTCTGCGCCCTGGCCAGCGCCTCCGGCCCGGTCACCCCGGACGTCCCGCCCGCGGCCAGCACCGCGGCGAGGCCGACGAGCACGACCCCCAGCAGCATGAAGACGTCCTTGAGGATCGACACGAACGCGGGCGAGCGGATGCCGGACACGGCGATGTAGGCGAACGCGATGATCCCGGCCAGCAGCACGCACTGCACCGGCGTCAGGGTCAGGCCGAGGTTGCTCAGCACCACCTGCAGGCCGATGAACTGGTACTGGCCCCACGGCACGAGCGCGATCAGCATCGTCACGCACGTGATGAGTTCGAGCGTCCGGCTGCCGTAGTGGCGGCCGAAGACGTCCGGCACGGTCATCGCGTCGTGCTTGCGCGCCGCCCGCCAGACCAGCGGGGCGAGGAAGTAGCCCAGCGCGTAGGCGAGCAGGATGTAGCCGAGGAACCAGATCCCGTAGCTCGCGCCGTGTGCGTAGATCCCGCTCGGGAAGCCGATCATCGTGCCGATGCTGTACACCTCGCCGACGGCAAGGAAGTACAGCAGCCAAGGCGGGAACGAGCGGCCGCCGACCAGGAATTCGGAGATCCCGCCGCTGCGGGAGGACCGGCCCGCCCACAGCGCCAGCAGGATCGACAGTCCCATCACGACCGCGACGATGAGGATCAGCATTGCCGGTCCTCCTTCGCGGCGGGCGTGTCGGACGGATAGTGCTTGCGGTCGAAGAAGCGCCAGCTGATCCACAGGCACAGGGTGGTCAGCGGGAAGCACAGGAACATCCAGAAGAACACCAGCGGGAACCCGGCGACCGTCGCGGACGAGCCGGCGACCAGCGGGATGCCGCCGAGGATCGCGACCGCGGGGACGCCGAGCCCGATGCACAGGCTCGGCCAGCTCCGGATCATCGGCCGCCTCCCGTCGCGACGGGATCGCGTTGCCAGACCAGCTGCCCGCCGATCACCGTGGCGTCGACGGTCAGGTCCCGGATCCGGCTCGGGTCCACTGTGGTCGGATCCTCGGACAGCACGATCAGGTCGGCGAGCTTGCCGACCTCCAGGCTGCCCTTGATCGTCTCTTCGCCAGCCAGATAGGCCGCGTCGATCGTGTACCCGCGCAGCGCGGCTTCGACGTCGATCGCCTGCTCCGGCCCGAGGAGCTGGCCGCTGCTCGTTTGCCGGGCGACCGCGCACCAGATGCCTTCCAGCGGCGGCACCGGCGTGACCGGAGTGTCCGAGTGGAGTCCGAAGTGGATTCCGCGGGACCGCGCCGAGGCGAGCGGGCTGATCCGGCGCGCCCGTTCTGGGCCAAGGAAAACGTCCCGGTGCCGGTCGCCCCAGTAGTAGACGTGCTTGATGAAGAACGACGCGGCGACGTCGTGCGCGGCCATCCGGTCGAGCTGGTCCTCGCGGGCGGTCTGGCAGTGTTCGATGCGGTGGCGGCGGCCGGTGCCCTCGGGCGCGCCGAGGCGGGCGTAGCCGTCGATGATGGCGTCGATCGCCGCGTCGCCGTTGCCGTGCACGGCGACCTGCCAGCCCGCGTCGTCGAGGGCGGCGATGCGGCGGGCCAGCTCGCCCGGTTCGAGCAGCATCATGCCGTGCTCGTCCGGGGCGCAGGTGTAACCCTCGGCCAGACAGCCGGTGCGGCCCTGGATCGAGCCGTCCGCGACGATTTTGACGCCGTTCATGGTGAAACCGTCCGGATTGGACGGATCGGGCGGTTCCGGGGTGCCCTCGGCGAGGCCGGGCAGGAGGGTGTGGAAGAGGTAGCCGTGGATGCGGGTGCGCAGCTTCCCGGCGCGGGTCAGCATCCGGTACGCGGCGAGTTCCTGGTCGCCGCCGATGAGCCCGATTCCGGTGTCGTGCACCGAAGTCACGCCGTGTCGCAGGTACTCGGCGTCGGCCAGCTGGAGTGCTTCGGCGAGTGCGTCCGGGCCTTGCGCGGGCATCGCGGAGTTCACCAGGAACGCCGCGGTCTCGATGAGGAGTCCCGTCGGTTCGCCGCGTTCGTCGCGGGCGATGACGCCGCCGGGCGGATCGGGCGTGGCCGCGGTGATCCCGACGGCCTGCAGCGCGGCCGAGTTTGCCACGGAGAAGTGGCCGGTCACGTGCGTGAGCAGGACCGGGTTGCGTGGCGAAACCGGGTCGAGGTCGTGTCGAGTGGGGTGCCGGTTGTCGGCGAGAAGCGTGTCGTCGTAACGGAAACCCTTGATCCATTCGCCGGGCCCGAAGTCGCGCGCCGCCTGCCGGACCCGCTCGGCGATGTCGCTGATCCGGTCGTTGGGCGGACTGCCCGCGTCGACCGGGGCGGCGAGCGCCATCCCGAAGAACGACGGATGGTTGTGCGACTCCACGAACCCCGGGACGACGGTGCGCCCGGCCAGGTCGAGCACTGTCGTTTCGGGACCGGCGAGGGCGGCGATCTCCCGGTCGCCGCCGAGCGCGGTGATCGCGCCGTCGCGAGCGGCGAGCGCGGACGCCCGCGTCCCGCCCCGGTCCAGAGTCAGCACCGTGCCCCCGAGCACCACCAGGTCGGGGGTCGGACGAGCGGATACGGCGGGTTCGCCCACGATGGGACCTCCTTGTCCACGTGTCCTGACCCCAAGACAGTGCCGGGGGAGCTGGTCGGCGAACAGGTCCAGAAGGCTACGCGCGCGTGGGTCCAGTGCCACTGTCGCGGGCTTGCGTCGTGGCGTATCGCATCGTCGGTGAGGGGACCCGACGCCAGGGACTTGCGGTCGAGGCTCGTCTGCTCAGGTCCGAGGGGCTGTCCAGGGCCGGCGCGGCTCTAGGCGGGTCCGGCGGGCGTGGGAGTTGGGGCCGTCCGTGAGGGGAACCTTCACGGACTCTGATTCCCTCAGGGTTCCCCTCACGGACCTTCGGAGAAGGTCATGCGGGCATCAATCGGGCATTTCGGCGGTTCTAGCGTCCTTTGTGGATGGTCCAGCCGCAGGACCAGTCAGCTGTCCAGCAGTTCCCGGCACAGGTCGCCGAGCAGCCGGATCCCCGGGTCGATCGCGGACGGCGGCGTCGCGGAGAACCCGATCCGGAAGTGGTTGCGCGGCGGGTCGTCGCCGAGAAAGAAAATGTCGCCGGGTTCGATGAGAATGCCCAGCTCCTCCGCGCGCTCCACCAGCACCCGGCAGTCCAGCTCGGCCGGTCCGGTCATCCACAGGCTGACCCCGCCGGGCGGGTACGGGCCCTGCTGCCACGGCAGATACTCGGTGACCGCGGCGCAGGTCGCGGTCCACTTGCGCATCAGTTTCGTGCGGTAGCGGCGCAGCGAACGGTGGTACTCGCCGCTCTCGATCAGCAGCGCGAGCGCCCGCTGCAGCTGGCCCGGCGGGTGGCGCAGGACGTACCGGCGGGCCTCGCGGAGCGCGCGCACCAGTTCGCGCGGTCCGACCAGGTAGCCGAGGCGCAGGCCGGGGGAGAGGAATTTGGAGAAGGTGCCGAGGTAGACCGCGTCGCCGGTGTTGTCGAGTGCCTTCAACGCGGGAGTCGGGCTGCCCTGGTAGCGGAATTCGCTGTCGTAGTCGTCCTCGACGACGACCGTGCCGGACGCGGCGGCCTGGGCGAGCAGCTGGCGGCGCCGGCCGATGCTCAGCGTCGCGTTGGTCGGGTGCTGGTGGCTCGGGGTGAGGTAGAGGAGGTCGACGCCGTCGAGCGAGTCGGGCGGTTGCAGGCCGCGCGAGTCGACGTCGATGCCGGTCACGTGCGCGCCGGTGCGGAGGAAGATGTGCCGCGCGTCGAGGTAGCCGGGGTTTTCGATGGCCACGACCTGGTCCGGGCCCAGCAGCACCCGGCCGAGCAGGTCGAGGCCCTGCTGCGAGCCGACGGTGATCAGCACCTCGTCCGGGTCGGCCTCGATGCCGCGGGTGGTGAGCAGCTGGCGGCACACCATCTCGACCAGCATCGGGTCGTCCGAGCCGACGCTGTCCTGCAGGCTGTGGAAGACGTGCGGCCGGTAGAGCGCGTCGCGCAGGCAGCGCGTCCAGGAGCGGGCCGGGAACGCGGTGATGTCGACCTGCCCGGCGAGGAACGGGTACGGGTAGCTCGCCCAGTCGGTGCGTTTCTCGATGTGGGCGACACCGGCGTCCGGGAACCGGCGGACCCGGCGCGTCCAGTCGATGCGCGATTCGGTGTCCCGTTCCTCCACCGCACAGTGCGGGCGCATCTCGCCGTTCACGAACAGGCCGCTGCGCTCCCGGCTTTCCACGTAACCCTCGGCGACCAGCTCCTGGTAGGCGAGGTTGATCGTGTTCCGGGATACGCCCAGTTCGACGGCCAGCTCCCGGGAGCTGGGCAGCCGGCGCGCCGGGTCGAACGTGCCGATGGCGATCCCGTGCTCGATCGCCCGCCGGACCTGGCGGTACAGCGGTTCGTCCGACGAGCGGTCGATCTCGATCAACGTGCGTGGCAAGTGCGCTCTCCAGGCGGTCGGCGGGCGGCGGGGTGGGTGGAAACGTAACTCGCAGTGGCCGGTTTTCCCACCCCGCGCCACGCCGGGCCGCTCAGGCCAGCGCTTCGGCGACGTCGGCGACCGGGAGCCCGTGCGCCACGGCGACCGGCTCGTAGGTCAGCGTGCCGGACACCGTGTTGACGCCGCCGCGCAGCTCCGGCGTGTCCTGGACCGCGGTGCGGAGGCCCTTGTTCGCGATCTCCAGCGCGTAGGGGAGCGTGACGTTGGTGAGCGCGTGCGTGGAGGTGTGCGGGACCGCGCCGGGCATGTTGGCCACGCAGTAGAACACCGATTCGTGGACCCGGAAGGTCGGCTCGGCGTGGGTCGTCGGCCGGGAGTCCTCGAAGCAGCCGCCCTGGTCGATCGAGATGTCCACCAGCACGCTGCCCGGCTTCATCCGCGAGACCGTCTCGTTGGACACCAGGCTCGGGGCCTTCGCGCCCGGGACGAGCACCGCGCCGATCACCAGGTCGGCCTCCAGCACCGCCTGCTCGATCGCGTACGAGTTCGCGGCGGCGGTCTGGATGCGGCCCTGGTACATCCGGTCGGCGGCGCGGAGCTTGTCGACGTTCTTGTCGAACAGCACGACGTCGCCCCAGGTCCCGGCCGCGACGGCGACCGCGTTCATGCCTGCGACGCCCGCGCCCAGCACGACCACGCGGGCCGGCGGCACCCCGGACACGCCGCCGATCAGCACGCCGCGCCCGCCGTTGACGCGCATCAGCGTCTGGGCGCCGACCTGCGGGGCCAGCCGTCCGGCGACCTCGCTCATCGGGAACAGCAGCGGAAGGGAGCCGTTCGGCAGCTGGACCGTCTCGTAGGCGACGGAAGTCGTGCCCGCGTCGAGGAGGGCCTTGGTGCAGGGTTCGCTCGCGGCGAGGTGCAGGTAGGTGAACAGCAGCTGGTCGCCGCGCAGCCGGTGGTACTCCTCGGCGACGGGCTCCTTGACCTTCAGCACCATTTCCGCGGTGCCCCAGACGTCGTCCGCGTGGTCGAGCAGCTTCGCGCCGGCGGCCGCGTAGTCCTCGTCGCGGATGGACGAGCCCTCGCCCGCGCCGCGTTCCACGAAGACCTCGTGGCCGGCCGAGGTGAACTCGTGGACGCCGGCGGGCGTCGCCGCCACCCGGTATTCGTGGTTCTTGACCTCGCGAGGCACACCGATCTTCATCGCCCTGCTCCCATCTGCCGTGTGTGGTCCGACCGAGAGTGCGGGAGGACTGGCCACCGCGAAAGTGCCAGAAACCGCTCGGTCGGCAGGTCCAGTGCCGAGGACATCTGGACCCCTCAACGGGGACTGTTCTGGCTCTGTCCCTTAGGGCCAGGCGTCGCCATCCTCACGGAGGAGCACTGCCGTCCGCGCGAGGAGTTCAGAGATGACCGTGGCCCCGCTGGCCGAGACCTGGCGCGAGCGAGTCGGAGACGCCCGCCCGCGCGTCGCGCTCGCCGACGGCGCCGACCCGCGCGCCGTCACCGCGGCCGCGCGGCTGGCCGAGCGCGGCGAGATCGAACCGGTGCTGGTCGGCCCTTCGGCGGAAATCGCTGCGGTCGCGGCAGACCTGGGTGTCTCCGCGCCTTTCCTGGACACCGCCGCCCTCGCCGCCGACGACGCCATCCTCGCCCGGCTGGCTACGGCGTTCCCCGACCGGGTCGAGACGGTCCGCACCGACCCGATCGCCCTCTCCGCCGCACTTCTCGCACTCGGCCGGGTGGACGCGTGCCTCGCCGGCGCGACCCGGCCGACGTCCGATGTCCTCCGGGCCGGCCTGCGGATCGTCGGCCTCGCGCCCGGCGTGCGGACCCTCAGCAGCTCGTTCCTGATGCTCCTGCAGGACGGCCGATCGCTCACCTTCGCCGACTGCGCCGTGGTCCCCGAACCGGACGCGGACGCCCTGGCCGACATTGCCGTCGGCGCGGCTCAGACGCACCAGGCGCTCACCGGAACCGAACCGGTGGTGGCGATGCTTTCCTTCAGCACCCAAGGCAGCGCCAAGCATTCCGCAGTGGACAAGGTGCGCCAGGCGACTTCCCTGGTCCGGGAACGGCTGCCTGGCGTCGATGTGGACGGCGAACTGCAATTCGACGCGGCCGTCGTGGACGCCGTCGGCCTGGCTAAGGCACCGCGCTCGAGCGTTGCCGGCCGAGCGAATGTCCTGGTGTTCCCGAACCTCGACGCGGGGAACATCGCCTACAAGATCGCCGAACGCCTCGGCGGAGCGACCGCGCTCGGGCCGATCCTGCAAGGCGTCGCAGCCCCGCTGCACGACCTTTCCCGCGGCTGCAGCGCGGCCGACATCGAGACAATGGCCCTGATCAGCGCCGTGCACGCGGTGACCGGCCGGGAAGTGGAGAACGCCCGATGACGCGAGGGGTGGAGCTGGTCGTGCTCGACATGGCAGGCACGACAGTCCGCGACGACGGCGCGGTCGAGGCAGCGTTCTCCGCGGCCTTGGAGGCGGCCGGGGTTCCCGCGGATTCGCCGGAGCGGGAGGACGTGGATGCCTACGTCCGCGACACGATGGGGCAGTCGAAGATCGAGGTCTTCCGGGCGCTGTTCCCGGCGGACGGTGTTGCGGAGAAAGCGAATCAGGTGTTCGAGACCGCGTTCGCGGACCGGGCGATCGAGGTTGCTGAGCCGCTTCCCGGTGCGGAGGAGGCGATTGACAAGCTGCGCGCGCAGGGGCGTCGGGTGTGCCTGAGCACGGGGTTCTCGGCGCGGACGCGCGATGCGCTGCTGCGTCGGCTCGGGTGGACGGAACTGGCGGATCTCGTGGTGTGCCCGGCTGATGCGGGAGGCCGGGGCCGGCCGTTTCCGGACATGGTGCTGACCGCGGTGCTGCGTCTGGGGATCACGGACGTGCGCGCGGTCGCGGTGGCGGGGGATACCGGGTTCGACATGCTGACCGGGCGAAGGGCGGGGGCTTCGGTGGCGGCGGGGGTGCTGACCGGGGCGCATGACGAGGCGACGTTGCGGGCGCACGGGGCGACGCATGTGCTGGGGTCGGTGGCGGAGTTGCCGGGGGTGCTTGAGCACTAGGCGAGCGGCTCAGCCAGGCGGCGCGACCGCAGTAGCGATCAACGCCGCCGCCGCGACCTCGATCCTCTCCTCGTCCCCCGTCACGATCCGGTCCAAGCACAACCCCCGCAAGCCCGAGATCAGCAGGCTCGCCCGCGCGGCCGCCTCGCGTTCGTCGTACCCGAGCTTCCGGTACACCGGCACCAACGGCTCCATCATCGCGGTGATCGCCTCCCGCGCGACCTCCAGATACCGTTCCGGCTGCGTCGGGGCCAGAGCCAGCACTTGGAACAGGATGTGGATCGGCCGCTGCTGCCGTCCCCGGGTGATCGCTTGCCACAGCGCGTGTGAAGCGGCGGCAAGTGAATCCGCGTCGTGTACGGCGTGGAAGAGTTCGGCGACGTCCGGGCGGCTCGCGGCGAGCGCTTCGGTGATCAGGTTTTCGCGGCTGCCGAAGTAGTACAGCAGCATCCGCTTGCTCGTCCCCAGCGCTTCGCCCATCGGCGCGAGCGACAGGTCGGCGAGGCCGTGCGTCGCGAGGTAGGCGACGGCTTGCTCGAGCAGCTCGGCGCGGCGGCCGCTTCCGGGATCCACCCCTTGACTGTACCGATCGGTACGCCGTACCGTCCAGTCCCGTACCGATCGGTACAAGGCGAGGAGGGCGGATGGCGGAGAAGGCGGCCTCGGTGGCGATCGTCGGCGGCGGGATCGGCGGGCTGACGCTCGCGCTCGCGTTGCGGGAGCGCGGGATCGGGGCGGAGGTGTACGAGCGGTCGGCCGAACTGCGGGAGATCGGGGCGGCGGTGGCGTTGTCCGCCAACGGGTCCCGGGTGCTGGCCGGGCTCGGGCTGCGGGACGACCTTGCCGCGTGTTCGGCGGTGCCGACCGAGCTGGTTTACCGGCACTGGCGGAGCGGGCAGCGGGTGGCCGCGCATCCGGTCGGGGCGGCGTACGAGGAACGGTTCGGCGGGCCGTATTTCGGGGTGCACCGGGCGGATCTGCAGCGGATCCTGGCTGACGCCTGCGGGAAGGTCCACCTTGGACGGAGGGTTACCGGGCTGGCGGCGGACGGCGGCAAATACCGGCTTGAGTTCGCGGACGGCACCACCGAAACCGCCGATGTCGTGGTCGGGGCGGACGGGGTGCATTCGACGGTTCGCGCGTGGGTGGACGACGCGCCGCTCGCCCGGTACTCGGGGGCCAGCGGCTTTCGCGGGCTCGTGCCGGTGGAGCAGTTGCCGTCCTTGCCGGACCCGGGCGCGATCCAGTTCTGGATGGGGCCGGGCGGGCATGTGCTGCATTACGCGATCGGCGACGGGTCGGTGGTGAATTTCCTTGCCGTGCTAGACGAACCGGACACCTGGGAGAGCGAGTCCTGGACGGAGGACATCTCCCGGGACCAGATCGACGCTGCTTTCGAGGGCTGGCATCCGGCGGTGCGCGAGATGGTGGCGGCGACGACGCTGCTCCAGCGATGGGCGCTGTTTGGCCAGTATCCGCTCAACCGCTGGCATCGCGGCGGAGTGGTGCTCCTCGGCGACGCCGCGCACGCGATGCTGCCGCACCACGGGCAGGGCGCGAACCAGACGATCGAGGACGCGGTGACGCTCGCCGAGTGTTTGGCCCGGGACTCCCGTGAGACGGCGCTGAAGAGGTACGAGAAGCTGCGTCGGCCGCGGACCCGTGCGGTGCAACGGAGTTCCTGGGTGGCGAACGACCTGCTGCACCTGCCTGACGGTCTGGCTGCCGATGCCCGGGACCTCGCGCTTGGGCAGATCGACGAGACGCTGGGGTGGATCCACTCGCACGTGTGTTAGACGCCGACGCGACCCGCGGTGGGGGTCAGGGTTTCGTGGCGAGGGTTTTGAATTCGGTGCTGGTCAGCACGTCCGCAGTGGACTGAGCGAGCACGACCAGCGTCGCCGCATGCACCTCGGCGGCGGACATCGCGCCGTGGCCCAGGTCGGGGTGGTCGTAGGTGGCGCAGGCGTCGGCGAGCACTGCGGTGTGGAAGTCGCGGAACATCGCGTCGCGGATGGTGGCGTGGACGCAGTCCTCGGTGGTGACTCCGGCGGCGATCAGGGTGTCCACGCCGCGTCCGCGCAGCAGTGTCTCGAAATCGGTGCCGTAGAAGGCGCTGTAGCGGTGCTTGAGGATCAGCGGTTCGTCCGGGCGGCGGTCCACTTCGGAATACAAAGCCGCGCCAGGGGTTCCTTCGCTGAGCGCTTGCCGAGAAGCGATCGGCGGGTACAGGTCGGCGAACCGGCCCATGTCGGAGCCGTCCGGGCGGTGCACGTGCGCGGTGAAGAACACGGCGATGCCCGCGTCGCGGCAGAACCGGATCGTGTCGTTCAGGACGGGGATCATGGCGCGGCCGTCCGGGGATTCCAGCGGGGCGCCCGGAGCCAGGAAGTCGTGCTGCATGTCGATGACGACCAGCGCGGTGCGGGCCGGATCGACGGTGGACAAGCGGTAACCCATGAAACGCTCCCTCCGCAGAGGCATTGAGGTATCACGTTTCGCCGTCGGTCGTCAAGAAAACGACAGACAGCGTCAGGCGTCGTCGATCTGCCCGGCGACGGTGTGCAGGGACGCGATCAGCGCTTGGGTGGCCGGGTTCAGGCGGCGTCCGGCGGCGAGCGTCAGGCCGACGCTGTGCCCGATGTTCTCCAGCGGCGTCGGCAGAGTGACCAGCCGCGGGTCGTCCATGCCGAGGAGGCCGGGGAGCGCGGCGACCATGGCGGTTTCGGTGAGCAGCTGCCGCACGGTGAGGAACGACGTCGCCTCGACGCGGTTGGCGGGCAGGTCGAGGCCGTGCTGGGCGAACAGGCTCTCCAGCTCCTGGCGCAGCATCGTCTCGGTGCCGGGCACGATCCACGGGAACTCGGCGAGGTCTTCCAGCGAGACGGCCTCGCGCGCGGCCAGCGGATGGTGCGCGCCGGCGACGACGCGGATCGACTCCTGATACAGCGCGCTGCGCTGCGTGCCTTCGGTGCCGGGGCCGCTCAGCCTCCCGACGATCACGTCCACCCGGCCCGCGGTCAGCTCCACCAGCAGCGACTCCGGCGTTCCCTCCCGGACGACCACCGTGACCAGCGGGTGGTCCTCCTTCAGGTGCGCGATGGCCCGGGGCAGCAACAGGTTCGAGCCCGCGAGGTGGATGCCCGCGACGACCCGGCCGCGCGTCGCGTCGGCGATCTCCACGACGTGCCGGGCGGCGTGGGTCAGCTGGGCCAGCACGGCGCGCGCGTGTTCGGTGAACGCCGTCCCGAACTCGGTCGGCGTGATCCCGCGCGGGCCGCGTTCGTAGAGCGGGACGCCGAGGATGGCTTCGAGATCGTGCAGCCCGCGCGTGACCACCGGCTGGGTGACATGCAGTGCGGCGGCCGCGCCGACGACGCTGCCCTGCTCGGTGAGGGTGTCCACCAGCACGAGATGCCGGAGCTTGAGACGGCCGTCGAGCAGGCGGGGCAGGTCCATTCCGGCGACATTACTGTCCGGCCCGGCTTCCAGCGTCATGGGCGGACGAGCCGGAGCAGGGCCTCGCCGAGCGCGGAGCGGGGGTCGGCCAGGTCGAGGAAGACGTCGAAGTGGTTGCGGCCGGGCACGAGGGTCCACGAGCGTTCGGCGGGCCAGTGCGCGTGGAATTCCGTGCTCTGCCGGTGGAATCCGGCGGCTTCGTGTTCGGCGACGGCCACGTGCAGCGGCGCGGTGCCCGGCGGGGCCAGGAGCGGGCTGAGGGCTTCCGCACGCGGTGTGTCGAGATTCAGCCAGGCGTTGGCGAACGTGTCGACGAGCGGGCGGAGGTCGAAGAGACCGCTGATCGTCATCGCGCCCTTGACCACGTTCTCGGGCAGTCCGGCCGCGTGCTGCCATCCGCCGACGGCGGTCATCGCGGTCAGGTGACCGCCCGCTGAGCTGCCGACGACGTGGATGCGGTCCGGGTCGAGGCCGTGCTCGGTGCCGTGCCGGTGCACCCAGGCGACCGCGGCGCGGACCTGGCGCACGATCTCTTCCAGGCTCGCCGCGGGGGAGAGCGTGTAGTCGGGCACGACGGTGGCGATTCCGGCATCGGCCAGGGTTCGGGCCATGAAGGCGGTGTCGTGCCGCGAAAGCATCCGCCAGTAGCCGCCGTGGACGGCGATGACGACGGGGCGCAGCTCTCCCGGTGCGATGCCCCAGACGTCGAGCCGCTCGTCGCTGAGCGGGTCGAAAGCCAGGTCAGGGTGGCCGTCGAGACCGGCGATGGCGGCTTCCGAGGCGGAGCGGTAGCGGGCCATCACGGCGTCGAACTCGGCTTCGGTCACTGTGGCTTGCGCGCTGTAGTCCTGATCGACGTCCGTCACGGGGTCCATCCTTCGCCGCAGCCGTCATGCCTGGCCAATGCTCATTCCGGCGGCGTCCATGTCTGTCGAGGCATGGGTCAACGCTATGCCCGGACGGTCATGGCAGCGGCGGCAAAGAGCATTGGCGAGGCATTCCTGGCGTCCCTACGGTCAGGTTCATGGCTGCGGAACTCCTCAACGTCGTCGGCGGGACCCGGGTCGCCGGGCGGCGCACTTTCGAGAAGATCGACCCGGTCGACGGGTCGCTCGTCGCGCACGTCCACGAGGCCGGGCCGGACGTGGTCGACGCCGCGGTCTCGGCCGCGCGAGCCGCGCTGGACGGTCCGTGGGGACGCGCGCCGGTCGCCGAGCGCACCGCGCTGCTGCGCCGGATCGCCGACCGGATCGAGGAGCGGTTCGAGGACTTCGCCGCCGCCGAGGTGCGCGACACCGGCAAGCCGGAGCACCTGGCGCGCGACCTCGACGTCGCGCGGGCGGCGGCCAACTTCCGCTCCTTCGCCGACACGATCGCCTCCGCCGGTCTCGACTCCTTCCTGACCGACCTGCCGACCGGCCGCAAGGCGCTGAACTACGCGGTGCCCAAGCCGCTGGGCGTGGTCGCGGTGATCGTGCCGTGGAACCTGCCGCTCCTGCTGCTGACCTGGAAGGTCGCGCCCGCGCTGGCGTGCGGCAACGCAGTGGTGGTCAAGCCGTCGGAGGAGACGCCGTCGACCGCCACGCTGCTCGCCGAGGTGATCGCGGAGGCGGGCGCGCCGGCCGGGGTGTATAACGTCGTGCACGGCTTCGGGCCGGACTCCGCCGGGGAGTACCTCACCACGCACCGCGGCATCGACGGCGTGACGTTCACCGGCGAATCCGGGACCGGGTCGGCGATCATGCGCGCGGTCGCCCCGTCGGTGCGGCCGGTTTCCTTTGAGCTGGGCGGAAAGAACGCGGCCGTCGTGTTCGCGGACTGCGACCTCGGGAAGACCCTCGACGGCCTCGCCCGGTCGGTTTTCCTGAACACCGGCCAGGTCTGCTTGTGCACCGAGCGGGTGTATGTCGAGCGGTCCGTCTTCGACGAGGTCGCGAACGGGCTCGCCGAGCGCGCGGCGGCGTTGCGCCTCGGCCGTCCGGACGATCCGGCCACCACGACCGGTCCGCTGATCTCCCAGCAGCACCGGAAGAAGGTCCAGTCCTATGTGGACCTCGCGGTCACCGAAGGCGCGACGGTGCTGACCGGCGGTTCGGTCCCGGACCTCGGACCGGAACTCGCGGGCGGTTCGTGGATCGAGCCGACGGTGTGGACCGGGCTGGACAACTCGGCGCGGGTCGTGCGCGAGGAGGTCTTCGGACCGGTCGCGGCGCTGATCCCGTTCGACACCGAGGAAGAAGCCGTCCGGCTGGCGAACGACACCGACTATGGGCTGGCCGCCGCCGTGTGGACCACGGACCTGGAACGGGGTCACCGCGTCGCGCAGCAGATGCGGGTCGGGATGGCCTGGGTCAACACCTGGTACCTGCGCGATCTCCGGTCGCCGTTCGGCGGTGTCGGGCTCTCCGGCATCGGCCGGGAGGGCGGCCTGCACTCGATGCACTTCTACACCGAGCCGACGAATGTGTGCGTGCAGCTATGACCATCGAAGAACGCGCCGCGCTGCTCGACCGGGCGACCGCCACCGGACAGGCCGTCCCGCAGCTCACCAGCGACGGGCCGATGAGCCTGGAGGACGCTTATGCCGTGCAGCACGCCGGAATCGCCTTGCGCGAGCGGCGCGGGGAGCGGCTGGCGGGCGTCAAACTGGGCTTCACGAGCAAGGCGAAGGCCGAGCAGATGGGCGTCTCCGACGTCATCATCGGGTCGCTGACCGACCGCATGCGGATCGAGGACGGCGGGACCTTCGACGTCGGCCGCGGCGTGCATCCGCGGGTCGAACCCGAGGTCGCGTTCCGGCTCGGACCGGACGCCGAACTGCTCGCCGTCGCGCCCGCGCTGGAAATTATCGACAGTCGGTACCGGGACTTCCGCTTCAGCCTGGCCGACGTCGTCGCCGACAACACCTCGGCGTCGGCCTTCGTGCTCGGGCCGTGGACCCGGATCGACCAGGTGGACGCGCTGGCCGTCGAACTGCTCTTCGACGGCGAGACCGTCGCGACCGGATCGACTGCGGACATCCTCGGCGACCCGCTGCGTGCGCTCCCGGCAGCGCAGCGGATGGCCGCCGAGTACGGGCACCGGCTGCTCGACGGGTCGGTGCTCCTGGCCGGCGCGGCGACCGCGGCGGTGGCCCTGAAAGCCGGAACGCACGTCGAGGCCCGGGTGGCTGGGCTGGGTTCAGTTTCCGTACGGACTGAGGAGGGATGAGCGTGGCGCAAGCCCATGTGGTCGCCGGGAAAGCGACTCCGCGGGGACGGTTTCCGCACGTCAAGGTGGTCGGCGATCTCGTGTTCGTCTCCGGCACCAGCAGCAGGCGGCCGGACAACACCTTCGCCGGCGCGGAGGCCGACGAGTTCGGTGTGACCACTTTGGACATCCGGGCGCAGACGCGCGCGGTGATCGAGAACATCCGGGACATCCTGGCCGCGGCAGGAGCGGGCCTCGAAGACCTCGCCCAGGTGACCGTGTTCCTGGTCAACATGAACGATTTCGGCGGCTACAACGAGGTCTACGGAGAGTTCTTCGACGAGACCGGCCCGGCGCGCACGACCGTCGCGGTGCACCAGCTGCCGCATCCGCATCTGCTCATCGAGATCCAGGCGATCGCCCGGATCCCCGGCAAGGAGGAATGATGACCGCCATCCCGCCCGTGTTCGACTTCGCCGCCTGGATCGAAGAGCACGAGGACGACCTGAAGCCGCCGGTCAACAACAAGCAGATGTGGGCCCCGATGGGCGACTTCATCGTGCAGGTCGTCGGCGGGCCGAACCAGCGCACCGACTACCACCTCGACCCGTACGAGGAGTGGTTCTACCAGTACAAGGGCGACATGCACGTCAACCTGATGACCGACGACGGTCCCCGGCGCGTCGACATCCGCGAGGGCGAGATGTGGATGCTGCCGCGGAACGTGCACCATTCGCCGCAGCGTCCGCAGGAGGGTTCGATCGGGATCGTGATCGAGCGGATCCGGGAGGAGGGGACGCTGGAGAAGTTCGTGTGGTTCTGCCTGGAGTGCGACGCGAAGGTGCACGAGGTGGAACTGCAGGTGCGGGACATCGTCGACGACCTGCCGCCGGTGTTCGAGCAGTTCTACACCTCCGAAGAGGCCCGGACCTGCGGCAACTGCGGGACGCTGCACCCGGGGAAGGGCTGAGCGTGCGCGCGATCGACGTCCACAGCCACTTCGTCCCGCACGGCTGGCCCGACCTCGGCGAAGGAATGCCGTGGCTGCGCGCGGAAACCGAACGCGAGGCCATGATCATGGTCGGCTCCGCGGAGTTCCGCCGGATCCGCTCCGACTGCTGGGACGCGTCCGTCCGCCTGCGCGACATGGACGCCGACGGCATCGAGGCGCAGGTCGTCTCGCCGACGCCGGTGTTCTTCGGCTACGACACCAGCCCCGGCCACGGCGAGAAGATCGCGCGGGTCTTCAACGACCTCGCCCTGGAGATCTGCGCGCCCGCGCCGGGCCGGCTGATCCCGTTCTGCCAGGTCCCGCTGCAGGACACCGACGCCGCCTGCCGCGAACTGGACCGCGCGGTCGCCGCCGGGCACCGGGGCGTGGAGATCGGCAACCACGTCGGCGACCGCGACCTCGACGACGCGGGCGTGGTGACGTTCCTGCAGCACGCCGCGTCGCTGGGCGTCCCGGTTTTCGTGCACCCGTGGGACATGCCGGACGCACCGCGGCTGGACCGGTGGATGGCGCGGTGGCTCACCGGGATGCCGGCGGAGACGCACCTGTCGATCATCGCGATGATCCTCGGCGGCGTGTTCGACCGGGTGCCGTCGAGCCTGCGGATCTGCTTCGCGCACGGGGGCGGGTCGTTCGCGTTTTGGCTGGGGCGGTTGGAGAACGCTTGGCATCAGCGGTCCGACATCATCGCGACGTCGGAGAAGCCGCCGTCGGAGTATGTGGGGCGGTTCAGTGTCGATTCGGTGGTGTTCACCGAGCCGGCGTTGCGGAATCTGGTCGATACGTTGGGGGCGGAGCAGGTGATGGTCGGGAGCGACTATCCGTATCCGCTGGGGGAGCGTCCGGCTGGCGGTGTGGTGCGGCGGGCATCGTTCCTGGACGAGGCTTCGCGGAAGCTGCTGTTACGCGAGAACGCGACGCGGTTCCTGGGCTAAGCCACAGCTTGCGGTCCGTGAAGGACTCCTTGAGGGAATCAGATTCCCGCAAGGAGTCCTTCACGGACGACGATCCTGTTCCCGACGACCGCGGCTGGGCTCGGCAAGAGCCCGCGCTGATCCGTTCGACGTGGGCGGACGCACCTCAAGCCGAAACCATCGCGCCGCCTTGAGTTTCTGGCTGAGGGAATCAGCGTCCGTGAAGGTGGCCCTCACGGACTTGAAGGTGCCGGTCAAGCCAAACCGAGGTGGTGCCGCAGAGTAGGCCCGCTGTAGTCCTCCCGGAACACCCCTCGTTCCTGCAGCCGCGGCACTACCTCGTCGGCGAACCGGTCCAGCCCGCCCGGCGTCACGTGCGGGACCAGGATGAAGCCGTCCGACGCGTTCTCCTGCACGAGTTCGTTCATCGCGGACGCGACCGTCTCGGGCGAGCCGATGAAGTTCTGCCGTCCGGTGACCTCGATGATCAGCTCCCGGCTCGTCAGGTGCTTCGCCTCCGCCAGCTGCCGCCATTCGTTCGCCGTCGCGATCGGGTCGCGGTGCATGCGGACGCTCGCGCGGCCCTTCGAGATCAGGTCGCCGACCGCCGGGTCGAACGACGGGAGCGGGCCGTTCGGGTCGTGGTCGCTGAGGTCGGTGTTCCAGAGCTGTTCGAGGAACTTGATCGCGGTCTGCTCGCTGACCTGCTGCAACCGGACCTCGTGCGCGAGCTCGTGTGCTTCGGCGTCGGTGTCGCCCAGGACAAACGTGGCGGCTGGGAGGATGACCAGCTCGTGCGGGGAGCGGCCGTATTTCGCCAGGCGGCCCTTCACATCCGAGTAGAAGGCTTGGCCCGCTTCGAGGGTGCCGTGGCGGGTGAAGATGGCGTCGGCGGTCGCGGCGGCGAATTCGCGGCCTTCCTCGGAGTCGCCAGCCTGGATGGTGACCGGGCGGCCTTGCGGGCTGCGCGGGACCGGGAAGCGGCCGGAGATGTCGAAGTGGTCGTCGTGGTGCGCGAAGGCGCCGCCGTCGGCGAGGAAGCGGCCGGATTCCTTGTCTGCCAGCAGTTCGCCGCCGCGCCAGGAGTCGAAGAGTTCCCACGCGGTGCGGAGGAAGGTCTCGGCGCGCGAGTAGCGCTGGTCTTGCGGCAGGAAGCCGCCGCGGCGGAAGTTTTCGCCGGTGAACGCGTCCCAGGAGGTGACGACGTTCCACGCGGCCCGGCCGGCGGAAAGGTGGTCCAGCGACGCGAACTGGCGGGCCACCTCGAACGGTTCGTTGAAGGTGGAGTTGATCGTGCCGGCCAGGCCGAGGCGGTCGGTGACGGCGGCCAGCGCGGACAGGACGGTGAAGGTGTCCGGGCGGCCGACCACGTCCAGGTCGTAGATTTCGCCGTTCTGTTCCCGCAGCCGCAGGCCTTCGGCGAGGAAGAAGAAGTCGAACTTCGCGCGTTCGGCGGTCTGGGCCAGCTTGACGAACGAGCTGAACTCGATGTGGCTGCCCGCCTCGGGATCGCTCCACACGGTGGTGTTGTTGACCCCGGGGAAGTGCGCGGCGAGGTGGATCTGCTTGGCAGTCATGGAGATCTCCCGGGAATCAGGCGGCGTAGCGGTTGGCCGGGCGCGGCAGGCCGAGCAGCCCGCGCAGGGTCGAGGCCTCGTAACCGGTGCGGAACGCGCCCCGGTCGCGCAGTTCGGGGACCAGGGCGCGGGTGATGGCGGTCAGGTCGTGCGGCAGCGCGCCGGGACGCAGGCGGAAGCCGGTCAGGCCCGCGGCGTGCCAGTCGAGCAGCAGGTCGGCCAGCTGGGCCGGGGTGCCGGTGAAGACGTGTGCGTCGGAGGTGAACTCGGCGCGGCCGTCCAGACGGGCTTTGCGGTCGGCGGCGGCTTGCTCGGTCTCGTCGAGGAAGACGACGAGGTCGGCGAAAACCTGAACGGGGGCACCGATTTCGTCGATGATCGACGCGGCGTGTGCACGGTCGTTCGGGGTCACGTACACGACGTCGGCCTGCCGGGCTGCGAGGCGGTAGGCGTCCGGTCCGTGCGCGAGAGCGGCGACGATCGGCTGGCCCTGCGGCGGGCGCGGCGTGATGGACGGGCCTTTGACGGAGAACCAGCGGCCCTCGAAGTCGATGTAGTGCAGTTTGTCCCGGTCGATGAACCGGCCGGTGGCGACGTCGCGGATTTCGGCGTCGTCCTCCCAGCTGTCCCACAGCCGGCGCAGCACCTCGACGTAGTCGGCGGCTTCCTCGAACAGATCCGCGACCTCAGGCGGCGTGCGGCGGCCGAAGTGCTGGAACTCCTCCGGGCTCCCGGAAACCTGCACGCGGACGCCCGCGCGGCCGGTGCTGACGTAGTCGAGCGTCGCGATTGCCTTCGACAGGTGGAACGGCTCCGTGTGGGTGACGACAGCGGTCGGGACCAGGCCGATGTGCGACGTCAGCGGCGCGACCCGCGAGGCGAGCAGCACCGCGTCGAGGCGGGTCTGCGCGCGGTCGTCGTGGGCTTTCGGCGCGGCGGGGTCGCGCAGGGAGAGGAAGTCCTCGAAGGTGACGAAGTCCAGGTGCGCGGCTTCGGCCTGCTGGACCAGGCCGGTCCAGTATCCGGCGGTGAGCAGGTCGGCCGGGCGGGCGTCCGGTTCGCGCCACGCGGCCGGATGCCAGCCGGCGCCTTCCAGCGCGACGGCGAGCCGTGGTCCGGTGAGCCCTGTCATGCTGCGTCCTTTCCCCGTGGATGCCAGCAGTGTGGCGCGGAGTCCGGGACGAGGGCGACGGTAACCAGCGTCTGGGACAGTCGGCCGGAGCGGGAATAAACCGGTTGCCCGCCGTCGTGCCTTCGCGGTTTGCTCGATGCTCATGAAACGGATGCACGCGGACGAAGCGGAAATCGACGACGCTCTGGTCCGTCGCCTCGTCGCGGCCCAGTTTCCGCGGTGGGCCGGGCTGCCGGTCTCGCGCGTCGCCTCGTCGGGCACGGAAAACGCGATGTTCCGGCTCGGCGACGAGCTGGTCGCCCGCCTGCCGAGGCTGGAACGCGGGGCCGCCGAGATCGGCCACGAACAGCGCTGGCTGCGGTGGCTCGCGCCGCGCCTGCCGGTCGCGGTGCCGGAGGTGCTTGCCGAAGGACGGCCCGGCGAGGGGTTCGAGTGGGACTGGTCGGTGCTGCGCTGGCTGCCCGGCGCCAACCCGGATTTCGGCGACGCTCAGGTGGCGCGCGACCTGGGCGCGTTCGTGAAAGCATTGCGCGGCTTGGATATCTCCGGCGCGCCGGAAGTCAGCCGGGGTCGTCCGCTGCGCACTCGTGACGCGCCGACCCGGGACGCGATCGCGCAGCTCGGCGGCGATCCGGCGTACGTCGCGGCTTGGGAGAAGACGCTCGCGGCACCGGAGTGGACGGGGGAGCCGGTGTGGCTGCACGCGGATCTGTCGCCGGGGAACGTGCTGGTCGACGAGAACGGCCTCACCGCGGTGCTGGACTTCGCGGGGGTGGGTACCGGCGATCCGGCGGTCGACGTGATCCCGGCGTGGAACACGTTCGCCGCCGCCGAACGGGCCGTGTTCCGGGACGCGGTCGACGTGGACGACGCGACGTGGGAGCGCGGCCGTGGCTGGGCGTTGTCGATCGCGTTGATCCAGCTGCCGTACTACCGCGAGACGAATCCGGTGTTGGCGACCAACTCGCGGCGCACGATCGAGGCCGTGCTGTCGGACGGTTAGCCCGTGAAAAACTGACGCCATGCCCTCTTCAACCGCGCCGTCCTGGTGGCGTGCGCAGTGCGTCGCGATGCTCCGGGACGGCGATTGGCACCAGCTCTACCGAACGGCGATGAGCTGGCGCAACGACGGCGGCGCGTACCTGCCCGAGGCGTGGCTGATGGACGTCTGTTCGGCGCTGCTCCACCGGCAGCCGAAGACCGCCGTCCACAGTTGTGACCTGGCGTTGCAGATGTGGGTCGAACGGCCGCAGGACCGGGCCGTGCTCCACTTCGTGCGCGGGCTCCTGGTCGCCGATCACCTCGGCGATCCGAAGACTGCGGTCGAAGACCTCGAACTGGCTGCGTCCGGCCCCGCCTGGCTGGGCGGCGAAGACCTTGAGCGGGTGCGGCAGACCACCTCCCGGGTCCGCGTGCCCCGCGCCCAGCCTGCGCCCGCCTACGACCGGGCTTACGTTGACCTGATCTCCAGTTCTGCCTCGTCGCCGCGGCCGCCGGTGCCGGATCCGCTTCCGGTGGACGGTACGCAGCCCGGGCTCTGGAGCGAGGCACTGTCGTATCTGCGGCGGAAGGCTTAGTCCAGGTCGATCCGGATCGTCAGCAAGTCCGTCCCGAACGCCTGGACCGCGGTGCTGTTGAGGCGCGGCAGCGACTTCAGCCGCGCGCGGGCATCGTCCTCCGGCAGCAGGCGGGCGACGCCGCGCAGCCAGCGGCCGTGCAGGCGCAGCCGGACGCGCGGGTCGGCCTGGATGTTGCGCACGTACTGCGACCGCTCGCCGAATTCGGACACCAGCCAGAACTCCTGGCCGACGCGCCGTCCGCCGATCGGGGTGCGCCGCGGAAGGCCCGAGCTGCGGCCGGTGGTTTCGAGCAGCGTCTGGCCGGGGAGCCGGGACAGCACGGGGTTGCCGAGCCGCCGCTGGAATGTCGTGACGATCTGGTGCTGCAGATCGCCGGGCCGCGCCTGGCCTGCGACGTGCCGCAGCCGGGCCGGGATGACGATCTCGTGGAACGGGACGGCGACGGCCCACACCTGCCGGGCCGGGAAGCGGTCGTAGGTGACCTCGGTGGTCCAGCGCACCCGGTCCGGGTCGAGCCGCACGATGTTGCGCGCGGTCAGGATCGGCGACGGTGTTTCGAGCACGGCCTCGTCCGGCGTGGCCGAGACGACCGTCCAGCCCAGCACCCGCTCCGGGGACAGCCGTGTGGTCAGGCCGAGGCCGAGCCAGCCGGCGCGCAGGAAGGCCCGCACCGGCGGCGGGGCGTCTTCCCAGACCGCGCGGGCCCAGGCCAGGGCGTCGCGTGGGTCCGCGGCGGGGCGTGCGATGTCCACTGTGGACGTGAAATCCGGCACCCCTCCACGCTAACACTCACGACCCCGGCTTCCACCCCAGCTCCGGCCCCAGCCGCTCCGCCAGGTCGGTAAGGATCTGCACGTAGTCCTCGTGCTCGAAGGTGAACGGCAGCGCGAACGCGACCTCGTCGATCTCCCGGAAAGCGGCGTGCCGGTACAGCTGCTCGGCGATCTCCGCCGAAGTACCGACGTAATCGCGCGAGAACAGCAGCCCGCCCGGGCCCTGCGGGGTTTTCGTGCGAGGCAGGCGTTTGGCCGCGTAATCCTCGTACTTGGCGCGCTGCTCGGCGGTGGCGCTGTCGGTCGGAATCACCACCAGGCCTTGCGAAACCCGCGCCCGCGCACCGTCCGGATGGTGCGCGCGGAACGCCTGGACGTGCGAGAGCTGGATTTTCTCGAAGTCCGTCGAGCCTTCCTCGGCCCGGACGACGCTGCTGGTCAGGTAGTTCATCCCGGCTTCCCCGGTCCAGACCGCGGACCGGGTGCTCGCGCCGCCGTACCACAGCCGGCCGGCCAGCCCGGGCGAATGCGGCTGCACCCGGTCGGAGAACGATTCGATGCCCTCCACCCCGCTGAACGTGGACGCGGTTTCGCCGCGGACCAGCGACAACAGCCGCGACACCCGGTCGTAGCCGAAGTCTTCGCGGTCGCCGGTGTCCGGGTACAGCGCGGCCCGCACGTCGTCGTAGTGCATCGGCGGGCTGACGCTGACGCCCGGGTTGAGCCGCCCGCCGGACAGCACGTCGACGGTCGCGAGGTCTTCGGCCAGCCGCAGCGGGTTCTCCCAGCCGAGCGGGATCACCGCGGTGCCCAGCTCGATCCGGCTGGTGCGCTGGGTGGCCGCGGCGAGCACGGCGACCGGCGAGGAAATGCCGTACTGCAGGTGCCGGTGGCGCACCCAGGCGCTGTCGAAGCCGAGCTGCTCGCCGAGTTCGAGCACCCGGAGCGTGGATTCGTGGCCCGGCCGCGGGTCGTCGCCGTCGAACAGCCCGATCGTCAGGAAGCCCAGTTTGCGCAGCGGTTGCGTTTCGGTCGGCACGGCGAGTCCTTCCTCCGGGGAACTAAGCCGGAATAACCGCAGCCTGGACCAGGTTGTTCCGGCTCGCTGAAACAAACGCACCACACGGGGGAGTACGCACGATGCGCGCTTTGTCCATCACTCGCTACGGCGGTCCAGAAGTCCTCGAAGAGATCGAGGCGCCCGAGCCGGTTCCGGGGCCGGGCGAGGTGACCATCGCGGTCTCGCACGCGTCCGTCGGGCTGATCGACGCGCTGATCCGCCGGGGCACGCTCGCCGAGTACGACTACGCGCCGAAGCCGCCGCTCGTGCCGGGGCTGGAGGTCGCGGGCACGATCCGCGCGGCCGGGCCGGACAGCGGGTTCGCCGTCGGGGACGAGGTCGTCACGCTGACACTGCCCGGCATGGGCGGTTACGCCGACGTCAAGCTCGCGCCCGCCAGCCTCGTCGTGCCGCTCGCCGGCACCGGCGTGGAGCGCGCGCAGGCCGTGGCTGGCCTGGCGAACACGGTGACGGCCTATCTTTCGCTCACCGAGGCGGTGCGGCTGCCGAAGGACGCGCGCGTGCTCGTGCACGGTGCGCTCGGCGGTCTCGCCTCGGTGTACCCCGAGGTGGCGCGGCTGCTTGGGGCGCGCGAGGTCGTCGGCACGGTCCGGCGTCCCGAGCAGGTCGCGGCGGCGAAGGAACTCGGCTTCGACCGCGTTGTGGTGTCCGGCGAACTCGGCGAGCTGCGGGACGAGCGGTTCGAGGTGATCGTCGACCCGGTGGGCGGCGACCTGCGCGTCGCGTCGCTCGACCTGCTCGCGCCGATGGGCCGGATGCTCGTCGTCGGCAGCGCGGGCAGCGAAACCGCGCCGATGATCGACTCGAACGCCGTGTGGGGCAAGAACATCGGCGTGGTCGGCTTCAACGTCGGCGGCTTCCTGTCCGCGGACACCGCACCCGCCCGCCCGGCCGCGGAAGCCGTCCTCCCGCTGTACACCGAGGGCCGGATCCGGCTGCCGGTCACCGTCCTGCCGATGGCGCAGGCGCGCGAGGCGCACCGCCGGATGGACGCGGGCGAGGCGGTCGGGCGGCTGGTGCTCGCCAACTCCTGAGGTCAACGCCAGGCCTTGGGGCCGTGAAGGGTACCTTGAGCGGAACGGATTCCCATGCCAGGCGCCTAATCTGCGTGACGGCACGCCTGCTGGACCGTCCACAAGGGACGCCAGCGCCACCGGATTGCCCGATTGATGCCCGGATGGCCGTATCCGAAGGTCCGTGAGGGGAACCCTGAGGGAATCTGGGGCCGTGAGGGTTCCCCTCACGGACGGAGAACCTGAGGTCACGCGCTGACCTGCTCGCCGCCCGGGATCGCGGCCAGCAGGTCGCGGGTGTACTGCTCGCGCGGGCGCAGCAGGACGTCGTCGGCCGGGCCGGATTCGAGCAGCCCGCCCTCGCGCATCACCCCGACCTGATCGGCGATTTCCCGCACCACGGCCAGGTCGTGGGTGATGAACAGGTACGTCAGGCCGAGTTCGTCCTGCAGGTCCACGAGCAGCTTCAGGATCTGCGCCTGCACCGAAACGTCCAAAGCGGACACCGGCTCGTCCAGCACGACGAGGTCCGGCCGGAGCGCCAGCGCCCGGGCGATCGCCGCGCGCTGGCGCTGGCCGCCGGACAGCTCGGCCGGTTTCCGGCGCAGCACCGACGACGGCAGCGCGACCTGGTCCGCCAGCTCGGCCACGCGCGAAGCCCGGCCGCCGACCCGGAACGCGCGCAGCGGTTCGCCGATCACCTCGGCGATGGAAAACCGCGGGTTCAGCGAGGCGTACGGGTTCTGGTAGACGAGCTGGAAGCGACGCCGGAGCCGGCGCAGTTCGGCGGCCGGGAGGCGGGTGACGTCCTGGCCGTCGAAGCTGACCGTGCCGGTAGTCGGGGTTTCCAGGCCGACTGCCATCCGTGCGGTGGTCGTCTTGCCGGAGCCGGATTCGCCGACCAGCGCGAGGGTCCGGCCGCGAGTGAGCTGGAACGACACGCCGTTCACCGCGCGCACCGAGCCGGCACGGGAGGAGGTGAAGGTCTTCGACACCGAGTCGACCGACAGCAGGACCTCCGGACCCTCGGCGCGGCGGGGGCGCAGCGGTTCGCGCGCCAGGCTCGGCGCGGCGGCGAGCAGGCGTTGCGTGTAGTCCTGGGTCGGCGCGGCGAGGAGTTCGCGGGCTGGTCCTTCCTCGACCAGCCGCCCCTCGGACAGCACCGCGATCCGTGCGGCCCGGTCGGCCGCGACGCCCAGATCGTGCGTGATCAGCAGGATCGCGGTGCCGTCGTCAGCGGCCAGGCCAGCCAGATGGTCGAGGATTTCCTTCTGCACGGTCACATCGAGCGCACTGGTCGGCTCGTCGGCGATGATCAGCCGCGGTTCGCCCGCGAGCGCGATGGCGATCAGCACCCGCTGCCGAAGACCGCCGGACAGTTCGTGCGGATACTGCCGCGCGCGCAGCTCGGGCCGGTCGACGCCAGCCCTCCGCAGCAGGTCCACCGCACGGGCGGCGGCCTCGCCGCGAGCGGCCAGCCGGTGGATCAGCAGCACCTCGGCCACCTGTTCGCCGATCCGCCGGACCGGGTTGAGCGACACCGTCGGATCCTGCGGCACGAGCGCGATCCCGGTGCCGCGCACTCGTCGCCAGTCCTTTTCGGACAGTGCGGTCAGGTCCCGCCCGTCGAAGGTGATCTGTCCACGATGGACGAACCCGCCGCGCGGGAGCAGCCCGATCGCGGCGTGCGCCGTGGTGCTCTTCCCCGAACCGGATTCGCCGACCACCGCGACGATCTCGCCCGCTCCGACCCGCAGGCTCACGTCCCGCACGGCGGGCACCACGCCGCCTGAGGTGCGGTACGACACCGCCAGCTCGCTGATCTCCAGCACTTGTCAGCTCCGTTCGCCGTCGAGAGCCCGGGACACGCGGTTCGCGGCCAGCACGACGGCCGCGACGGTCAAGCCCGGGAACGTGGTCATCCACCAAGCGGTGGCCAGGAAATTGCGTCCGCCGGCCACCAGCGCGCCCCACTCTGGGGTCGGCGGGCTCGCGCCGAAGCCGAGGAAGCTGAGCGCGGACACTTCGAGCACCGCCGTGCCGACCGTCACCGTCGCCAGCACCAGGACCGGCCCGAGCGCGTTCGGCAGCACGTGCCGCCCGAGCACCCCGGCCCAGCGCACCCCGGACGCCCGCGCCGCCTCCACGAACACCCCGGACCGCACCCGCAGCACCTCGGCCCGCATCAGCCGGGCGAACGCGGCGAGGTTCGCGACCCCGACGGCGATCGCGACGTTCGTGGTCCCGAACCCGAGCGCGGTCACCAGCGCCAGCGACAGCAGGATCGCCGGAACCGCCTGGAGCACGTCGACGATCCGCATCACGACCGCGTCGAGCCAGCCGCCGCGGAATCCGGCGAGCAGCCCCAGCGCGGATCCGGCGGCGAACGCGACGAGGACGGCGAGCACGGTCGCGCGCAGGGAGAGCCCGGCTCCGTGCACGACGCGGGCAAACACGTCGCGGCCGGTTTCGTCGGTGCCGAACAGGTGCGCGAGCGACGGGCCTTGGAGCCGTTCGGACGGGACGCCGGTGATCGGGTCCTGCCCGGTGAACAGCGCGGGCGCGAAGGCGGCGATGAGCACGGCGGCAAGGAGGAGCCCGGAGAGGATGAGGCCCGGTCGGCGGATCAGGAACCGTTGGGGGAGCACGGCTTCAGACATGCGCGGGCACCTCCTTGCGCACCGAGACGCGCGGGTCCAGCAGCGGATACACGAGGTCGACGACCAGGTTGAGCACCACGAAGAAGAACGCGGCGAGCACGATCACCGCCTGCACCACCGGAACGTCCTGCGCGGTGACCGCCGACGCGGTGACCCGGCCGAGACCGTCGCGGGAGAACACCGTTTCGGTCACCACCGAACCGGCCAGCAGATTGCCCGCGACGACGCCTACCAGGGTGAGCGCGGGCAGCCCGGCGTTGCGCAGCGCGTGTCCGAAATGGACCCGGCTGCGGCTCGCGCCCTTCGCCCGCACCACCTCGACGTACGGCTCGGCCAGCTGCGTTCGCAGGCTCTTCGCCAGCACCTGCGCGATGATCGCCCCGGTCGGCAGCGAGAGCGTGACCGCCGGGAGGATCAGCGACGCGAAGCCGGTCGACCCGAGCGCCGGGAACAGCCGAAGCTGGAACGAGAACAGCTGGATCAGCAGCAGCCCGACCCAGAACGTCGGCAGCGAGGTGCCCAGCGGCGGCAGCGAAAGCAGCGCCTGGCTCACCCAGCGGGCGCGGGTGAACGTGCCGAGCACCGCGATCCCGCCGCCGAAGACGATCGCGAGCACCAGCGCCAGCCCGGACACGGCGAGCGTCGGCGGCAACGCGCTGAGCACCTGGTGCGTCGCGTCGTCGCCGGTGGCCACCGAGGTGCCGAAGTCTCCGTGCAGCGCGGCGAAGAGGTGCTTGCCGTACTGCACGAGGACCGGATCGTCCAGCCCGTACTCGGCGCGCAGAGCGGCGATCTGCTCCGGCGACGCGCTGGGCCCGCCCTCGGCCGAGCCGAGTTTGGTCAGCACCGCGTCGCCGGGCAGCAGGTACAGGATGACGAACGACAGCGTGAACGCCGCCCACAGCACCACTACGGCCTGCAGGAGGCGGCGAAGCAGCGGAAAGCCTTTCACGAGCCCGAAACCCAGGCGTCGAACAGCTGCAGCCGCGAGGAAGCCTCGAAGCCGACGTCATGCGCGTTCGGGCCGACGCCGAGCACCTGCGTCAGCTCGAACACCGGGATCGAGTACGCCTGCTCCACGATGGTCCGCTGCGCTTTTTCCGCGGCCGGCTTGCGTTTCACGGCGTCGACGGTGGCCGACTGTTCGGCCAGCGACGCGTCGAGCGGGTTGTCGGCGGGCAGCTTGCTCCGGTTGTTCGTCTTCGTGGAGAACTGCTGGCGCAGGATGTCCGGATCGGCGCGGGTGACGTTGTACCAGAGGAAATCGTACTGGCCTGCCTGCTGCAGCCGGGTGACCTCGGAGTTGGTGTGCAGCTCGATCTTCAGGTCGAAGCCGATCTTGCGCAGCTGCTGCTGGAGCAGCTCCAGCACGCTCTGGTTCTGGTTGAACACCGCGGAGAACAGCACGGACGCGGACAGCCGCTGCCCGTTCTTCGTCCGGATGCCGTCCGGGCCGGGCACCCAGCCGTCGGACTGCAGCAGCGCCTGCGCGCCGGCCGGATCGTAGGCGAGTTCCTTCGACAGATCGGTGTACAGCGGCGTCGCGGAACCGAGGATGCTCGTGGCGGGCTTGTAGTTCGGGGTGAGCACGGTGCTGGTGACCTCGGGCCGGTTCACGCCCTTCGACACCGCCTGGCGCACCTTCTGATCAGTGAGGACGCCGCGGGTCACGTTCGCGTGCAGGTTGAACACGATGCCCGGATTCGGCCGCACCGGTTCGGAGAACCCGTTGCCGGAGAACTGCGGTTCGTCCACCGGCTGGACGTCGGTGATCGCGTCCAGCTGCCCGGACGTCAGGCTGCCCGACCGCACGCCCGGCTCGGGCACCACGCGGAAGTCGATCTTGTCGACGTACGCCTCGCCTTGATGCCGCCACAACGGCGAACCCCAGCGGTAGCCGGTCCGCTTGCTGAGCAGGATGTTCTGGTTCGGCTTCAGGCTGGTGAACACGAACGGACCGGAGCCGATCAGGCCGATGCCCTGGCAGCGCTGCTCGGCGGTGTGCCGGAACGCCGCGGGCGCGAGCACGCCGAGCGACATCGTGGAGCTGGCCTGCAGGAACTGCGCGCTGGGCTGGCTGAAGTCCAGCCGGACCGTCGTCGGGTCGACCACCGTCGCGCCGCGGTAGGCGGCCAGGTAGCTGGACCCGAGCAGGGCCTTCGCGCCGAGCGCCTTGATGCCGTCGAAGCTGGTCTTCACCGCGGCGGCGTCCACCGGGGAGCCGTCGGAGAACGTCGCGCCGGAGCGGAGGTGGAAGGTGAAGCTCGTGGAATCGGGGCTGACAG
Organism: Amycolatopsis silviterrae; assembly: GCF_042684085.1. Lineage (NCBI taxonomy): Bacteria > Bacillati > Actinomycetota > Actinomycetes > Pseudonocardiales > Pseudonocardiaceae > Amycolatopsis > Amycolatopsis silviterrae. The sequence continues at coordinate 120,653 of NZ_JBHUKS010000040.1, forward strand.
TCCAGCGGTCGGCGAGCCAGGGCGTGATCGCGCCGGTCTTCGGGTCCTGGTCGGTGAGCGAGTCGACCAGCTGGCGGCCGACGTTGACCGAGGCGTTGGTGCTGACCTGCTGCGGGTCGATGCAGTCCGGATTGGACGAGATGCCCAGCCGCAGCGTGCCGCCCGGGCGCGGGGGACCGGCGTCCTGCTGGCCGGTGCCGCCCGCCGTGCCGCAAGCGGCGAGCAGCAGCGGAAGGGCCAGCGCGGCGGCGAGACGGGACCGCGCGCGGGCAGGACGCGGAAGCCGGGACGGGGTGTGGCGGGGCACGGGATTCCTCCAGCGGGGACGGGACGGACGTGTCCAGCTCAACCGTTCGCGGCGGTTCGCTGAAGCCCGTCCCATCAGGTGAACCGCGTTCCCGGGATCCGGCCGCTCGCGTGGATTCCGGTTGACGCACAAGGGAAAGCGTGGCCCGCGCCCGCGTGATAGCCGGTGGGCTTTTGTTCGGCGAGGAGGTCCGGAGGGCGGGAACACACAGCGGAAAACCAGTTGCGCGGTGCCGAAGACTGGAGGGTATGGGTGGGGGCGGGTCGGCTTGGGTCCGGCTGCAAGCGGTGGCGGTGTCCGGTTCAACCTGTGAAGGGCTTCTGCTCGCGGCGCTGCCTTTGTTGGCCGTCTCGATCACCACCGACCCGCGTGCGGTGTCCTTGGTGAACGTGGCCGGGCAGGCACCGTGGCTGCTGCTTTCGCTGTTCGCCGGAGTAGTGATCGACCGGGTCCGCCGGACCACCGTGCTCGCTTCCGCCTACGCGGTGCAGATCGCCGCCGCGCTCACCTTGGCGCTGCTGGGTTCCACTGGCTCGCTGAGCCTCCCCGCGCTGCTGGCGGTGGCGTTCGTGCTCACGACGGCGCAGGTATTCGGCGACGGTGCGGCGGGTTCGGTGGTGCCCGAGGTCGTCGGGCCGGATCGGCTCAACATGGCCAATTCCCGGCTGCTGGTGATCGACCGCGGCCTGGTCCAGTTCGTGGTTCCGCCCGCGACCGGGCTGCTGATCGGGATCAGTGCGGGACTGCCCGCGTGGCTGGCCGCCGCCGCCGCATTCGTGGCTTTGCTGCTGGCGCGCGGGATTCCGTCGGCGAAGCCGGTGTACACGCCCGCGCATCCACTGAAGGACGCCACTGCCGGGCTGCGTTATCTGGTGGGCACGCCGCTGCTGCGGTCGATCACCATCACGGTCGGGCTGGGGTCGTTCGCGGCTGCGGCAGGCAACTCGATGCTCGTCCTCTACGCCACCAAGGAACTGCACCTCGGCCCGATCGGCTACGGCCTGCTGCTGGCCTGCCTGGCGGTCGGCTGGGTGGTGTCGTCGTTCTTCGTGGACGGGTTCGTGCGGCGCTTCGGCTACTCGGCGTCGATGCGGGTCGCGCAGGCCTGCGCGGTGCTGAGCCAGCTGCTGATCGCGATCGTGCCGCCGTGGCCGGTGCTGGTCGGGGCGGTGCTGATGTTCCTCACCGGGACGACGCTGATCTGGAACGTCTGCTCGCAGTCCAGCCGCCAGCGGTTCACGCCGCCGGAGCTGCTCGGCCGGGTGCTGACCAGCCATCGCGCGCTGGCGTGGGGACTGACCCCGCTGGGTGCGCTCGCCGGCGGTTTCGTGGCGGTGCACTGGAGCCTGCGGGGCGTGTGGGTGATGGCCGCGGCGGTGCAGCTGCTGGGGACGTCGCTGGTGTGGCGGCGGTTGTCGGCGGCGGCGTTCAAGGACGCGGAGGCCGCGATGGCGCGCTGAGGGCCGCTGCCAGGAACTGTCCGTCCGTGAGGGGAACCCTGAGGGACTCTGATTCCCTCAGGGTTCCCCTCACGGACCGGAAGGCGGGTAGCTGGCGGCGGGGTCAGGCGCGCTTCGGGAGTTTCCAGCCGGGCCGCGGGAAGTGGCAGGTGTAGCCGTTGGGGTAGTGCTGCAGGTAGTCCTGGTGCTCCGGCTCGGCTTCCCAGAAGTCGCCGGCGGGGGTCACTTCGGTGACGACTTTGCCGGGCCAGAGGCCGGAGGCGTCGACGTCCGCGATGGTGTCCTCAGCAATTCGCTTTTGCTCGTCGGTCGTGTAGAAGATGGCGGAGCGGTAGCTGGCGCCGATGTCGTTGCCCTGCCGGTTCTTCGTGCTGGGGTCGTGGACTTGGAAGAAGAATTCGAGCAGGGCGCGGAAGTCGGTTTGCGCGGGGTCGTAGGTGACTTCGATGGTTTCGGCGTGGGTGCCGTGGTTGCGGTAGGTGGCGTTCGGGACGTCGCCGCCGCTGTAGCCGACGCGGGTCGCGGTGACGCCGGGCTGGTGGCGGAACAGCTCCTCCATGCCCCAGAAACATCCGCCGGCCAGGATTGCCTTTTCCGTTGCCATGCCGCCTCCTCCGTGCTCGAGCTTCCGTCCCATGCTAGTCGCCGCGCAGCAGCCCCAGGACCAGGGCGAGCGGCGGCCACGCGTCCCGGCCGCGCCGGGTGCAGGCGAAGGCCCGCAGCCGGACGTCGGGCCCGGTCAGTGGCAGGACGGTGACGTCGGGGCGGGTCGGCCAGGACTCGGGCAGCAGGCCGACCCCGCCGCCCGCCGCGATCAGGTCCTGCACCAGGTCGAGGTTGTCCGCGCGGTGGGTGAACCGCGGCGCGAAACCGGCCATCGACGCCAGTGTCCCGACGACCGTCTCGTCCGCGCCGTTGCGGGAGTTGCCGATCCAGTCGTGGTCGCGGAACGCGGCGACCACCGCCAAAGCTCCGTCGCCTCGCACCCGGTTCGCCTCCGCGCGCGGCACGGCGAGGCCCCACGGCTCCGCCCACAGCGGACGGACGGCGAGCGACGGATCCGCGGTCGCGGGGGCGAGGTCGTAGTCGTAGGTGAGGGCGAGGTCGATGTCGTCGGTTCTCAGCTGTGCCAGCGCTTCCGCGGGTTCGTGCTCGCTGATCGTCAGGCGCACCTGCGGGTGCCGTTGGGCGAGCAGATCCGCGACCGGGAGGACGGCGTGCCGCACGCCGGTCCCGAATCCGGCAACGCGCACGGTTCCGGCGGGCTCGGCTTCGGGATCGAGGTCGACCCGGGCGGCCTCGACGGCGGCCAGGATCGTGACGGCGTGCTCGGCGAGCCGTCGCCCGGCGGGAGTGAGCCGCACGCGGCGGCCGTCCGGTTCGAGCAGTGCGACGCCCGTTTCCTTGGCCAGGACCGAGATCTGCTGGGAGACGGTGGACGTTGTGGTTTCGAGCACGTCCGCGACCGCGCGCATCGAGCCGAGCCGCGACAACTCGAGAAGGAACTGCAGCCTGCGAGTCTCCACCCGGTCATTGTTCACGATTCCTGGACGGTACGTCCAGGATTGGCACGTGGACACGAACGGTCTGGATGGGTTCTCCTGGTCGGCGTGCTTCCCTCCACTCCCCGGACCGGGGTCGTCCTCGCCGTCGGCGCCATGTTGTCCGTCCAGCTCGGCATGGCGGTTTCGGTCAGTCTCGCCAACCAGATCGGGCCGACTGGCGTCGCGTGGCTGCGGCTCGCGTGGGCCGGCGTGCTGCTGCTGGTGCTCGTACGGCCGCGGCCGTCGGCGTTCCGTCGCCCGGCGTTGCTGGCCTGTCTCGTGCTCGGCGTCGCCACAGCCGGGATGACGATCCTGTTCATGGTCGCCGCGACCCGGTTGCCGCTCGGAACGGCGAGCGCGCTGGAGTTTCTCGGCCCGCTGACCGTCGCGATCGTGCGAGGCCGCAGCGGAACCCGGCTGTGGCCGGTGCTGGCGGCGGCGGGCGTGGTGCTGCTGACCCAGCCGTGGCAGGGCGGGACCGACCTGATCGGCATCGGCTGCGCGCTCGCGGCGGCGGTCTGCTGGGGCGCCTACATCGTGCTGACGCAACGGGTCGGCGACGAGGTGTCGGGCCTGCGCGGGCTGGCAGTGTCGATGCCGGTGGCCGGTCTGGTCGCCACGGCCGTGCACGGTCCCGCTGTGGTCAGCCACGTGACCTGGCCGCTGGTGCTCGCCGGGCTCGGGCTCGCGGTGCTTGTGCCGGTGGTGCCGTTCAGCATGGAGATGCTGGCGCTGCGCCGGCTGACGGCCTCGGCGTTCGGGACGCTGATGAGCCTGGAACCGGCGATCGCGCTGGCGCTCGGGCTGATCGTGCTGCACCAGGTGCCGAACGTGGCCGCGGTGGCCGGGGTCGCATTCGTGGTGGCCGCGGGCATCGGCGCGGAACGGACCGGGGCGCGGGAACCAGTAGCGGTGTCGTGAGTGGCAATGCCGGTTCTAACCGGCATCGCCACTCACGACGTTTACGCTGGCGGCATGCAGGTGGAGATCTGGAGCGATGTCGTGTGCCCGTGGTGCTACCTCGGGAAGGCGCGGTTCGAGAAGGCGCTGGCCGGGTTCGCGCACCGGGACGAGGTGACCGTGACGTACCGGTCGTTCGAGCTGGACCCCGGGAAGACCGGGACCGAGCCGTTGCTGGACATGCTCACCGCGAAGTACGGGCCGCAGGCCGCGGAAATGGAACAGCGGGTCGCCGGGCTCGCGGAGGCGGAAGGGCTCGGCTACCGGACCGACCGGGAGATCGGCAACACCTTCGACGCGCACCGGCTGATGCACCTTGCCCGCGAAAAGGGCCTGGAGAACGAGATGGTGTCGGCGTTGTTCCGCGCGAATTTCGCCGAAGCCCGCGCGGTGTTCACCAGCAGTGTGCTGGCCGACGTCGCCGAGGAAGCCGGTTTGCCGCGCGCCGAGGCCGAAGCCGTGCTGGCCGACCCGGCGCGCTATGCGGACGCGGTCCGCGCCGAGGAGCGGGAAGCGGCGCAGCTGGGCGCGTCCGGGGTGCCGTTTTTCGTGCTGGGACGGCGGTTCGGCGTCTCCGGCGGGCAGTCGGTGGAGGTGTTCGCGCAGGCGCTGGAACAGGCCTGGGAGGCCGCTTCCGCCTGAGGCGCTACTCGAACTTGCTGAGCCGGTTCAGCAGCCGTTCGAGCACCTGCGGGTCGGCGGTGACGGGTTCGCCGGAGACGGGCTCGTCGACCAGCGTGCGCCGGTCGCCCCGGCGCGGCAGCCGGACCTGCCCGGCCGAAATCCCGCCGGGCAGCGGCAGTTCGCACCACGTGGTGCGCCCGCGCGGCCCGGGCCGCACACCGATCCGCTCGTCGCGCGGCGGGCTCGGGGCGACGAGGTCGTCGTCCACCTCGACGACGAGCCGGTCGCCGCGCAGCTGCAGCCGGACGGTCACGAAGGCGGGCGCGGACGGGCTGCTCTGGTCGACGACGTCCCCGACCAGCCGCACGGCGGCGTTCGTGACCTGGTCCAGCATCGGCATCAGGGACCAGTCGGTCAGGATCAGGCGGACGAACAGCTCGGTGCACGGGACCGCGCTCGGCTGCGCCACCAGCCGGAGGTCGTCCACCTGGGTAGTGCGCGTGCTCAAGCGTCACCTTCCTCCTCGGCGAGCGGTCCGATCGGCCGGGACCGTGCGGGCATCATGCCACCGCCGCCGGACCGCTCTGCGGCGGGAGGGCGGTGTAGGGGAGAACCGCAGGTCACGGCGTCCACTGTGGAACTCCTATGCTGAGCCGATGTCGGCAGAGTCGGCCCGGTGGGCGATCCAGGACTTGATCATGACCTACGCCGCGCGCATCGACGCGGGCGACCTCGCCGGGGTGGGCGAGCTGTTCCGCGAGGGAACCCTGCACAGCGGCGGCGCCCGGACCGGACGGGAGGCGGTGGAGAACTGGTTCCGCGCCATCCTGGTCATCCACCCGGACGGCACCCCGAGGACCCGGCACGTGACGACGAACGTCCGGATCACGGCCGGCGAGGACACGGCCTCGGCGCACAGCTATTTCACGGTTTTCCAAGCCGCGGAAGGACTTCCGCTGCAGCCGATCGCGGCCGGGCACTACGACGACCGGTTCGTGCGGCGCGACGGGGAGTGGCGGTTCGCGGAACGGACGCCGGTGCTGCACCTGACCGGGGACCTGACGCGGCACCTCCGGATGGAGGTGGTGCGGGCGGCCGGTTCCGGAAGCTGAACGGGCGGTTTTCGCGCCGGGCACGAGAAACGCTCGCCGGTCACGGGAGAGCTGGCGGGAGATCCGCTCGACCGGACCGCTCCGGTCCCCGCGGAACCGCCCCAATGCCACATTGGGTGCGTGGCACGCACCGAACGCCGCATTGGGTGCATCTGACGCACCCAATGCCACATTGGGGCGTTCCGGTGCCAAGCGGGCGGCGCGCACTCCTGCCCGGCCCGCCGGCCGACAACGGGACCGCCGCCCGCGCACCGAAAACGCCCGCAACGGGACCGCGGCCCCGCACCGGAAACTCAGTCCCGTTTGCCGAGCTTCCGCCGCAGCCCCCGCCCGGCGGCGAGCGTCGGGAAGGCCAGCAGCGCGCCCGCCCCGAGCGGGATTCCCTGCTGCCACGCGGGTGCGCCGAGCGCGGCGGGCACGGCGGGCGCGGCCTGCGGGTCGTGGTCGCTGACCCCGCCCCAGCGCGACGGCGGCAGGACGATCACCCGGGCCTTGCCGATGACGTCGTCCACCGGGACGGTGCCGTTCAGCCCGCCGCCGCCCTGGCAGCGGGAGTCGCACGAGTTCTCGCGGTTGTCGCCCATCACCCACAGGCTGCCCTGCGGGACGGTGACCGGGGCGAACGTCTGCCGCACCGACGGCGGCTGGTCGAGCCAGTGGATGTAGGGCTCGTCGAGGGGTTTGCCGTCGACCAGGACGCGGCCCTGCGGATCGCAGCACTGCACGGTCTGCCCGCCGACGGCGATCACTCGCTTCACGAAGTCGCGCTCGTCCGGCGGCGCGAAGCCGATGAGCGAACCGAGGCCGCGCACCGTCTTCGTGAAGAAGTTGCCCGACTCCTGCGGGGCGATCTCGTTCGCGTTCCACGACTGCGGGCCGCGGAACACGATGACGTCGCCCGGCGACGGGTCGGTGAAATCGTAGGTGACGCGGTCCACGACGACCCGGTCGCCGAAGCAGCCGTCGCATCCGTGCAGCGTCGACTCCATCGACGCCGACGGGATCAGGAACACCTTCGCGACGAACTGCTGGATCAGGATCGTCAGCACCAGCGCGATCCCGATCAGGATCGGCAGCTCCTGCCAGAAGGGCCGCTTCCGCCTGCCCTTCCGGGGCGGCTCGCCCGCTTCGGGACGCTCGGATCCGGGCTCGCCGGCGGCAGGGGAATGGGGGATCGGGTCGGCCACGCCGCCAGGCTACCCAGATCCGCGCGCCGGACGGCGGACCGCGCGCGGCCACGATCGGGGGTCGTGCCGATGACCGGGACGCCAACCGGAGATTTCGCCCTCGGGGAAGGAAAACGGGCCGGAACCGCGGGTGCGGTCCGGAATCCGGGGGAAGCCGGGGCGGCGGGACGGGATTCGGTGCGGCCGAGAGGGGACGCCGACGAGGCAGTGTCCGAGACGCGGCAGCGCTTGCCGAGCGCCCTCCAGCCTTGACCGCAGGCGTCACCGAGGCAGCGCCTCCAGCTGCCGGATGAAGTCCGTGACCCGATGTCCCCACGTGTACCGGCTGCGCACCAGCTCGTACGCGTTCCCCCGGATCGCCTCCGCCAGCGCCGGGTCGCTTTCGAGGCGGCGTAATCCGTCCGCCAGCGCCGCGGGGGACCGCGGGGCGGCGAGGAGCCCGGTGCCGCCGTCGTCCACCAGCGAGGCGAGCGGGCCGACGGCCGTGGCGATAACCGGCACCCGGCTCGCCCACGCTTCGAGCAGCACGGTCGGGAAGGCGTCGTTCGGGCTGGTGGGACAGAGGACGACCGACCGAGCGCTCCGCAGGGCCCGGAATTTCGCCGCACCGCTGAGATTTCCGGCGAAGGTGACATTGCCGGCGATGCCGAGTTTCCGGGCGTAAACACGTTTGCGGAAACGCGGCGAGTTCCCGGGCGAGCGCGATCGCGGCGGGCAGCGCCTGCCCGGCGGGCACGACGCGATTCGCCAATCCGATCCGGTGCGCCTCCGCCGCGTCCACCGGACGTCCGGTCAGCACCAGATCGAGCGCGTGGCTCCGGCCGATCAGCCGGGGCAGCCGGACGGTGCCGCCGTCGATCAACGGGACTCCCCAGCGGCGGCAGAACACGCCGAACACCGCTGTCTCGTCCGCGATCCGCAGGTCGGCCCAGATCGCCAGTTCCAGCCCGCCCGCGACGGCGTGCCCGGACACCGCCGCGAGCACCGGCTTCCGCAGCCGCATGCGGGTCGGGCCCATCGGGCCGTCGCCGTCCGGTTCGGTCCGGTTGCCGCGGCCCTCGCTCACCGCCTTGAGATCGGCCCCGGCGCAGAAGGTCCCGCCGACGCCGTACAGCACCGCGTCCGAGGCGTCCGAGGCGTCGAACTCCCGGAACGCGTCCGCGAGCGCCTCGGCGGTCGCGCGGTCGACGGCGTTGCGCCGCTCCGGCCGGTTGATGCCGATAGTGGTGACCGGGCCGGCCTCCTCGGGAAGAAGCGGGTGTCCCGGCAGCATGCCAACGCCCCGTAGGCTCCGGCGGGGAGATCGGCACGGGAAGGGAACTGCGGAATGGACGCCGAAAGCCTGGCCGCGTTCGGGTTCGAGCTGGGAGTGCTCAAGCGGGTGCGCCGCGCGGGCTGGTGGCAGGCCGGGGTCCGCGACCCGGAATCGGTGGCCGAGCACAGCCTCCGGGCGGCGCAGCTGGCCGCGCTGCTCGCCGCCGAGGAAGGCGCGGTTCCCGAGCGCGCGGCGTATCTCGCGCTGTGGCACGACACCCAGGAGACCCGCACCGGCGACCTGCCGCACACCGCCGCGCCGTACCTGACGAAGCCGCAGCCGAGGGCGATCACGGCGGACCAGACGGCGAGCCTCCCGCATGCGGCGGCGGAAACCGTGCGGGCGGCGGTGGACGAGTACGAAACGCGCGAATCGCCCGAGGCCCGCTGCGCGAAGGACGCCGACAAACTCGAAATGTTGTTCCAGGCGCTCGAATACCGGGCGACCGGAGTATCCACAGTGGACGAATGGCTCGCTTCGGCGCAGGCCGGGCTCTTCACCGAGACCGCGCGTCGCGTCGCCGAGGCCGCGCTGGCGACGTCGCCGCTGGCGTGGCGGTCTCGTTAACTATCACCCACATGGGCGCATTTCTGGTTTAAAACTGTCCTCCCTGGGAAAGATCCAAAGTACGACCGTCTCGGGGAGGCACCGGATGAACCGGAAAATCACGGCAGTGCTGGCCAGTATCGCGGCGATGGCGGCGACGATCGGATTCGCGGCGAGTGCGGAGGCGGCGGGGCCCCCGTGCGGCGCCAAGGCGAAAGCCTGCTTGAAGCTGTCCGCGAACACGGCGTGGCTGATGAACAACGGCAAGGTCACCCGCGGCGGCGTGCGCGTGACCGTCGGCAAGCCCGCGTACCCGACTCCGGTCGGCACGTTCCGCGTGCAGTACAAGGACATCGACCACTACAGCAAGCAGTTCAACGGCCCGATGCCGTACTCGGTCTTCTTCACGAAGACCGGGGTGGCGTTCCACCAGGGCAGCCTGAAGGTTCAGTCGCACGGCTGCGTCCACCTGTCGCACGCCGACGCGGTGGCCTTCTTCAACACGTTGCAGCCGGGCGACGTGGTCCAGGTCGTGCGGTAATCACCCGACAGGGACCGGCCGCCGCAGTGCTTGCCTGCGCAGGCGGCCGAATCCCCTCGGGTTGTTGAGCCCGAACACGGCCACCGTCCGGCCGTCGCGGTGGTAGGTGGCGAGGAAGGACTCGTCGTCCGGGCCGCCGTCGGCGAAGCGCACCTCGTCTTCGGGGGACGGGTGCCCGGCGAGCTGGAGAGTCCCCGCGTACTGATCGGACCAGACGTAGCCGCTCGGCTCGTACTCCCGGACCACCTGCCCGGCCATCAGATTGGCGACCGCGACCGAAGCCTGCTCGGTGGCGTTCGTCCAATGCTCGTGCCGGGTGCCCGCCGGTCCGTACGCCGCGACGTCGCCCGCGGCGACCACATTCGGCAGCGAAGTGACCAGACCGGCATTGGTGCGCACGCCGTTGCCGACCGCCAGCCCGGAGCCGTCGAGCCAGTCGGCCGCCGGGACCATGCCGATCCCGGCGACGACGATGTCAGCGGGCAGCACCTCGCCGGTCTCCAGCTGCACTCCGGTGACGCGGCCGTCCAGCGTGGAAAGCCCGGCGACCGAAGCGCCGCAGCGAAGAGCGACCCCGTTCCGCCCGTGCAGCCGGGCGCAGATCGACCCGAGTTCCGGACCCAGCACGCGCGCCATCGGCGTCGGCAGCGCCTCCAAAACGGTGACGTCCAAACCCAAGCCGCAGCACGTCGAAGCCACCTCGGCCCCGATGAAGCCGCCGCCGACGATCACCACGCGCGCGCCAGGAACCAGCTCCTCGCGGAGGGCGAGCGCGTCGTCGAGAGTGCGCAGAACATGAACTCCGGCAACGGATTCCGTCCCCGGCAAGGCGCGAGCACGGCCGCCGGTCGCGAGGACGACGCCGTCTGCTTCCAGCTCCCCGTCGGAGAGGACCAGGCGCCCGGTCGACGGGTCGAGCCGTTCCGCGCGGGTGCCGAGCCGGACGTCCAGCGAGGCGAGATCGTCGGCGTCGAGCAGGTCCAGCGACTCGCGCGACGCGGTGCCGGCCAGGAACGCCTTCGACAGCGGAGGCCGGTCGTAGGGGAGATGCGGCTCCTCGCCGACGAGCACCACCCGGCCGTCGAACCCCTGTGCGCGCAGTTCCTGCGCGGCGCGGGCGCCGGCGAGCGAAGCGCCGACGATCGCGACCGTTTTCACGCAGCGTCCTCGGCGGCGTCGGCGAGCACGTAGATCACGCCCGCGTCGACCTGCACCTCGTACGTGCGCACCGGCTGTTTGGCGGGCAGGCAGGACGGCATCCCGGTGCGCAGGTCGAAGAGCGCCGCGTGCAGCGGGCACTCCACGAAGCAGCCTTCGAGCCAGCCGTCGGCCAGTGACGCGTCTTGGTGGGTGCAGGTGTCCCCGATCGCATACAGCTCGCCGTCGGCGTTGAAGACGGCGATGGGCTCGGGCCCCGCGATCCGGACGGACTCGCCCGGGGGCAGTTCGTCCACAGTGCACGCGCGCAGCATTGATTCCTCCGAAAGCTGGGACTGTTGCGTATTGAGGAACACCCGACGTGATACGCAACAGAGTCTGAGTGCGCCGGAGGGGCGCCGTCAAGAGGTTCCGGGGTCGAGTTTTGCGGAGCGGCGTTCCGGGTGAATGCCGTGGTCGAAGGCGGTTCCGGCGAACGGGTGCGGGCCACGGAAGGGTGCTTGACAGCGCCCCGGCGGACCCGCATCTTGTTCCGGAGAGGGCAACAAGACGCGTAATACGCAACATCGACCGTGTTCGAGAGGAGCCCTGCCGGTGACCGCCATCGACCTCCCGCAGAGCCTGCTGCCGACTCTGCCCGGGCCGCACTACACCGACCCGGCGGTCTTCGCCCGGGAGCAGGAGCGGATCTTCGAAGCGGGCTGGTTCTGCGCGGTGCGCAGTGCCGACCTGTCGTCGCCCGGTTCGTTCGAGACCGTGCAGATCGGCCGCGAAAGCGTGCTGATCGCCCGCGGCCGCGACGGAGCCCTGCGCGCGTTCCTGAACGTCTGCCGCCACCGGGGCGCGCGGCTGTGCACCGACGAGAAAGGCTCGGTGAAGCGCGCGTTCCAGTGCATGTACCACGCCTGGACCTACGGCCTCGACGGAAAGCTAGTGGCCGCGCCGAATCTCACCGGAATGCCGGACGTCGACCGCGTCGAGTACGGCCTGACCCGGCTGCACCTGCGCGAATGGCTTGGCTACGCCTGGGTTTGCCTCGCCGAGGACCCACCGTCCTTTGCGGACACTGTGCTCGCCGACGTGAGCGCCCGGCTCGGCGGGCCGGGCGAGATCGAGGCGTACGGCATCGAGAATCTGGCGCTGGGCCGGCGGATCGAGTACGACGTGCGCGCGAACTGGAAGCAGATCATCGAGAACTTCATGGAGTGCTACCACTGCGCGACCATCCACCCTGAACTCACCGAGGTGCTCCCGGAGTTCGCGGACGGGTACGCCGCGCAGTACTACGTCGGCCACGGCGCGGAATTCGGCTCGGACGTCACCGGGTTCACTGTAGACGGAGGCGACGGGCTGCCGCGGCTGCCGGGCGTCGGCGAGCACCAGGACCGGCGGTACTACGCGATCACGATCCGGCCGCAGGTATTCGTGAACCTGGTGCCCGACCACGTGATCGTGCACCGGATGTTCCCGCTGGCCCCGGACCGCACGCTGGTCCGCTGCGACTGGCTGTACCTGCCGGAGGTGGTCGCCTCGGGTGCGGACCTGGACCGGTCGGTCGAACTGTTCCACCGGGTCAACCAGCAGGATTTCGAGGCGTGCGAACGATGTCAGCAAGCGATGGGCTCCCGCGCGTACGCCAAGGGCGGCGTGCTGGTGCCGAGCGAACACCACATCGGCGAGTTCCACGACTGGGTGCGCTCGAAGGCCGGGGAGTCCTAGATGAGCGCGCGGATCGCCTTCTCGAAGCCGGTCACGTGGTCGAGCGTCAGCGCCGAAGCCTTCTTCGCGTCCCCCTCGACGATCGCCGTCAGCAGCGGCGAATGCTCGTCCACGTGCCCGGCCATGCCGCGCAGCCGGGGGAGGAACACGCACCAGATCCGCGTGGCGAGGTTGTCGTAATGGATCAGCGTGTCCTCGAAGAACGGATTGTGCACGCAGGCGTAGATCGCGCGGTGCAGCTCAAGGTCCGTCCGCAGCAGTTCGGCGTTTTCCTTCGACGGCGCGGAATCCAGCTGATCGCGCAGCTCCGCCAGGCGCGCCCGGTCGGCGTCGGTCGCGCGGGTGGCGGCGGACGCGGCGGCCGTCGGTTCGAGGGTGCGCCGGACCTCGGAGATGTGCGCGAGGTCGGAGATGTTGACGTCGGTGGCGAACGTGCCGCGCCGCGGGTACGCCACCACCAGGCGCTCGGTCTCCAGGCGTTTCAGCGCTTCGCGGATCGGCGTGCGGCCCATGCCGAGCGCGGTGCCCGCCCATTCCTCGTTGATCGGGTCGCCCGGCTTGATGTCGAGCATGACGAGACGGTCGCGCAGGAACTCGTAGGCGCGTTCGGCCAGCGACGGGGCGGCGGCCGGGATGACGTGGTTGACCGGGGTGCTCACCCGCCCTACTCTACAGCGCAGATTGATATATCAGTAGTCGACCAGTTGTCGCACGCGGGAGGCCAGCCGGAATGACCACGACGGACCAGCCCCGTCCCCCGGGCGCGGACCTGCCGGAGCACCCGGATTTCCTGTGGCGCGACCCGGAGCCGCGGCGCGCGTACGACGTCGTGGTGGTGGGCGGCGGCGGGCACGGCCTCGCGACCGCGTACTACCTCGCGAAGGTGCACGGCATCACGAACGTCGCGGTGCTGGAGAAGGGCTGGCTCGCCGGCGGGAACATGGCTCGCAACACGACGATCATCCGCTCCAACTACCTGTGGGACGAAAGCTCCGGCATCTACGAACACTCGCTCAAGCTGTGGGAAGGCCTCGAAGAAGACCTCGGCTACCCGATCCTGCTCAGCCAGCGCGGCGTGCTCAACCTCGCGCACAGCCTGCAGGACGTCCGCGACAGCGTGCGCCGGGTGAACGCCAACCGGCTCAACGGGATCGACGCGGAATGGGTCGACGCGGACGGGGTCAAGGAACTCTGCCCGATCGTCAACACCTCCCCGGACGTGCGCTACCCGGTGCTCGGCGCGACCTACCAGCCGCGCGCCGGGATCGCGAAACACGATTACGTGGCTTGGGGTTTCGCCCGCGCGGCGGCCGGGATGGGCGTCGACCTGATCCAGAACTGCCAGGTCACCGGCATCGAGACGCGGGACGGCAAGGTCGTCGCGGTCGAGACGAGCCGGGGCCGGATCGCCGCCGGGAAGGTCGCGCTGTGCGCGGCCGGGCACAGTTCGGTGCTGGCGAAGATGGCCGGGATCGACCTGCCGCTGGTGTCGCATCCGCTGCAGGCGCTCGTGTCGGAACTGCTCGAACCGGTGCACCCGACGGTGGTGATGTCGAATGCCGTGCACGTCTACGTTTCCCAGGCGCACAAGGGAGAACTCGTGATGGGCGCGGGCATCGACTCCTACGCCGGCTACGGCCAGCGCGGCGCCTTCCACATCATCGAGGACCAGATGGCCGCCGCGCTGGAGCTGTTCCCGGTGTTCGCGCGGGCGCATCTCCTGCGGACCTGGGCGGGCATCGTCGACGTGACCCCGGACGCGTCGCCGATCATCGGGCTGACCCCGGTGGAGAACCTCTATCTCAACTGCGGCTGGGGGACCGGCGGGTTCAAGGCCACGCCGGGCGTCGGCGACTGCTTCGCGCACACCGTCGCGAAGGGCAAGCCGCATCCGTACGCCGAACCGTTCACCCTCGACCGGTTCACCACCGGCGCGCTCGTCGACGAGCACGGCGCCGCCGCCGTCGCGCATTAGGAGCCCACTGTGCAGCTCATCCCGTGCCCCTGGTGCGGTCCCCGCGAGGAGACCGAATTCCACTACGGCGGCCAAGCCCACGTCGCGTACCCGCAGGACCCGGCGGCACTGTCCGACGAGGAGTGGGCGAAGTACGTCTTCTTCCGCGCCAACCCGAGCGGCCCGCTGGCCGAGCGCTGGACGCACAGCGCGGGTTGCCGCCGCTGGTTCAACGCCGTCCGCGACACCCGCACCCACGAACTCGCGGCGGTCTACCGCCTCGACGAACCCCGGCCGGTGATCCCATGACCTTCCGCCTCCCCAGCGGCGGTCACCTCGACCGCGACACCCTCCTCCACTTCACCTTCGACGGCCGCGTCCTTACCGGGCACCCCGGCGACACGCTCGCCTCCGCGCTGCTGGCCAACGGCGTGCACCAGGTGGCCAGGAGCGTCAAGCTCGGCCGCCCGCGCGGCATCATGGCGGCGGGCGTCGAAGAGCCGAACGCGGTGGTGCAGCTGGAAAAGCCGTTCCCCGAACCCATGCAGACCGCCACCACCGTCGAGCTGTTCGACGGCCTGGTCGCGCGCAGCCTGTCCGGGCAAGGCCGGCTGGCGGCCGAACCGGACCCGGCGCGGTACGACGCGAAACACCTGCACTGCGACGTGCTGGTAGTCGGCGTGGGACCGGCTGGCCTGGTCGCCGCTCGCACGGCCGCGCAGACGGGAGCGCGGGTCGTGCTGGTGGACGACCAGCCGGAGCCCGGCGGTTCGCTGCTCGGCTCGAACGAGTACGTGGACCTCAAGCCCGCCGTCGAATGGGCCCGCGCGATCGCCGACGAACTCCGCGCGACCCCGGACGTGCACGTCCTCGACCGGACCACCGCGTTCGGCGCCTACGACGACGGTTTCGTCCTCGCCGTGCAAAACCGGACCTCCGGTGCGGCCCGGCAGCGCGTGTGGCGGATCCGCGCGGCGCGGACCGTGTTCGCGACCGGCGCGCACGAACGCCCGATCGTGTTCCCGGACAACGACCGTCCCGGCATCCTCCTCGCCGGCGCCGCACGGACTTACCTGCACCGGTACGGCGTCCTGCCCGGCCGCCGCGCCGTGGTGTTCACCATGGACGACTCCGCCTACGCCACCGCGATCGACCTCGCCGACGCCGGGGTCGAGGTCCCGCTGGTGGCCGACGTCCGCGCAGCCGCCCCGGAAAACTGGGCCGCCGCCTGCGCGGAACGGGGGATCGAAGTCCGCACCGGCACTGCGGTGACCGGCACCGAAGGCACCGAACGCGTCACCGGCGTGCGCGTCGCCGGGGACCTGATCCCGTGCGACACGCTCCTGGTCTCGGGCGGCTGGACCCCTGCGGTGCACCTGTTCAGCCAGCTGCGCGGCGCCTTGCGCTACGAACCCGCCCTCGGCGCGTACCTCCCCGACGGAGACCTCCCGGCCGCGCGGGTGGCAGGCAGCGCGAACGGCACCTTCGACTTCGCCGGTTGCGTCCGGGAAGGCCGCGCCGCTGTGGCGAAAACGCCAGGGGAGATCCCGGTCTCCGACGCACGACCGCGCGAACTGGCCTCCGCGGTCGAATGGCAGATCCCCGGCCCAGAGTCCGAAGTGGACACCCGTTTCGTGGACCTGCAGCGCGACGCCACCGTGTCCGACGTCCTCCGCGCGACCGGCGCGGGCCTCCGTTCGCTGGAGCACGTGAAGCGCTACACCACCATCGGCACCGCGCACGACCAGGGCAAAACCTCCGGCATGCTCGCCGCCGGGATCACCGCCGAAGCCCTCGGCGTCGACCTCGCAGACCGCCGCCCGACCACCTACCGCCCGCCGTACACGCCGGTCGCCTTCGCCGCGCTGGCCGGACGGAACCGCGGCGAGCTGCACGATCCGATCCGCGTCACCGCCCTGCATTCCTGGCACGTCGAGCACGACGCGGAGTTCGAGAACGTCGGCCAGTGGAAGCGCCCGTGGTACTACCCACAGCCCGGCGAAGACCTGCACGCCGCGGTCCGGCGCGAATGCCTCGCCGCGCGCACCGACGTGGCCATGATGGACGGTTCCACCCTCGGCAAGATCGACGTCCAGGGCCCGGACGCCGCCGAGTTCCTCGACATGCTCTACACGAACCTGATGAGCACGCTCAAAGTCGGCCGCATCCGCTACGGCGTGATGTGCGGCGTCGACGGCATGGTCATCGACGACGGCACTGTCATCCGCGTCGCCGAGGACCGCTTCCTCGTCACCACGACCACCGGCAACGCCGCGATTGTGCTGGACTGGATGGAGGAGTGGCTGCAAACCGAGTGGCCGCACCTGCGCGTGTTCGCCACCTCGGTCACCGAGCACTGGGCCACCGTGGCGCTCGTCGGCCCGCGTTCGCGCGAGGTGCTGGCCGGGCTCGCGCCGGAGCTGGACGTCAGCGCCTTCGGCTTCATGACCTGGCGCGACGCCGAGGTCGCCGGGATCGCCGCGCGGGTGTGCCGGATCAGCTTCTCCGGCGAGCTGGCGTACGAGATCAACGTCCCGTCCTGGTACGGCCTCGCGCTCTGGAAAGCGTTGGCGGAGCAGGGAATCACGCCGTACGGCACCGAAACCATGCACGTCCTGCGCGCGGAGAAGGGCTACCCGATCATCGGCCAGGACACCGACGGCACGGTCACTCCGCAAGACCTCGGCATGAGCTGGGCGGTGTCCAAAAAGAAGGTCGACTTCATCGGCAAACGGTCGTTCTCGCGGGCGGAAAATCTGCGGCCGGACCGCAAGCAGTTCGTCGGCCTGCTGCCGGTCGATCCCACCGTGCTGCTGCCGGAGGGCGCGCAGGTCATCGAGACCGCGCACGTACCGCGGCCGCCGGTGCGGATGCTCGGCCACGTCACCTCCAGCTACCCGAGCGCCGCGCTGGACCGCACCTTCGCGCTCGCGCTCGTCCGCTCCGGCGGGGAACGGATCGGGGAGACGCTGTACGTCCCGGTCGGCGACGAGGTGGTGCCGGTGACGGTGACCGAATCCGTGCTCTACGACAAGGAGGGGACCCGTCGTGACGGCTGAAACCCTGTCTCCGCTCGCGGAGCACGCGGGCTTGCTCGCCAGCTGCGCACCCGCGGTGCGCGCTGAAGAACGCCCGTTCGTCTCGCAGCTCAACGTCCGCATCCGCGAAGGCCACGACGCCGCCGCAGCAGTCCTCGGCGTCGCGCTGCCGGAACCGTGCCGGTTCACCACCGGCATCGGCGACATCCTGTGGCTCGGCCCCGACGAGTACCTCGTCCTCGGCGCACCCGAAGGCACCGAAGCCGCACTACGAGACGCGATCACCGTCGGCGCGGTCACCGACGTGTCCGCACAGCGCACCACGGTGCGGCTGGCCGGAGCGGCGGCCCGCGACGTCCTGGCACACGGCTGCGCGATCGACCTCCACCCGAAAGCCGCCCTGCCGGGCACCTGCGTCCAGACCTTGCTGGCCCGCACTGGAATCATCCTGCTGGCACGGGAAGCGGGGGAGTTCACCGTCCTCGTGCGCCAGTCGTTCGCCCCCTACTTCGCCGCCTGGCTCGCCGACGCGGCGCTCGAATACCGAGAGGAGGAGTCTTGACCCAGTTCACCCTCACCCTGCACTGCCCCGAGCGCTCCGGGATCGTGCACGCCGTGACGACGTTCCTGGTCGGGAACGGCTGCGACATCGTCGAGCACCAGCAGTTCGACGACGACGTCCACGGAGAACTCTTCCTGCGCACCGAATTCACCTGCGCCGGACCGGCCACAGTGGACGATCTCACCCGCGAGTTCGACCTCGTCGCCCGCGATTACGCCATGCGGTACCGGTTCTCCGACCGCACCCCGGACCGCCTGCTGGTCATGGTGTCGAAGGCCGGGCACTGCCTCAACGACCTCCTCTTCCGCTGGCGCGCGGGCGCACTCGGCGCGGAAATCGCGCTCGTGGCGTCCAATCACGAGGACCTCCGCCCGATGGCCGAGGCCGCCGGGCTGCCGTTCGAGCACATCCCGGTGACGCCCGCGACCAAACCGGAAGCTGAACAGCGGCTGCTCGACCTGGTGCGGGAGCACGACATCGACCTCGTCGTGCTGGCCCGCTACATGCAGGTGCTGTCCGACGAGCTGTGCCAGAAGCTGCAGGGCCGCGCGATCAACATCCACCACTCGTTCCTGCCCGGCTTCAAGGGCGCGAAACCGTACGCGCAGGCCTACGACCGGGGCGTGAAGTACGTCGGCGCGACCGCGCACTACGTGACCCCCGAACTCGACGAGGGCCCGATCATCGAGCAAGAGGTGCAGCGGGTCGACCACTCGCACTCGCCGCGCGCGCTCGCGACCGTCGGCCGCGACGCCGAAGCGCTGGCGCTGTCCCGCGCGGTGCGCTGGCACTGCGAACGGCGCGTCCTGCTCAACGGCACCCGGACCGTCGTCTTCCGCTGACCTATCCCAGGGAGTTCTCATGACCCGTGTCGTGATCATCGGCGCCGGAATCGTGGGCGCGAACCTCGCCGACGAGCTGACCCTGCGCGGCTGGACCGACGTCACCGTGCTCGACCAGGGCCCGCTGCCGCTGACCGGCGGCTCGACGTCGCACGCGCCGGGTCTGGTGTTCCAGACCAACCCGTCGAAGGCGATGACCGAATTCGCCGGCTACACCGTCCGCAAGCTGCTCGACCTCGGCTGTTTCCACCAGGTCGGCGGCATGGAGGTGGCCAGCACCGCAGCCCGCTGGGCGGACCTGAAACGCAAGCACGGCTGGGCGACGTCGTGGGGCGTCGAAGCGCACCTGATCGACCCGGACGAATGCGTCCGCCGCTGGCCGATGCTCGACCAGGACCAGATCTTCGGCGCGCTCTACGTCCCGACCGACGGCCTCGCCGTCGCCTCGCGCGCGGTGTCGGAGCTGATCACCCGGGCCACCTCACGCGGCGCGCAGTTCGTCGGCTCCACCCGGGTGACCGGCATCGAGCAGGCGCACGGGCACGTCACCGGCGTCGAGACGGCCGACGGCGTGATCCCGGCCGACATCGTGGTGTCCTGCGCCGGATTCTGGGGCCGGGAGATCGGCGAGATGGTCGGCATGACCGTGCCGTTGTTGCCGCTGGCGCACCAATACGCGAAAACCGGCCAGCTCGCCGAACTCGCCGGAGCCGATCCGGCGACTCCCGCGCTGCCGATCCTGCGCCACCAGGACCAGGACCTCTACTTCCGCCAGCACGGCGACCGGCTCGGCATCGGCTCGTACGCGCACCGCCCGATGCCGGTGGACAAATTCGCCGAACCCGGCGAGGTTACCGCGTCCGCGATGCCGTCGATGCTGCCGTTCACCGAGGACGATTTCGCGCCGTCGTGGGAGGAAAGTAAGCTCCTGTTGCCCGCGCTCGGCCAGACGAAGGCGGAGGAGGGCTTCAACGGCATCTTCTCCTTCACCCCGGACGGCGGCTCGCTCGTGGGCGAATCGAGCGACGTCCGCGGATTCTGGATCGCCGAGGCCATCTGGGTCACGCATTCCGCGGGCATCGCGAAGGCGGTCGCGGAATCCATTGTGGACGGTCGCGCCGAGACCGACCTGCACGAACTGGACGTGCACCGCTTCGAGGACGTCCAGCTGGCCCCGGAGTACGTCCGCGAGACCGCGCAGCAGAACTTCGTGGAGATCTACGACGTCCTGCACCCGCTGCAGCCCCGGCTTTCGCCGCGCGACCTGCGGGTGAGCCCGTTCCACGCCCGCCAGCGCGAGCTGGGCGCGGTATTCCTGGAAGCGGGCGGCTGGGAACGGCCGCACTGGTTCGAGTCCAACGCTCATCTGCTGAAGGACCTGCCGCACGACTTCCTCCCGCCCGCGCGCGACGCCTGGGCCAGCCAGTTCCACTCGCCGATCGTCGCAGCGGAGGCCTGGCACACCCGAAACCGCGTCGCGCTGTACGACATGACCCCGCTCAAGCGCGTCGAGGTCAGCGGCCCGGGCTCGCTGGAGTTCCTGCAGGGGCTCACGACGAACCAGCTGGCGAAGTCGGTCGGCTCCGTCACCTACACGCTGATGCTCGACGACGCCGGCGGTGTCCGCAGCGACATCACCGTGGCACGGCTGGAACCGGAGCTGTTCCAGGTCGGCATCAACGGCAACATCGACGTCGCGTACCTGCGCAGCCGCGCCCCCGAAGGCGTTCGGGTCGCGGACACCACAGGCGGCACCTGCTGCGTCGGCGTGTGGGGCCCGCTCGCCCGCGACCTGGTGCAACCCCTGTCGGCGGAAGACCTTTCGCACACCGGACTCAAGTACTTCCGCGGCCGCCGGGCCCGGATCGCCGGAGTCCCGGTGACCATCCTGCGACTGTCCTATGTGGGCGAACTCGGCTGGGAGATCTACACCTCCGCGGACAACGGCCAGCGTCTGTGGGACGCACTGTGGCGCGCCGGTCAGCCGTTGGGCGTCATCGCCGCTGGGCGGGGCGCGTTCAACAGCCTCCGCCTGGAGAAGGGCTACCGGCTGTGGGGCACCGATATGACCACCGAACACGACCCGTACGAGGCCGGCGTCGGTTTCGCGGTGCGCCCGGCGAAGGGCGACTTCGTCGGCCGCGACGCGATCGACGGCCGCAGCGAGGACACCGCCGCCCGACGGCTGCGCTGCCTCACCGTGAACGACGGCCGGACCGTCGTACTGGGCAAGGAGCCGGTGTTCGTAGACGGCGTCGCGGCGGGCTACGTCACGAGCGCCGCCTACGGCTACACGATCGGCCGCCCCATCGCGTACGGCTGGCTGCCGGGCTCCGTGGAGATCGGCGCCACGGTGGAGATCGAGTACTTCGGACGGCGCGTGCCCGCGACCGTGGCCGCGGAACCGCTGGTAGACCCCGGGATGGAGCGCATCCGGCGCTGAGTGAGAAGGAGACCCGTCATGCGGGACCAGATCGTGAGCGATTTCCTGAACACCCTCGCCCGGCCCGCGATCCCGGCTCCGGCCGGGGCGACCGTCGCGGCCCTCGCGCTCGCACAAGCCGCCGCGCTGCTGAGCCGGTCAGCCGGCGGCGACGCCGAGGCGGACCACCTGACACGGCAAGCGTTGCGGCTGGCCGAGATCGACGCCCACGCCGTCACCCACGACGTCCCCGACCGCGCACAACCCGCCGCGGACGTGGTCGCCGCCGCGGCGGACGTGGTCCGATTGGCGGAACGCCTGCTGTCCACTGTGGACCCTTCGGCGCTGCCGGACGTGTGCGCGGCGGCGGAAATAGCCCGTTCCTCCGCGCTGACGGCCCGCGTCGCGGTCGAAGCGCGAAACGGTTTCGCGGCCGGCGCGGACGCGGTAGCCGAACGGGCCGGACGGGTGACGGAGGCGGTCCGTTCGGGCGTGCACAGCGGGGTGTGACAGCGGCGGCGGGCCGGGACTGGCAAGATCTGCGGTGTTCTTCACCGACACCCGTTCCCCGGACACCGCAGTGAGGATCGCCGCATGGCTGTGCCGCCCCTGCTCACGCTGAACAACTCGGTCACCATCCCGCAGCTCGGACTCGGCATGTACCAGGTCCGGCCCGACCAAGTCGCGAAGGTCGTCGCGACGGCGTTCGAAGCCGGATACCGCAGCATCGACACCGCCGCGATGTACGGCAACGAGGCCGAGGTCGGCACCGCCGTGCGCGAGTCCGGGCTGCCGCGCGAGGACGTCTTCGTCACCACGAAGGTCTGGAACACCGACCACGGCTACGACAACACCCTGCGCGCCTTCGACCGCAGCGCCGAGGCTCTCGGACTCGGCCCGGTGGATTTGTACCTGATCCACTGGCCGAAACCGGAGCTGGACCGCTACGTCGAAACCTGGCGCGCCCTGGAATTGCTGCTGAACGAGGGCCGCGTCCGGGCGATCGGCGTCTCGAACTTCGGCATCGACCACCTGCGCCGCCTGCTGGACGAGACCGACGTGGTGCCGGTGGTCAACCAGGTCGAACTGCACCCGTGGCAGCAGCAGGCCCCGCTGCGCGAGTTCCACGCCGAGCACGGCATCGCGACCGAGGCCTGGAGCCCGCTGGCCCGCGGCCGGAACCTGAACGACCAGGTGATCACCGCACTGGCCGCGAAGTACGGCAAGACGCCCGCCCAGCTCGTCCTGCGCTGGCACCTGCAGCAGGGCATCATCGCGATCCCGAAGTCGGCGACCCCGTCGCGGATCCGCGAGAACACCGAGGTCTTCGACTTCGAGCTGGCCGAAGACGACCTGCTGGCCCTGGCCGAACTCGACTCGTGAGCGCTAGCGCCTGGACGGGGGTCGTGAGTGGCAATCCCGGTTAGAACCGCGATTGCCACTCACGACCCCCGTCGGCGCGGGACCGATGCGCTGTCACCCGTCGGCGCGCGCGAAAGGCCCCCGCTGCGGCCGTGAAGCTCGTGAGCGCGCACGCCGGTTCTAACCGGCCCACCACTCACGAGAGGCCAGGATCAAGCCGCCCGGATCCCCGCCGCCGCGAAGTCGGCCAGCTGGGCCGGTTCCTTGAGGAACGCGCGGAAGCTCTGCGTGCCGCGCTGCTGGGTCTCGTCGATCGACGCGCCGGACAGCCCGACGAACGGGTAGTCCGCCGGCGGGCCCGAGCCGATCGGCATCGGGGGCGAGCCGATGACGTCCGGCTTGGCCTTCGACAGCTGCGTGACCCAGTACGACGATTCCGGGATCCAGCCGTCCGGCAGGCCGCCGATGGCGTCGAGCGAGGACTTGCCGGTGAGCGCGTTCAGCACGTCGGGGGCGGGCTTGCTCTGCACCGCCACGTGCACGCAGCTGCCGTGCACCTGCGTCAGGTCCTGGTTCCAGCGCGTCGCCGCGGCCTCGACCGGCTTGGCGATCTGCGGGGTCACCACGATCCGGATGTCGGTGCGGCCGCCGTTGCAGCTCGCGGCCTGCGCTTCGGCGCGGTTGTTGAGCACGCTGTCGGCCCAGTTCCAGCCGACCACCCCGAGCGTCGCCAGCACGACGAGCCCGAGTGCCACGAGAGGCCACTTCGCGATCCGCCTGCGCGGAGCCTTCTTGGCGACGATCCGGTGCGATCCGGTCGTCTCGCTGCGGCCGGGGGACCGCTTCGGCGGATCGAGGGGGTGCGGCACCGGCTCCTCGGGCAGGTTGTGACGCCCCATCGTTGTCCTTTCGTGATGTGCACAACACGCTCTGTCATGCAACCAAACCGTTATCACTCTATCAGGCCAGCGACCTGCAGTGAATACTGTTACGCAGGGTGGTCGGCCCGCCGACCGGGCGGCTTCGGCACGGGGGCCGGACCGGCGAGCAGGTCGCGGCAGAGGCCGATCAGGCGGGCCCGCAGCGGCGCGGCCCGCTCGGCGAATCCGGCCTGAGCGCGCGCGTAGGAGGCCCGCCCTTCGGCGGTCTCGATCGGCACTGGCCGGTAGCCGTAGTCCGCCAAATCGTACGGGCTGGCCCGCATGTCCAGTTCACGGACGTCCGCCGCGAGCGCGAAACAGTCTCCGACCAGCTCGGCGGGCACGAACGGATCGAGCTTGTAGGCCCATTTGAACAGGTCCATGTTCGCGTGCAGGCAGCCCGGCTGCTCCAGCTCAACCTGGGATTCCCGGGTCGGCGCGAGCGTGTTGCGCGGCCGCGCGGGATCGGTGAAGAACCGGAACGCGTCGTAGTGCCCGCACCGGATGTCCATCGATTCCACGACCGCGTCGGTCCCGGCCGACCCGAGCCGCAGCGGGACCTGCGCGTGCCGCACCGAGTCCGCGGGCTCGCGGTAGACCATGGCCCATTCGTGGAGCCCGAAGCAGCTCAGCCGCGGCGACCGGGACGCGGTGGCCGTCAGCAGCTTCAGCACGAACTCCGCGGTGCGCGCCCGGCGGCCGGTGAAGGCCGCCGGGTCGAGCATGACGCCCGCCTCGGTCTCGACGTAGGCCGGACGGTCGAGAAACCGCCGCGCGGACGCGCCCGCGAGCGCCACTCCCGGACCCGGCTGCCAGCGTTCGAGATGGCCGGGCCGGTGCGAGTAGTAGGTGAACAGGAAGTCCAGCACGGGATGTTTCTCGCCCCGCGCCCGGCGTTCCTGGTGCGGCCCGGTCCACGCGCGCATCCGCTCGACGTGCGCGGCTTCGCGGGCCTTCCAGTCCGCCTCGGCGAGCACAACTGGCGCGCTCATGCCGCCACGTGGGTGCCGTCGCGGACAGTCCCCACGTACTCCTCGACAAGGTCTTCCAGCGCCACCACGCCGACGGCCGCGCCGGAAGCGTCGAGCGCCCGCGCGAGGTGGCTGCCTTCCTTGCGCATGGCCGAAAGCGCGACGTCCAGCCGGGCGTCCGAGCGCAGTTCGGTGAGCGGCCGCGTCTTGTCGTCCGGCACCACCGTGGCCGGGTCCTGGCCGACAAGATCCAGGACGTCCTTCACGTGGATGTAGCCGGTGAGCGAACCGTCGTCGGTGCACACCGGGAACCGCGAGAACCCGGTGGTGGACACCGCGCGCTCGACGTCGCCGAGCGTCGGCCCGCAGGGGAGCGTGGTGAGTTCCGAAGTGGGCACCAGCACGTCGGCGACCGTCTTCGCGACCGACGACAGCGTCTGCGAAAGCCGCCGGTGCTCGGACTGGTCGAGCAGCCCCTCCTGGCGCGATTCGCTGAGCAGCTCGGCCAGCTCGTCGGAGCTGTAAGCGGTCTCCAGCTCGTCCTTCGGCTCCACCTTCATCAGGCGCAGCAAGGAATTCGCGACGAAGTTGAGGAACGCGATGACCGGGTTCGCCAGCTTCACCCACGCCACGTGCACCGGCACGAGCCACAGCGCCAGCCGCTCCGGCTCGGCGATCGCGAGGTTCTTCGGCACCATCTCGCCGATCAGCACGTGCAGCATCGTGATGAACGCCAGCGCGATCGCGAACGAGATCGGGTGCAGCAGCTGGTCGGGAAGGCCGAGCAGGTCGAAGAACCCGGACAGCCGGTGCGCGACCGCGGGCTCGCCGAGCCGGCCGAGCAGCAGCGAGCAGATGGTGATCCCGAGCTGCGCCCCGGCGAGCATCTGCGACACGTGCTTGCTCGCGTTGATGACGATCTGCGCGCGGGTCTTCCCCTGCTCCAGCAACGCTTCCAGCCGGTCGCGCCGGGAGGAGATCAGGGTGAATTCCGCGCCAACGAAGAACGCGTTGGCCAGCAGCAGGACCACGACGAGCGCGATGTTCAGCCAGTCGCTCACGCGGTCACCTCGCGTTCGGCCGGGCGGACCTGGACCTCGGCGACGCGGTGCCGGTCCATGCTGGTGACCGCGAGCCGCCAGCCGTCGACCTCGACCTCGTCGCCCTCGGCCGGGATGGCGCCGAGCCGTTCCAGGATCAGCCCGGCGATGGTCTCGTAGTCGCCCTCGGGCATCCGGAAGCCGGTGATGTCGCGGACCTCGTCCGCGCGCAGCTGCCCGGACACGAGCCAGCGGTCCGCGCCGAGCTGCTGCGCGGCCGGGGCCTCGCGGTCGTCGTGCTCGTCGCGGACGTCGCCGATGATCTCCTCGACCACGTCCTCCAGCGTGACCAGCCCGGCGGTGCCGCCGTACTCGTCGACCACGATCGCGAGCTGGTAGCGCGAATCGCGCAGCCGGTTCAGCAGATCGTCGCCGGGCAGCGATTCCGGCACCGTGGGCACCGGCCGCATCGCCGAGCGGATCCGGGTGGTCGCGCGGTCGGCGGCGGGGACGGCGAACGCCTGCTTGACGTGCACCGCGCCCTGGACGTCGTCGAGATCCTCGGTGTAGACCGGGAACCGCGAGAACCCGGTGCGCCGGGAGATGTCGATGAGGTCGTCGATCGTGTCGTCCACGGTGAGCGATTCGACCTGCACGCGCGGCGTCATCAGCTCGTCCGCGGTGCGGTCGCCGAAGCGCAGCGAGCGGTCCAGCAGCTCCGCGGTGGACGTGTCGAGCTTCCCGCTTTCCGCGCTGGAGCGGACGATCGAGCCCAGCTCCTGCGGCGACCGCGCCGAGCGCAGCTCCTCCTGCGGCTCGATGCCGAACTTGCGGACGAGGAAGTTGGCGCTGTTGTTCATCAGCGTGATGAGCCAGCGGAACAGCGCGGAGAACCGGGCGTGGTACCCGGAAACCGCGCGCGCGGTCGGCAGCGGCCGCGCGATCGCGATGTTCTTCGGCACCATCTCGCCGAGGATCATCGACAGGAACGTGGCCAGCACCAGCGCGACCGCCACCGAGACCCCGGACGTCGCCGAAGCCGGGAGGCCGGTCGCGTCGAGCAGCGGGCGGACCAGGTCGCCGATGAGCGGTTCGGCGAGGAAACCGGTGATCAGCGTGGTGAGCGTGATCGCGACCTGCGCGCCGGACAGCTGGAAGCTCAGCGTGCGGTGCGCCTTCTGGACGGTGCGCGAACGCTTGTCACCGACCTGGCGGACGTCCGCGTCGACGGTGCTGCGCTCGAGCGCGGTCAGCGAGAACTCGGCGGCCACGGCGAGGCCGGTGCCGATCGTGAGAAGAAGGAAGAGCAGCACGCCGAGCACGGAAAGCAGGACGTGGATCATGCCGCACCGTCCGGGACGGCGAAACGGACGGCGGACGGGAAGCCGGGTCGTCGGAGACCCGGCCCGGTACTGTCACCGGGCGATGGCGCAGCGCGCACGGGTGGAAGTCACTCCTCGGGCAAAACTGGTTTGTACTGCGACGATGCCGACAATCGTACCGGGTCCGGGCGGCCGCGCCGCGACAGGACGCGAATCCGGCCCGGGTTTTTCGCTCCCGCCGCCGTCCGTGAAGGGAACCCCGACGGACTCAGCGGCTATCCGGGTTCCCTTCACGGACAGCCGAATCGGCTTTGTCCACAGTGGCGTTCAGCGCGGACGGCGGCCGAGCAGCGCGACCAGCCGGTCCTTCGCGGCGGCGTTGCGGCCCGCCGCGACCGGCGGGTCGAACAGGCCGAGCCCCTGCCAGTCGTCGATCATCGGGCGCAGCACGTCGAGCAGCCGCCCGGCGAGGCGGTCCGGCACCGGGTTCGGCCTGCCCAGCGCCGTGGCGAGGTCCCAGCCGTGCACGGCGAGGTCGAGCGTCATCTGCCAGGCGTATTCCTCGGCGGGCACCAGTCCGAACGACACGTGCACGGTGCGGCGCAGCGCGCCCGGCGCGAGCCACGCTTCCCGGGCGGCGGCGGAAGACTTCTCCCACACCGAGAGCGGGTCGTCGCCGAGGACGTCGCCCTCGTAGCGGGTGCCGACCTCGTCGAGCGTCGCCCCGGCGAGCAAGTGCGGTACCCAGAGTTGTTCGGCCGCCAGATGGTTCACCAGATCGCGTACCGACCACTCGGCGCACGGCGTGCCGCGCGACCAGTCTCCGGGCCCGGCCGCGCGCACGGCCGCGTCGAACACGTCGAGTGCGCTGCCGTGGGCGGCGAGGAGATCCACGGGGCACATTGAACACGAACCCGGCCGATCGCGTCGGACCCTACGCCCGCGCGCCGGGCCGGTGCCGCCGCACGGTCTCCTCGACCAGGTCCAGCACCGGGCCGAGATCGTCGCCGGGCAGGCCCATCGCGAGGTGCGAGACCAGTCCTTCGAGGACCAGCTCCAGGAACGCGGTCAGCACGCTGACGTCGACGTCGTCGCGCAGGTTGCCGGCCTTGCGCTGCCATTCGAGGCGGTCGCGGGTGGCCTCGGTCAGCTGCTGCGAGCGTTCCGCCCACCGGCCGCGGAACTCCGGGTCGGTGCGCAGCCGCCGGGACACCTCCAGCCGGGTGCCGAGCCAGTCCGCCGGGTGCTCGCTGTTCCCGGCCAGCAGGTCGCGCATGACCTGGACCAGGCCCTGTTCGGCGACGACGTCGGCCATCCGCACCGCGTCGTCCTCGGCGAGGGCGAGGAAGAGCGACTCCTTGTCGCGGAAGTGGTGGAAGATGGCTCCGCGCGAGAGGCCGGTAGCTTCTTCGAGGCGGCGTACCGTGGCACCCTCGTAGCCGTAGCGTGCGAAACACACGCGCGAGCCGTCGAGGATCTGGCGCCGGCGTGCGTCGAGGTGATCCTGGCTGACCCGTGGCATCCTGAAATCCTGACATCGCGGACCGGGTTCTCGCAATCCGTACGTACGTACTGTGACATCCCGCCGGGTGAAATGCGCGCCGTCACACTGCCGGGTTCTCGGCTGACACGACCGTGCCGGTTGACTACGCTGTGCACATCACGACGTGAACGGACGTGGAGCACCGGAAAGGGAGCGGCCTTGGTCATCGGCGAGTCGGGCCGTGCGCGGGGCGGGTTCGCCATGGACGCGGCCGAGCTGACCGCCGTGATCCGGCTGTGGGAGGACCAGCTCGGCAAGATCACCGCCGACGGCCGCGCGATCGACGAGATCCTCGCCGTCTTCGCCGCTCCCGGCACTGATCCGGCGAGCGCGGAGTACGCCGCCGCCGGCGCGGAATCCCTGCGCACGCTGCGCGAGCAGAACGAGGCGCTGCGCCGGTACGCCGCCGGATACCTCGACAAGCTGCGCACCGCGCGGGACCGGACAGCCGAGGCGGACCAGGCGGGTGCCGGCCTCAGCGGCGGCCGGTAGCCGGGCGGACCCGGCTGCGCACGAAGGGAACCAGGTGGACGGCAAGCAGATCTTCGACAACTTCCGCGGCGGCGACACGTCCGGGCTGCGCGCCGCGGCGGCGAAGGTCCAGGAGCTTTCGGCGGCCTATCTGGAGCGCGCACAGAGCGTGAAGGACCTGCAGGAGCGGATGGCGCGCTCGTGGACCGGCGACACCGCGGACGCGGCCAAGGCGGGCGCGGGACCGGTCGAGGCGGGATTCCGGGAGTCCGCCGATCCGCTCGACCTCACCAGCGCGTCCATGGACACCCAGGCCAGCAGCTTCGAAAGCTCCCGGCACGCGGTCGTCGACGTGCCGCCGCGCCCGGAGCGGCCGCAGCCGTGGGCCGGTCCGCTGCAGGCGGTGCTGCCCGCGTCGGCCGCGCCAGTGTCCTTTCAGGACGGAATCGACCGGTTCCACGGGGCGAACGAGAACAACGTCCGGGTGATGGAGCAGTACCACGGCGTCACCGCGAACACGAAACGCGTGCTGCCGAAGCAATACGGCCCGGTCGTCCCGGACGGCGCCCCGGTCCGCCGGACCACTTCGGACGGCACGACCACGCAGGCCGCCGCGAGCCACGACCGGAACGGCCCCGGGGCCGCGGTGCTGCCGACGGCGGTGAGCGAACCGTCCCAGCGCGGCTCGGGCGCGGCGGTCGGCGGTGCCCCGGGAGTGCAGGGCGGTCCGGGCGACGGGCTGCACCGGCGGCCGGACTATCTCCTCGAGGCCGATCCCGAAGGGGCGTTCGGTCCCGGCGGCTCGGCGGCCCAGCCGGTTCTCGGCGACGAGGAGGAGTAGCCGGTGGCCGATCCGGCGGGACGGGTGGATGTCCCGGTCGAAGCGCTCGCCGCGCTCGCCGAGCGCGAACAGGTGGGGCGGCTGCACGTGACGCTGCGGCCCGATCCGGCGTGGCTGTCGGAAACCGAGCACGACGAAGCGGCCAAACGGGTGGACGACGCGCTGGCGCTGGCCGGCCTGGTCGACTCGCGGGGCAGGGCCACCGTGGACTTCCTCGACTGGCTGCCGCTGCTCGTGCGCCCGGTAATCGAGTACTACGGATGGGTCGCGACCGGCGATCGCACGTACGGCGTGCTCGCCGCGGCGAGCGGACTGCAGGCGGTGCTCGCGGTGTCCGACGGCGAACAGGTCGGCGTCCAGGAGATCGACCGCGAACGCGTGCTGGAAACGCTCGTCGACCAGTTGCCCGCGGTCGGCCCGGGCGGCGGGTTCGTCCGCAGCGTGCGCGTCGCGGACCTCACCGAAGCCGCCCGCCGCGGCGAGGACGCTTTTCCGTTGGACCCGGTGCTGTCGGACGTGCTAACCCTGGTGCAGCGTCCGGTGCACGGCAGCGGAGAGCTGTACGCGGGACGACGCGACGACGTCGGCCGGTACGTCCGGCTGGAAGAACCCCTGCATTACGCGGACACGGACTGGGGCAGGTACCTCAGCTACACCGTCGGGACCGGGCCGGACGCGGAAATCCGGATCGGGCCGGCCGGCCCGGCCGAGCTGTGCGGTGCGCTGCGGGCTCTGGAGCGCACCCTGAACTGAGGGGAAAGCGTTGCGCTATCCGGAAATCGAGCCGTACGACAGCGGGCTGCTCGACGTCGGCGACGGGCACCGGGTGTATTGGGAGACCTGCGGGAATCCGGACGGGAAACCGGTGCTGGTGCTGCACGGCGGGCCCGGGTCGGGGTGCAGCGAGGGGATGCGGCGGTTCTTCGATCCGGCGCGGTACCGGGTTGTTTTGGTGGATCAGCGGGGTTGCGGGCGCAGTACGCCGCATGCCGGGGATACCGTTGATGCGTTAGCGGCTAATACGGCGGCGCATTTGATGGCTGATTTCGAACTGCTGCGGGAGATGCTGGGGATTTCGCGGTGGATGTTGTTCGGGGGGTCGTGGGGGTGTGTGCTCGGGCTGGCTTATGCGGAGCGGTATCCGGAGCGGGTTTCCGAGATTGTGATGATGGGGCTGGCTACTGATCGGCAGGTCGAGATTGACCTGTTGACGGGCGGGCTGGGCGGGATGTTTCCGGAGGCGTTCGCGCGGTTCCGGGACGGGGTGCCGGAGGGGGAAGGGGATTTGGCGGCGGCTTACTGCCGGTTGCTGGTGGATCCGGATCCGGCGGTGCATGAGGCTGCGGCTCGGGGGTGGTGTGCTTGGGAGGAGGCGATGTTGCCTGGGGTGCCGCCTTCTCCTCGGTTTGCGGAGCCTCGGTTTCGGTTGGGGTTCGCGCGGTTGGTTACGCATTATTTTTCGCGCGGGTGTTTTTTGGAGGACGGGGGGATTTTGCGGGATGCTCGGCGGTTGGCGGGGATTCCGGTGGTGTTGGTGCAGGGGGTGCTGGATTTGGGGAATCTGGTGGGGACGCCTTGGTTGCTGGAGCGGGCTATTCCGGGGGCGGAGTTGGTTTTGGTGGGTGGGGCTGGGCATACTACTGCGGTTTCTTCGATGGAGGATGCGTTGGTTGCGGCTACGGATCGGTTCGCTTTGTGAGCGGGGGCTTTGGTTGCGTGGGGCACCCCGAAGCCCAAGTGTGCTGACGGGCGGCGGGTGTTTGTCAAGGCGGGAAAGATGCCTTGACAAACACCCGCCGCCCGCAGGGAGGCTTCGTATCGGGGTGCGGGGGAGGGGCTGGGTGCCTCGTTCGGTGGGTGCGTCGGCGGTGGTTCAGGCCAAGGTCCGTGAAGGACTCCTTGAGGGAATCAGGTTCCCTCAAGGAGTCCTTCACGGACTTGAAGAAACGGACGTGCGGGCATCGGTCGGGCATATCGCTGACGTGGGTGTCCTTTATGGACGGTCGGAGGCTGAGGCTGCCGGTTAAGTCCCTGGCATTGGAATCTAGGTCGGTGAAGGGTTCCCCTCACGGATCGCAGAAGTCCGTGAGGGGAACCCTGAGGGACTCTGATTCCCCTTGGGTTCCCCTCACGGAACTTGAAAACCGCCGCGTGGGCGGAGCGGAGCGGGCTCCATCACGGGATCATGAGTGCGGGGGCGCCGCGCGGGCTGAGGGATTCGGCGGTGCGGGCTGCCCTCGTCGCCTCGGCTTGCTGCAGGGCGGTCACGCGTGGCGGGACTCGGTCCAGGTGCCATTCGGCCAGGACTAGTGCGACCTTTGCCTGCATTTCGTTGCGCAGTCGCAGGAACGAGTCAGCCGGGTCTGCGCCGACTTCACCCAGAAGGAGCCACCAAGCCCAGGCGGCGGCACCGGCGTTGGCGATGAAGTCCGGGATCACCGCGACGCCGCGTGCGGACAGCGCCGCCTCAGCTTCCGGGGTCGTGGCCGCGTTGGCTGCTTCTACGACGACCTTCGCCTTGACGAGGTTTTCGTTGTCTACCCGCAGGGCGTACGAAATCGCGGCGGGTACGAAGATGTCGGCGTCGGCGGACACGACGGCTTCGCGCGGCAGGGACTGGACGCCTTCCGGCAGGCGGGTCCGGTCGACCTCGCCGAAGCGGTCGCGCAGGTCCAGCAGCGCTGGGATGTCCAGGCCTTCGGGGTCGTACAGCGTGCCTGCGGCGTCCGCGACCGCGACGACCTTCATTCCGGCTTCGTGCAGGTACCAGGCTGCGCCGCCGCCCATGGTGCCGATGCCCTGGATCGCGACGGTCGTTTCGGGGACCTCCCAGCCCCACGTGTTCGCGGCGCCGAGGCAGGCCTGCGCCACGCCGTAGCCGCCGATGACGTCGCCGAGCAGCTGCCCGCCGGGGACGGGGGCGTTGAGCCCGGCCTGCACGCGGCGGAGGGTGCGCGCCGGATCGGCCGAGCGGCGGATCGCGGCGTGGTACGACTGCTCCAGACCGAGCGTCGCGAAAACCTCGTCGATGAGGTGCTGGGGGACACCGAGGTCCTCCGCGGTCACCCAGCTGGCGTCCAGCCACGGGCGCAGGAACTCGCAGAAGCGGGTGAGGACGCCGGTCGCGCGCGGGTCCTTCGGGTCGAAGTCGATGCCGCCCTTCGCGCCGCCGACCGGGAGGTTGAACGCGGCCGTCTTGTTCGCCATGCCGCGGGCGAGGTCGGCGACCTCGTCGACCGTGCAGCCGGCGCGCATTCGCGTTCCGCCCGTGGCGACGCCGGAAACCAGGCTGTGCACGACCAGGTAGCCGCGCGCGCCCGTGACCGGGTCCGTCCACGTGAGCTTCATCAGCGGTTCGGCGATCCGCGTGTCCATCGAGCCACTCACCTCCTCGAGTCCCGGGCGGCGCGTCTCGCCGCCTGCTTCCGAGGGTGCTGCCCGTTCGGGGCGCGCGTCTATTTACTGAATCTGGACGAAGTTGTTTAGGGTTCGTACATGGAGCTTTCGTTGCACCGCTTGAGGATGCTTCGCGAGCTGCGCCGCAGGGGAACGGTCACCGCGGCCGCGGCGGCGTTGCATTACACCGCTTCGGCGGTGTCGCAGCAACTCGCGCAGCTGGAACGCGACGTCGGCGCGAAGCTGTTCGAGCGGCTCGGCCGCCGGGTTCAGCTGACCGAACTCGGCATTCTGCTCACCGAGCACGCCGAGGAGATCCTGGGCTCGGTCGAGCGCGCGACGCTCGCGCTGGAGGAAGCACAGGGCTCGATGTCCGCGCGGCTCACCGCGGGCGTGTGGGCGTCGGTCGCGTCCGGTTTGCTGCCCACCGCGCTCACCGCGCTGGCCGCCGACTACCCGGGAATTCAGGTGCGGACCAAGGAACTCGCCCCGGAGGCGACGGCGGACGCCGTCCGGGACGGCACGCTGGACCTGTCGTTCGTCATCGACTACTCCGATGCCCCGATGGAGTGGGACAACGGGCTCGAACGGGCGGTCGTCGCGGTGGAGCGGCTGCACGCGGCGGTGCCGGCGGGCGCGCTGCCGTCCGCCACCGTGCCGCTCGACGCGCTGGCCGAGCATCCGTGGATCCTGGCGAGCCCCAAGTCCCATTTCGGCCGGGCGATCCGGATTGCCTGCCAGCGGCACGGTTTCCAGCCGAAAATCAATCACGAGGTCGAGGAGCAGTCGACCGCGATGGCGATGGTGGGCGCCGGGCTCGGGGTCACCCTGGTGTCCGATCTCGGGCTGCGGCTGCTGCGCCCGCCGGGGATCGACGTCGTCGCGCTCGCCCCGCCGCTGCTGCGGACGGTGTCGATCGCCTACCGCCGCACCGAGATCCGGCGTCCGGCGCTGCACCTGGTGGTCGGCGCGGTGCAGGACGCCGCGGCCGAATTGGGGCTGGGCACGGAACCCGCGCTGCCGTGACGGGGCGCCCCGGATGGAGCAGCGGGGCCGAGGGTGATCTGTTCGGTGAACGCGCAGGTCAACATGGATTACGGGATCCTTATCGATCGCCGCTGAGCCTTCGCGGCCCTGTTTTTGTCGGACCCCGCGTGTAGCGTCGCGAAGCGACGAGGTCCGGCCCCGCGGACCTCCCGATGTGGACGGCTACAGATGACTGCAGTGCACGATTTTCCGGACAGATCCGGGAGTGCGGCGAACCTGACCGCGCGGGTGCTCTCCGACCGCGCGGAAGGAGAGCGGTACGTAGCGTCGGTGTGTTTCAAGCACGGCCCGCCGAGACTGCTCGGGGTGGAACTGGAGTTCACCGTGCACCACGCCGGCGACCCGGTCCGCCCGCTCGACCCGGACGTTCTCGCCACGGCGCTCGGTCCGCACACCCCGCGGACGCTGCGCCCCGACAGTCCCGCGCTCCCGCTCCCGGCCGGTTCGCCGGTGAGCCTGGAACCCGGGTGCCAGGTGGAGATTTCCGCTCCGCCGCAGGCCTCGCTGCGTGCGCTGCACGCGGCTGTCGAGGCCGATCTCGCTCATCTCACCGGTCTTCTCGCCCGCCACGGCCTCGAACTCGGGGCCGCGGGCATCGACGAACACCGTCCGCCCCGGCGCATTCTGCGCACCCCCCGCTACGCCGCCATGGAACGCCGGTTCGCCCCGATCGGGGCGGGCGGCATCACCATGATGTGCAGCACCGCGGGCCTGCAGATCTGCGTCGACGCGGGCGAGGCGCACGAGGCCGCCGCGCGCTGGGCGGCCGCGCACGCGATGGGGCCGCCGCTGCTGGCGCTGTTCGCGAATTCCCGCGTGCACGCCGGAGCGGACACCGGATTCGCGTCGGCGCGCTGGCTCGCGGTGCGGGAAACCGAGCCGGTGCGCACCCAGTCGCCCGAACCCGGCGCGGACCCGGCGCTCGAATGGGCCCGCCGGATGATGGACACCCCGCTGATGGTGTTCCCGCGCGGCGAACTGCCGTGGGATGCCCCCGACGGGCTCACCTTCGCCGACTGGATCGCCGGCCGGGGCGCGGCCGCCATGCTGCGCCGCCCGACGGTGGCGGACCTCGACTACCACCTCACCACGATGTTCACCCCGGTGCGGCCGCAGGGCTACCTCGAGCTGAGGTACCTGGACGGGCAGCCGCCGGGGGAATGGCTGCCGCCGGTAGCGCTGGTCACCGCGCTGCTGGCGAATCAGTCCACTGTGGACAAGGTGCGGGCGGGGTGCGCGCCGGTCGCGGACCGCTGGGCCGACGCCGCCCGGTGCGGCATGGCCGACGCGGAGCTGGCGGCGGCCGCCAGGGAGCTGGTGGAGCTGGGCATCGCCGAGCTGCCCGCCACCGGGCTCCCGGACGACACCGTCGCCGGGCTCGCCGCGCGGCTGCGGGCGCGGGCCGCCGGAGTGCCGCGCCAGGACCGATGAGCAGGACCGAGATCACCGCCGGGCCGGGCGCCCGGCGAACCGGACTCGAGGAGCCAGGAGCCATGAGCACCATCCCCGAACAGAACCCGTTGCTGGAGCTGAGCCCGCAGGACCTG
This sequence comes from Amycolatopsis silviterrae, assembly GCF_042684085.1. Classification (NCBI taxonomy): domain Bacteria; kingdom Bacillati; phylum Actinomycetota; class Actinomycetes; order Pseudonocardiales; family Pseudonocardiaceae; genus Amycolatopsis; species Amycolatopsis silviterrae. Next base: position 156,404 of record NZ_JBHUKS010000040.1, read on the forward strand.
CGGGCGCACGCGGCCGCCGCCCTCACCCGGGCGCGCGAGCGCAGCGTGGCCCTCACCGACGCGGTCGACGACGAAGACCTCGTGCGGCAGCATTCGAAACTGATGTCGCCGCTGGTGTGGGACCTCGCGCACATCGGCAGCCAGGAAGAGCTGTGGCTGGTCCGCGACGTCGGCGGCCGGGAGCCGCTGCGGCCGGACATCGACGACCTTTACGACGCCTTCCAGCACGCCCGCGCGGACCGTCCGGCGCTGCCGCTGCTCGGCCCGGCCGAGGCCCGCGCCTACGTGAAGGAAGTTCGCGAAAAGGCGTTCGATGTCCTGGAAACCGCCCCGCTGGACGGACGGCGGCTCACCGAGAGCGCGTTCGCGTTCGGCATGATCACCCAGCACGAGCAGCAGCACGACGAGACCATGCTGGCCACGCACCAGCTGCGCAAGGGCGAACCGGTGCTGCACGCGCCGGAGCCGCCGCGCGCGCCCGCCCGGAAGCTGCCCGCCGAGGTGCTCGTGCCCGGCGGCCGGTTCACCATGGGCACCACCGCCGAACCGTGGGCGCTGGACAACGAACGCCCGGCGCACGAGGTCGACGTGCCCGCCTTCGTCCTCGACACCGCCCCGGTCACCTGCGGGGCGTATGTCGAGTTCCTGGAGTCCGGCGGCTACCAGGACCGGCGGTTCTGGAGCGAGCCCGGCTGGGCGTACCGCCAGGAGCACGACATCACCGCGCCCCGGTTCTGGCACCGCGAACCGGACGGCTGGTGGCGCGTCCGCTTCGGCGTGCGCGAGCGCGTCCCGGAGAACGAGCCGGTCGTGCACGTCTCCTATTACGAGGCCGACGCGTACGCGCGCTGGGCGGGCAAGCGGCTGCCCACCGAGGCGGAGTGGGAGAAGGCCGCCCGGCACGACCCGGCGAGCGGCCGGTCGCGGCGATTCCCGTGGGGCGACGAGGAACCGACGGCCGAGCACGCCAACCTGGGGCAGCGCCACCTGCGCGCGGCCGAGGCGGGCGCGTACCCGGCCGGGGCGTCGCCGCTGGGCGTGCACCAGTTGATCGGCGACGTCTGGGAGTGGACGAGCACCGATTTCCACGGCTACCCCGGCTTCGCGCCGTTCCCGTACCGGGAGTACTCGGAGGTGTTCTTCGGGCCGGAGTACAAGATCCTGCGCGGCGGGTCGTTCGGCACCGACGCGGCGGCGATCCGGGGCACGTTCCGCAACTGGGACTACCCGATCCGGCGGCAGATCTTCTCCGGCTTCCGGTGCGCGCGCGATCCGCGCCCGGGCGAGGCGGGCTAGCCGGATGTGCCGTCATCTCGCCTATCTCGGCGCGCCGGTGTCCCCGGCGGAGCTGATGTTCGCCGCGCCGCACGCGCTGCTCGTGCAGTCGTACGCGCCGCTCGACATGCGCGGCGGCGGTTCGGTGAACGCCGACGGCTTCGGCCTCGGCTGGTACCCGGAGCCGGGCGCGCCGCCGCAGCGGTACCGCCGCCGCGAGCCGTTGTGGACGGACCAGACGCTGCCCGCGCTGGCCGCTTCGGTGCGCACCACGGCGTTCGTCGCGGCGGTGCGCAATGGAACCACCGGGATGCCGGTCACCGAAGCGGCCGCCGCGCCGTTCACGCAGGACCGCTGGCTGTTCAGCCACAACGGCGTGGTGCGCGGCTGGCCCGGTTCGATGCGCGGGCTCGCCGGACGGCTGGACGTCACCGAGCTGTTCACGCTCGAAGCGCCCACGGATTCCGCGCTGCTGTGGGCCTTGCTGCGTGCCCGGCTGCGCGCGGGGGAAGAGCCGCTCGAAGCGGTGACTGCCCTCGTGCGCGAGGTCGAGGCGGTCGCCCCGGGCTCCCGGCTGAACCTCCTGCTCACCGACGGCGAACTGCTCGTCGGCACCGCCTGGACGCACGCGTTGTCCGTGCGCCGCACGGAAACCGGCGTGGTGCTGGCGTCGGAGCCGTGCGATCCGGACCCGGCCTGGACCGCCGTGCCCGACCACCACGCCGTGCGCGCCACCGCGGCCGGCGTCGACATCCTTCCCCTGACCCTGGAACGGAGCACCGCCCGATGACCGAAGCGGACCTGGAGAGCCATCGCCGCGACGTGGCCGCCGAACTGCGCGCGGACGTGCGCGAAGGGCTCACGGCCGACCAGAAGTGGTTGCCGCCCAAGTGGTTCTACGACGCCGAAGGCAGCAGGCTGTTCGAGAAGATCACCGCGCTGCCGGAGTACTACCCGACCCGCAGCGAGCGCGAGGTGCTCGCGCGGCGGGCGGCCGAGGTCGCCGAACGCACCGGCGCGCACACGCTCGTCGAGCTGGGCTCGGGGTCGAGCGAGAAGACCCGGCTGCTGCTGGACGCGCTCACCGCGCACGGCACGCTCGAAGCGTTCGTGCCGATGGACGTGTCGGAGAGCGCGCTCGCCGAGGCAGCCGCCGCGATCACGGCGGACTACCCGAAGCTCGACGTGCGCGGCGTCGTCGGCGATTTCACCCAGCACCTGCAGTTGCTGCCCGGCACCGCGCCGAGGGTGGTCGCCTTCCTCGGCGGCACGATCGGCAACTTCCTGCCCGGCGAACGCGCGGAGTTCCTGCGTTCGGTGCGGGACGTGCTCGGCGAAGGGGAGTGGCTGCTGCTCGGCACCGACCTGGTGAAAGACCGGGAAACGCTGGAGCGGGCGTACGACGATGCGGCCGGCGTCACGGCGGCGTTCAACCGCAACGTGCTGCGCGTGATCAACACCGAACTGGGCGCGGACTTCGACCCGGACGAGTTCGAGCACGTCGCGTACTGGGACGCTGACCACGAGTGGATCGAGATGCGGCTGCGCGCCCGGCATCGGCTGGAGGTGCGCATCCCCGGCGCGGACCTGATCGTGCCGTTCGCCGAGGGCGAGCACGTCCGCACCGAGGTGTCGGCGAAGTTCCGGCCGGACGGCGTCGAGGCGGAACTCAACGCCGCCGGGTTCGCGCTGGAGCAATGGTGGACAGACTCACAGCAGCGGTTCGGGGTGAGTTTGGCAAGATCAGAGCGTGCGTAACCCTCTCGCGGCACTCGCCCGCAAGCTCGGCACCCAGCCCCTGCTGATGAGCGCCTCGCGCGCCATCATCGCGACCGACCGGCAGCTGCACCGGTGGTTCGGCGGCCGGGTCACCCTGGTCGGCCTCGCCGGGCTGCCGTCGCTGCGGCTCACCACCACCGGACGGCGCAGCGGCCTGCCGAGGAGCACGAACTTGCTGTACTACCCGCACGGCAGCGAGTTCGTGCTCACCGGCTCCAACTGGGGCCGCCCGCAGAACCCGGCGTGGACGCACAACCTGCGCGAGAACCCGCGCGCGACGGTCGCCCTGCGCGGCCGCGAGATGGAGGTCAAGGCGCGCGAGCTGGAAGGCGAGGAGTACGACCGGATGTGGGCGGAACTGCTCGAGTTCTGGCCGGGCTACGAGATGGAACGGAACGAGGCGGGGCGGGAGTTCCCGGTCTTCGTCCTGTCCCGCTCCTGAACGCTCCGGAGCACCGCGGCGTCCGACGCCGGATTGCCGTCCGTGAGGGAACCTGATTCCCTCAAGGCGGCCCTCGCGGACCTGCGAATACGGCCAGGCGGGGCGTCAATCGGGCATTTCGGCGGCGTTGATGCCTGGGGTGGCGGCGGGAGGCGAGAGCGCCGCGCCGGTTTCCCGGCGGTCCGGCCTGGTCTCCCCAGGAGCCCGGCCGCGCGTCGATCGCCCGTCGGAACCCTGAGTTCCTCCGTTTGGCCGGTGCCCGCCTTGGCCGGATTATGCCAGTCTCGGTGACGCCCCGTAATCAGGCGGGCGCGCAAACAGGGGAGAATCCACGTGCGCGGATCGAGAAGAGCACGAACCGGAGCACTGGTCGCGGCAGTCGCGACCGCGCTGACCGGGCTGGCCGGAACCGCCGTCGCGGCGCCCGCCGCCCCGGCGGCGCAGCAGGCCAAACCCGCGGAGATCGCGCGCACCGCGCCGGTCAAGTGGGAGGAGTGCACCAAAGACCAGCTGCGCGGCGTCCCGGAAGACCAGCTGAAGCTGTACAGCTGCTCGCGGTACCGCGTCCCGATCGACCACGACGACGCGTCGCTCGGCACCATCGACATCGCGCTGATGAAGCGCGCCGCCAAGGTGCCCGGGCAGCGGATCGGGTCGCTGTTCCTGAACCCGGGCGGTCCGGGCGGATCCGGGCTGCGGATGCCGATCTCCGGCGACCGCTACTTCCGCCCGCAGGTGATGGACCGCTTCGACCTCGTCGGGTTCGACCCGCGCGGCATCGGGGCCAGCAACTCGCTGCGCTGCTTCACCACCGCCGAGGACGCCGCGGACGTCCAGGGACAGCTGCTGCCGGTTCCGTTGTCGCGCAAGGAAATCTCCGGCACGCTTGCCGGGTACCGCGACTACGGCCAGTTCTGCCGCCGCAACGCGGGCGCGCTGCTGGACCACATGTCCACCCGCGACGTCGTGCGTGACCTCGACAAGCTGCGCGCCGCGGTCGGCGACCAGCAGCTGACCTACACCGGCTTCTCCTACGGCACCCTCGTCGGCTCCACCTACGCGGCGATGTTCCCGAAGCAGACGCGGGCGATCGTGATCGACGGGAACGTCGACCCGCAACTGCGCACCAACGACGGCGTCACCTACGACCTGGGGCGGGCGCAGGGCTTCGAGATCGCGCTCGACGGCTTCCTCAAGCGCTGTGCCCAGGTCGGCGACAAGTGCGCGTTCAGTGCGGGCGGCGATCCGCGCGCGAAGTACGACGAACTGCGCGAGCACGTGCGCACCGACCCGATCACGCTGCCGGACGGCACGAAGGTCGATCTCGGCACGCTCGTCGGCGCGACGTCGAGCGCGCTGTATTCGCCGGACGGGTTCGCCGATCTGGCCGCGGGCTTGCAGCAGGCGTACTCGGTGCTGCACCCGTCGTTGCAGGCCCAGTCCGCGCGAAAGGGCACGCTCTCCGCGGGCCGCGGCGGTCTGGTCGACCTCGCCCCGGACAGCCCGTACACCGGCAACGACTCCTACTTCGCGGTGAACTGCGCGGACAAGCCGATGCGGATCAAGCAGGAGCAGGTGCCCGGGATCGCGGCCAAGGCGGACCGTGAATCGCCGACGTTCGGCCGCTACCAGGTGTTCTCCGACATCGCCGCCTGCCCGGTGTGGCCCGCGGCGAAGACGTCCGACCCGTACCGCGGGCCGTGGCGGGCGAACACCGCGACGCCGGTGCTGGTGGTCAGCAACTTCTACGACCCGGCCACCCGGTACCGGTACGGCCAGCGGATGGCCGAGGAACTGGGCAACTCCCGGCTGCTGTCGGTCGACTCGTTCGGGCACTGCATCCTCGGCCGGGCGCGGGGCGTGGACGACGCGACCGCCGCGTACCTGATCGACCTGAAGGTGCCCGCCGACGGGCAGGTGTTCCAGCCGGACCGGCAGCCCTTCACCTCGCCCGCGCAGAGCTGATCGGTTGATCTTCCGCCCGGAACCGGGCATAACGGCACGACCCTCTTGTCAGCTGTCGGCGGATCGGTGAAAGTGTCCGCCAGAAGTTCACCTGAGGGGAGTTGACGTGCGGCGCTGGGCGGGCGAGTTCGGCGCGGCCAGGTGGACGGCGGTCCTCGCCGGGACCGCTCTGCTCGCCGGCTGCTCCGGCTCGCCCGCCCAGTCCGGCCCGGTCCAGGTTTCGCGCTCGGCCTGCGGCGACGGCTGGACCGCGCCGCCGGCCGGGCCGCAGACCCTCCAGGTCCGCAACAACGCGGCCGTCACGATGGAGATCGACCTCGTCGACCCGGCCACCGGCACGGTTTTCGGGGAGCTGGAAGGCGTCGGCCCGGGCACGACGCGCGCGTTGCCGGTGAACCTCGGCAACGGCGCGTACGCCCTGCGTTGCGCGCCTGAGGACGGCACGCCGTTCGTCGGGCCGGCTGTGCAGGTCACCGGCGGCGCGGACCGGCCGGGGCCGGCGGTGGTGCCGGTGACCAACGCCGATCTCCTCAGGCCGCTCAAGCAGTACCACGGCTATGTCGCCGACGGCCTCGGCACCCTCACCGGCCAGACCGCCGCGCTGGCCCAAGCCGTCCGGTCGGGGAATCGCGGTGCGGCACAGCAGGCCTGGCTCACCGCACACCTCACCTACGAACGGCTCGGCGCCGCCTACGACGCTTTCGGCGACTCGGACGGCGCGATCAACGGCACCACCGCCGGGCTGCCCGACGGGGCCGCGGATCCCGGCTTCACCGGCTTCCACCGACTTGAGAACGGCTTGTGGCACAACGAATCGATGCCCGCGCTGGCTCCGGTCGCCGACCAGCTCGACCAAGCCGTTCAGAAACTGCGCTCCTCGTTCGCCGACGCCCAGATCGACCAGAACGACCTCGGCCTGCGCGCGCACGAGATCATGGAGAACACCCTCCAGTTCGAGCTGACCGGCCGCACCGACTACGGCAGCGGCTCGAACCTCGCGACCGCGGGCGCGAACCTCACCGGCACCCGCGCCGTGCTCGACGTGCTGCGTCCCCTCCTGACCACCCGGTTCCCGGGCCTGAAAGACCTCGACGCGTGGATCGCCCGCACCGATCGCGATCTGCACGCGGTCGCCGGGAAACCGCTCTCCGCGCTTGACCGGCAGCAGCGGCAGCGGATCAACGCCGACGTCGCCGAGCTGACCGAACGGCTGGCGCCAGTCGCGGCGATCGCGGAGCCGAGGAGGGTGTCGTGACGCTGGGACGGCGCGCGTTCCTGCGCGGAGCGGCCGCCGCCGGGGCGGGCGCGGGCTTGCTCGGGCTGTCCGGCAGCGCGACGGCGGCCGGGGTCCCGTTCCACGGTCCGCGTCAGACGGCTGTACTGGCGGAACCAGCGCGACACTCGGTGGTCGCCGCGTTCGACGTCGTCGCCGAGACTCGCACCGAACTCACCGCCCTGCTCAAGGACCTTACCGATCGCGCGCGGTTTCTCACCAGCGGCGGCGCTCCCGCGTCGGTCGGGATCTCCGGACCGCCTGCGGACTCCGGCGTCCTCGGCCCGGAAGTCCCGAAAGGACAGTTGTCGGTGCTCGTCGGCGCTGGCGCGTCGTTGTTCGACGACCGGTACGGGCTCGCCGCGCGCAAGCCTCCGAAGCTCAAGCAGATGCCGATGTTCCCGGACGACGCGCTCGATCCCCAGTGGTGCCACGGCGACCTGAGCCTCGTGCTCAACGCCGCCGAACCGGACACCGTGCTGCACGCCTTGCGCGACATCGCCCGCGCGACCAGAGGCGGGATGCAGCTGCGCTGGAAGATCGACGGGTTCAGCTCGCCGCCGCGCCCGGCCGGGACGCCGCGCAACCTGCTCGGCTTCAAGGACGGCACCGCGAACCCGGCACCGTCCGAAGCGGACAGTCTCGTGTGGACCGAGGACGGCGGCAGCTACCAGGTGATCCGGCTGATCCGGATGCTGGTCGAGTTCTGGGACCGGGTGTCGCTGTCGGAGCAGGAGAACATGATCGGCCGCCGCCGCGACACCGGTGCCCCGCTCGACGGTGCGGCCGAGCAGGACGTGCCGCGCTACGGCGAGGACCCGATCGGCACCGTCGTCCCGCTGACGAGCCACATCCGGCTCGCGAACCCGCGCACCCCGCAGACCGACGGGCAGCGGATCCTGCGCCGCGCGGTGAACTACGACCGCGGCGTGGACGCCAACGGCAACCTCGACATGGGCCTCGTCTTCACCTGTTACCAGCGCGATCTCGAGCAGCAGTTCGAGGCCGTGCAGAAGCGGCTCGCCGGCGAGCCGCTCACCGACTACGTCTCGCCGTTCGGGGGCGGGTATTTCCACCTGTTCCCGGGCGTGACGGGTCCGGCCGACCACTACGGCCGGGCGGTGCTGGGCTGAGCGGAAGGAGCACGGAGTGATGCGGACCAGGAGGGCCACCGCGGCAGCCGCGCTGGCAGCGACCGCGGCGCTGGCGGCGGCGTGCGCGAGCAGTTCGGCGTCGACTCCGGTGCCGGGGAGTGCTGTCGCCGCGGAGACGTTCGGGACTGCTACGCCGATCAAGCATGTGGTGGTGATCTTTGGCGAGAATATCTCTTTTGATCATTACTTCGGGACTTATCCTCATGCGACGAATGAGAACGGGACTCCGTTCCATGCGGCGCCGGGTACGCCGAAGGTCAACGGGCTGACTCCGGAGCTGTTGCAGCACAACCCGAACGCCTACAACCCGAAGCGACTCAGCCCGGACCAGGCGCTCACCTGCGACCAGGCGCACGACTACAAGAAGGAACAGGCCGCGTTCAACGGCGGCAAGATGGACAAGTTCGTCGAGTACACCGAGAAGGACAAGTGCACCGGGCAGCCAGTGTTGTTCGGTGAGCCTGGGCTGGTGATGAACTACTTCGACGGTAATACGGTTACCGCGATGTGGAATTATGCTCAGCATTACGCGCTGAGCGACAACTCCTTCAACACTGTGTTCGGACCGTCCAGTCCTGGTGCGATCAATCTTGTTTCCGGGCAGACGCATGGGCTGCAGCCGGTCGATTCGGTCACTGGTGAGCCGAAGGTCGATCCGCACACCGCGGCGTCGCCCGATTCCCACGGTGTCGGCACCATGATCACCGACCCCGACCCGGCGTTCGACGACTGCTCGGACAAGAACCACACCGCGACGGACAATCTCGGCGCGTTCCAGGGCCGCAATGTCGGGGATCTGTTGAATGCGCGTGGGGTTACGTGGGGCTGGTTCGAGGGTGGGTTCCGGCCTACTGGTGAGGCGAACGGGTATGCCGTTTGCGGGACTAAGCATCCTAATGTGGGTGGGCAGGCGTCGGTCGACTACAGCCCGCATCACGAGCCGTTCCAGTACTACCAGTCGACTTCGAATCGGAAGCATCTGCCGCCGTCGTCGTTGCATGCGGTGGGGCAGCAGGATCAGGCTAACCATCAGTATGACGTTCGGGACTTCAATGACGCACTTGCTGCGGGGGTCATGCCTGCGGTGAGTTTTTTGAAGGCGCCTGAATATCAGGACGGGCATGCTGGGTATTCGGATCCGTTGGACGAGCAGGCGTTTGTGGCTGAGGAGGTTAACCGGATCCAGGCTTCGCCGCAGTGGAAGAACACTGCGATTGTGCTGGCTTATGACGATTCGGACGGGTGGTACGACCACGTCGCGTCGAAGGTCGTGAACGGGTCCCATGACTCGGGGCAGGATGCGTCGGTCTGTACCTCGAAGCCGGTGAAGCTGGGCGGGTTCGCGGATCGGTGCGGGTATGGGCCTCGGTTGCCGTTGCTGGTGATTTCGCCGTACAGCAAGGTGAATTATGTTGATCACACGATGACGGATCAGACTTCGGTGTTGCGGTTTGTTGAGGACAACTGGCGTTTGGGGCGGATTGGCGGCGGGTCGTTCGATGTGATGGCGGGGTCGTTGGGCGGGATGTTCGACTTTTCGCATCCTCGGGCGAAGACGGTGAAGGTGGATCCTCGGACTGGGGCTGTGGTGGGGTAGGCGGCTCGTCGCCTGGCGGCGACATTGCGACCGAGAGCTTGCGTGGGGCACCCCGAAGCCCAAGTGTGCTGACGGGCGGAGGGTGTTTGTCAAGGCGGGAAAGATGCCTTGACAAACACCCGCCGCCCGCAGGGAGGCTTCGTATCGGGGTGCGGGGGTGGTGTGGGTGCCTCGCTGGGGTGGGTCTGGTGGTGGCGGGAAGCAGTGTGGCCCGCCCCCGTTGAACGGGGGCGGGCCACAGCTGTTGGGTCAGGCTGTCAGGACTGGGTCATCTTGCGCAGCACGTACTGCAGGATGCCGCCGTTGCGGTAGTAGTCCGCTTCGCCGGGGGTGTCGATGCGGACTACCGCGTCGAACTCCACCTTCGTGCCGTCCTGCTTCGTGGCGGTCACGTGCACCGTGCGGGGGGTTTCGCCCTCGTTCAGCTTCGTGATGCCCTTGATGTCGAACGTTTCGGTGCCGTCCAGCTTCAGCGACGACGCCGACTCGCCCTCCGGGAACTGCAGCGGGATGACGCCCATGCCGATCAGGTTCGAGCGGTGGATGCGCTCGAACGACTCGGTGATCACCGCGCGCACGCCCAACAGCGAAGTGCCCTTGGCCGCCCAGTCGCGCGACGAACCCGAGCCGTACTCCTTGCCGCCCAGCACGACCAGCGGGGTGCCCGCCGCCGCGTAGTTCTGGGCCGCGTCGTAGATGAACGCCTGCGGGGCGCCCTCGACCGTGAAGTCGCGGGTGTAGCCGCCCTGCACGTCGTCCAGCAGCTGGTTGCGCAGCCGGATGTTCGCGAACGTGCCGCGGATCATGACCTCGTGGTTGCCGCGGCGCGAGCCGTAGGAGTTGAAGTCCTTGCGCTCGATGCCGTGCTCGGTCAGGTAGCGGCCGGCCGGGGTGTCGGCCTTGATCGCGCCGGCGGGGGAGATGTGGTCGGTGGTGACCGAGTCGCCCAGCTTCGCCAGCACCCGGGCGCCCGCGATGTCCTGCACCGGGGCCGGTTCGGCGGTCATGCCGTCGAAGTACGGAGGCTTCCGGACGTAGGTGGACTCGCCGTCCCACTCGAAGGTCTTGCCGGTCGGCGTCGGGAGCGACTTCCAGCGCTCGCCGCCGTCGAACACGTCGGCGTAGTCCTTCGTGAACATCTCCTGGGTGATCGCGGAGTCGATGGTCTCCTGGATCTCCTGCGGCGACGGCCAGATGTCCTTCAGGAACACGTCGTTGCCGTCGGTGTCCTGCCCGAGCGGCTGCGTCGCGAAGTCGAAGTCCATCGTGCCGGCCAGCGCGTACGCGATGACCAGCGGCGGGGACGCCAGGTAGTTCATCTTGACGTCCGGGTTGATCCGGCCCTCGAAGTTCCGGTTGCCCGACAGCACCGAGACCGCGGTGAGGTCGTTCTCCTGGATCGCGGCGGAGATCTCGTCCGACAGCGGGCCCGAGTTGCCGATGCAGGTGGTGCAGCCGTAGCCGACCAGGTGGTAGCCCAGCTTCTCCAGGTACGGCCAGAGACCGGCCTTGTTGTAGTAGTCGGTGACGACCTGCGAACCCGGCGCCATCGAGGTCTTGACCCACGGCTTGACCGAGAGGCCCTTGTCGACCGCGTTGCGCGCGAGCAGCGCCGCGCCCAGCATGACCGACGGGTTGGAGGTGTTGGTGCACGAGGTGATCGAGGCGATCACCACGGCGCCGTGGTCGAGCACGAACTCGCCGCGGTCGGCGGTGGACACCTTGACCGGCTTGCTCGGCCGGCCGGTGGCGCCGTTGGCCGCGGACTGCACCGGAACGGCGGTCTCGTCCGCGAACGACAGCGCGGCCGGGTCGGAGGCCGGGAAGGTCTCCTCGACGGTCTCGTCGACGTTGGTGTGCGGGGTGGGCTGCTCGTCCTCGGCGTAGTCGTGCACCGACTTGCGGAACGAGGACTTCGCGTCGGACAGCTCGATGCGGTCCTGCGGGCGCTTCGGGCCGGCGATCGACGGGACCACCGTCGACAGGTCCAGTTCGAGGTACTCGGAGTACTGCGCCTCGTGCGACGGGTCGTGCCAGAGGCCCTGCTCCTTGGCGTACGCCTCGACCAGCGCGACCTGCTCGGCCGAACGGCCGGTGAGCTTGAGGTAGCGGACGGTCTCGTCGTCGATCGGGAAGATCGCCGCGGTGGAGCCGAACTCCGGGCTCATGTTGCCGATGGTGGCGCGGTTGGCCAGCGGCACCTGGGCGACGCTCTCGCCGTAGAACTCGACGAACTTGCCGACCACGCCGTGGCGGCGCAGCATCTCGGTGATCGTGAGCACGACGTCGGTCGCGGTGACGCCCGCCGGGATCTCGCCGGTCAGCTTGAAGCCGACGACGCGCGGGATCAGCATCGACACCGGCTGGCCCAGCATGGCCGCCTCGGCCTCGATGCCGCCGACGCCCCAGCCCAGCACGCCGAGGCCGTTGACCATGGTGGTGTGCGAGTCGGTGCCGACGCAGGAGTCGGGGTACGCCTGGCCGCCCCGGGCCATGACGGTGCGGGCCAGGTGCTCGATGTTGACCTGGTGCACGATGCCGGTGCCCGGCGGGACGACCTTGAACTCGTCGAAGGCGCCCTGGCCCCAGCGCAGGAACTGGTAGCGCTCGCGGTTGCGCTCGTACTCGATCTCCACGTTGCGCTCGAAGGCGTCCGCGCGGCCGAACACGTCGATGATCACCGAGTGGTCGATGACCATCTCGGCCGGGGCGAGCGGGTTGACCTTGTCCGGGTCGCCGCCGAGTGCGGTCACGGCCTCGCGCATGGTGGCCAGGTCGACCACGCAGGGCACGCCGGTGAAGTCCTGCATGATCACCCGGGCGGGCGTGAACTGGATCTCGATCGACGGGTCCGCGTTCGGATCCCAGCCGCCGAGCGCGCGGATGTGGTCGGCGGTGATGTTCGCGCCGTCCTCGGTGCGCAGCAGGTTCTCGAGGAGGATCTTCAGGCTGTAGGGCAGCCGCGCGGCGCCTTCGACCTTGTCCAGGCGGAAGATCTCGTACGAGTTCTCTTCCACCTGCAAGGTGTCCTTGGCGCCGAAGCTGTCCTTGCTAGGTGCAGTCACGTCTAACTCCAGTGGCATGGATTCCACGCCGCCGCCGGCGTGTCCTCCCGGGTCAGTTCGGTGTCGTAATCCGGGTCGTCGGGTCGACCCAGGCGAGTCTTGCGCACCCCCACCGTAGGACCGGAACCGGGAGGGCACACCTCGTCCGTCTCCCCAAACAGTACGCGTGTCCTGTATTTCGTTCAAGACGACACGCGGAGTGACGTGCGCCATCCCGACGCGCCGCGCCGCCACGTCCCCCGAACAGGGGAAATGATCTCCGCGATGTGTAAGTTCTTCCTGAGGCTTGTGATAGTGGTGTGACTGCAGTGGTGCGCGGTGTGCCCGCGCACGGCAGCCAGGAAGCGGAGGTGGCGGGCGTGATGGTCCGGCGTGGACGGTCCGGGACGGCGGGCGCGCTGGTGCGCGGCGCCGGTGCGCGGCGTGGCCTGACGATCGCGACGGTCACCCTGGTGGCGCTGCTCGGCGCGACCGGCACCGGGCTCGCGGTGCCCCCGCCGCCGCCGAACCCCAGCGACTCCTCGATCGACTCGGCCAAGGGCGCCGCCAGCGCGAAGGCGGGCGAGGTCGGCCGGCTCACCAACCAGCTCGCGCAGGCCGAGCAGAAGCTCAGCGCGCTGCAGGACGACGTCGAGCTGAAGCAGGAACAGGCCATGAAGGCCCTGGTCGACCTGCAGACCGCGCAGGACGAGGCCACCCAGGCGCAGAACGACGCGAAGTCGGCGCGCCAGGAGGCGGACGCGGCGGTCGGCGCGATCGAGAAGGCCCGCGCGGACGCGAAGAAGTTCGCCGCCGCGAGCTTCGAGCAGGGCAGCACGATCGGGTCGGTCTCGGCGTACCTGACCTCGGACAGCCCGAAGGACCTGCTCGCCCGCGCCCAGCTGCTCAACGCCATCGGCGGCTCGCGGCTCAACGCGATGGACCGGCTCCAGCAGGCGCAGACGGAGAAGGCCAACAAGGACTCGGCCGCGCGCAAGGCGCTGGAGCTGGCGGAGCAGAAGCAGAACGCGGCCACCCGGGCGAAGGGCACCGCGGACGCCGCGCAGTCCGCCGCCGTGTCCGCGCAGCAGTCCCAGGCCGCGCAGAACACGCTGCTGGAAGCCAACAAGAACTCCGTCGAGCAGCAGCTGTACGCCGCGCAGGCGAAGGTCAACGGCCTGCAGGGGCAGCGCCAGCGCTACCAGGACTGGCTCGCGCAGAAGCAGCGCGAGGACGAGGAGCGCGCGCGGCAGGCGGCGCTGCGGGCGGCGGCGAACAGCCACGACAACGACAACAACGGCGGCGGGGGCGGCGGCCGTCGTCCTTCCCCGGCGGCGGGCAGCTCGATCGAAGCGGTGATCGCGCGGGCGCTGTCGAAGGTGGGCATGCCGTACGCGTGGGGCGGCGGCAACGGCAGCGGCCCGACCCGCGGCATCCGCGACGGCGGCGTGGCCGACCGCTACGGCGACTACCGCAAGATCGGCTTCGACTGCTCCGGCCTCATGATCTACGCCTTCGCCGGCGTTCAGGGCCTGCCGCACTTCAGCGGCTACCAGTACACCTCGGGCCGCCGGGTGCCGCTGTCGCAGATGCGCCGCGGCGACATGCTCTTCTGGGGCGGTTCGGGCGGCATCCACCACGTCGCGCTGTACCTGGGCAACGGGCAGATGGTCGAGGCCCCGCAGTCGGGTTCGTACGTGCGCGTGACGTCGGTCCGCTACGGCGGGATCATGCCGTACGCGACGCGCCTCATCGGCTGAGCGGGCTCCACACGTACGGCGTCGTTTCGGTGACCGCGGTGAAGCCCAGTCGTTCGAGGATCGGGCGGCTGGTCGGCAGCGCGTCCACCTGGAGATAGGACACCCCTCGCGCGCGGGCAGTGCCGACCCGGTGCGCCACGAGCGCCCGGTAGAGGCCCCGGCCGCGCCATTCGGGCAGGGTCGCGCCGCCCCAGAGTCCGGCGAATCCGGTGCCGGGCACGAGTTCCAGGCGGGACGCGGCGACGAACCGGCCCTCCGCTTCAGCCACGACGTGTGTGGTGGTCCCGGAATCGGCGCGCGCCCGGGCGAGCAGATCCGCGGCGACGGCGGCCTCGTCGTGGCCGAACACCGAAGCCGAGAGCGTCGCGATGCGCAGCAGATCGTCGCGGCCGTCGGCTTCGCGCACGACCACGTCGGTCGACGGGGGAGCCGAGGCGGCGACGGCGTCCAGCGGGGCGACCAGGACGGTTTCGGTTTCCTCCGGGGCGAATCCGGCGGCAAGCAACCGCTCGGGAAGCTCGGCGGGACGGTCGTGGCTGCGGGTCTTCCACTCGAACTCCTCGCCGCGGGCGGCGAAGAACGCGCGCTGGCGGGCGATCAGCTCGTCGAGCGCGCCGCCGGTCACGCCGAGGTCGGGCGGTCCGGAGACGAACCCGCGGCGGCCGCCGGTGAGGCGGGCGAGCGGGCCGTCGAGCGTCAGCTGCTGTCCGGGTTCGGCTTGGGTCAGCTCGGCTTGCCGGACCTCGCGGTCGTAAGCGGCGAGCAACAGAGCGGCATCGGGCACTTCGGCAACCTAGCGCGGCCCGACCCGGAGCGCGCGGGTTTCTCGTGAGTGGCGATCACGGTTCTAACCGGGATTGCCACTCACGACCCCCTGGTGCGCGCGAGGTGGGCGGCAGGCAGGCTGGTCCCATGACTCACCAGTTCGCCGGGATCGTGCTGGCCGGCGGAGCCGCGCGCCGGCTGTCCGGAGTGGACAAGCCGGAGCTGCGGGTCGGCGGGATGTCCTTGCTGGGCCGGGCCGTCGAGGCGCTGGCCGGAGCGGACCCGGTCGTGGTGTGCGGGCCGCGGCGGCCGGGATACGACAGCGTCGTCTGGACCCGCGAGGCAGTTCCTGGCGCCGGGCCGGTGGCCGCACTGGCGGCGGGGCTGGAAGCCGTCGGGGACACAGAGATCGTCGTGCTCCTGGCCGCTGATCTGCCCGGCATCCGGCGCTCCACAGTGGACCGGCTGCGGTCCACAGTGGCCGATGCGGACGGAGCGGTGCTCGTGGACGCGACGGGGGAGCGGCAATGGCTGGTGAGCGCCTGGCGTACGGCGGCGTTGCGCGAGGCGATGCCGGAGCATCCGGAGAACGCGTCGCTGCGCCGCACCCTCGGCGGGCTGCGGATCGCCGAGGCGGCCGCGGAACCGGGCGAGAGCGAAGACATCGACACGCCGGAGGACCTGGAAAAGCACCGCTGACAGGGGCTTCACAGCTGTCACACTGGCAATGCGATTGGCTACCGTCGCGGGAAGTTGGCGACGCAGTAGGGTCGCGGGCGAGCACGCAGACGTGGAAACCCCTGGAGGAAGAGTGACCGAGCCCGGCTTCGCCGAGGGCGCGAACGGGCAGCAGCCCGGCACCCCGGCGCGGGACGCCCAGCTGCTGGAACGCACTGTGTTCGAGGTGAAGCGCGTCATCGTCGGACAGGACCGGCTGGTGGAGCGCATGCTCGTCGGGCTGCTGGCGAAGGGGCACCTGCTGCTCGAAGGCGTGCCCGGGGTCGCGAAGACGCTGGCGGTCGAGACGTTCGCGCGGGTCGTCGGCGGTTCGTTCTCCCGCGTGCAGTTCACCCCCGACCTGGTGCCCGCCGACATCCTCGGCACGCGCATCTACCGCCAGGGCGCCGAGCGCTTCGACGTCGAGCTGGGCCCGGTGGTCGCGAACTTCGTGCTCGCCGACGAGATCAACCGCGCCCCGGCGAAGGTGCAGTCGGCGATGCTGGAGGTGATGGCCGAGCGGCACGTGTCGATCGGCGGCAAGACCTTCCCGATGCCGGACCCGTTCCTCGTGCTGGCCACGCAGAACCCGATCGAGAACGAGGGCGTGTACCCGCTGCCGGAAGCCCAGCGCGACCGGTTCCTGTTCAAGATCCTGGTCGAGTACCCCTCCGCCGAGGAGGAGCGCGAGATCATCTACCGGATGGGCGTCACGCCGCCGGAGCCGCACGAGGTGCTGAGCCCGGCGGAGCTGGTGCGGCTGCAGGGCGTCGCGTCGCAGGTGTTCGTGCACCACGCGCTGGTCGACTACGTCGTGCGGCTGGTGCTCACCACGCGCACCCCGAACGACCACGGCCTCTCCGACGTCGCGGGCTGGGTGTCCTACGGCGCGTCGCCGCGCGCGAGCCTCGGCATCATCGCCGCGGCGCGGGCGCTGGCGCTTGTGCGCGGCCGGGACTACGTGCTCCCGCAGGACGTCGTCGACGTCGTGCCGGACGTGCTGCGGCACCGGCTCGTGCTGTCCTACGACGCGCTGGCCGACGGCGTCCCGGTGGACCACATCGTCACCCGCGTGCTGCAGACCGTGCCGCTGCCGCAGGTCTCGGCCCGGCCGCAGGGCGGCGCCGGCCCAGTGCCGGCGGGCGCGCCTGTCAGGTAACGGCGTGGCTGGCACCTCCTCGAAAGAACCGGGCGGACGTCCCGGCTGGGCGCCGCCGATCCTGCGCGGCGACCGGATGGAAGCGGGACTGCGGACCCTCGAACTCGAAGTGCGCCGCCGTCTCGACGGACTGCTCCAGGGCAACCACCTCGGTCTCGTGCCGGGGCCGGGTTCGGAGCCCGGCGAAGCGCGGCCGTACCAGCCGGGCGACGACGTGCGCCGGATGGACTGGGCGGTCACCGCGCGCACCACGACGCCGCACATCCGCGAGACGGTCGCGGACCGCGAGCTGGAGACGTGGGTCGTCGCGGACATGTCGGCGAGCCTCGACTTCGGCACCGCGCTGTGCGAGAAACGCGACCTGGTGGTCTGTGCGACTGCGGCCGTCGCGCACCTCACCGGCGGTGGCGGAAACCGGATCGGCGCGCTCGTGTCGAACGGCGAAGGCACCACCCGGCTGCCGGCGCGCGGCGGTCTTCCGCACGCTCGCGGGCTCGTCCGGCGGCTGGCGGAGACTCCCCGGGCGGCCGAGGGCGTCCGCGGTGATTTCGCCGGTGCGCTCGAACAGCTGCGCCGCCCGCCGCGCCGACGGGGCCTCGCGGTGGCGATTTCCGACTTCCTCGGCCCGATGGACTGGGAGCGCCCGCTGCGGGCGCTCGGCGGAAGGCATGAACTGATCGCGATCGAAATCGTCGACCCGCGCGACGTCGACCTGCCGGACGTCGGCACCGTGGTGCTGGCCGACCCGGAGACCGGACGGCAGCGCGAGGTGCACGCTTCGGCGTTGCTGCGCAAGGAATTCGGCGCGGCGGCGAACGCGCACCGGCAGGCGGTCGCGGCCGGGCTGCGCCGGGCCGGGGCCGCGCATCTGGTGCTGCGCACCGATTCCGACTGGATCGCGGACATGGTGCGGTTCGTGGTCGCCCGCAAGCGCCGCTGGTCCGGAGGTGTCGCATGAGCGCGGCTGGCGAGCGACTGTCCGGGGAACGCGGCAAGGAGGCGACGGCATGAGCCTCGCCGGATTCAGTTCGCCGTGGTGGTTCCTGCTGCTGATCGCGGTCGCCGCGGTGGCGGCCGCGTACGTGCTGGCGCAACGGCAGCGCCGCCGCCGCGTGATGCGGTTCGCGAACCTCGAACTGCTGGAGAAGGTCGCGCCCAAGGCGCAGGGCTGGATCCGGCACGTGCCCGCGGTGCTGATCGTGCTGTCGCTGCTGTTCCTGACGGTCTCGCTCGCCGGTCCGACGGCCGAGCAGAAGGTGCCGCGCAACCGGGCGACGGTCATGCTGGTGATCGACGTGTCACTGTCGATGGAAGCCACCGACGTCGCGCCGACGCGGCTGAAGGCGGCACAGGACGCGGCGAAGCAGTTCGCGCAGAACATGACGCCGGGCGTCAACCTGGGCCTGATCTCGTTCGCCGGCACCGCGACCGTGCTCGTCAACCCGACGACGGACCGCGCGGGCGTCTCGAAGGCGATCGACAACCTGAAGCTCGCGCAGTCCACCGCCACCGGCGAGGGCATTTACGCGGCGATGCAGTCGATCCAGAGCTTCTCCGCGGTGGTCGGCGGCGCGGACGGCCCGCCGCCGGCGCGCATCGTGCTGATGAGCGACGGCAAGCAGACGGTGCCGGAAGACCTGTACGCCCCGCGCGGCGCGTACACCGCGGCACAAGCGGCGAAGCAAGCGCAGATGCCGATCTCGTCGATCTCGTTCGGTACTGAGCACGGCTCGGTCGACATCGAGGGCAAGCAGCAGGACGTCCGGGTGGACGACGAATCGCTGCGGGAGATCGCGAAGCTGTCCGGCGGCGAGTTCTACAAGGCGGCGAGCGCGGACGAGCTGAAACGCGTGTACGCCGACCTGGGCGAGCAGATCGGGTACGAGCTGAAGAACGCGGACGCCAGCAAGCCGTGGGTGGTGCTGGGCACGATCATCCTGATGGCGGGGGCGGCTACGGCGCTGTTGTTCGGCCAGAGACTGCCGTAGGTCCGTGAAGGCGCTGCGGGCGCGGCTTGCTGTCCGTGAGGGGAACCCTGACGGAATCAGATTCCCTCAGGGTTCCCCTCACGGACATGAGGAAACCGGCACGCGGCCATCAATCGGGCATTTCGGCAACACTGAAGTCCTTTGTGGACAGTGGGTGGGCTGGGGGCACGCAGCTTGAAGTTCTTGGCGTTGGCCGTAAGTCCTTCACGGAGTGGCGAAGCCGTTCTGCCGCCAACCCTCGTACACCGCGATGGCTGCCGTATTCGCGAGGTTCAGCGACCGGTTGTTGGGCAGCATCGGCAGCCGCAGCCGCTCGCTGACCTCCGGCGCGTGCTGAACCTCGTCCGGCAACCCAGCGGACTCCGGCCCGAACATCAGCACGTCGCCCGGCGAGTACGACACCTCGGTGTAGAGCCGCGTCGCCGTAGCACTGAACGCGTACACCTTCGACGGCAGCAAAACCTCCCACGCCGCAGCCAGATCAGCATGCACATGGACTCGCGCAAGATCGTGATAGTCGAGCCCGGCGCGGCGAAGCTGCTTGTCCTCCAACGTGAACCCCAACGGCTCCACCAGATGCAGCTCGCAGCCGGTGTTCGCGGCGAGGCGGATCGCGTTGCCGGTGTTAGGCGGGATTTCGGGGCGGTAGAAGAGCACTCGGAACATCACGCCGCCTCGGGGAGGTACTTCGCGTAGGCCGCGCGCACCTCCGGCGGGGGTTCGGCCTTGAGGTAGTTCTCGGTGTCGACCCACACGTACCGCAGCCGGATCTCGGTCGTCACCGTGTCGCCGCGCCGGATCTCCAGCTCGAACTGCATCGACGTGGTGCCAAGGTGCACGAGGTACACCGAGACCACCAGCTCGTCGTCGAAGCGGCACGGCGCGAAGTACCGCAGGTTGGACTCGGCGACCACCACGTCGACGCCGGTCGCGAGCAGTGCGTCATGCGAGCCGAAGAGCGCTCTCTCGACCTCGAACGCCGCCATGTCCGCGTAGGCGAGGTAATGCGCGTTGAAGACGATCCCTTGGCCGTCGCATTCGTGGTAGCGCACGCGCAGGGGCATTTCGGCGAGAGGTCGGCGTTCGGTCACCCGACCAATCTAGCGATCACCCGTGCAGGGCGCGGTAGGTGTCGGCCGCGCCGCGGTGCAGCGGGACCGGCTGGGTGCCGATGAGCGTTCGGACGTCGAGGAACTGCGTGCCGACAGCCTGCGTGGGCACCAGCTCGGCGGCGCGTTCGGCGAGCACCCGGACGACGGCCGCGGCGACGTCGAAGGGCAGCCGGGGGGAGCAGACCAGCAGGTTCGCGACGCCGATGGTCCCGAGCGCGCCGACCCCGCGGTACGCCCCGGCGGGCACCTGGACCTGCTCGTACAGCGGCCCGTACGCCTTCCGCAGCTGGGGGAGCACCGACGTGAGCGGGATGAGCGCGAGCGGCGTCGCGCGGTTGAGGTCGGCGAGCGCGGGTGTTGGGATGCCGCCGGACCACAGGAACGCGTCGATCCGGCGGTCGTGCAGCGCGGTGACGGCGTCGTTCAACGGCAGGTGCTGCGCCTGGATCCGGACGCCGCTCGCG
Source organism: Amycolatopsis silviterrae (assembly GCF_042684085.1). Classification (NCBI taxonomy): domain Bacteria; kingdom Bacillati; phylum Actinomycetota; class Actinomycetes; order Pseudonocardiales; family Pseudonocardiaceae; genus Amycolatopsis; species Amycolatopsis silviterrae. Next base: position 176,898 of record NZ_JBHUKS010000040.1, read on the forward strand.
GCGAAGACCCGTTCGCCCAGCTGGGCCGCGCCGGACCGGCCCGCGCCGACCGAGATCGGGCGGCCGGCGAGCGAGCGCAGGTCGGTGAGGCGGTCTTCGGCGCGGACGACGAGCTGCAGGTAGTTCTCGTAGACGCGGCCGAGTGCTTGCAGCGGAACGGGTTTCCCGAACGGCGTCCCGCCGATGACGGCGGATTGCGCGACGTCGGCGAGGGACAGCCCGAAATCCGCGGTGCCGTCACGGACGCGTTCGACGTTCTCGACGCTCGCCTCGGTGCGCAGCGCGCTGCAGTGCAGCCGCGGTTCGGCGCGGGACAGTTCAGCGGCCAGTACCTCGGCGAAGGCCAGGTAGAAGCCGCCGGGTTCGCCGGCCGCGATGGTGATCTTCCGGTCCGGGCCGCGGTAGGTGTCGTCGCAGGCGGCGAGCGTGAGGGCGAGGCCGCCGAGGAGCGCGGCGCGGCGGGTGACGGTCACGGCGCCACCGCCGCGGGCAGCGTGATCCGGACTTGCAGGCCGTGCGGTTCGACCGCGCGCAGCTCCAGAACGCCGCCCCTGGCGCGGGTTTGCTCCCGGGCGATGGCCAGCCCGAGCCCGGTCCCGCGCGGCGCGCCGTCGCCGCCTGCCCGCCAGAACCGTTCGGTGGCGCGGGCGAGATCCTCGGCCGGGAGGCCGGGACCGTCGTCGCTGACGATCAGCGTGACAGTGTCCGAAGTGGATTCCCAAGCGGCGGTGATGGTCGCTCCCTGACCGGCGTGGTGGACGGCGTTGTCCAGCAGGACGTCGAGAATCTGCGCCAGTTCGCTTTCCGGCGTGCGGACCAGCAGCGGTTCAGTATGGCCCGCGCACGGCACGAGCGTCGCGCCGGCTTCGTCGGCGGACAGCCGCCAGGCGTCGACCCGCTCCGCCACGACGGCAGCGAGGTCGGCCGGCTCGTCGTCGGCACGGGCGGCCAGCCGGGTCGCGGTGCTTTCGGCGGTCGCGAGGGCGAGCAGGCCGTCGAGAATCCGTTCCAGCCGTTCGACTTCTGCCACGGTGGCGTCGTAGGCGGGGCGGTTCTCGACCTCGGTGCCGAGCAGGTCGAGCCGGAGCCGCAGGGCGGCCATCGGATTGCGCAGCTGGTGCGAGGTGTCCGCGACGAGCCGCTGCTGCTGGTTCGCCGACTCGACCACCGCGTCGGACATCCGGTTCACCGACGCCGCGAGCGACCGCAGCTCGCGCGGCCCGGACCGTTCCGGCACCTGCGCCCGGCGTCCGCCCGCCACCGCCAGCACCCCGGTTTCCAGCTCCACCAGCGGCCGCACCATCCAGCGCGACAACAGAACCGCGAGCAGCACGAACAGTGCGGCGACCACCATGGCTCCGGCCGCGATCGCGCTCCACGCGGCCGCGACGTCACCGGCCGCGGCGGTCACCGAAGCCCGCAGCAGGACGACACCGGACACCCGCGTCCCGGTGCCGACCGGACGGGCGAACAGCACCGGCTCGTCCGACCACGGCCGGATGCGCTCGACCGGCGCTTCCGGCTCGTTGCGCAGCGTCGCCTCGATGATCATCCGCGCGTCGGGATCGCTGCTGGTCAGACCGCCGGTTTCGACCAGCGGCTGCCGCTGCGCGTCGACGATCAGGACGCCTTCGCTGTATAACGACGAATACTGCCGCGCGTCAGCGTTCAACGCGGTCGCGTCGCCGGAATCGACCGCCTGTTGCGCGAGCACCACGAAGCGGTCGACGTCGCTGCTGCGCGAGATCACCAGCTGCTGGGTCCGTTGATCAGCGGTCGCGGACAGCAGCGGCACGGCGAACGCCGCCACCACCGCGAGCGCGAGCGTGACCAGGACAGCCAGCAGGCGAGTGCGCACCGATCAGCTCCGGCCGAGCCGGTAGCCGAAGCCGCGGATCGTGGTGAGCAGGCCAGGGCGGTCGAGCTTCGCGCGCAGCTGCGTCATGTGCACGTCGAGCGAGCGCGACACGGCGAGGTACGCGTCGCCCCACACCTCGTCCATCAGCTGCTGCCGGCTCACCGCGGTGCCGGGCCGCGCGGCGAGCACCGCCAGCACGGCGAACTCCTTCGTGGTGAGCCCGATGTCCCGGCCGCTGACGACGACCCGGCGCGCGCCGAGGTCGATCTCGACGTCCTCTATCTGCACCACCGGGTCCTTCGGCGCGGGGGAGGAGCCGCCGGCCCGCCGCACGACGGCGTCCATCCGGGCCAGCAGCTCGGCCATCCGCACCGGTTTCGCCAGGTAGTCGTCCGCGCCGAAACGCAGCGCGCGGACGACGGAACGCTCGTCGTCGCGCGCGGTCAGCACGATGACCGGCACCGGCGACACCTGGCGGATCTTGCGCAGCACGTCGAGCCCGTCGAGATCGGGCAGCCCGAGGTCGAGCAGCAGCAGGTCGGCGTCCCGGTGCCGGGTGAGCGCGTCGCTGCCGCGGCCGACCGCGGTGACGGAGTGGCCGTGCGCCTGCAGCGTTTCGGCGAGTGCCCGGGCGACCCCGGTGTCGTCCTCCACGAGCAGCACGCGCACGGCCGTCCTCCCGATCAGTCCTCGCCGCGTTCGAGGGCGGACGAACGCGAAGTTTCCCGCATTGTCGCGTACACGACGAGCGACACGAGGACGCAACCCGCGACATACCAGAAGAAGAGCGATTCGTGACCTGCCTTCTTCAGCGCCTGCGCGATCAGCTCCGCGGTGCCGCCGAAGATCGCGACGGTGAGCGCGTACGGCAGGCCGACGCCGATCGCGCGGATCCGCGTCGGGAACAGCTCGGCCTTCACGATCGCGTTGATCGAGGTGTAGCCGGTCACGATCACCAGCGCGCCGAGCAGCAGCAGGAACGCGAGGAACGGCTGGCTGGTGCGCGCCATCAGGGTCATGATCGGCACGGTCAGCAGGGTGCCCGCGATGCCGAAGAACATCAGCAGCTTCCGGCGGCCGATCTTGTCCGACAGCCGCCCGGCCAGCGGCTGCAGGATCGCGAACACCAGCAGCGCCAGGAACATGATCACGGTGACCGTGCGGCGCGGGATGTGCGCGGTGTTCTCCAGGAACTTCTGCGTGTAGGTGGCGTAGGTGTAGAACGCGACCGTGCCGCCGAGCGTCAGCCCGACGACGAGCAGGATCTCGCGCGGGTACTTCACGAGCTGGCGCAGCGTGCCGCGTTCGCCCTTGCTGGTCTCCGCGCTCTCGGTGACCCGCTGGTAGCTCTCCGACTCGTCCATCGACCGCCGCAGCGCCATCACGATCACCGCCGCGAGCGCGCCGACCACGAACGCGATCCGCCAGCCCCAGTCGCCCATCTGCTTGTCGCTGAGCACGCTCTGCAGGATCAGCTGCAGGCCCAGCGCGAGCAGCTGCCCGCCGACGAGGGTCACGTACTGGAAGCTGGAGTAGAACCCGCGCTTGCCGGGAGTGGCCACCTCGGACAGGTACGTCGCCGAGGTGGAGTACTCGCCGCCGACCGAAAGCCCTTGCAGCAGCCGGGAAAACACCAGCAGGATCGGGGCCGCGATGCCGATCGTCGTGTAGCCGGGCGTCACCGCGATGAGCAGCGAGCCGCAGGCCATCATCGAAACCGAGAGCACGAGCGCGGAGCGCCGTCCGTACCGGTCGGCGAAACGGCCGAGCAGCCAGCCGCCGAGCGGCCGCATGAGGAATCCGACGGCGAACACCGCCGCGGTGTTGAGGAACTGCGCCGTGGCATCGCCGCCGGGGAAGAACGCCTTCGCGAAGTAGACGGTGAACGCCGAGTAGGCGTACCAGTCGTACCACTCGACGAGGTTTCCGATCGAGCCGCGCAGCACGTTGCCGACCACGCGCCGCTCGCTCGATGCCGAGCCGGCGTCCTGGATCCGGGTAGTCATCCTTGACCTCCTGTGTCGCGACTCACGGTGACCAACCGGGCAGTAACCCTCAAGGTCGGGAGGCGGTTCCTTACCGTCGCTTAGGACGGGAGTGCCGGGTGCGCCGCCGGTCAGCGCAGCCGATAGCCTCAAGCGGGCGCAATCGCGAAGACGACGAGGAGAACGCAGTGGGACGGTCGGTCTTGGTCACCGGCGGCAACCGGGGCATCGGGCTGGCGATCGCCCGCGACCTCGCGGAGCAGGGCCACCGGGTCGCGGTGACGCACCGCGGGTCCGGCGCGCCGGAGGGGCTTTTCGGCGTGCAGGCCGACGTCACCGACGTCGAGCAGGTGGACGCGGCCTTCAAGCTCGTGGAGGAGCACCAGGGACCGGTCGAGGTCCTGGTGTCCAACGCCGGGCTCACCGACGACACCCTGCTGATGCGGATGTCGGAGGAGCAGTTCGAGCGCGTGGTGAACGCGAACCTCACCGGGGCGTTCCGCGTGGCCAAGCGGGCCTCGCGCGGCATGCTGCGCGCCCGCTGGGGCCGGTTCGTGTTCATTTCGTCCGTGGTGGGCCTTTCCGGCTCGGCCGGGCAGGCGAACTACGCCGCCTCCAAGGCCGGTCTGGTCGGCTTCGCGCGCTCGCTCGCGCGGGAGCTGGGGTCGCGCAACATCACCGCGAACGTCGTCGCGCCCGGTTTCGTGCACACCGACATGACCGACGCGCTGCCCGAGGACCGGCGCAAGGAGATCCTCGCCAGCGTCCCGTCCGGCCGCTACGCCGAACCGGCCGAGATCGCCGCCGCGGTGCGGTACCTGTCCTCGGACGAGGCGGGCTACGTCAACGGCGCGGTGCTGCCCGTCGACGGCGGCCTCGGCCTCGGCCACTGATTCTCTTTCCCCGGATAAGAACCCACGACCTGGAGGACGCGTTGCCCGGATTGCTCGAAGGCAAGCGGCTGCTGATCACCGGCGTCATCACCGACGCCTCGCTCGCGTTCCACGCGGCCCGCATCGCCCAGCAGGAGGGCGCGAAGGTCGTGCTCACCGGCTTCGGACGGCTGTCGCTGGTGGAGCGCATCGCCAAGCGGCTGCCCGAGCCCGCCCCGGTGCTGGAACTGGACGTCACCAACCAGGAGCACCTCGACTCGCTCGCCGACCGCGTCCGCGAGCACGTCGACGGTCTCGACGGCGTCCTGCACTCGATCGGCTTCGCGCCGCAGAGCTGCCTCGGCGCGCCCTTCCTCGACGCTCCCAGCGACGACGTGAAGGTCGCGGTGGACGTCTCGGCGTTCTCGTTCAAGGCGCTCACCGTCGCGACGCTGCCGCTGCTCGGCCGCGGCGCCTCGATCGTCGGCATGGACTTCGACGCGCGCGTCGCGTGGCCGGTCTACAACTGGATGGGCGTCGCGAAGGCCGCGCTGGAGTCGGTGAACCGGTACCTGGCCAAGGAACTCGGCCCGCAGGGCATCCGGGTCAACCTGGTCAGCGCCGGTCCGATGAAGACGATGGCCGCGAAATCCATCCCGGGCTTCGGCGAACTCGAAAGCGGCTGGGACGGCCGCGCGCCGCTCGGCTGGGACTCCGCCGACCCGGAGCCGACCGCGAAGACGGTCTGCGTCGCGCTGTCCGACTGGATGCCGGCCACCACCGGTTCGATGATCATGGTCGACGGCGGCGTGCACGCGCTCGGGATCTGAGCTGGTCTTGCCGATGGCCCCGCGGGAACATTCCCGCGGGGCCATCGTCTTTTCAGGCGTTGACGAGCTGGGGCGCGGCGTCGCGCTGGTGCAGCCGGAGCGCGAACGTGAGGGCCGCCAGCGCGAGCGCGCCGAGCGCCACGCTGACCCACGCCACGCTGGAGAAGCCCAGCCCCGCGCTGATCGTCGTACCGCCGAGCCACGGGCCGACCGTGTTCCCGACGTTGAACGCCGACGTCGTGCTCGCGCCGACAAGCGTTGAACTGCCGCCCGCGACCGCGTAAGCCCGCACGTTGAGCGCGGGATTCGCGGCGAACCCGGCCGCGCCGAGGACGAGCACTGCGGTGACCGCGACGACGGCGTTGGTGGCGAAGGCCAGCGCGACGAGCGCCGCGACCGCGATGCCGAGGCTGCCGTAAAGGGTCGCGAACGGATGCGTGTCCGCGAGTTTGCCGCCGGCGAAAATCCCGATCACCGCGCCGCCGCCGAACAGCGCCAGCACCACCGGCACCCCGGATTCGGGCAGCCCGGCGACGGAGACCAGCAGGGGAGCGAGGTAGCTGAACGTCGCGAAAACCATCGCCTGCAGCAACGCGATCACGCCGAGCGCGAGCCACAACCGGCTGCGGCGGAACACTTTCAGCTCCTCAGCGATCCGCGGCGCTTCGGTTTCCGTGGTGGTGCGCGGAACCGCCGCCAGGACTGCGATCGCGGCGACGACGCTCAGCGCGGCGACCGCCCAGAACGCACTCCGCCAGCCTGCGTGCTGCCCGAGGAGCGTGCCCGCCGGCACCCCGACCACATTCGCGACGGTCAGCCCGCCGACCAGCACCGCGAGTGCTTGTCCGCGCTTCGCCTCCGGGACGAGGTTAACAGTGGTCGAAGCGGCGACGGCCCAGAACCCGGCGCAGGCGAGCGCGCTCACGACGCGGGTCGCGAAAAGGACGCCGTAACCGTCGGAGACCGCGCCGATGACGTGCGCCGCGCTGAACACGACGAGCAGCCCGAGCAGTGTGGTCCGCCGCGGAAGCCGGATCGTGCCGACGGCGAGCAACGGCGCGCCGACGACCATGCCGACGGCGAAGGCGGAGATCAGCAGCCCCGCGTCCGGAATGCTGACCCCGAGGTCGGCGGCCATTCCGGGGAGCAGCCCGGTGATCATGAACTCGGAGGTGCCCAGCGCGAAAATGCTGAGCCCGAGCACGAAGACGGCGAGGGGCACGGGAATTCTCTCTTTCTGAAACCAGCAGTACAAAACAAGGGCGGACTTCTAGGCAGGCTCGCGCCGCGTCGCCGTTGGCGCCGCGCGGGCCGGGTGATGAGGACTGCGGTGGCCTCAGGCTGGGGTTCGACCGCCGACGGGTGGTTGCCGTCGCGGGTCAGTTGTGGGCGGAACTCGGTGCGGGCAGCTCAAAACCGGCTTTGGTGCCGCGTGCGGATGGTCAGCGCCGGGCGACCGCGCTCAGCGCGATCTCCGCCACCGACGTCAGCGCTTCGCGTTCGGCTCCCCGCCGGGACATCGTCCGAAGCCCGGAAATGGTGGCGTGGACGAAGTTCGCGATGTCGCCCGCGTCGCGGTCGCGGGTGACGCTCCCGTCCGCCTGTCCCGTGCGGGCGAAGTGGACCAGCGCCGACAGATGCGCTTCGGTGTCCGCGTTGACCTGCGCCGCGACCTCCGGATCGCTGGTGCCGAACTCGGCGATGGCGTTCACCATTAGGCAGCCGCGCCGGCCGTTCTCGAGTTCGTCGTCGATGGTCGAGTCGAGGAGCAGCCGGATGGCGCCGAGGCCGTCCGGGGCGTCGTCCAGCAGCGTCGCGCGGAGGCGGACCCCGCGGTGGGTGTAGTGGTCGAGCACGCGCCGGAACAGCTCGTGCTTGCTGGAGAACGTGTTGTAGATGCTGCTGCGCCCCAGCCCGGTGGCGGCGCACAGCTCCTCGGTCGAGGTCGACTCGTACCCCCGCGCCCAGAACGCGTTCATCGCGCCTTCGAGCGCTTCGGTCTCGTCGAACTCGCGTGGCCTCGGCATGCTCGTACGCTAACACATTTTGGACAGGGCGATACACAACGAGGCCGCCGAGGCGTGCGGAGCGCCACAGGGGCAGGATGAGCACCGTGGGTTACGACGCGTTGCTATGGCTTTCGTTCGGCGGTCCGGAGGGGCCTGACGAGGTGATGCCGTTCCTGGAGAACGTCACCAGGGGCCGGGGCGTGCCGCGCGAGCGGCTGCTCGAGGTCGCCGAGCACTACCAGCACTTCGGCGGGGTCTCGCCGATCAACCGGCTCAACCGCGCGGCGATCGCGGCGGTCGAGAAGCAGCTGGCGGTCGAGAGCATCGAGCTGCCGGTGCACTTCGGGAACCGGAACTGGCGGCCGATGGTCGAGGACACGCTGGCCGGGATGAAGGACGCGGGCGTTCGCCGTGCGTTGGTGTTTCCTACGAGCGCTTACGGCGGGTATTCCGCCTGCCGGCAGTATGACGAGGACATCGAGCGTGCCCGGGCTGCGGTCGGGGACGACGCGCCGGAGCTGGTGAAGCTGCGTCAGTTCTTCGATCATCCGTTGTTTATCGCGGCGATCGCCGACGCAGTCCGCGCCGCGCACGCGAAACTCGGCGACGGGGCCGGTGCCCGTACGGTTTTCACCGCCCACTCGATCCCGGAAAGCGCTGACCTGGCCTCCGGCCCGCCCGAGGAAGGCGGCCGGCGGTACTCGAGTCAGATCGCCGAAGCCGCTCGCCTCGTGGCCGCTGAGGCTGGGATTGCTGAGTACGACGTGGTTTGGCAGTCCCGGTCGGGGCCGCCGCAGATTCCTTGGCTGGAGCCGGACATCGTCGACCACATCGACGCATTGCATGCGCAGGGGGTGGAGGCGGTGGTGGTCAGCCCGATCGGGTTTGTCGCGGACCACCTGGAAGTGATCTGGGATCTGGACAACGAGGCTGCCGACCGGGCTGCTGAGCACGGCATGGCTTTTGCTCGCGCCGCTACTCCGGATGTGGATCCTCGGTTTGCGGAGATGGTCGTGGAACTGGTCCGCGAACACCTGGAAGACGCTCCGGTGCGGAAGCTTTCGGCGTTTCCTGCTGCTGGGTGCACGGTCAATGGCACCTCGTGTGCGGTCGGCTGTTGCGAACCGCCGCGCCGCCCCACCCGCTGACGTTCCGTGAAGGAGTCCTTCACGGACTTGGATTCCATGTCAGGGGAGGTAAGCGGCGTGGCCGCACGCCTGCCGGACCATCCACAAAGGACGTCAGAGTTGCCGAAGTGCCCGATTGATGCCCGAACGGCCATTTCCGAAGGTCCGTGAGGGGAACCCTGAGGGAATCAGAGTCCGTGAGGGTTCCCCTCACGGACTACCCAAGCCCGCCGACCCGCCGACCCGCGGACTCGCCATGAGTGGCACCGGCGCTGGTCAGCTCCTTCGGCCTGGGCTATCGCCCCAATGGGCGTTTTTCATCTTGGTTTGTGCTGGTCTTGGCGGGTTGACGGGGTGTGGTAATT
>NZ_JBHUKS010000041.1:0-127295 GCF_042684085.1 Amycolatopsis silviterrae
GCAGGCGGCTGCGGGGGTGGCCGGGGTGATCAAGATGGTGCTGGCGATGCGGCACGGGGTGGTGCCCCGCACTCTGTACGCGGACGTGCCCTCACGCGAGGTCGATTGGACGGGCGGCGCCCTCGAACTCGTCGCCGAACCGGTCGGCTGGCCGCAGGCCGACCGGCCGCGTCGCGCGGGCATCTCGTCGTTCGGCATCAGCGGGACGAACGTGCACACGATCATCGAGCAGCCGGCCGCACTCCCCGCGACCGCCGACGCCGCCGACGAGGACAGCCCGGCCGGGGTTGTGCCATTGCTGCTCTCCGCCAAGACCCCGGAGGCGCTGCGGGCGCAAGCCGGACGCCTGCTGTCCCGGATCGAGGGGCTGCGCCCGGCCGACATCGGGTTCTCGCTCGCCGGGGAGCGGTCCCGCTTCGCCCGCCGCGCGGTGGTGCTGGCCGGTGACCACGACGAGGCGGTGCGCGGCCTGACCGCGCTGGCAGCGGGTGAGCCGAACGCCTGCCTGATCGAAGGAACGGTCGTCGGCGGAAAGACCGCATTCCTCTTCTCGGGCCAGGGCTCGCAGCGGCTCGGCATGGGCCGGGAGCTGCACGGCCGGTTCCCCGAGTTCGCGGCGGCGTTCGACGCGGTCGCCGGCGAACTCGACCGGCACCTGGACCGGACGATCCGCGAGGTGATCTGGGGCGAGGACGCCGAAGCGCTCGACGACACCGGCTGGACGCAGCCGGCGCTCTTCGCCGTGGAGGTCGCGCTGCTGCGGCTGGTGCAGTCCTTCGGCGTCACTGCCGACCAGCTCGGCGGCCATTCGATCGGCGAGCTGACCGCCGCCTACGCCGCGGGCGTGTTCACCCTCGAAGACGCCTGCGCGGTGGTCGCCGCGAGGGCCCGGCTGATGCGGGAACTGCCGGCGACCGGCGCGATGGTTTCGGTACAGGCTTCCGAGGCCGAGGTCGTCGCGGCACTGGCGGGGCGCGGCAAGGACGCCGGGATCGCGGCGGTGAACGGGCCGCGATCGGTCGTGGTGTCCGGCGGGACCGATGCGGTCGAGGAGATCGCGCGGCACTTCGCGCGCGGCGGCCGGCGGACCAAACGCCTCCCGGTGAGCCACGCGTTCCATTCGCCGCTGATGGAGCCGATGCTGGAGAACTTCCGCGAGGTTCTCGAAGGGGTGTCTTTCGCCGAACCCGCGGTCCCGGTCGTCTCGAACCTGACCGGCCGCCTCGCGGAGCCGGGGGAGCTGTGCACGCCGGAGTACTGGGTCCGGCATGTGCGCGAGGCCGTGCGCTTCGCCGATGGCGTCGAAGCGTTGGCCGGTAACGGGACCACGGTATTCCTCGAACTCGGGCCGGGCGCGGTGCTCACCGCGCTGGCCGGGGAAACCTTGTCCGGAGGCGAGATCGCCCTGCCGGTGTTGCGCAAGGCATGGTCCGAGGTGCGGTCCTTCACCGCCGCGCTGGCCGGATTGCAGGTCCGCGGCACCGAAGCGGACTTCTCCGCATTCTTCCCCGGGGCACGGCACGTCGACCTGCCGACCTACCCATTCCAGCACGAACGCTTCTGGCCCGCGCCCGGCTTCTCCCGCGGAGACGTCACCGCCGCCGGGCTCGGTGCGGCCGGCCACCCGTTGCTCGGCGCGGCGGTCGAACTCGCCGGGACGGCCGGGATGGTGTTCACCGGCAGGCTCTCGCCGCGCACGCAGCCGTGGTTCGCCGATCACGTGGTGCTGGGCGCCGCTCTGGTGCCCGGCACCGCGTTCGTCGAACTCGCGCTCAGGGCGGCCGACGAGGTCGGCTGCGCCCGCGTGGACGAACTGACGCTCGCCGCGCCGCTGGTGTTGCCGGATTCGGGGGCGGTGCAGATCCAGCTGTGGGTCGGCGAGGCCGACGAATCCGGCCGCCGCCCGCTGACCGTCCACTCGCGACTCGACGGCGACGGCGCACGGCCGTGGACCCAGCACGCGAGCGGGGCGCTCGCCGAGGAGGCCGGCCCGGCCGGCTTCGCCGCGGGGGAGTGGCCGCCCCCGGACGCCGAGACGTTGTCGCTGACCGGCTGCTACGAGACGTTCGCGGAGGCCGGTTTCGGTTACGGGCCGGCGTTCCAGGGCCTGCGCGCGGCCTGGCAACGCGGCGACGAGATCTTCGCCGAGGTCGTACTGCCGGACGCGGATTCCGCCGCCGCGTTCGGCATCCACCCGGCACTGCTCGACGCCGCCCTGCACGCGTCGATGCTCATCGCAGGCGAAAACGGGGGACTCCCGTTCTCCTGGGAAGGTATTTCCCTGCACGCTTCCGGTGCGTCCGCGCTGCGAGTACGGCTCACCCGCACCTCGGGCGAATCGATGGCCATCGAGGCGGCCGACACTTCCGGGACGCCCGTCGTCTCGGTGGACTCGCTGCGGGTCCGCGCCGTCACCGCCGAGCAGCTGCGCAGCGTCGAGGACGACGCCCTGTTCGCCCTCGACTGGGTCGCCGTGACCGCGGAGCCAGCGGTTCCCGGCGCGATCGCCGTGCTCGCTTCGGACGATTCCGACTACCTCGACGCGCTGCGCGACCACGACGCGCGTGCCGTCGCGGACCTGACGGCGCTGGCCGAGGTCCCGGAGATCGTCCTGGTCCCGATCCACGGCGACCCGGCCGACGTCCCCGGTTCGGCGCACGAGATGTCGTCGCGAGTACTGGGCTTGGCGCAGCAGTGGCTCGCCGACGACAAGTTCTCCGCCTCCCGGCTGGTCTTCGCCACCCGCGGCGCGGTCGACGGAGGCGACGTCGCCGCCGCGGCCGGATGGGGCTTGGTCCGTTCGGCCCAGGCGGAGAATCCGGACCGGTTCGGCCTGCTCGACTTCGGCTCGGCACCCGTCTCCGGGCCGGTGCTGCTGGCCGCGCTGGGCAGTGGCGAACCGCAGATCCTGGTGCGGGACAACACCGTCCACGCCGGACGGCTGGTCCGGGTCGCCCCGGCGGAAACCCCCGGCTGGGATCCGGAAGGCACCGTGCTGATCACCGGCGGCACCGGGGGGCTCGGCGCGTTGCTGGCCAAGCACCTGGTGGCCGAGCGAGGCGTCCGTCGGCTGCTGCTGGCCAGCCGCCGCGGCCTCTCCGCCGACAACGCCGAAGCGCTGGTCAAGGAGCTGGCAGAACAGGGCGCCGAAGTGACCGCGGCGGCCTGCGACGCGGCCGATCGCGCTTCGCTGGCGGCACTGCTGTCCGCCGTGCCCGCCGAACACCCGCTGACCGCGGTCGTGCACACCGCCGGCGTCCTCGACGACGGCGTGATCGCATCGCTGACGCCCGAGCGGATGTCGGCCGTGCTGCGGCCGAAGGTCGACGCAGCTTGGCATCTGCACGAGCTGACGCGCGAACTGCCGCTGGCGGCGTTCATCGGTTACTCCTCGATCGCCGGGACCTTCGGCGGTGCCGGTCAGGCCAATTACGCCGCGGGAAACGCCTTCCTGGACGCTCTGGCAGCCCACCGCCGCGCCGACGGGCTGCCCGGCGTGTCGCTGGCCTGGGGACCGTGGGCGAACGACGCCGGCATGACCGGTTCCTTGGCCGCCCCCGACCTCGAACGTTTTCGGCGCGCAGGCATGCCCGCCTTGTCTCCCGACGACGGCCTCGCTCTCTTCGACGCCGCATTGAACACCGACGCCGCGACTGTGGTTCCGGTCCGCCTGGACCTGGCCGCACTGGGGGCACACGGCGAGATCCCGCCCCTGCTGCGCGGGCTGATCCGCACTCCGGCCCGCCGTTCCGCGGCCGGCCAGATCACCGCCGGCACCCTCGTGACCCGGCTGACCGGCCTGGCCGACGAAACCCGCGACGAGGTGCTCCTCGACCTGGTCCACGGCCAAGCCGCACTGGTGCTCGGCCACGCCGACGGCACCGCGATCGAACCGGACCGCGAGTTCCAGGACCTGGGTTTCGACTCCCTGACCGCGGTCGAGTTCCGAAACCGGATGAACACCGCGACCGGCCTGCGCCTGCCGGCCACCCTGCTGTTCGACTACCCGACCCCGGCCGAACTGGTCGCACACCTCCGCGGCGAACTCGGCGCCGCGGCGCCCGGCCCCGCCTCCCTGCTGGGAGAGCTGGCCAAACTGGAAACCGCCTTCGCCTCGGCGACCGTGGACGAACAGCTGTTCAAGCAGATCGAAGGACGGCTGGAGGTGCTCCGCGCGAAATGGTCCGCCCGCCGAACGTCGAAACCGGCCGCGGACGACGCCGCATTCGACTTCGAATCGGCCAGCGACGACGACGTCTTCCGCCTTCTCGACGACGAACTCGGGCTCTCGTGAACGGACTGGCTCCAGGCGACTCCGCGCCGGTGCTCCCGCAGGCGCGCCGTTGCCCACTCGATGTCCACGGAGTCAGCCTAGAGCCCCAGCCCGCAGCGGTGTCCTTTCGGCGAGATCCGCCGAGCCTCACCCCGGCCGCGGCCTACTCCGTCGAGACGCCACAGCGCTCTTGCAACGGTCGAAGGAGGTCGATAGCGCGTCGTCCGCGAGGATCGTCGCTGGTGAAGGCCTCCACCATCCCCATCTGCTCGTCGATGATCAGCGCGTTCGGCGGCAGCCGGCCGGGGCGCAGTCAGGCGAGTAGAACGCCGGGGTACTGGGTTCCGGGCTGCCGGGAGAATAGGCCAGGACCTCGGTGTCGGCCTCGATCAGATCCGGGATCCATGTTGCCGGCTCGTGCCAGTAACAGGTGAAATGTTCGACCCGGCGAACCGGGACGGTACGGTCGCCGCACTGGTGGCTTCGCAGCGCGGGGCGCACTCGACCGGCAGGGAGTCAGCGGAGAAGCGGCTGGCTGATGCGGAGTCGCGGTTGCGCCGCCATCAGGCGGCGATCGAGGCGGGCGTGGACCCGGCTGCTGTGGATCCGGCTGCTGTGGTCGAGGCGATCAACACGGCGCAGGCGGAGCGGGAGGCGGCGCACGCCGAGTTGCGGCACTTGCCCAAGGCGACCGTGACCGAGGCGGCGGAGGTGTGCGCGCGGCTTGATTTGGTGGGCGATGTGGCCCGGGCGCTGAACTCGCGGGACGCCGGAGCGGATCACGCGGGTCTACCAGGATCTCGGCGTGCAACTCCGCTATGACAATGAAAAAGAGGCGGTCGTAGTGACCGCCTCTCCCCGTGTGTCTAACGTGTGTGTCCGAGGGGCGAGTTGCTCGCTATTCACACGCATCAACCTCTAAGAGTCTGTGTACATTTGCTTCCGCGGAAGTGCACGGCAGCGGACCGGCCGCCATTCAGGCGCACGAACATCTCGGCTCCGTCATCCTCGACCGACGTACGTTGACATAGGAGGATCCGCTCGCCGAGGCTGATCTTGTACTGCAGCGACTCTCGCACGGGGAGCGTGCGAATGTGCAATCCCACGACCTCCGTCACGTCTGTCGCCGCCAAGGCAGGGATGCGGTTCCGAGCGCGACGAACACCATACGATGAGTAGCGAAGCACCTGGCGACCCAGCCTCAACGGCCGAGTCCCGTCCCGAGAGGGTCTGCGGGAGCGCGATTCTGCTCTGGTGGTTACGTACCTCATTGCCCGTCGAAAGGGCCCGTCACCAGGATGCCCAGCTTCGAGCCATCGTGCCGTGACTGCTGCCAGGTCTTCGTCGGGTGCGCGGCGTCACCGCTCGCCGATCCTGGCTGGAGGGCGGGTGTCATCGTGGGAGCGTCGATGTAGTCGTGCAGACCGAAGCTGCGAAATGACCTGCTGCGACGCATACGGCCAGGTTCGGCTAGATCGAGAAACGTGCCCTGCGATTGGTTGAGCCACTGCGATCAGCAGGGCTTCAACTGACGCACGAGGACACGCGGCGTTGCGGCGACTGGGGATGTCTAGCGTCCGAAGTCGGCCGGCGCGTACCCGTGCTGCGCGAGCTTCTGAGGCGGAACCGCGACCCACGCAGCGCCGCTGAGGTCGTAGCCGAGCTCGCGGGCCGCAGCGATGTCCTTCTCCCATTTTCCGACGAGGACAACGAGGTTGTGCGCTTTCAGGACGTGTGATTTGGCTTCGCGTGCTCGCCTCAGGGGGTCGTCACGGCGGGCACCGACCGTGACAATGCTGGAGCGCGGGATGACTACTTCGGGCAGGTAGCCGAACAATGCGGTGACGCGTTTGGTAATACCGCCAGGGCCGAACACCACTCGGAGTTGATCAAGTGTCAGCTGGCGCAGCGGCTCAGGCGGAAGGTCCGTCCACGCCACTATCTCATCGGCGTACTGGCGAACCGCGTCGGCGCGGGGGGATCGTTTCCGGTCCCGGTTGCCTGTCTTGCCGTTGAGCCATGCACGGTGGGTGCGCATGAGGAGCCCGCGGAAGCGGTGCCGCATCGTGTCGATCTGGATCATCAGTGTGATCTCGCACTGGCCTTCCTGAGGGATCATCCACGTCTTTCCGACGGTGCCTTTGATCTCCACCGGGATATGCAGGATCTTCGTGTCCAGAGGCGGTTCTTTGCGGAGTTTGAGCTGTTCGATGACGTGGTACTGCAGCTTCGTTCCGACCGAGGAGCGTTCGTCGGAATCGACCTCGCTGCTTGTGAGGTCGAACCGGAACGTGCGTGCCCCGTCGAGCACGTAGCGGACGGCGTCGTCGACAGCGCTACGCAGCAAGTCATCTATCGGGCGCGTCTGAAGCCATGTTCTCACCGCTTGGAGATCAGTGTCATGTGAGGAGTCGACGATGACGTGTGCGGGCCGTGGTCCGGCATTGCGAGGGTCGGGCTTGCACAGGTCTCCGGGGCTCGGCAGAGGAGCACGCTTCGTCACCCCGTTGTTCTAGCAGGTACGGTCCGGACGTCAGACAGAGCGTCAAGTGGTTTCAGCATGCACGAGGTCCATCGGAAGTCTCCCTAATGCTGTCTCCCGGTTCGGTCGTGACTGCATAAAGTTGCGTGGACGCAGCTTGATATGCGCCATTTGGCCTATGGGCTGCGGCGACCCCGTGACTGAAGTCCGTCGCGTCGAACTAATCTGAGAGTCTTTCGCGATGAGACGCGCTACGGTGCCTGGACCGGTTGCACGGTGAGGGGGCAGCGAAGATGGAGACCACTGCGGATGAAGTGCGCAGCACGTTCCTGGTCACTCCGCAGGCAGAGCACCAGTACTTCTACAAGTGGGAGAACAACCCGAAGCGGATCGGGCATGGTGTCGTTTCGACCATGCGCGACCACGTGACCAAGGCGATGTACAACTGCGGACTGGAGACCTTCGAGTGGATCAAGGACAATCACGAGCATCCCCTCAAGGAGCTCAAGAAGGAGGACATAGAGCACATCGACCTGGCGAGCAACTGGGAACCGGATTTCGCCTTCGTTCACCTGTTTCATCTTTTGATGGAGGAGATCGGCCGACCGCCCTTGTGGAGCGAGTTCGACGAGTTCGCCTACCGCACCGCCGACGGCATGAAGATGTTCGGTGCCGAGAGAGCGGATCGGGAGAACAAGATCTTCGACCAGGAGCTGGCCCGCATCAAGGCGAAGCACCCTGCCGCGAAGAACCCTGAACATAGGGCGAAATTCCTGGCAGACGGCTCCCTGGACTGGCGCATCGGCAACGCCTACTACGGTTTCATGCGCGATATGTACACCGCTGTCGCACTGCGGGAGCGAGGGCTCGACGTCCGCGTGCACCCGATCGCTGACGCCAACTTCCGGATCGACGGATGGTTCGGCAACAAGATCCTTAGCGTTTTCGTCGTCAACCCGAAGTACAAGGTCACGGACCAACGCCGGGCCGACCGCCACCACAAGGGGCGGAAGCGGCACGTTGAAGAACTGTTTCCCGGGAGCGAGTTCAGTTTCGTAGCCCTCACCATGGAAGGTGCTCACGAGCACGGCAAGTTCCACTTCCCGAGCAAGTCGGCGATCGACGATGTCGAGCAGCTCTTGCGTTGCGGAGGCTGACTGCACAACGCACACTGTCTTCCCGAGTGGCGCTTCCAGGGACTCCGCTACACCTGGAGACCTGGACGGCTAGGGTGACCGTGCTGTAGCCAATGCGTCGAACCGGCTCGGGATATTACGTTCGTCCGAGCACAATCCTGCGCAGAATCGGTACCGGTCCGCGGACGGTTGGCAGGGCAGCACGGTGCGGTCGATTATCGAGAACCCGCAGTGCATCGATTACGGGTTCTTCGGGCGGCTGGAGGCGATAGGGCATGCAACTGGACCCCGGAGGGCGTTTGCGGCCGGGAACGTTGCGAGGTTCCGTCAGGCAGGGCGGGAACCCGTTGTCCGCTCGCGCAGGTCTGCTTACCCGAAAATCATTTCGGTGGACGACTTCACGCGAGCTCAGCTGTTGCGCCGTTCCACAGCCGCTGGCTGCCTGCGGACTGTGTGGAAAATGAGCGGTCTGCTCTCGCGCGGTCGAGCACCCGTACTCCTTCCGGGGCTTGTTTCGCTGTGTGGCGTGCGAACGGAAGGCGGACGTTCGCTCCGGGCTTGCCAGCCCTAGCCAGCCACTCGCCGACAATCTACCTGCGGGAGAAGCCGCTGGAGGATGCGGCGAACGGCTGGATCGGGGACCTGTTCGACTCGAGGAACGTCGATCTGACCGTCAAGCGGCTGGTGGAGGCCCAGTCCGCCTACTGCCACGTCAGCAGGCGATAGTCCGGCTCGGCGGTGGGTGGAGAGGTCGAGGCCAAGATTCGGAGGTTCCAGGATGCCATCGCTGCCGGATCGACCCGGCAGCGGTTGTGGAGAGCGTCGACCAGGCGCAGACGGATAGAGCGGTGGCGCAGGCCGAACTGGCGAACACCGGCGAGCCTGTCGGACTGAGCGAGGCCGAGGTCTGGGCTATGATCGACTCGCCCAGGGAAACCGGAGTCGCGCTCACCGACACGGAGCTGGGAAAGCTGGCCCAGCTCTACCGTGACCTTGCTCTCGACCTGCGATTCGACCACGAAAAGGGATGTCGAGAGTTTGACCAGCGAACTTCAAGCTTACGGTCCACTCGACCGGTCGCATCGCCAGCCGACATCGGGTTGCCCGGTGTAGCTCCGGGCTATTTGTCCACAATCGCATCCGTTGCGCGGAGGCTGTTCTTGGTGACGAAAGTGACGAAGGGGCGGTTCAATCGGTCCGCAGTCGTCGGTGCCGTCACGCGGAAGGTCATGACCACCTGGCGTATATCCGCTTCGCCATCCTGGTGTCCCGAAGGGTCACGCTCGATTACAGGATAGACAAGGAGTGCTCCGCGGCGGGGACGAAGCAGAGTGCGAGCCTGCTCATCGTCGACCACCTGCGGCACGCCAGCGATGCAGTCGGCCGCGGCACGATGCTTCGGATCGCTGAGGGCACCAAAGTAGGGAGGCCTGCGACGGTCCCGGTGGTGCAGACTGAAGGGTCCTGACCCAATCAGGAGACGGCTGGGATTGCGAATGCCCAACTGTGGAAAGATAACCGCCCAGTCGTGTATGTCGCCGCTGTTTAACCGGCGGAGCCATGCAAGATCTGGAGCGAAGTTGTCGCCGTCTCCCCAGATGAGGTCTTCGAGAGTCCGCAGCATGACTCCGTGGGAGACGATGCCGACACGCGCTTGGAAGTCCCGGTTCGCCGGTGTCTTGAAGGTGTGGATGTCGCCGTTTGCGGCTGCGAACAGCGGAGCGAACGTCTCGACGTTCGCGGCGAGCAGTTCGCCCTTGACCGGATAGGCGGTGGGTTCCACTCCGAACCCTGGCGAACGTCGTTCGGTCAGTTTTGCGTTGTACATCTTGTTGGGGGCGTCGGGCCTCAGCCCGGGTAGATGCTGCGCGACGAGCGGAGGCACCTGGGCCGGAGTGATCTGCGGTTTGCCGTCAACGAGCTCGGCGTAGCGATCGAGCTGGTCGCGGAAGTACTTCTCGTCAAGACAGACGGCCTCGAATGCCTCGTACATGTCATCGGTGATGTAGAGCCGCACAAGGTCCCGATAGCCTTTCCTGTATCCGAACCAGCGACCCATTTGCATCAGCGTCGCGCCTTGTTTCGTCTGCCGACGGTAATAGGAGACAGTCAGGCCTTCGACGGTGAACCCGCGGGCAAGCTTGTTGCCGCCGACGAGGATCCGCCATACGGCCTGGCGGTCGAAGTCGAGGTTTTCGCCTTCGATCTTGTCGGAGTTGACCACAAGAACAGGATTGCCGGAGCTTCCGACGCGGGCGAGGACCTCACCGATGTGCGGCGCGAGCCTTGCGTAGTCGGATGGGACGGGGCGGCCGTCCGACCTGGCGTGCATGACGGGCAGCACGTCGTCCTCGAACAGCGTACGGAGACGTTCGTGTGCGGTCGACGTGTAGTACCCGGACTCCTCCCAGACCTTCCTTATCCGGTCGGCTTGTTCACGATGGACGATCGTGTGCGCGTGCTCATGGACGAGCATGGTGTGGTGGCGGAAGGTCTCGTCGCCTGTCGCCTCTCGGTACAGCTTGATCGCTCCGGCGAGGACGAACGTGTCCATCGCCGCTCGCAGGTCACTGTGATCGGCGGGCATCTCGTCCGGCAGGAAACGGACATGGGCCTTGCGGTTCGAGTTGGCGTAGTCGAGGGCGTCGTCCGGGATGGTCGAATCGAGGTCGTGGAAGTCCTCGGGCCCCATATAGCCGGGTGTTCTGGGAAGCGAGATGAGGAAGTCGTTGGGGAAGATGTCCTCGGCATCGCTGGGATCGACGAACACATTCGCGAACGGAGTGGCCGTGTAGCCCACGTACTGCGCACGGGGCAGCATGGACAACAACTGGGCGATCAGGCGGTTGATCGCCGTCCGCTCCTTCCGATCTTCCTTCCACTTCTTGGGGTTGCTGGTGTTGACCGAGGCCTGATCCGATTCGTCGTCGACAAGGAGGACCGGCAGATCCTCCATGCGCGCGGCGCTGCGCTTCAGGTCGACGACCAGCTTGTCGAGAACGCGGCTGTTCTTCTTCACGACAGCGAGCCGGGCGTCGGTGGTGAACAGGTTGTCGGGATCGTAGATCGGTTTTCCCTCGTCGCGTCGAGGGAAATCCAATGCGATGATGCCTTGGCTCAAGCTTTTGTAGTCGCCGCGCTGGGTGGTGAGGCGGTGGATGTTCGGACGGCCGGCAAGACGTGGGGAGATGCCGTGTTCCAGAAAGCGACGCTCGATCCAGTCGCGGTCGTCCTGGTAGTCGAGCCCGTGCGTGGCTACTGGGTCATCCTCGTCGGCTCCGCCCAGAATGTTCTCGCGCCCGACGAGTTCCATGTCCAGACGGCGTTGAGTCTGTGCGCGCAGGATGTCCGTAGTGCCAGTCAGTACGATGACCAACCGATAGCCGACGTCGATGGCCTTGGCGACGACACCGGTGAAGTTTGCCGTTTTCCCGCTCTGGACGTACCCGGCGACGAGGCCCTTGGCCTTATACGACTCGGGCTGGGTCGGATCGGCGAGCCGCTCGACGACGCGGTCGGTTGCAATGTCCAACGACGCACGCGCTTCGGGGCTCCAACCTTTTCTGGTTGCGAGGTATTCTTCGTAGTTCCGCCAGTAGTAGGTTCGGCGTTTGCGGATATCATCCGTGTACCACGGAGCCCATTCTTGCGCGATCACTGTGGGTTTCGGGACGCCGGCGATGCTGCATTTTTCGTTGAACAGTGCGGCTGTTTCGTCGCCGAACTTCAGCAGTCGTGTGATCACTTCGCGTCGCGCCGGTGTATTGGGCGTGGTGCCCTCGGCCCAGTCGGGTTCCGGGGCATTGTCCCATTTCGCCGTGGTGGTGAGCAGTTCGGACCGCAAGGAGTCGTTGAGGCCAGCGGTCTCGAGGTGTCGCCGCAGGAGTTCGTCTTCGATCGCGATGTCTGCGTCGAGCAACTCGGCCTGGGCAGCCGCGAGAGCGTTCAGATCGCGTGGTTTACCCAGGCGTGTCATGGCTGCAAGCGCGCCGAGGTACGCATCCACATAGGGTGAATCGGTCATGTCACAACTCCGGGTTCACGGCAGGATGGAGGATGTCTGGGATACTTGTTGCCGATTCGAGGCCGGAGAGGTCGATGCGGTATCGGACGTCGGGTACGCGCGCCATGTCGATGCCGGTCAGAGTGGATGGTGTGAGACGCGGAAAGGCGTCGTCGACGAGATAGGCGCCGGGCACCGACCGTAGACGCCAGCGTGTCCGCATGGTCGGGGCCAGTGCGTCGTGCCAGCCGACCTGCCGGAGTTTGGCATTGAAGGTCTCGCGCAGCGTCCCCTCCCCGATCTCAGCGCGGACTGCATCGATGCGATCAACCAGGGTCGTCCCGGCACCGGGCCCGGTCCGGGTGACTTGCACCGAGAGCATCCACAAGGGTCTGCCAGGACTCGTGTCGAGCTGGTGCAGGGAGGAAATCCAATGTGCGCGACGTTCTCCCTGAGTGGTCTTCACCTCCAGGTCGAGGCCGGGCAGGGCGAAGTCGTGTTCTTCGGCCGCAGGACCGCACCAAGCCTCGACCGCATCGCCCACCCCGACAGAACTATTCAGGCTTCGCAGGACGACGAGTTCGCCAATCAGTCCGAGCTCCGTTTCGAGGGACAAGCTGTCAACGCGCCTCAGCAGACTTCCCAGGATGCGCAAGGTATCGGTGACGGCAACGGCCGTACTCAGCCGTTGAAGTTGTATCCGGTCAAGGATCGAGCAGAGCAGGGGGTATCCGTCGAGGAAAAGTTCGGCACGGGTGATCAGCACCTCGGTCCACCGGGCGTCGTCCCGGTGGATGGTGCGGACGAGGAGATGTTCGAGCCCGGCGGCGGGTCGACTGCCATCGTCGGGCACCCGTATGCCGATCGCGGGTGTCGCCGGATCGATGAACACCGCAGCCCGCGGTCTGCCTTCGACCGGGAACTCGACGGGAACGCCGGCGGCAAGGCAACGTTCGAATCCGGCGACGTCGAGGTGCCGGTCGACGGTGGTCTTCACGCCGCTCCCTCGCTCTTGGCCGCCGCCGTCAGGATCTCCTGCCAGAGATCGATGTTGTCCTTGTCTTTGGCCCCCAGGTAGTCACCTTCGAAGACGTCCTCGACTAGGAGGTAGAGCAACGCCTTGAGCAGAGGGACGTCGTTGACGGTGTGGCGCTGTCCGGCGGGCCCTGGGCGATATGCCTGGTTGAGCCAGAGAGTCGAGTTGGTGCGGTCAACATCGAAGAAGAGGTCGTTGTCGAAACGCCGCCATTTGATGCTGATCCCCTCGAGCCGCGGGAGGGCGGGTATCTCATCCTCGATAACACTGCGCAACTGCGGCGCGAAGCCCTTGCCAGGCGGGATCATCGCCTTACGCGTGCGGTTCCGCTTACGTGATCGACGGTAAGTCTCCTCCGCGTCGGCCAGATAGGTGGCGATGTCCGAGCCGTCCTCAGCGCGGGCGTTCTCGGCGAGTGCGGTGAAGTCGGGTCCGATGAGGACCCTCGACTTCTCGGGGTTCATCCGGAACAGACCAAGGATGTCGTCGTCGATGTCGACGGCGATTCTGGCCAGCTGCAGGGCTGGATCGATCGTGTGCAGGCCTGCCCATTCACCGCCTGCCTGTAGGAGGCGATCGTTGCGATAGAAGTAAATGCCCTGGTGGTTGACGGGCGCGTCCCGGACTCGGAACTCCTCCGTCCGGGAACGGCCCGGCCAGATATGGCAACGAAACTCGATCTTGTGGTCGCCGGAGGTCGTGACCAGGTCTTTCGGGTAGCCAGGCCGACCAGACTTGAGGTAGCCGAACGGGTTGACGGCCGAGACTGGGACTCGTGGCCCGGGGTAGGCGCTACCGACGTCTTCGACGTCGATCATGATCGCGACGCGGCCGTCCTCCAGTACGCGGTGTAGGACCAGGCCGAGGTGGCGGCGGATGGCAGCGACGGTCTGAGTCAGGAACTTCTCGACGCGGAGGGCATCGTCGGTGGTCGGGAAACCATTCACGGCATCCCAGCGAACCACCGTCCCACTGTTGCCGTCGGCGATTCCCCACTCACGGTCGAACTCGTCGAAACAAAACTCCTCGGACACGATGTCGCACAAGAAATTCTCACGCGTGTCGTCAAGGACCCAGCGCCGTCCCACTGGCGGTGTTCCGGCGGTTTTCGATATAACCGTGACGGCGCGGGCTTGGCTGAATGAGGCCGCTTTGAGGCCGAGGCCGAACCTGCCCAAATCGGCGTGTCCGTACACTCGTCGGCTGCCGACCGTCATCGCCATGTCGATCTCGTTGCGTCCCATCCCATGGCCGTTATCGACCACGTAAAGAGCTCTCAGACGCCCTGCACGACGGACGAATCTGATGAGGACCTCGGACGCCTGCGCATCGATCGAGTTGTCGATCAGGTCGGCCAGAGCCGTCTCGAGCGAATGGTTCCTGCCGAGCCCTTCCATCGCGCGCGGGTCGGGCGGCAATGCCACCGAACCGCTGATCGCCACCTGCTCGTGCCACGTGCTCATCCGTGCTCCCCGTCAGTTGCAGGCCGGTTGCTCGCTCCGACGGCGACGCTCACTAGCCAAGGCAGGTATCGCCGATCAGTAAGAAACCATTACGCGCGGCGAGCGACAACTCGTGAGCAGCGGCCTTCGCGTCCACCGCGCCGGACGTTGACAATCACCTCTGACCAGGAAAAACGGTACGTCGGGTACGCGAGTCCGGCAGTGAGCACGATTCGGTCACGGTACGTGGTCGCCCGACTGATGCGAGACTGCGTTCGCAGCGGCTGGCAAGTTCACCACGACTTCATGCCTCCGGCTGACAGGGCCTGCGCCGCTCCCTCGAGCCGGTACTCCAGCAGTAGCCGCAACCCACCGAACGCTGCTTCTGCGGCACAATGCGGAATAGCTGCCGCCACCTGTTACATCAGCGTGGGTACTCAGAGTCGTCAGCCAGTCGCGTTCTTCGGTCGATGGGCGCGGCAGGAGATGCTGCTCGATCCGGACGACGTCGCGGCTGGGCATGTGACTCGGTTCCGGCGCGCCTCGGCTGACCGGGTTGTCCGGTCACGCAAGCCAGCGCATCCGGAGATCATCTCGGTGGACGACTTCACTGCGGTACAGCTCTCTCGTCGGTCTCGCGCGGCGGGCGGTCTCGAAGCTCGGCGGAAGCTGGAGCGAGGACCGAAGGCCACGAAGTGGACGTACGCGTTTCGAGGGCGAGTCCGGTGCGATCACTGCAAGCGCAAGATGGAGGGAACTCCGCGGGACACGCGGATCTACTACCGGTGCGCCGCCCGGACACTAGTTCCCGGATCACCGGCTTTGGCTGATCACCCGAAGAACATCTATCTGCCCGAAGCGGCGTTGATGGAGCCGCTGAACGGCTACATCCATCACGCGTTCTCGGAAGACCAGCGTGACGCAACTGTGGAGGCGATGCTCGGCGTCGCTGGCGACGTGAACGTCAATCTGCAGCGCACCGCGGATGCTCAGCGGCGGCTGACCCAAGCGAAGACCCGATTGGCGAGGCTTACTCAGGCCATCGAGGCCGGTGCGGACCTGGACGCCCTGATCGAACCGTTGAACCGCGCACGGGAGGAGCGCGACGCGGCAGCAGAGGAGCTGGCGAGGACTCCGGCAGGTTCAGAGCTGGGGAGAGCGGACGTCGAAGCGCTGGTCGACTCGCTAGCGGATGCCGGACGGCAGGTGATCAGCGCGACCCCGGCCCGGCTGCAAGAGCTATACGAGGAGATCGGCCTGGAACTGGTCTATAACGCAAAAGAGCGGATGGTCGCTGTGACCATCCGCCCACCCCGTAGGGTTAATGCGTGTGTCCGAGGGGGGACTCGATCACGGTTGCTGGCGAGAATTCCCTGCGAAAGGGAATTCGTCATGCTGCGAGCCTATCAGATTCGTGCGTGCCTAATGGGAATGCGTCGCTGTCGCGGGCGAGTGGATGGGGTTCGCCGGTCAGTGCGGCGAGGGCCGTGGCGACGTCGTGAATCGTGGCTTTGACGTAGGTGGCGGTGCTGGTGGCGTGAGCGGGGCTGGTCTGGGTGGAGTGTCCGGCGTAGGCCTGGGCGGTGGCGTAGCCGAAGTTGCGTTCGACCCAGGTGAGGGTGGTGTGGCGGAGCCAGTGAGTGGTGATTCCGTGGCGGGCGATCCAAGGCTCCACACGGCCGATGCGGTTCCAGAGGCTGTCGTAGCGGCGTCGGGTGATCGGTTTTCCGTTGCGGTAGCGCAGCAACGGTGTGTCGGGGGTTTCGGCGGGCCGGTGACTGGCGTGGTCGAGCAGGGCGTGCATGAGGGTGGGGGAGACGGGCTGCCAGCGGGTTGTCTCGCCTTTTTCCTTAAGCAGGACGAGGTATTGGTGGGGGTCGAGGCAGGGTTCGGTGAGGGCGAGTGCGCCTCCGCGGCGGCAGGCGGTTTCCGTGTGGAGTCGGAGAAGGAGGCTGTCGAGGTGGGGGTCGGTGCCGCCGGTTGCGGCCGCACTGTTGATGGCGTGGAGTTCGGTGTTGGTGAGTGCGCGGCGGGGCGAGGGGTGACGTCGTGGTTTGGCGATGTGGGCGGCTGGGTTGTCGGGGTGGGTGATGAGGCGGTCGAGTTCGGCGTGGCGGTAGAGGCATCGTGCCGCGGCGATGAAGTGTTCGGCGGCACTGGTTCCGCCGCGGGAGTTGCGGCGGACCTGTGCTTCGGCTTTGACGTGGCCGGCCAGGTGCAGGAATTCGGTCGGGGTCGGCTCGGCGATCGGCCGGTCGGGCCATACGTCGAGCAGGATGTTCCAGTAGGGCTGGTACGTGCGGCGGGCTCCTGGCGTGACGGCGCGCGCGACACGCGGAATGTAGTCCGCGAAGGTCGGGCCTGGACAAGGCGACGTCGTTGTACTGCTGAGGAGTTGTTCCGCTGAGACACCGAGTTTGTCCATGACGAGGTGTGCGGCGGCGAGGGCTGCGTCGGCAGTCATCGCGGGCTCGAGTCCAAGCCTGAGCAGAGGTGGGTGCTGACCATGACGGCAAGGGCACTTTGGGCGTGCGCGAGCAGGAGGTCGTATGCGGGTGCTGCGGCGAGGAGCACGGTGTCGCCGGGCCGTATGCCGATCGCTTGTCTTGCTGAGTGCGGTAGCAGGACGAATTGGTTGCTGCGCACGGGATGGGTTCCGTGCGGTGTCCGGGTGAGGACGAGGGTGTCGGGGAGCGCGGTGATGTCCAGGTGGTCGCCGACGGACCAGCCGAGGTTGGTAAGCAGCGTGCGGGCGGAGATCCGGCCGGACCGGTCGATGTGGCCCAGCGCGTATGCCATGGATGTATCGGGCTCCGACCGGATGATTGCCAGGGGCAACGGTTCTTGCTGGACCAACGTTCTGGCACTTGGCAGGGCAAGCGCTCTGACGATCTGTTCTGCCGTCAGTTCTCGACCGGTCACCAGGTCCTCCGCAGCCGCAATCAGGGGTGTGCCAAGGCACGCAATCTGACCGGGGAACTCATGCGGCGGTCATCGGCGCTGGGCTGATTCCCGCTGTGAGAGTTCGAATCCCCGGGGAGGCGCTCCTGAAAACCCCACGGGTCTGTGAGGCTTCTGAGCTGCGGATTTGTGGTGTGGTGGCGTTCGGGATGGAGCGTCGTCGGGGTGGTGGCGCGCGATGACGAGTCGATCGTGGTCGTTGCGGGTGCAGTGTGGTGCGACGGGTTTGGTGGCGTTGGGCGCGGCGTATGCGTCGTATCAGCATGGTCGGGTGTTCGCGCTTCGCTTTGGCGCTGATAGGACGACGGCGGCGATTTGGCCGTTGATTGTGGATGGGTTGTTGACGTTGGCGACGGTGGAGTTGTGGCGTGGTCAGCGGGGGAGCGGTGGTTGGCTGGCGTGGGCGGCGTTCTTGTTCGGGATCTCATTGTCCCTCTGCGCGAATATCGGTGCTGCTCCGTCGTTGAGCGTCTTTGGGGTGACGGTCGCGGCTTGCCCTCCGCTTGCTCTGTTGCTTGCCGTGGAGTTGCTCAACCGGGCATTGCGGAGGGACCGACCGGTGCTGGCCAGCGTCGTGGAACGCGTCGGGTCGGGCACACCAGAGGCTGAGACCAGGGCGGTGGCAGGGCTGGGGCCAGACGCAGGCTCGGAGGACGGCGAGTTGACTGCTGAGCAGCGGATGTGGCTGCACTATGAGCAGGAGATGGCATCGGGTCGGCGGCCGTCGGGTGCGGAGTTGGATCGGGTGGCTGGGACACACAACTACGGGCGGCGAGTCCTCCGTCAGTGGAGAGCCACGGGTCGTCTCGACGCGGTCGCCGAAACGCTGACAGGTGCGGGTGGGGAGAGGCGAGCCGTGACCGGCATTTCCTGAGCTTCGTGTCCGGACTGCGGCACACGCCACGATCCGGGCGGTCGGATCGGCTGCCCTTTGCTCGCTGTTCATCGTGTAGTCACGGAAGAGAAGCGACGAGCATTGCGCCGCATTCCATCCTGAATATCTGATTCAGCGCCGATTCGGTTTGCGGCAGTTGTCGACCGGTGCGGTCTGCGGACAGCCGGCACGCGTCGTATGCCTACCGTCGGAGGTTTAGTCGCTGGCGCTGGCGCGGCTGGAGCCTGATGCGCATTGCCTCAGCGGCACCTCTCCAACTGTAATCATTCGCTTGCTTTCAGTGATGTGCTGGTAAGTGGTGTGGGACCGGCGGCTCTGGTGCTAGCGTTTGGTCGCTGTACAACCGAATAACGTGATCGTCAGGGGAAGCCGGGCAAGAGCCGGCGCTGACTCGCAACCGTAGGCTCGCCGCGTGGCGGGCAAGTCGGAATGCCTGGCGATCACGAGTGGCTCCCACCGTCGAAGACTACGGAACGGGGCCCGGCCGCGCGTGCGCTTGACTGGGGTGTCGCGGTGACGGGTCGCGTTCAGACCACTCACCGCAAAGGACATGACTATGTTCTCTCTGGCCAAGACGGCCGCGATCAGTGTGCTCGCGGTTCCCTTCTTCGTTTCCTCTCCCGCTGTTGCCGCGCCGGCGTCGTACACCGACGGCCCGTGTCAAGGCAGTTCCGGGGTGACGGTCGTGGTGGACGCCACGCATTTCGCCGGGGCGAAGGTGACCAGACGTTGCGTCGCCGGCGATCCGGAGACCGCGTTCGAGGCGCTGAGCGAGGCCGGTTTCTCTCCTGTGCACGGGACCGGTCAGGGCCAGCAGGGCCCGTACCAGTACTTGTGCCGGATCGACGCTCGTCCGTCCACCTCTGCCGATCCGTGCACCGGGTTCGTGGCGAACGCGCCGTACTGGGCGTATTGGGTGCCGGACGCGCAGAACGCCAGCTGGACCTATGCCGAGGAGGGCGTGGACACCTCGGATCCCGCGCCGGGCACCGTGCTCGGGTTCTCCTTCGGCGCGGGCACGGCGACGGACCCGAACCAGATGAGCTTGACCCTGGCGCAGGCCAAGGACCCGAACTGGACCGGTTCGTGAGCTGGGGTGCCGGTGCTGTGGCCAGCGCGGTGGTGCTGGCCGCGGCGTTTCCGGCACCCGCGCCGGAGGCGGCCGGGCCTGCCTCGGCCGCCGCGGCGTTCCTGGCGCGCGAGTTCAGCAGGCTTGGCGACGTCTATCCGAGCCCGACCTCGCCCGGCAACACCGACGCGGGGTTGATGGCCGACGCGCTGCTGGCCATGCACCGGGCGGGGGTCGAGCCGGCTGTCCAGGCGAGGGCGACCGCGAAACTGCGGGCGAACTACTTCAGCGCCACGATCGTGTCCGCGGGTGTCTTGGGCAAGGACCTGATCGTGGCTGCCGAGCAAGGAGTGGATCCGCGCCAGTGGGGGAAGGACAGCGCGGGCAAGGAGATCGACCTTGTTGCGCGGCTTGGCGCGGCGCAGGGATCCTCGGGTGCGTTCGAGGACACTGCGGCCAGTGGAGCACGGACCCCGGCCAACGTGTTCGGCCAGGCGCTGGCGCTGATCGGCTTGCACAAGGCCGGGATCGGCGACCCCGCGGGGACGGCTGAGCTGCTGCGCCAGCAGTGCCCTGGCGGCGGATTCCGGTTGAATGTGCCTGTCGGCGGCGAGACGGCGCAGTGCGCGTCGGATGCCGAGGTCAGCGCGGACACCACGGCGATGGGCGTGTGGGCGCTCGTCGAGACCGGCGGCCATCGGCAGCAGGTCTCGCGGGCGCTGGGCTGGCTGCGCGCTCATCAGGATCCCGTGACGGGGGCGTTCAGCGCGGATCCGAAGAGCCCGGGACAGGTGAACACCAACTCTTCCGGGCTGGCCGCGATGGCGCTGGCGCTCGGCGGCGACGGTGCGGCGGCGTCCCGGGCGACCGGGTGGCTGGCTGCCGTGCAGGTGCCGGAAAGCGTGCCGGTCCCGGCGATGGCCGGCGCGATCACGCGGGGGCAGGCAGACCTGGACGCGATCGAGCGTGACGCGAAGGCCTTCTGGCTCAAGCCCAGCGGTGCCGACAACCTGGGCAAGCAGGACGGCCTGCGGCGGGCCACCGCACAAGCGGTGCTGGGGCTGGCCGCCGCGGTGCCCGATCCGGTCCCGCCTCGCCCTTCCGGCGATCCTCCGCCCGGCAGTCCTCCGCCCGGCACCGTGCCGCCGAGCCACCCCGGGCGCGGCACGACGGGGCCGGGTTCGCCCGGCGGAAGGCACGGCGGCGTGGCGCGGACCGAACCGGTCGGCCAGGCTCCCGTCGGCGAGTCGCCGGCACCCGCGGAGGTTCCGGCGAATGGTCCGTCTGTCCGGGCACCGGGCGGGCAGCCGGTGGCGGGCCTCGCCTCGTCGCCGGATCGGGTCGGGCAGGCACGGGCGCTGGAACCGCGTCCGGTGTCGTTCTGGGCCGGGCCGAAGGGAATCGCGGCGGCGGTGCTGGGCGGTTTGCTGTTCGCCGGGGGCACGTTCTGGTTGCTGGTGCGGCGCAAGGGATCCCGGTCGTGAGGCGGCTGCTCTTGTTGCTGGCGGCGGGGTTCCTGGCGATGGGCGTCGTCGCGGCGCCCGCTGCGGTGGCGGCGCCAGCGTGCACGGCGACGTCCGGCGTACTGGTGGTGGTGGACTTCGGGTCTCTCGGCGGCGGGGTGGTGCAGCGCTGCCTGGGCTCGCCGCCTGAATCCGGTTATGACGCGTTGCGCACGGCAGGGTTCCGTACTGCCGGGACCGTGCATGACGGTCCGGCGTTCGTGTGCCGCATCGACGATCGGCCCTCTCCGTCGGCGGAGCCGTGCACGGACACACCGCCTGTCACGGCGTACTGGTCGTACTGGGAGGGCAATGTCGGCACGAACCGGTGGGAGTACAGCAACGAGGGCGCGATGAGCGCCACTCCGCGCGCCGGTCAGGTCGAGGGATGGTCGTTCGGGGACGGGAAGCCCCCGCGTCCTGCGGTGGCCGCGCTGATCGCGTCGCCGGGACCTGCTCGGCCGCAAGGCGGTGTCGTGGCTCCGGGTGCGCCGGACAACGGCCCGGTGGCAGGGGACAGCGCACCGTCGCAGCAGGCTCCGCCCGGAGCGCAGCCGCCGCGGAGTTCCGGTGCCGCCGCGCCGGGCGAGCCGCAACCCTCGGCACCGGCGAACGCACCTGCCCCACCGGGGTCTGCTCGGCCGACGGGCCGGGCGTCGGAACCGGTATCGGCCGCGGCCGATACCGCTGGCGCGAGCGGGTTCCCGACGCTGCCGGTGGTGGCGTTCGGGGCGATCTGGCTGCTGGGAATCCTTGCCGCGATCGTGGTTCGGCGTCGTCGCAAGCGGGCGGCGGAGTGATCGGCGCCGCCTCGCTGCCGCGGACGTTGCATCCCGCGGCGTGGTGGGTCTGGGCGCTCGGCATGGCGACGGCGGCCACCAGGACCACGAATCCGTTGCTGCTCGGGTTGATTCTCGCGGTGGCCGGGGTCGTGGTGGCCGCGCGGCGCGGGGAGGCCCCGTGGGCTCGGGGGTTTCGCGCGTACCTGATCCTGGCGCTGGTGGTGATCGGGTTCCGGGTGCTGTTCCGGATCCTGCTCGGTTCCGCCTTCACCGGCGGCGGGCACCTGCTGTTCACGCTGCCGCGGATTCCGTTGCCGCACTGGATGTCCGGGGTGCGCCTCGGCGGGCCGGTGGAGCTGGAGGGCGTTCTCAGCGCCGCCTGCGACGGGTTGCGGCTGGCCACGCTGCTGGTGTGCGTCGGCGCGGCGAACACTCTGGCCAATCCCAAGCGGGTGCTGCGGATGCTGCCGGGCGCGCTGTACGAGATCGGCACCACGGTGGTGATCGCGCTGACGGTGGCGCCGCAGCTGATCGAGAGCGGTCAGCGGATCAGGCGTGCGCGCGCATTGCGCGGAGTAACCGGGAAACTCTTCCGGACGGTGGCGTTGCCGGTGCTGGCCGACGCGCTGGACCGGGCGATCGCGCTGGCCGCGGCGATGGATTCGCGCGGCTACGGGCAGCGCTGGGAGCGGTCCGCGGCGGCTCGCCGCACCGCTGCGGCGCTGATGCTGGCCGGTCTGCTCGGGTTGTGCGTGGGCAGCTACGGGTTGCTAGCCGCCGAACAGCACAGCTACGGGCCGGTGCTGCTGGCCGCAGGTGCCGCAGTGTGCTGCTTGGGGCTTTATCTCGGCGGCAGGCGGACCCGGCGGACTAACTACCGGCCGGATCTCTGGTCGGCGCCGGAATGGACGGTCGGCGCGTCCGGTGTCGCGGTGGCGGTCTTGGTCGCGACGGCCGATCCGGTCGTGCTGAATCCGCCGCTGCTGGCCCCGGGGATGAATGTGGCCGTCCTGGCCGGAATCCTCCTCGGAGCGCTGCCCGCGATCGCGGCGCCGCCCCCGCCCGAGCTGACCGCCCGTTACCGGCCGGGAGAACTGCGGTGATCGACTTCTCCGAGGTGACCATCGCCTACCAGGACACGCCCGTGCTGCGCGAGGTATCCCTGCACATCGACGAAGGCGAGCTGGCGCTCGTGGTGGGTCGCACCGGTTCCGGGAAATCGACACTGCTGGGCGCGGTGAACGGATTGGTGCCGCACTTCACCGGCGGACGGCTGGCCGGGCGGGTCACCGTGGCCGGGCGGGACACCCGCACCCACCGGCCGCGCGAACTCGCCGCGGTGGTCGGCGTGGTGGGCCAGGACCCGGTCGCCGGGTTCGTGACCGACTCGGTGGAGGAGGAACTGGCCTATGGCATGGAACAGCTGGGCGTGCCCGCCGGCGTGATGCGCAAGCGGGTGGAGGAGACGATGGATCTGCTCGGCATCGCGGAGCTGCGGGACCGTCCGCTGCGCGCGCTGTCCGGCGGGCAGCAGCAGCGGGTGGCGATCGGCGCGGTGCTGGCCGCGGGCCCGCGGGTGCTGGTCCTCGACGAACCGACCTCCGCGCTAGATCCCGGCGCGGCGGAAGAGGTCCTGGCCGCGGTGACCCGGCTGGTCCACGACCTCGGGGTCACCGTGCTGATCGCCGAACACCGGCTGGAGCGGGTGCTGCAGTACGCCGACCGAGTGCTCACTGTGGAGGACGGCAGGGTGACCGTCGCCGAGCCCGCGCACGCGATGCTGTCCGCGCCGATCGCGCCGCCGGTGGTCGCGCTGGGGCGGCTTGCCGGGTGGGATCCGCTGCCGCTGTCGGTCCGCGACGCTCGCCGCCGGGCTCCATCGCTGCGCACCCGACTTCCCGCCGCACTGGTGCCCGCACCGCCTGATTCCGGCACCGAGACGCTGACTGCCCGGGATGTCGTGGTCCGCTACGGAGACACGATCGCGGTGCGCGAAGTGTCCCTCACCGTGTCCGCCGGGGAAACGGTGGCGCTGATGGGCCGCAACGGCTCCGGCAAGTCGTCGCTGCTGTGGGCGTTGCAAGGCAGCGGCGCCCGGCAACGCGGCGTCGTCACGATCCGGGGAAAGGATCCCAGGGGCCTGAAACCGCTGCCGCGGCGGGAACTCGCGGCTCTGGTCCCGCAGTCCCCGGCGGATCTGCTGTACCTGCACACCGTCGGCGAGGAACTCGCTTCCCCCGCAGCGCAGACGATCCTGGACGCACTCGCCCCCGGCATCGACCCGAAGGCACATCCGCGCGACCTCTCCGAAGGCCAGCGCCTCGCCCTCGCGCTCGCCGTGCAACTGGCCGCCGACCCTGCGGTGCTCCTGCTCGACGAGCCGACCCGCGGCCTGGACTATCCCGGCAAACAGCGGCTCACCGCGCTGGTTCGGGCCTATCCCGGCGCGGTCCTGATCGCCACGCACGACGTGGAATTCGTGGCCGAGACGTGCGATCGGGCAGTGGTGCTCGCCGAGGGCGAAGTGGTCGCCGACGGGCCCACTGCGGACGTCGTGGTGTCCTCGCCGCTGTTCGCCCCGCAGGTGGCGAAGATCCTCGGCGGCGGCTGGTTGACCGTCGACCAGGTCGCGGGGGCGCTGCGGTGAGCCCGGTGCGCATCGGCCGCTGGTCCGCGGTCTCGCTGGCGGTGTCGTCCGTGCTGGGTGTCGCCGCGTTCTGCTGGCCGTTCTTCGTCGCCCCGGGCACGGTGCTGGCCGACGCGGCCACCGAGGCGCCGCTGATCTTCGGCCTGCTGCTGGTGCTCGTGCTCGGGGTGTTGCTGGCGCAACTGGCGGACGGCGGGATCGACGCGAAAGCATTGGCGTTGCTGGGGGTGCTCGCTGCGGTGAACGCGGCGCTGCGCCCGCTCGGGGCCGGTGCCGGCGGCATCGAGACCGTGTTTTTCCTGCTGGTGCTCGCCGGGCGGGTCTTCGGCCCCGGATTCGGCTTCACCCTCGGCGCGGTGTCGCTGTTCGCCTCGGCGCTGCTGACCGGCGGAGTCGGGCCGTGGCTGCCGTTCCAGATGTTCGGCTGCGCCTGGGTCGGGCTGGGCGCCGGGCTGCTTCCCCGAGCCAGCGGCCGCCTTGAAATCGGTCTGCTGGCGACGTACGGGGCGGTGTCCGCGTTCGCCTACGGGCTCGCGCTGAACCTGTCGTTCTGGCCGTTCGCGCTGGGTGCGCACACCGCCCTGTCCTTCGACCCCAACGGGTCCACTCTCGCCAACCTCGGCCGCTACCTCCTCTTCGACGTCGCCACCTCGCTGAGCTGGGACACCGGCCGCGCGGTGACCAACGTCGTCGCGATCGTGGTGTTCGGCCCGCTGGTGCTGGCGACGCTGCGCCGTGCTTCGCGCCGCGCCGCCTTCGACGCGCCGGTCGAGTTCCACGACAAACCGGTGTGACGAGCGACCAGCACCAGCGACCCTGGTCAGGCGCGGGCGACGGCGCGCTGGGCTGGGCCGCTGTACGTGCTGGACGGCCGGATGAGGCTGTTCGCCGCGAGCTGCTCGGTGATGTGCGCCGTCCAGCCGGTGATGCGGGCGGCCACGAAGATCGGCGTGAACACCGGGGTGTCGAAACCCATGAGGTGATACGCCGGTCCGGCCGGGTAGTCGAGGTTCGGGTGCAGCCCCTTCTTCGCGTGCATCGCCCGCGCGAGAGCCTCGTAGAGGTCCAGCAGCCGGTGCCCGTCGCGGAGTTCCGCGACGACCTGCAGCGCCTGGCGCATGGTCGGGACGCGCGAGTCGCCCTTCTTGTACACGCGGTGGCCGAAACCCATGATCTTGCGTTTCTCCGCGAGCGCCGCCTCGAGCCAGTTCGCGGCGTTGTCCGCGGACCCGATTTGCTCGAAGGTCTCCATCACGGCTTCGTTGGCGCCGCCGTGCAGCGGTCCTTTCAGCGCGCCGATCGCGGCGGTCACCGCACTGTACAAATCGGACAGAGTCGAGGTGACCACGCGCGAGGTGAAGGTGGAGGCGTTGAAACTGTGTTCGGCGTAAAGCACCAACGAGGCCTCGAACGCGCGCACGATCGCCGGTTCCGGCACCGAACCCAGTGCCAGGTAGAGGAAGTTCTCGGCGTAACCCAGGTCGTCACGCGGCTTGAGCGGAAGAAGTCCTCGACGGCGGCGCTGGGTGAGCGCGACGACCGACGGCAGCGCGGCGAACAGCCGGAGCGCCTTGGCCTGGTTGGCGGCCGGACTGTTGTCGTCCTCGTCCGGGTCGTTCGCGCCGAGGATGCTCACCGCGGTGCGCAGCGTGTCCATCGGGTGCGCGGACTCGGGCAGGGCGAGCAGGGTGAGGACGAGATCGTGCGGAAGGATGCGATGCGCGCGCTCGATCGCGTTCTGCTCGGCCAGCTGGTCCGCCGTCGGGAGTTCGCCATGCCAGAGGAGGTACGCGACTTCCTCGAAGCTGCACTGTGCGGCGAGGTCCTGGACCGGGTAGCCGCGGTAGGTGAGCGAGTTGGTGTCCGGGTTGACCATCGAGACCGCGGTGGTGTCGACGACGACGCCGGCGAGTCCTTTGTGGATAGCGGGTGCAGGCATAGGTGTCCCCTTGACGGAATGCGCGCCGGTCAGACGCGGAAGTCGAAAACGCTTTCGTCGAATGCGTTGTATTCGGAATAGTCGAGAAGTTCGTACAGGTCGCGGCGGTGCTGCATCGAACCGAGCAGCGACGCCTGGCTGCCTTGTTCGGCGATGGTGCGCAGGCCGGTGTCCGCGGCGTGCATGGCCAGCCGCAGCAAGGTGACCGGGTAGATGACGACGTTGACGCCCGCCGATGCGAGGGTCTTCGCGTCGAGCAGTTCGCTTTTCCCGAATTCGGTCATGTTCGCGAGGATCGGGATGTCGACGGCCTGGCGGAGCCGTTCGAAATCGGCGGCGTCGGCCATCGCCTCCGGGAACAGCAGGTCCGCGCCCGCGTCGGCGAATTCCTTGGCGCGGACGATCGCCTCGTCCATGCCGTGCACGGCTTTCGCGTCAGTGCGGGCGGCGATGACGAAGTTCGGGTCGCGGCGCGCGTCGACGGCGGCTTTGATCCGCTTCACCGCGGTGTGGCGGTCGACCACGTCCTTGCCGTCGAGGTGGCCGCACCGCTTCGGGTTGACCTGGTCCTCCAGATGCATCCCGGCGACCCCGGCGTCCTCCAGCAGCTGGACGGTGCGCGCGGCGTTCATCGGCTCGCCGAACCCGGTGTCCGCGTCGACCAGCGTCGGCAGCGCGGTGACCCGCGAGATCTGCTGCGCGCGCCCGGCCACCTCGGTGCTCGTGGTGAGGCCGATGTCGGGCAGGCCGAGGTCGGCCGACAGCACCGCGCCGGAGATGTAGACGCCGTCGAAGCCGCGCCGTTCGATCAGCTTCGCGCTGAGCGGGTTGAAAGCGCCGGGGAGGCGCAGCAGCCGCCCCGAGCCGAGGGCCTCGCGGAAACCGGCGCGTTTCTCCGCGGCGGAGGGCGTGGCGTGGAGCATCAGAAAATCCCCTTCGTCTTCGGGGTCGCGTCGATCGATGCGGGCAGCGTGAGTTCGCGGACTTCGGCGGTGTCCAGTTCGGGCAGTCGGCTGACGGTGTCGAGGAACCGGTCCTGGTCGGCCGGTGCGATCACGCCGTCGGCGAGAGTGCGGAACTTCGCCACGTACTGCTCGCGGGTGAACGGATGAGCGCCCGCCGGATGGGCGTCGGCGACGGCGATCTCGTCGGCGATCGTGGTCCCGTCGGCGAGGGTGACCTCGACGCGTCCGCCGAACGCCGGTTCCGGCGCGTGGTAGCGCCGGGTCCACTCCGGATCCTCCACAGTGGACACTTTGTGCCACAGCTCCACGGTGTCCGGGCGGGTCGCGCGTTCCCGGTCGTAAGACCTCTCGTGGTGCCAGCCGCCGTCCTGCAAGGCGACCGCGAAGATGTACGGAATGGAATGGTCGAGCGTTTCGCGACTCGCGTTCGGATCGTACTTCTGCGGGTCGTTCGCGCCGGAGCCGATCACGTAATGGGTGTGGTGGCTCGTGCGGATCACGATTCGCTCCATCTTGCCCAGCTCGCCGATCCGCGGGCCGAGCCTGCGGGCGAGGTCGATCAGCGCCTGGCTTTGGTACTCCGCTGAATGTTCCTTCGTGTAGGTGTCCAAAATGGACCGCTTGGCCTCGCCCGGGGCGGGCAGAGGCACCGTGTACCGGGCTTCCGGGCCGCCGAGCAGCCACGCGAGGAAACCGTCCTCGCCCTCGTAGATCGGGCTCGGCGCGCCCTCGCCGCGCAGTGCCCGGTCGACCGCCTCGATCGCGGTCTTCCCGGCGAACGCGGGGGCGTACGCCTTCCAGGACGAGATCTCGCCCTTGCGGGACTGGCGGGTGGTCGTCGTGGTGTGCAGCGCCTGGCCGATCGCCTGGTACACGGTTTCGGTGTCCAGCCGCAGCAGCGCGCCGACTCCGCCCGCGACCGACGGGCCGAGGTGCGCGATGTGGTCGATCTTGTGCTCGTGCAGGCAGATCCCGCGGACGAGGTCGACCTGCAGCTCGTACCCGGCGGCGATCCCGCGGACCACATCGGCCCCGGAGCGCCTGGCGTGCTGTGCGACGGCGAGGATCGGCGGGATGTTGTCGCCCGGATGCGAGTAGTCGGCGGCGAGGAAGGTGTCGTGGTAGTCCAGTTCCCGCACGGCGACGCCGTTGGCCCACGCGGCCCATTCCGGGGAGTAGCGACCGGCGACGCCGAACACGGTCGCGCCGGGACTGGCCGGATGGGCGAGCGCCTGGTCGCGCGCGGCGGACACCGGCCGCCGGGACAACGAGGCGGCGGCGACCGCGGCGTTGTCGAGCACCCGGTTGACCACCATCTCGGCGACCTCGGGCAGCACCGGCACCGGGTCGGTGGCGACCGCGGCGAGTTTCCAGGCGAGCTGTTCCTCCCTGGGCAGCGGCTCGGCGGAACGGTAGGTGCGGACGGTGTGGTCGATCATCGCTTTCCTTCGTGACTGGTGAACCCGCTGCTGTGAACGTTGTGATGCTTGACCGTCAGCGTGGCACTCGCGGGTGCGCCCGGCCAGTCCTGCGGCCGGTGAAGTGTTGTGAAGGCTGGCCCGATTCTTGTAACAGTTGTTAAAGTCCGTTTGTGGAGAAGATGTACGCCGGGGCGAGGCTGCGGCAGCTGCGCGAGGACCGGTCGCTGTCCCAGTCGGACCTGGCGAGGCTGCTGGAGATCTCGCCGAGCTACGTGAACCAGCTGGAACACAACGGCCGTCCGCTGACCCTGCCGGTGCTGCTGAAGCTCACCGAGCACTTCGGCGTCGACGCCGAGTTCTTCGCGCCGCAGGACACCGCCCGTCTGGTCGCGGACGTGCGCGAGGTGTTCGCCGACGACACGGTCGACGGTGCGATCTCGCCGGCCGAAGTGGACGAACTGACCACGCAATTGCCCGGCGTCGCCCGCACGATGGTCGCGTTGCACCGGCGCTACCGCGAAGCCGTCGAGAACATCGCCGCGCTCACCGCGGAGCAAGGGATGGACCGCGCCTCGGTGCAGCAGCCGCACGAGCAGGTGCGCGACTGGTTCTACGCCCGCAACAACCACGTCGCCGCGCTCGACCAGGCCGCGGAAGGCCTCGCGGCGGAGCTGCGGCTGCATCCCGGGGAAGTGCGCGCGGGACTGGTCGCCGCGCTGAAGGACCGGCATGGGGTCCGAGTGGTCGCCGAAAACCTCGGTGCCGGGCAACACTTCTTCGACCGCTGGCGGAAGGTGCTGCGGCTGTCGCCGATGCTGCGGCCGGGACAGGCCGCGTTCCGGCTGGGGTCCGAGCTGGCGATGCTCGAAGCGGGCGGCGCGATCGACCGGCTCGCGCACGGCAGCGGCTTCGCCGACGAGACCGCGCGGCGGCTGCTGCGGATCGGCCTCGCCAACTACTACGCGGGCGCGCTGGTGTTGCCCTACCGGGCGTTTCTCGGTGCGGCAGAACGACTTCGCTACGACGTGACGCTCCTGTCCGGCGAGTTCGGCGTCGGCTTCGAGACCGTATGCCACCGGCTGTCCACCTTGCAGCGGCGCGGCGCGCGCGGGGTGCCGTTCTCGTTCGTCCGGGTCGATCGCGCGGGCAACGTGTCGAAACGCCAGTCGGCCACCGGATTTCACTTCTCCCGCGCCGGCGGCTCGTGTCCGTTGTGGATCGTCTACGAGGCGTTCGCCTCGCCGGGCCGGATCGTCACGCAGATCGCCGAACTGCCGGACGGCAAGAAGTACTTCTGGCTGGCCCGCACGGTCACCCGGGAGGCGGGCGGGCACGGCGAGCCGGGCAAGACGTTCGCGATCGGCCTGGGCTGCGAGCTGCGGCACGCGAGCCGCCTCGTGTACTCCGATGGGTTGGCGCTCGGCAAGGACGCGGCGGTGACCCCGATCGGCATGGGCTGCAAGGTGTGCGAGCGCCCGGCGTGCCCGCAGCGCGCGTTCCCGGCGATCGGCCGCCGGATGCGGGTGGCCGACCACGAGAGCAGTCTGCTGCCGTACCCGCCGCTGGAGTGAGAGCGCGGGCAGCGTAGTGCTTCGGCCGTCGCCCGGATGAGGGGTGCGCCACTCTCGACATAGTCGGACTTCCTACTTTATGGTGTCCACAGGTCCACGGTGCAGGGAAGCCGGTGCGAATCCGGCGCGGTCCCGCCACTGTGACCGGGGAGTGCCGTCCCACGCGGGACAAGGCCACTGGCGAGAGCCGGGAAGGCCGGGACGGGGCAGATCCGGGAGCCAGGATACCGGCCGTGGACGTCCGTGTTCGTCCACGAGGATGGAGCAGAACGCATGTGGCTGACCCCTGCCTGCGTGAAAGACGCCGACCCGCCGCCGCTGCGGTAGGTCCGCGCCGTCGTCCCGCCGCGGCGGGATCCGGTGCTTGTCGCGCCGCGTGGTTTCCGTGCGGCAGCTCTCTCCTGCGCTCTTTCCGAAAGGCTTCGTTGTGACTGGTGAACTCACGCATTTCGTCGGCGGCAAACCGGTTCCTGGCACGTCCGGACGGTTCGCCGAGGTCTACGACCCCAGCTCCGGTGCCGTGCAGGCGCGGGTCCCGCTGGCCTCAGCGGCAGAGGTCGCCGCCGCGGTCGGCGTTGCCGCCGAGGCGCAGCGCGAGTGGGCGCGATGGAATCCGCAGCGCCGTGCGCGCGTGCTGATGCGGTTCGTCGACCTGGTTCGCGCGGAGGAGGACAGCCTGGCGCGGCTGCTGTCGTCCGAGCACGGCAAAACCGTCGCCGACGCGCGCGGCGACATCCAGCGCGGGCTGGAGGTCGTGGAGTTCGCGATCGGCATCCCGCACCTGCTCAAGGGCGAGTTCAGCGACAGCGCCGGGACCGGGATCGACGTGTACTCGATGCGCCAGCCGCTCGGTGTCGTCGCCGGGATCACGCCGTTCAACTTCCCGGCGATGATCCCGCTGTGGAAGGCCGGGCCAGCGCTGGCGTGCGGCAACGCGTTCGTGCTCAAACCGTCCGAGCGCGACCCGTCGGTGCCGTTGCGGCTCGCGGAACTGTTTCTGGAAGCGGGTCTGCCGCCGGGCGTGTTCTCGGTGGTGAACGGCGACAAGGAAGCGGTTGACGCGCTGCTCACCGATCCGCGGGTCGAGGCGGTCGGCTTCGTGGGCTCGTCGGACATTGCGCAGTACGTGTATTCGCGGGCCGCGGACCACGGCAAGCGGGCGCAGTGCTTCGGCGGCGCGAAGAACCACATGATCGTGATGCCGGACGCCGACCTCGACCAGGTCGTGGAAGCGCTCGTCGGCGCGGGCTATGGCTCGGCGGGGGAGCGCTGCATGGCGATCTCGGTCGCGGTGCCGGTCGGCGAAGCGACAGCGGACGCGCTGGTGGAGCGGCTGGCCGCGAGGGTGAGGACGCTCAAAGTCGGGGCCGGGCTGGATGAGACCGCCGACTTCGGGCCGCTGGTCAGCGCGGCCGCGGTGCAGCGGGTGCGGGACTACGTGGACGTCGGCGTCGCCGAGGGCGCGGAGCTGGTGGTGGACGGCCGGGATGTCGTGGTCGAAGGGCACGAGAACGGGTTCTTCCTCGGCGGCTGCCTGTTCGACAAGGTGACGCCGGAGATGCGGATTTACCGCGAGGAGATCTTCGGCCCGGTGCTCGCGGTGGTGCGCGCGGCCGACTACGAGGAGGCATTGCGGTTGCCGAGCGAGCACGAATACGGCAACGGCGTCGCGATCTTCACCCGCGACGGCGACACCGCCCGCGACTTCACCGCGCGCGTGGACACCGGCATGGTCGGCGTGAACGTGCCGATCCCGGTGCCGATCGCCTACCACACCTTCGGCGGCTGGAAGCGGTCCGGCTTCGGCGACCTGAACCAGCACGGCCCGGATTCGGTGCGGTTCTACACCAAGACCAAGACCGTCACCTCGCGCTGGCCCTCCGGGGCCAAGGAAAACGCGAGCTTCGTCATCCCGACGATGGACTGAGGCGCGCCGTGCATCTCACCGACGAGCAGCGCGCGCTGCGCGACACGGCGGCGGAATTCGCCGCCGAGCACCTTGCGCCGCACGCGCTGGAATGGGACCGGGACAAGCATTTTCCGGTCGACGTGCTGCGGAAAGCGGCCGAACTCGGCCTCGGCGGGCTGTACTTGCCCGAGGATGTCGGCGGCTCCGCGCTGGGCCGACTCGACGGAGTGCTGGTGTTCGAGGCGCTGGCCACCGGATGCCCGTCGATCGCGGGCTATGTGTCCATCCACAACATGGTCGCCGCGATGATCGACCGCTTCGGCGACGACCGGCAGCGTGGCCGTTACCTGCCGCGGATGTCCACTATGGAATCTCTGGGCAGCTACTGCCTGACCGAACCGGGTGCCGGTTCGGACGCGGCGGCGCTGGCCACCCGCGCGCGCCGCGACGGCGACGAGTACGTGCTGGACGGCGTGAAACAGTTCATCTCCGGCGCGGGCGCTTCCGAGGTGTACGTAGCGCTGGCCCGCACCGGCGGCCCCGGCGCGGGCGGGATCTCGGCGTTCGTCGTGGAGCGGGAGACGCCGGGGCTTTCCTTCGGCGCCAACGAAGCCAAGATGGGCTGGAACGCGCAGCCGACCCGGCAGGTCGTCTTCGACGGCGTCCGGGTGCCGGTCACGGCGCTGCTCGGCGAGGAAGGCGGCGGATTCCGGGTGGCGATGTCCGCTTTGGACGGTGGACGGCTCAACATCGCCGCCTGCTCGCTCGGCGGCGCGGACGCCGCGTTGACCAAAACGGTGCGCCATCTGACCGAGCGGACCGCGTTCGGCAGGCCGCTGTCGGACGCGCAGGCGTTGCAGTTCCGGCTCGCCGACATGCGTACTGGCTTGGAGGCCGGGCGCACTTTGCTGTGGCGTGCGGCGGACGCTTACGACCGCGGAGATCAGGACGCGACGGCGTTGTCGGCGATGGCGAAACGGTTCTGCACCGACACCGGGTTCGAGATCGCCAACGAAGCGCTGCAACTGCACGGAGGATACGGCTACCTCGCCGAATACGGCGTGGAGAAGATCGTCCGCGACTTGCGCGTGCACCAGATCCTCGAAGGGACCAACGAAATCATGCGGGTCATCATCTCCCGCCGGATGTTGCAGGAGGCGGCATGAGCGACGTCGAGTTCATCGTCCACAGCGGGCTCGGCCGGATCACCCTGAACCGGCCGCGCGCCCTGAACGCCTTGAACCACGGCATGGTCCGCGCGATTTCCCAGCACCTGGAGAAGTGGCGCGACGATCCGGGTGTGCGGGCGGTCGTGGTCGACGGCGCGGGCGAACGGGGCCTGTGCGCGGGCGGCGACATCCGGTCCATCTACGAGGACGCCCGCTCCGGCGGCACCGCCTCGCTGGAGTTCTGGGCCGACGAATACCGGCTGAACGCGATGATCGGCCGATACCCCAAGCCCTACGTCGCGATCATGGACGGCCTCGTCATGGGCGGCGGCGTCGGGATCTCCACGCACGGCAGCCACCGCGTCGTCACAGACCGATCCCGCGTCGCCATGCCCGAGACCGGGATCGGGTTCGTGCCCGATGTCGGCGGCACCTGGCTGCTGTCGCGAGCCCCGGGGCAGCTCGGCACGCACGCCGCGCTCACCGCCGCGCACCTGCCCGGCGCCGACGCGATCCACTGCGGGCTCGCCGACCGGTACGTCCCGGCCGACCGTCTCCCGGACCTCTACGACGCCTTGGCCACCCGCACCCCGGACGCCGCGCTGGACCTGGTCGCGGAAACCCCGCCGCCGAGCCCGCTGGCCGCCGCACAGGAGTGGATCGACCACTGCTACGCGCCGGACACCGTCGAAGAGATCCTCATCCGGCTTCGCGAGGGGGGAGACGCGGCGGTCGCGGCCGCCGAGGAGATCGAAGGCAAGTCGCCGACGGCGCTCAAGGTCGCCCTCCGGGCACTGCGCACGGCCGCTGCGCTGCCGGATCTGGAAAGCGCGCTGCGGCAGGAATACCGGATCTCGCACCGCGCGCTCGCGTCGGCGGAACTGGTCGAGGGCGTGCGAGCGCAGATCATCGACAAGGACCGGATGCCGCGCTGGTCACCGTCCACAGTGGCCGAAGTGCCCGACGAGCTGGTCGATTCCTACTTCGCCGATCTCGGCGACGCCGAGCTGACGGGGGTGCGGAACTGATGGCCGTGGCATTTCTGGGCCTGGGCAACATGGGCGGGCCGATGGCGGCCAACCTCGTCAATGCGGGGGAGGCGGTGCTCGGCTACGACCCGGCCCCGGAAGCGGCGGGCATGGCGGCGAAAGCCGGAGTGTCCGTTGTGGACTCGCCTGCGGCCGCGGTCGCCGAGGCACAGGTGGTGATCACCATGCTGCCCAGCGGAAAGCACGTCCTCGACCTGTACCGCGAGATCGTCCCGCTGGCGCGGCCGGACATGTTGTTCCTCGACTGTTCGACCATCGAGGTCGCCGACGCGCGGGCCGCCGCCGAACTGGCTGTCGCCGCGGGGCACCAGGCCGTTGACGCTCCCGTGTCGGGCGGGGTGGTCGGTGCGACGGCGGGCACGCTGACGTTCATGGTCGGCGGCCGGTCCGAGGCCTTCATCGCCGCGGAACCGTACCTGCACCGGATGGGCGCGAAGTTCGTCCACTGCGGAGGCTCCGGGGCCGGGCAGGCGGCGAAGATCTGCAACAACATGATCCTCGGCGTGTCGATGATCGCGGTGAGCGAGGCGTTCGCGCTCGGCCAGGCATTGGGGCTCACCGACCAGGCGCTGTTCGACGTCGCCTCGACCGCGTCCGGACAATGCTGGGCGCTCACCACCAACTGCCCGGTGCCCGGCCCGGTCCCGGCCAGCCCGGCCAACCGCGGGTACGAAGGCGGCTTCGCCAGCGGACTGATGCTGAAAGACCTGCGCCTGGCCCAAGCCGCCGCCGAGACCGCCGGCGTCCGCACCGCACTGGGCGAACACGCGACCGACCTCTACGCCGAGTTCGTCGCCGAAGACGGCCCCGGCCGCGATTTCT
Organism: Amycolatopsis silviterrae; assembly: GCF_042684085.1. Taxonomy (NCBI): domain Bacteria; kingdom Bacillati; phylum Actinomycetota; class Actinomycetes; order Pseudonocardiales; family Pseudonocardiaceae; genus Amycolatopsis; species Amycolatopsis silviterrae. The sequence goes on from NZ_JBHUKS010000041.1 coordinate 35,074, forward strand.
CCGCCATCGTCACCACCCTCCGGGAGAACGGAACCGCATGACCGAGACCATCACCGTCGACCGTCCGGCCCCGCGCGTCGCACGGATCACGCTCAACCGCCCGAAGGCGCTGAACGCGCTGAACCTGCAGACCATGCGCGAACTCACCGCCGTGGCCGCCGACCTGGACCGGTCCGACGACGTCGGCGCGATCGTGCTCACCGGTTCGGACCGGGCATTCGCCGCCGGCGCGGACATCAAGGAAATGGCCCCGCGCACGTACAGCGAAATGCACGCCGAGGACTGGTTCGCCGGCTGGGACGCGCTCACCCGCGTCCGCACGCCGCTGATCGCCGCGGTCGCCGGGCACGCGCTGGGCGGCGGCTGCGAACTCGCGATGATGTGCGACCTGCTCCTCGCCGCGGACACCGCGCGCTTCGGCCAGCCCGAAATCACCCTCGGCGTCATCCCCGGCATGGGCGGTTCGCAGCGGCTGACCCGCGCGATCGGCAAGGCGAAGGCAATGGACCTGATCCTCACGGGTCGCACCATGAAAGCCGAGGAAGCCGAACGCGCCGGACTCGTGTCCCGGGTGGTTCCCGCGGCCGATCTGCTCACCGAGGCGGTCGCGGTCGCCGAGAAGATCGGCTCGATGTCCTTCATCGCCGCGACCACCGCCAAGGAGGCGGTGAACCGGGTCTTCGAGTCCACGCTGGCCGAAGGCGTCCTGTTCGAGCGCAGGGTGTTCCACGCGTTGTTCGCGACACACGACCAGAAAGAGGGGATGGCGGCGTTCGTGGAGAAGCGCACGGCGGAGTTCCGCCATGCCTGAACTTGCCCGCGTGGGCCGCGGACCCGAACTACTGATCTTCGAACACATCGACGTCCCCGAAATCGGCAACAAATCCCAGCCGGAGGAGTGAATGTCAACGAGGACCTCCCGACGGCGGTGCTGCGAGAATTCACGGAGGAAACAGGGCTGACCAGCGCCACGGTCGTCGGGGCGTTGACGGCCGAAGACCAACCCCATCCAGAGACCGGACAACCGCGCCACACCACCTATTTCCACCTCCTGGCACCCGACGACACATCCGATGAATGGATGCACCGCGTTGAGGAGACCGGCAGCGACATCGGCATGATCTTCGTCTGCCGCCTCCGCCGCTTCCGTTGGCCGACGAACAGGACACCTGGCTTCAGAGGTCACGCAGCCGTCGCAAACTGGACGACAGCCGACGTGATCCATACGACGCTGCCTCGCCCGAATTGCCGCACGCCTTGGGTACGACCGTTGCGAACGTCCCGTCGCGGACGGCACTGCCCAAGCGTCACACGAACTCGACCGCACACGGTGGCTGCGGAGAGGCAAGGCTCCGGTATGACTAACAAGCCTTCTGCCACCACGCTGGTGGGCTGACCCCATTCGGCAGGGCGACTTTGACACCGTAGGCGTCGCTGTTGGTCCGGCCTTCGGCCGTTCCCTGCCCGGGATGCCACAACAGTCGAATTCATCGGCGGCCGAAGGAAAAACGGGCGCCGCCCGGCTGTGCGCCGGACGGCACCCGCTGCCGCCGGTCAGCTGAACGAGACGGGGACGAACACGTCGAAGGAGCGGTCGGCGGACCCGAGGTGGTCACGCCGGCTGACGACGGCGCACGTCACGGTCGCGCAGTCGAGATTGGCGCTGGTCTGCTTGACCTGGATCTGCGCGCTGAAGCCGCCGCTGGAGTCGATCGGGGTCGAGGCGCTGCCGCCGACCGGGCTGTTCGTCACCCACGCGGACGGTCCGACGCCGGTGCTGCCCTGGCCGTCGCCGCCGGCGCACGGGCTCGGGACCTGGCCGTAGCTGTAGTCGTCGGGGACCTGGCACAGCGCGAGGTAGTAGCCCTTCGCCGGGTCGTAGCCGGAACCGGTGACGGTGATCGTTTCCCCGGCTGCGGCGAGGCCGGTGGCGTTGGACGCGGTGAGCGTGTGCCCATTGTGGGTCGCGGTGCCGGAAGCGGCCGACGCGGCTCCCGCGGCGCCGAGCAGCAGGCCGACGACCGCGGCCGGCACCAGGCCGAGCACGGCGCGTCTCTGCCGCTTGCTGCGGGTCTGGGCGGCGGCTGAGCGGTCTGCCGGGGAGATGTGCTGGGACATCGGGAAGTGCTCCTTAGTTCCGTGGAATACCGAGACCGCTGTCGGGTGGGGAGAAATCCGTTCGGGGGACACGAGAAGCGCTGAGGAACACGCTCCGAAATCAGGAACACCGGCAGCTTACCCAAAACTCACTCGATATGGTAAGCCTAACCTAACAACTTGAAGTGAGGGTCGCCTCAATCGCGCGACCGGCTTGCCGAAGGGGAGGAGCGCGGTGCGCTGGAGTCGAGTCGTCCGGTCCGGGAGATGGGCCGCGGGGGTGTGCGCGGCACTCGTCGTGACCGCTTGCGGCGGGCAGGGGGCGGCACCGCCGCAAGTCCCCGCGGCGGTGCCGGGCCAAACGCCGTTGGCACAGGTGAAACCGCTTGCCGACCCCCGCGGCTACACCGGCCCGACCACCGCCGTCGTGGCACAGCCGGACATCCAGCCGGTGTCACCGAAACCGAAGCCCGCGCTTCCGGTGACAGTCACGGATTTCCAGGGAACGAAGGTGACGGTCTCCGACGCGAGCCGGATCCTGGCGTTCGACATGTCCGGAACGCTCGCCGCGACGGTGTTCGGCCTCGGGCTCGGCGACCGGGTGATCGGCCGGGACGTGTCCACCGGCTTCCCCGGTTCGGAAAAGCTCCCGGTGATCACCGCGAACGGCCACCAGCTCAACGGCGAAGCGATCATGGCGCTGAAACCGACCGTGGTGCTCACCGACACGTCGATCGGCCCGTGGAACGTGGTGCTGCAACTGCGCGACGCGCACGTGCCGGTCGTCGTGGTGGACTCGAAACGCTCGATGGACAACACCCGCGAGCTGGTCGGCAGCGTCGCCGCCGCGCTGGGCGTCCCCTCGGCGGGCAAAGAGCTGGCGGACCGCATCGACGGCCAGATCGCACAGAAGAAAGCCGAAATCGCGCACCTGGTCCCCGCGGATCCGGCGAAGCGGCCGCGCGTGGCGTTCCTCTACGTCCGCGGGCAGGCGGGCGTCTACTACATGTTTGGCAAGGGCAGCGGCGTCGAGTCGATTCTGTCCGCGCTCGGCGTCGTGGACGTGGCGGCCGAGGCGGGCATCGACGGCATGCGGCCGATCAACCCGGAGGCACTGAGCCGGGCGCGGCCGGATGTCGTGCTGATGATGACGAAGGGCCTGGAGTCGGTCGGCGGCGTCGACGGCGCGCTGACGATTCCCGGCGTCGCGCAGACCCCGGCCGCGAAGAAGCGCCGCTTCGTCGACATGAGCGACTACCAGATCCTCAGCTTCGGCCCGTTGACCGCGTCCGTGCTCGACGCGCTGGCCCGCGCGGTCTACGCGCCGGATTCGGTCAAGGCGGCGAAATGAGCGCGGTCCAGGAGAAACCCGTCGCGGTGCTGCCGGAGCCCCGGCGCCGGAGACGTCCGCTGCGGGTCACGGTGCTGTTCGCCGTGCTCGTCGCCGGATTGCTCGCGGTGGCACTGGTTTCGGCGGCGGCCGGGCAGTACGGGATCCCGGTTCCGGACGTGGTCGGCTCGATCCTGCACCGGATCGGGATCGGCTCCGCTCCGGCGGGGATGGACAGCTACGCCGAGGGCACGCTGTGGCAGGTCCGGTTCCCGCGGGTGGTGCTGTCGCTGATCGTCGGCGGTGTGCTGGGCGTGTGCGGCGCGCTGATGCAGGGCGTTTTCGGCAATCCGCTGGCCGAACCCGGGGTGGTGGGAGTGTCGTCCGGGGCCGCGGTCGGCGCCTGTCTGTCCATTGTGGGCGGTTGGACCTTCCTCGGCACGTTCACCACGCCCGCGCTCGCCTTCGCCACCGGACTGGCCACGGTGCTGACCGTGTACCTGCTCGCCCGGTCGAAGGGCCGGACCGAGGTCGTCACGCTGATCCTGACCGGAGTGGCGGTGAACGCCGTGGCTGGGGCGGCGATCGCGTTCCTGGTCTTCCTCGGCGACCAGAGCGCGCGCGAGCAGATTGTGTTCTGGCAGCTGGGTTCGATGGCGTCGAGCCGCTGGCCGTACGTGTACACGGTCGCGCCGCTGGCGGTGGCTAGCGTGCTCGTCGCGTTGGTGCTGGCGCGCAAGCTCGACCTGTTGTCGCTGGGGGACCGGCAGGCCCGGCACGTCGGCGTCAACGTCGAATCGCTGCGGCTGATCGCGGTTCTGGTGGTCGCGGTCGCGGTGTCCGCGGCGGTGTCGTATTCGGGGATCATCGGGTTCGTGGGGCTGGTCGTGCCGCACCTGATCCGGATGATCGCCGGTCCGGGACACCGGGTGCTGCTGCCCGCGAGCGCGCTCGGCGGCGCGGTGCTCCTGTCGCTGGCCGATCTGCTCGCCCGCACGCTGTTCCCGTTCGCCGACCTCCCGATCGGCATCCTCACCGCGCTGGTCGGCGGGCCGTTCTTCTTCGTTCTGCTGCTGCGCACCAGGAAAAGCTCCGGAGGATGGGCATGAGCACCGTCGTGCGCCTTCCTCTCGGCCGGCGCGGCCCGCGCGTCGAACCGCTGGCCGCGGTGCGGCAGGCTACCGTCCGGGCGGGCGGGCGCGCGCTGCTCGACGCGGTGGACCTGGAAGCGCGCGCCGGAGAAGTACTCGCGGTCGTCGGGCCGAACGGCGCGGGCAAGACCACGCTGCTGTCCGTGCTGGCCGGAGATCTCTCGCCGGACGCGGGCGCCGCGACGGTCGCCGGGCGGCCGGCGGACCAGTGGCGGACGGTCGAGCTGGCCCGTCGCCGGGCCGTGCTGCCGCAGCAGAATCCGCTCTCTTTCCCGTTCACCGTCGGGGAAGTGGTCGCGATGGGCCGGGCGCCCTGGCGGGGGACCGAGTCGCAGGACCGGGACGAGGAGATCGTCGCGGCGGTGCTCGCCGAAACCGATGTGGCCGAGCTCGCCGGCCGCCGGTATCCCACGCTGTCCGGCGGCGAGCAGGCCCGGGTGGCGCTCGCCAGAGTCCTCGCACAGGACACGGAACTGCTGCTGCTGGACGAGCCGACCGCTTCGCTGGACCTGCGCCATCAGGAGGACGTGCTCCGACTCGTCGGCGCGAGAGCGGCCAGCGGCGCCGGAGTGGTGCTCGTGCTGCACGACTTGACGCTCGCGGCGGCCTTCGCCGACCGGATCGCGGTGCTCGACGAGGGCAAGCTCGCCGCGGTCGGGCCGCCTGATCAGGTGTGCACGGCGGAACTGCTGAGCGAGGTGTACCGCTGCGCGGTCGAGATTGTCTCCCATCCCGGCAGCGGCAAACCGATCGTCCTGCCCCGACGCGACTGAAGGGAAAACTCCGATGAGCATCCGTCTCCGCGCGGCCGTCGCCGTGCTCGCCGCCGGCGCGGCGGCCGGTCTGGTTCCGGTCCCGGCCTCGGCGGCGGGCGCGAGCGTCCAGCTGTCGCCCGCCGCCGCCGATCCCGACTACGCGACCGTGCTCACCCTGCACGGCACCGGCTTCCAGTCGATTCCCAAGGGCCACGGCGGGATTTACGTCTTGTTCGGCACCGTGGCCGGCGACCGGTGGCGGCCGAGCCAGGGCGGGGCCACCGGGACGACCTACCGGTACGTCCAGGACAGCGAAACCAAGGACAACAACGGCTATCAGCGGTTCGTGGCCTTCCCCGGCGGCGACACCGCCTACGCGGCCAACGGCGGCACGATCGCGCCGGACGGGACCTGGTCGGCCAAGCTGGTCGTGCCGGGAGCACGGTTCCCGGCCGCCGACCGCATCGGCAAAGTGACCACAGTGGACTGTTTGACGGTGCAATGCGGGGTGATCACCGTCGGTGCGCACGGCGTGGTCAATCCGGAGAACGAGACGTTCACCCCGGTCAGGTTCGCCGTGCCCGGCGCGCGCAAACCCGCAGCACCGAAAACTGCCGCGCCGCCGCCTCCTGCTTCTTCGACACCGCCGCCGCCGTCGACCTCCGCGGCGAAACTCGCACCGGCAGTCACTGCGGCGACCCACGAGGCCCGCGCTGGCGACAAGGTACCGGTCACCGGCCGCGGATTCGCGCCGAATGAGCGGATCTCCGTGGTCCTGCACTCCGATCCGGTCTCTCTGCCGGATGCGAAAGCCGACGCGAACGGCGTATTCGCTTATGTCGCTTCGCTCCCGGACGGTCTTCCGCCGGGGGAGCACCGGATCGCGTTCACCGGAGCGACTTCGGCGACCGAGGTGTCGGCGCAGCTTTCCGTCGCCGCACCTCCGGTCGCGGCGGTGGCGCAGAACGCCGCACCAGCGGCGGAGCCGAGCGGCTGGCCGGTCTGGGCGACCGTCGTGTTCGCCGTCGCCGCGGTCCTGGTGCTGGCCGTGGCCGGATTTCTGCTGTGGCGGCGGGCGCGCTCCCGCGCTGCCGCGAACAGCTGACCGCATTCTCTTCACAGGAAAGGCAATCAGTTGATGAAGAAGAACAGACCCGGTGCGAGACGGTGGCTCCGCCGGACCCTGACGCTCACCGTGAGCGTGGCTCTGGTTCTGGCGACCGGCACTGTCGGAATCGCCGGTGCGGACGCCGGGCCCTCGGTGACCGTCACGCCGTCAACCGATTTGGCGCCCGACGGCAGCACGGAAATCACCATCAAGGGCACCGGTTTCCGCCCGGACGGCAACGGCGGCAACGGTTACGGCCTGCGCATCGGCCCGGCACTGTCCACCTTGAAGGACCCGGGCACGGCGAACGGTTACCAGCTCGCCCGGCTGGTCAAGAAGGGCGCCGTCGGCAACCAGGTCCCGCTCGGCGACGACGGGTCCTTTTCGTACAAAGCCAAAGTGAAAGCTGTCTACGACGGCAGCGACGGCCGCAAACACGACGCGGCTGCGGAGCCGTTCTCGGTCTACACCTTCGCTTGGCGCGGCGACGACACCTCTTTCGACACCGCGACGCCGATCCGGTTCCGCGGCACCGTCGACCCGCCGCCGCCCACCGGCGACGGAAAACCCGGTCTCTATTGGGGATTCAAGCTTTCCTGGCGCAACTACCTCAAGAACTTCGCCGGGACCACGACGCCGCAGGACGGCGCGATCATCGACCCGAGCGACAAGTTCTCCGATCCGAAGCCGTACGTGTGGCCGCTCGAAAGCGCCGATTACGACGCGTCGACGGGCACCGGAACGGTTCGTTACCGCGGCGCGGTGCACTTCGCGATGCCAGCGCATTTCATCTGGGACATCGGGCTCGCCGATCCGGTGGTCACCTTCACCGGATCGGGCAAGGCGACCCTCGGCATGACGGTGAACTACAAGTTCTACGGCACCCAGGACAAACCGGAGAAGGTACAGCCGCCGACGAAGGCGGTCGTCGCGAGCCTCGACGTCAGCGGACCCGCCGCGCAGACCGCGGACACGGCGGTCGCGAAAATCGTCAAGGCCACGCTCACCGACGCGGGAGCCGCTTCCTTCAACGGGTTCTACAACGCAGGTGCTGAACTGGATAACGGCGACATCGTTTTCCCCGGAAAGGCCGGTCCGGCAGCCCCGGCCATCACGGTGGCTCCGGCGTCGGTCGTGCAGGGCGGGTCCGTGCAGGTGACCGGCACTGATTTCACCGCGGGCGAAGACGTGGCCCTCAGCCTGCGCGGGCAACCGGCCGGCAGCGCGAAGGCGGATGCCTCCGGCGGCTTCACCGCCGCCGTGGCGGTGCCCGAGGAACTGGCTCCCGGCGAGTACTCGGTCGCCGCGGCCGGATCGGTGTCGAAAGCCTCGGCGACGGCGAACATCACGGTGGCCGCGCGGAACGTGCCGCCGCCCGCCGAGGGCTGCACGTTGACCCCGCAGAACGCGGCCAAGGGCGATCTGCTGTGGGGCTTCAAGAAGAGCTTCCGGGAATACGTCGGCACCAGCCTGACCGGTGGCCCGGCGAAGGGCAACAGCATCACCACCGGAGACGGTGCGGAGATCACCGGCACCGACCGGGCTGTCGCCAACGGCGTGCCGGACCCGGACGGAATCCCCACCGGCGCCTACCGGTTCCCGGCGAAGACCGTCCGCTACGCGTCACCGTCCGACTTTTCCGTGCAGTACCAAGGCAAAGTCACGTTCGCCTACCCGGCGCATTTCTTCACGATGATCCTCGCCAACCCGGCGGTCACCGTGTCCGGGGAGACCGGCGTGCTCAAGGCGGACGTCCGGCTCGTCGCGCAGCCCGGCGCGCCCGCCTCGTCGGTGGACCTGCCGCAGACGACGTTGGCGAACCTGACCCTGTCGGGCGCGCAGCGCCAGTCAGGGGAAGGAACCCTGCTCGTCAGCGGAATCGGCGCGAAGCTGGCCAGCTCGGACGCGTTCGCCGGGTTCTACCAGACCGGTGCCGAACTGGACCCGGCGGCGGTCGGCATCGCGGCTTCGTGCGCCGCTTCGCCCCATCTCGGCGGCGACGCTTCCGGCACGGGCGGCGCCGGCGGCGGTTCCGGCCAGGACCTGGTGCCGCCGCTGAAATTCCGCCCTGAAAGCGACACAGGAGCGCTGGCTTCCACCGGGGCGGACGCCTGGCCGCCGCTGTATCTGGGCTTGTCGCTGCTGCTCGGCGGTGCCGCGCTGGTGTTCGTCGCACAGACCCGGCGCAAAGCGAATACCTAAGCGCCAGCCCCGCGTTGAAAGCGCGTGAGGGCCACCCTGAGGGAATCAGATTCCCTCAGGGCGGCCCTCACGGACCTTGGGACGGGGGCGGTTAGTCGCGGGGAGCGATCAGCCGCTTTCCGGACCACAGCAGCACGGTGCTCAGGCCGTAGCTGGCGAGGTGCCCGAGGCTGATCCCGGCTCCCTGCAGCAGGTGCTTCGCCCGCCCCGGCGGCAAATGCGCGCCCGTGACCGCGCTCGCGACCGCGATCGGCAGGGCCGGTGCGACGAACGGCGCGGACCAGCGCGGATAGGCAGTGCGGCCGGTGGCCACCGCGGCGGCGGCGAGGGCGGACGCGGCCACCGTCGCGATTCCGAACGGCCAGTAGACGATGCCGATGGCACGGCCGAACGCGGCGGCCTGGTCCAGCATCCGCCGCTTGGCCGGTTCGCTCACCGGGGCCAGGTCCTCGGCCGCCTTGTACGCCTCGGCCCAATGGAAGAAGGTGCCGTGGATGAACGCCGGGGTCGTCCAGGCCGCGGCCAGCACCGCCGCCGGTGCGAAGGCGCGGGCGCGGCCGGCCGGTGCGAGACCTTGGTAGAGATGCCACGCGGCGGCGAGATACAGCGGCGAGCCGAACACGCCGCTGAGCGCGCCGGCGGTGAGCCGCGTCGTGGAGGCCGGCAGCATCGCGCCGACCTTGGTGTCCACCTCGGGTTCGGCGAGGATCGGATGCCGGTCGGGTTCGACTTTCGAGCCGAGCAAGAGCACGTCGCCGAGCGCGTACAGCGCGGATCCGGCGACGCCGGACAGTCCGGCCCAGCGGACGAGCCGGGTGTGCCGGGCCGCCCGTTTCCGGGGACGAAGGGATGCCATCGCGGCCTTCTTTCGGTTCAGGGGCGGGAAGTCAGCCCAGGGTGAAGAGATTGATCCGGTAGGCGTTCATCAGCGGCGGCACGAGCCGCGCGAGCAGCGGCAGGCCGTACCGGTAGCGCGCGGGCCAGGTGCGCGCCAGTTCCGGTTGCGGCGTCGCGAAAGTGCGGCTCTCCTCCAGCCGGAGGCCCCATTCCTCCAGCCGGCGCGGATCGTCGCATTCCCACCGCATCCGGGCGGTGAGCGTCTTGAAAACGGGGTTGCGGTCCTGGTTGCGCAGCATCGCGCGACCGCCGGTGTCGAAAGCGAATCCGCTGCCGGGGAACCGGTCGGCGAGCCGGCGGACCACCTCGCGCACCTGGTCCTCGGCGAGGTACAGCAGCACCGCCTCGCTCACGAAGAAGTGCGGGCCCGCTGTGTCGGCGACCTGGTCGAGCCACTCCGGGTCGAGCACCGAAGCGGAAATGGTCGTGACCCGGTCGGAGTCGGGGAAGAACTGCCGGCGCATCGCGACGGTGTCCGGCAGGTCGAGATCGAACCAGTGCATCCGGTCGGTGCCGAGCCGCTGCGCACGGGTGTTGAGGCCGGTGCCCAGTTCGACGACCGTCCCGGCCGGATGCGCGGACAGGAACCGCCGGACCCAGCCGTCGAAGATCGCGCTCCGCAGCACCGATCCGGACAGCGCGGGGCCCCGGAACTTCGCGAAGTCGTAGTCGATGCGCTCGACCAGTTCGGCCGCCTTCGCGTCGCCCAGCACCGGATGGCGCTTTTTCGCGTCCAAAGCACGTCCGTACAACGGAATCAGGAGAGTTTCCTGTACCTCGCCCAGTTCCACCGGTGGTCCCATTGCCGCCCCCTTGCTCCGCTAGTTAGGGCAACCTAACTTCTGCGGCGCGGCTGCGTCAACGGTCTTGACGCAAGGTTAGCCGACCCTTAGTTTTACCGGGTAACTAACCCCGGGGTCCGAGGAGAGCGAATGGCGGCATCGGCAGGCGGACGGCCCGCCCGGATCGCGGTGCCGGACATCCTGGCGGCGGGCCGCGAACTCGGGATGCGCCGGTTGAGCGTGAAGGCGGTCGCGGTGCGGCTGGGGGTCACCGCGACCGCGCTTTACCGGCACGTCGACGGCCGGTGGGGGCTGGAGCGGCTGGTCGGCGAGGACATCCTGGCGCAGCTGCGGCTGCCCGACGATCCGGCGCACGGCACGGAGGCGCACCTGGTGTCGTTCGCGATGCGGCTGCGCGAGTTCGTGCTCGACCATCCGGGCCTCGCCGGCTACCTGCAGGTGCTGTTCCCGCGAGGGGACGGCGGGCAGCGCCTGCTCGCTGCGGAGGTCGAGGCGCTGGGGCGGCGCGGTTACGCGGCGGACGCGGCGATCGTGCTCAGCAGTGCGGTCGCTTCGCTGACGATCGCGATGGCGGCCTCGGAGGAAAACAGCATCGCGGCCGAGACCGCGGACGGCGCCGGACTGGAGCGGGAACGCGCTGCGGTGTGGCAGCGGCTGTCGCGGGACGACCAGCTGGGTCCCGCGCACGCGATGCTGCCCCGGCCGTCGCGGCCGGAGTACGTGCGGCTGCTGCTCACCGCGTCGATCCGCGGTCTGGTGGCGGAGTGCCCGCCGGGGCGTCCGGTGGCGGAGATGGTGGCCGAACTGGCCGGGATCGGGGAGAACTGATGGCCAGAGGTTTCCAGGGCGCGGTGCTGCGCGGGTTCGGCGCGCGCGACCACGAGGCGACCGTGCTCGGCACCGAGGAACTCGCGCCGCATTTCGTGCGGATCCGGTTCTCCTCGCCGACGTTGTTCGAGGACGTGACCGCCGAGCCGACCGCGTGGCTGCGGTTCTGGTTCCCGGACCCCGGCGGCGGACCGGCCGAGCACCAGCGCGCCTACACGCTGTCCGAGGCGGATCCGGCGGCCGGGACCTTCGCGGTCGACGTGGTGCTGCACGAACCGGCCGGACCGGCCTCGCAGTGGGCGCGCCGGGCCCGGCCGGGCACGACGGTCCCGGTGGTGTCGCTCGGTTCGACGCGGTTCGAGGTGCCCGCGGACCGGCCCGCCGGATACCTGCTGCTCGGCGACGCCGCGTCGATCCCCGCGGTCAACAGCATTCTCGCGGTGCTCCCGGCTGATCTTCCGGTCGAGCTGTACCTCGAACAGCACACCGGCGACGACCTGCTGATCCCGCTGGGAGAGCACCCGATGCTGCGCGTGCACTGGGTCCCGCGCCGGGACGCCACGACGCTCGCCCACGCCGTCGAAGCACGCGACTGGTCGGACTGGCATGCCTGGCTAGCCACCGAATCGGGCACGCTGAAGCACGCGCGCACGAGGTTGCGGGAGGCGTTCGGGTTCCCGAAGGCGGAGGTGCACGGCCGGGCGTACTGGTACTACGGCCGCGCGATGGGAACGTTCCGGTCCGGAAAGGACGGAGATCAGCCGGAAACCGCGGCACCGCAAGCAGAACCAGCCTCCCGGGAGGACCAGAAACCGGAAAGTCCACAACGGACTCAGGTGCGCGGGCGATGGCAAGCGCAGGCGGCCGGGCGGCTGCTCGCCCCGCTGCGCCACACCCTGATCTTCGCCGGGATCGTGCAGGCTGTGGTCACGCTGCTGCGGCTCGCGCCGTTCGTGCTGCTGGCGGAGCTGGCGCGGCTGGTGCTCGCGCACGCCGCGCCGGAACGGCTGTGGACGGTCGGAATACTGGCGGTCGTCTTGCTGGCAGTCGGTGCGCTGCTGGAATCGGCGCTGATGGGCTGGCTGCACGCGGTCGACGCCCGGTTCGCGCGGGAACTGCGGCAGCGGCTGCTCGGCAAGCTCGCGCGGCTGCCGCTGGGCTGGTTCTCCGCGCGCGGTTCCGGGGCGGTCGGCAAACTGGTGCAGGGCGACACCCTAGCGCTGCACCAGCTGGTGACGCACGCGGTCCCGGACGCCGTGGCCGCGGTGGTCGCGCCGCTGGCTGTGCTCGGCTACCTGTTCTCGGTGGACTGGCGGCTCGCGCTGGTGCTGCTCGGCCCGATCCTCGTCTACGTCGTGACGACCGCGGTGATGCTGGTGCAGTCGGGCAGCAAGACCGGGCAGGCCCAGCGGTGGGCCGAACGGATGGCCGGGGAAGCGGCGGGCTATCTGGAGGGCCAGCCGGTGGTCCGGGTGTTCGGCGGGGCGGCGGCCTCGGCGTTCCGCCGCAGGCTGGACGAGTACGTGTCCTTCCTCGGTGCCTGGCAGCGCCCGTTCGTCGGCAAGAAGACACTGCTGGACTTCGCCACCCGGCCGGCCACTTTCCTGCTGCTGATCGCGGCGGTCGGCACCGCGCTGGTGCTGGGCGGCGCCGAGCCCGCGACGCTCGTGCCGTTCCTGTTGCTGGGCACCACGTTCGGCGCGCGGCTGCTGGGCATCGGCTATGGACTCTCCGGCATCCGAGACGGGGTGCTCGCCGCGCGCCGGATCCAGGTCGTGCTCGACGAACCGGAACTGGACGTGCGCGATCTGCCCGCGGTCGCCGGGTCCGCGCCGGGCACGGTGGAGCTGGACCACGTGGATTTCGGTTACCGCGCAGGGGTTCCGGTGCTGCGAGACGTGTGCCTGCGCCTCGCTCCCGGCACGGTGACCGCACTGGTCGGCCCGTCCGGCTCGGGCAAGTCGACCCTTGCCGCGCTCGTCGCGCGGTTTCACGACGTGACGGCGGGCGCGATTCGGGTCGACGGCCGCGACCTGCGAAGCCTGTCCTCGGACGAGCTGTACCGCCGGATCGGCTTCGTGCTGCAGGAAACGCAGCTCGTGCACGCGTCGGTCCGCGACAACATCGCACTCGCGGCACCGGAGGCGACCGAGGAACAGATCGAGGCGGCGGCCCGGGCCGCGCAGATCCACGACCGGATCACCCGGCTGCCAGCGGGGTACCGCACCGTGCTCGGCGCCGGGGCACAGCTGTCCGGCGGCGAATGCCAGCGGCTCACGATCGCTCGCGCGCTGCTGGCCGATCCGCCGGTCCTGGTGCTGGACGAAGCGACCGCGTTCGCCGACCCGGAGTCGGAGTATCTCGTCCAGCAGGCACTCGACCGGCTCACCGCGGGCCGGACCGTGCTGGTCATCGCGCACCGGCTGCACACTGTCTCGGGAGCCGACCGCATCGTGGTGCTCGACGACGGCCGGATCGCGGAGACCGGGACGCATGAGGAGCTTTTGGCCGCGGAAGGCCGTTACGCGCAGCTGTGGCGGGCGGCCGGTACCCCGGTGACGACGGCTACGGAGGAAGCCCGGTGATCCGTACTCTGCTGGACCTGATCCCTGCCGGATCCCGTCCCCGTCTGCGCCGGTACGCCGCGCTGACGATCGGGTCAGTCCTGCTGCGCGCCGCCGGTTCCGTGCTCCTCGTCCCGTTGGTCGCCGCTCTGTTCGGGCCCGAACCCGCGGCCGCGGCACCGTGGCTGGCCGCCCTCACCGCCGTCACCGCGGCCGGATGGGTGCTCGACGCGGTGGTCCACCGGCTGGGTTTCGAACTCGGTTTCGCCGTGCTGGACGACGCCCAGCATCAGGTCGCCGACCATCTCGCCAGGGTGCGGATGTCCTGGTTCGGTCCGGACACCACCGCGACCGCGCGGCAGGCGATCGCCGCCACCGGGCCGGATCTGGTCGGGCTGATCGGATATCTGGTGACGCCGCTGGCCGGTGCGGTCTTGTTGCCGATCGCGCTCGGGCTCGCTCTGCTGCCGATCGCCTGGCCGCTCGGCGCGGCCGCGCTGGCGGGCGTTCCGATGCTGCTCGGGGCCTGGTGGGCGAGCGGCCGCGTCGCGCGCCGAGCCGACCGTGCCGCCGAGGAGGCCAACACCGCTTTCGCCGAGCGCATCGTCGAGTTCGCGCGCACCCAGCAGGCGTTGCGGGCCGCCCGTCGCGCGGAGCCCGCGCGCAGTCACGCCGGCGCCGCGCTCGCCGCGCAGCACAGCGCGACGCTCCGGGTGCTGCGCATGCAGATCCCCGGGCAGATCTTGTTCAGCGTGGCTACGCAATGCGCGCTGATCCTGCTCGCCGGGGTGACCGTGCTGCTCGCCGTCCGCGGAGGCCTGAGCGCGCCCGAGACGATCGCGCTCATCGTCGTCATCGCGCGCTACCTGGAACCGTTCGCCGCGCTCGCCGATCTCGCTCCCGGTCTGGAAAACGCCGCGCTGGCCCTCGGCCGGATCACGACCGTGCTCACCGCGCCGTCCGCCCGGTCCGGTACGGCACCGAAGCCACCGGAAACGCCCGGCGGGGCCCGGGTCCGGCTGGCGTCGGTCAGCTTCCGCTACTCGCCGGACGCCGAAACCGTGCTCGACCGTTTCGACCTCTCCCTCGAACCAGGGACGACCACCGCGATCGTCGGACCGTCCGGTTCGGGCAAGAGCACCGTGCTCGCGCTGCTCGCCGGGTTGCGGGAGCCTGCTGAGGGACAGGTGCTGGTCGACGGCGCCGATGTCGCCGCGTTGTCCGACGAGGACCGCCGCGCGCTGGTCAGTTTCGTGTTCCAGCAGCCTTATCTGTTCGAGGGCACCGTGCGGGAGAACATCCTGGCCGGTGACCCCGCCGCGGACGAGAGCCGGATCGCCGAAGCGGTCGTGCTGTCCCGGGTGGACGAGGTGCTGGCTCGTCTGCCCGACGGCGACCGCACGTCGGTCGGCGAAGCCGGCGCCGCGCTGTCCGGCGGAGAGCGGCAACGAGTCTCGATCGCCCGTGCTCTGCTCAAACCGGCACCGCTGCTGCTGGTGGACGAAGCGACCAGCGCGCTCGACACGGAGAACGAAGCCGCGGTCGTCCGCGCGCTGAGCACTGACCCGGTTCCGCGGACGCGAGTTCTTGTCACGCACCGAGTCGCGGCTATGCGGTACGCGGATCGTGTGGTGTTCCTTGAGGACGGACGCGTCGTCGAGGACGGCACAGTCGACGAACTGCTGGCCAGGCAGGGAAGATTCGCGGAGTTCTGGCAGCAGCAGCTCGCTCGCGCGCACTGGCGCATCGCCGCCGCGCCTTCCTCGCCGCCGAACTAGCCGGCCCGCCTCCCCGGCTGCGCTGCCCGGCTCCCGCCGGAATCCGCATTCGGATTCGAGGGAGCGGCCGAACGGCTCGTGTCTCCGGGATCGTGCTGTTCGGCCACGAGGCCGACCGCACTGGCACGGGCGTTGCCGTGCCAGTGCGGCCGTCCTCGGGCAGCGGTTGCGGGCCGGGCGCGGCCGGTGGGGACGCGGCGGGGTTCGGCGGCGAGTGTCGAAGGCTGCGAGACATCGACTCGGGAGCTATCGGACATTTCCCTGCTGGGCAAGCGAATCCGTGGATTTCGGCCGGGGCCGCGACCTGATCAGGATCACGTTAGGCAAGCCTTGCCTATGGTCGGTTCCTCTGCAATGGTCTGGCCGATGACGGCAGTGCGAGCGGAAGCGATGGAGCGGACAGTGCGGCACCGCCGTGCACTGCGGACCGGCGGGCTGCTGCTCGGAGTCGCGGCGCTGGCGGCAATGGCCTTGCTCAGCCTCGCGGTGGGGGCGAAACCGATCGGGCTCGGCACCGTATTCGACGCGCTGGCGCACCACGGCGGAAGTGCCGACGACGTGGTCGTGCGCAGCCTGCGACTGCCGCGCACGCTGCTCGGTGTCTGCGTCGGCGCGGCGCTCGGACTGGCCGGGGTCCTGATGCAGGGGCTGACGCGCAATCCGCTGGCGGATCCGGGCCTGCTCGGGATCAACTCCGGAGCCGCGGCGGCGATCGTGGCCGGCATCGGCTTTTTCGGCCTCGGTTCCCCCGGCCAGTACGTGTGGTGCGGCCTGGCAGGCGCGGCGGTCGCCTCGGTGGTGGTCTACCTGATCGGCTCGGGCGGGCGCGGGGGAGCGACGCCGGTGCGGCTGGTGCTGGCGGGCACCGCGGTCGCGGCGGCGCTGACGGCGTTCGTGCAGACGATGCTGCTGCTGTCCCCGCAGGTCTTCGACCAGTACCGGTTCTGGCAGCTGGGGTCGTTGGCCGGCCGTGATCTCGGGGTGCTCGCCCGGCTGCTGCCGTTCCTGGCCGCCGGTGCGGTGCTGGCGCTCGCGCTGGCCCGGTCGCTCAACGCGATCGTCCTCGGCGACGACGCCGGCCGGGCGCTGGGCGTGCACCTCGGCCGCACCCGTGTCCTCGGCGCGCTGGCGATCACCCTGCTGTGCGGGGCCGCGACGGCCGCCGCCGGGCCGCTCGTCTTCATCGGGCTGGCGATGCCCTGCATCGCGCGGGCGCTGGTCGGCCCGGACCACCGGTGGCTGTTGCCGTATTCGGCGGTGCTGTCCCCGGTGCTGCTGCTGGCCGCGGACGTGCTCGGCCGTGTCGTCGCGCCGCCCGGCGAACTGCAGGTCGGATTGGTCGTGGCGTTCCTCGGCGCGCCGGTGTTCATCGGGCTGGTGCTGCGGAAGAGGGCGGCGGCGTGACCGGGCTGGCGGCGCTGCGGCTCGGCGGGGACCGGATTTCCGTGCGGGTGCGACGGCGGGCGTGCGTGGTGGCCGGGGTGCTGGCGGTCGCGCTGGCGGTTGCGGCCCTCGGTTCGCTCGCGCTCACCGGGGAGCTGGGCCCGGCCGACGTGCTGCGGACGCTGGCCGGGCACGGCGACCGCTCGGACGAGTTCCTGCTATACCGGCTCGCGGTGCCCCGGCTGCTGTGCGCGGTGCTGGTCGGCGTGGCCCTCGGCGCGAGCGGCGCGGCGTTCCAGAACCTGACGCGCAACCCGCTGGGCAGTCCGGACCTGATCGGGTTCACCAGCGGCTCGGCGGCGGGCGCGGTGTTCGTGCTGACTGTGCTGGGCGGCGGGATGGCCGCGATCGCGGGCGGGGCGCTGGCCGGAGGGCTGGCGACCGGCGCGGTGGTGTACGGCCTCACCGTGCGCCGCCAGGCGCGCGGGTACCAGCTCGTGCTGGTCGGCATCGCGGTCAACGCCATGCTTCAGGTGCTCACGCATTTCATGCTGACCAGGGCGAACCTGGAATCCGCGATGGCCGCCCAGGTCTGGCTGACCGGCAGTCTCAACGGCCGCGGCTGGGAGCACGTATGGCCGGCACTGGCCGCGGTCGCGGTGCTGCTGCCGCTGCTGGCCGGGTTCGGCCGCCAGCTCGCGGTGCTGGAGCTGGGCGACGATGCCGCGACGGCGCTCGGCGTCCGCCCGGTGACGGCCCGGCTGGGCGCGCTGGCGGTCGGCGTCGCGCTGGCGGCCGCGGCGACCGCGACCGCCGGGCCGATCTCGTTCGTCGCGCTCGCGGCTCCGCAGCTGGCCCGGAGGCTGACCCGCGAGCCCGGCGTCGGCACCGGAACCGCGGCGCTGACCGGAGCGCTGATCCTGGTGGCCGGCGACGCGCTGGCGCGGCAGGCGTTCCCGGCCGAGCTGCCGACCGGCGTGGCGACCGCAGCGGTCGGCGGGGTCTATCTCGGCTGGCTGCTCAGCCGACGATGGAGAACGGGGAAGTGGTGAACGAACCTCGGGAGCTGATCCGCCGCGCGATCCGCGGCCAGGCCCGGCAGCTGGCACCCGCAGCGATGCTGGCCGCGGTGCACCAGCGGTGCGAGGCGGCCGTCCCTCTGATGATCGGGCTGATCGTGGACCACGCGATCGCGCCCGGCAGCGGGTCCGGTCTGCTGTGGACACTCGTGCTGTTCGCCGTGCTGACCGCGTCCATGCGGCTGGGCGGAAGGCTGGCCAGGCACGCCACCCAGGGCGCGGGGCACGAGCTGCGGATACGGCTGACCCGCCGGGTTCTCGACACCCGCGGCTTCGACCGGGCCGGGACGCGCAGCGGGGGTGCTGCTGTCCACGGCGACCTCGGACGCCGGACGGGTCGGCATGGTGAACGCGGCCGTGTGGACGTCCGCCAGCGCGCTCGTGGTGACCGCGGTGATCCTGCTGCGCGCCTCGGTCCTGCTGGGGCTGGTCGTGCTGCTCGGCCTGATCCCGGTAGTGCTGCACGAACGAGCCTCGAAGAGAAAGAGCGAACCGTAAAACTGAACAAGACGATTCCGTTCGCGCTGGCGTGCGCGCTGACCGTGGCGCTTTCGGCGTGCACCAACAATTCCGCGGACACAGCGCAGCCCGCGTCGGCCGGATTCCCGGTGAGGGTGCCGGGCAAGTTCGGCGCCGCGCAGGTGCCGTCCGCGCCGAAGCGGGTCGTGGCGATGGACTGGACGTCGGCGGACATCGCGCTGTCGCTCGGCGTCGCCCCGGTCGGCATGGCGAAGGTGGCCACCGCGGACGGCGGGATCGAACCGTGGACGAAGCCGCTGCTCGGCGCGAACTCCCCGAAGCTGTTTTCCGTCGACAGCGGGGACCCGATCGACCAGGTGGCGGCGCTCAAACCGGACCTGATCCTGGCGACGAAGGACTACAACCTCGGCGAGAGCTACCAGCAGCTGTCGCAGATCGCCCCGGTCGTCACCTACGCCAAGGCGCCCAACAGCGATTCCTGGCAGGAGGCGACGCGCGGCATCGCCAAGGCGCTGGGCAGGAGCGCCCAGGCGGACCAGGAGATCGCGAAGACGACCGCCGACATCGCCGCTGCGAAAAAGGCCCACCCCGAATTGTCCCGGAAGACGTACAACTTCCTGGTCACCCCGCAGGCGGGCGGGGTGCACGCGGTGAACTCCACCGCGGACGTCTCGGCGCAGTTCCTCGACCAGCTCGGCCTCTCGCTGAGCCCGGCGGTGCGCTCGATGCCGGACTCCTCGATTCCCGGCCGCACGATGGTCAGCTGGGAGAACGTGTCGAAGCTCGACGCGAACCTGCTGCTGGCCACCGGCTCGCCGGGTTCGCTGAAGCTCGCGCAGGCGACGCCGGGCTTCACCGACCTGTCCGCGGTGAAGCGGGGAGCGTATCTGCCGCTGCAGCCGGCGCTGGCCCAGGCGATCGCATTTCCTTCGTCGGTGAGCCTGGAATGGGCGCTGGGCCAGCTGACCCCGAAGCTTTCCGACGCGAGCCGGAAATAGGACCAGGGGAGCACCGGATGAATCGCATCGCCGCACCGAACCGGATCGGCTCCGCCGCCGGTCCGCACGCCGGGGAGGCGGCCGCGTGAACCGCGCCGACCAGCGCCGCCGCCACCGCGAGCGCATCGCCGAGGTCCGTTCGGGGACCGCGCCGCGCCCGATCCGGACCCGGGAGGCCGAGGTGCTGCGCACCGGACCGATCGGGTCCGGCCTGCTGCCCGGCACCCTGGGCGGCCCGGGGATGGCGGGCTTCGAATCGCACGCGCCGGACGAGCACGTGAAGCTCCTCTTCCCGGAGGCGGGCAAGCAACCGCGGCTGCCGGTGCCCGACAGCGACCTGCTGCGCTGGCCTCAGCCGCTGACGATGTCGCTCGAGTACGCCGTCCGCCGGTACGACTCCGAGGCGGGAGAACTAGACCTGGACATCACTGTGCACGACTGCGGCTCCGCAACCGCTGTTGCGACTCGGCGTCAGTCAGGAGCATGAATGCCGTTGGTGCGTCGCGGGAGAAGATCGGCTGCCATCTGATGCACCTGCTGGTCCATTTTTCGCCGACGAGTGCGCGAAAACGGCGGCGGGTTGTGATGCGTAGGCGCTGATTGTCCTGCTCGGCGACTCTGCGGTCGGGGCGACCGGGTTCACCCATTCGGCCGGGTTAGTCGGTTGTCGCGCGGATTCGACGCAGAAAAGCAGAGAATGGCTGATGGAGTGCGCGCTTGACGCGGTTCAGAGCCGCCCGCGCAGTTCTGGCGGCAGAATGGTCGACATATCCACCGCTGCGTTCTTGAGCGCGGCGGTGGTGAGGCCGAGAGCGGTGCTGAGGTCCGTCCCGGTCAGATCAGTTTCGGTGAGGTCTGCTCCGGTCAGGTCGGTACGGTCCAGGGTTGCTCCGCGCAGGCGGGCACGGCTGAGGTTGGCATTGCGGAAGTCGGCTCGGGAGAGGTCGGCTCCACGCAGGTCTGCTTCTCCGGCGAAGGACGCGCCGGTGGCGATCGCGTCGGCGAGGCGTGCGTTCGGCAGTTTGGCCCCGTCCAGCACGGCGTTCTCCAGCTTCGCCGAGTTGAGCACTGCGTCGCGCAGATCGACGAGAGCGAGCGTCGCGCCGGTGAGGTCCGCGCTGGTTAGTTTCGCACGCCACAAGACTGTGCCCTCGTCCCAAATGGCCTCCCGGAGGTTCGCGCCGGTCAGGTCGGCGCCGGCCAGCTTCACGCCGGCGAGGTCCAGCGGGTCTTTCTGCCCGTTGTCCGGGCGTTCGCGGAGAGCGTCGACGGCGGCGACGATGTCCGCGTCGGGGCGGGTGCCTTCGGTGGTCCCGGTCGCGCGTTGGCGAAGGAGATCGCAGATTGAGCGGATAACGCTCGGGCGGTCTCGCTCGAAGTCGGTCATCAGCCTGGCGAGCGTGCGCACGGCGTTGGCGCGGACGGCCGGGTCGTCCGAGCCCAGCCTGCTCCATGCGGAGTCGAACTGGCTGACGACGTGCTTGTCTTCGTCCAGGCGCTGCTTTTGCCGGTCGAGCGAGTAGCGCAGGAAAGCCAGCCCGGCCGTGGCGATGCCCGCGCCCACGTTCAGCCCGGTGAGGAGCGAAGACCGGGCGTTGTTGACCGCGGTCAGCCACTCGGCGCTCGACATGTCCGGCCGTTGCGGACCGACGGCTTGTTCGGCAAGGGGAACTGCGAAGAGCCATTCCACCGGTCCTTGCCCGGTCGCGGTGAGGAGTTCGAAGCGCCGCTCGGCACGGGTCAGCAACTCGATCCAGCTTCTGCCTGCCGCCTCGGCGGCGCGGCCGGACTCGCAGGTGTCCAGGAGCAGGATGAGCCCGTCGACTCCCGGGTGCTTGCGCAGAAGCTCCTTGATCCGCTGGCCGAGGAGAAAAGCAGTGCGCGAGTCCGGCTCCTCCGGCGAGTCCGCGGCGAGCGGGTAGTAGTCGCCGCCGCTGGTCACGCCGTGGCCGGTGAAGGCCAGCACCAACGTCGCCTCGTGCGCGGACGCGGCGGCGAAGGCGTCGTTGACCGCCTGGTCCAGTTCGTCGGCGGTCGGATCGAGCACGAGAGAGCCTGCAGGCGCGGGAGTGCACTGGCCCGGTTCCGGATGCAGCAGCTGGTCATGCAGGTCGCGGGCGGCGTCCGGAAGGAACGACAACGCGGGGCGGGCACCCCAGTTGGAGCCGATCACCAGCAGCAGTCTTCCCGGCATGATCTCTACCTTGCTCAGCTCGCCGTGCTTGGGCAAGCTTGACGCGCACGGTGCGTGGTTGCTCACGTGCCATCGGTCGACGAAGGGGAGACGGTGGCCGAGATCGTTCTGGTGCACGGCATCGGGCAGCAGCAGAAATCGGCGGACACCTTGGAGGCCGAATACCTGCCCAACCTGTCCGGCGGTATCCGCATCGCGGGTCGCCCGGACTTTGCTGACCTTGTCTGGCGCGACGTTCGGCCCGGCCGCGTTGAGACACGGGTCGCGTTCTACGGCGACCTCTTCCTCGCCGCTGACCGGCAAGGAGAGAACGACGAACTCCCTCCGGAGGTCGCCGACCTCGCCGCGGCGCTCGCCATCGAATGGGCAGAGGAAGTCGCCGAGCGCGGCAGCCGGGACGCGGACCGGATACGGGTGCGGCACGCGTTGGACGCGGCGCGCGGCGACCTCGTCGACGCGCAAGGTCTGGGTGCCGGACTGCGACCCGTCCTTAACGCGCTCAGCCGCATCCGGCCGATGGCCGCGCTGGGGGAAGCTGTCGCGGGAAAGCTCCTGCGCACCGCGATCATCCAGGTCAGCCGCTATCTCACTGACGACGACCTTCGGGCCCAGGTTCAGGCACGCGTCGCCGCGCTGATCGGACCGGACACCAAAGTCTTGATAGGGCACTCGCTCGGGTCGGTCGTCGCGTTCGAGGCCGCGCATCGCCTCGGCCGCCCGTTGCCCTTGCTGGTCACGCTCGGATCGCCGCTCGGACTGCGCAATATCGTCTACGAACGCGTCCGTCCGCAACCGCCGGTCGTGCCGCCGCTCGTACGGCGCTGGGTCAACGTTGCCGACCGCGATGACCTCGTAGCGGCTGACCTCGACCTTCAGCGGCGATTCCCCGGTGTCGACGGGGTCCTCGAAACCACCTACACCGTCGACAACGGTGCCCACCCCCACAACGCCAGCTTCTACCTCGCCAAACGCGAGGTCGGCGGCCCGGTCGCCCAAGCGCTGAGCGTGCCCGCGGACCTCGGTGCCAGCCGTTAGACGCGGCTGCGCCGGTGATGTCTCCCGGCCACACCAGTTTGCGGAGAGTGACGGCTGGTGCACCGGCTCGGTAAGGTGGTCCGGTCTGCATACAGATCGGGGGAGGCCGGGATGTTGAGGTCCGCGCCGCGGCGTTTTGTCGATCGGGTGGCGGAGCGCGGCGAGTTGATCGAGCGGGCTTCTCGCGCGCGTGCTCAGCGCGAGCAGGGCGTTTTCGTTCTTCAGGGTATGGGCGGGGTGGGAAAGACCGCGTTGATGCTGTGGGGCGTGCGGGATCTGGCACCGTCGTTCGATCTGGTGCTGGAGGTCTCCATGGGCGCGTCCGCGGAGGCGAAGACGGTCGAGGAGATCCTCGATGTTTTCTTGGTGCAGCTTGACGCGCGGGTGACGCCGCCGACGTTCGACGGCAAGCTCGCGGTTTACCGGGCCGAGACGGCGCGGCGGGACGTGCTGGTCGTGCTCGACGACGTCGATTCGGCGGAATCGGTCGAGCAGCTGCTTCCGGGCTCGCCGGCCGGGGTGGTGCTGGCGACGAGCCGGCAGCGGCTGGAGGCGTTCGAGTTCGCCGGCTTCACGACGGTGCCGCTGGATGTGCTGTCCGAGCCGTACGGGATCGAGTTGCTGAGCCAGGGGCTGGACCCGGCGGTGGCCGTCGAGGACGAGCGGGCTTTGGCGGAAATCGCGAAGCTGACCGGGTGCCTGCCGCTGGCGCTGACGATCGCGGGCGCGCAGCTGCGCGCGCGGCGGCATGAACGGCCTTCCGCGCTGCTGGCGCGGCTCGAGTCGGCGCAGGATTTCCTCGCCGAATTCGAGGTGGACCGCGACCGGAAGCTCGAGTTCGTCTACGAGGCGTCGTATCAGACGTTGCAGCCGTGGGAACAGCTGCTGTACCGCAGGCTGGGCCTGTTCCCCGGCAGGCAGTTTCCCGGCTGGGCGGCTTCGCTGCTGCTCGGGGAGGGAGCACCGGTCTCGGATACGTTGCTGGCGTTGTCTCGTGCCACCCTGGTCGGCGAGTTGGCCGACGGCCGGTACGAGATGCACGCGATCATTCACCGGCACGCGCAGCGTCATGCGGACGAGGAGGAGCATCCGGCGGACGTCCGGAAACTGCGCCGGGGACTGGCCGCGGCGTATCTGGATTTCGCCGCCGCGCGGGAGCTGGTGCTCTCCAGCCGTCTTCATTTCGGGTCGCGGTTCGACGGCAGCGTTGCTCCGGCGCATGCGGGGGAGGACAGCTACCGGCGGGCGGTCGGCGATCTCGAGACCGAGATGCCGAACCTGCGCCGGATCGTCTCGATGGCCGCGGAGGAAGGCAGGCCCCGCCGGACGCGCTGGAGCGCAGCCGAGGCGCCCGTACGGTTCTCGTATCGGCAACCCGGCTCGCCGGCTGGATCTTTGCTGTCCTCGGCCGGTTCTCGGAGCCGTCCGTCTCGTGCCGAACCGGTGGACGAGCGCGGGCCGGGCTTGTCCGGCGGCTCGAACCCGCGCTGCCCGGCAGCTGAGCCGCCCGACGTCGGAGGCCTCGGTCTACCATGACGGACAGGGTGCACTCGCTGTCCGGGGCGCGGGCGAACCGGGTGCCGCAGGGCCGGAACGGGAGTCGAGGATGGTCGAGGAACCCGCGGGCTCACGCGAGCACGCCGCCGAACTCAACAGCTGGGTGCGCGGTCTTCTCGCCCGGGTGGAGGACAAGTGGGGCGTGCTGATTCTCGGGGTTCTCGCTGCCGGGGGATTGCGCTACTCGGAACTCGGACGGCACCTTCCCGGCGTCTCGCAGCGCATGCTGACGCTGAGCCTGCGCAGGCTGGAGCGCGATGGCCTCGTCACGCGCACGGTGACCCCCGTCAATCCGCCGCAGGTCGATTACGCGCTCACCGAGGTCGGCCTGTCCCTGCACCGGACCATGCTGGTGCTGCTGGGCTGGGCGAAGGACCACGAGGAGTACATCCACCGCAGCCGAGAGCGGTTCGACGCGGAGCACCGGGGCACCGGCTGAGGGTCATCTCTCGTCCCGGATCGGGGTGGCCATCACTCCGAGACCGGTGATCTCCATCCGCACCGTGTCTCCGGGTTGGAGGAAGCAGGGAGGCTGCCGGGTGCTTCCGACGCCGGACGGCGTGCCGGTGAGGATCAGGTCGCCGGGCCGCAGTGTGATGGCATCGCTGACCGAGGACACGAGCGCGGGCACATCGAAGATCATCTGCGCGGTGGTGCCGTCCTGGCGCAGTTCGTCGTTCACCCAGGTGCGCAGACGGAACCGGTCGGGTGCGGGCGCCTGGTCGGCGGTGAGCAGCCACGGCCCGGTCGGGCAGAAAGTGTCGGCGCCTTTGCCTCGCATGATCTGAAGGTAGGCGGGGCTCTTGTGCATTTCGCCGAGGAACACGTCCCGCGCCGTCACGTCGTTGGCGATCAGGTAGCCAGCCACGTGCGCCAGAGCCTGTTCCCTCGGGATGCGCCGCCCGCCGCGGCCGATCACGACGGCGAGTTCGCATTCGTAGTCGAGTTGGGCGGATTCCACCGGGCGGACCACCGGATCGTACGGTCCGCCGAGTGCGGCGGCCGGTTTGCTGAACAGGACAGGAGTGTCGGGGAACGGCCCGGCCGGGCCGGCGATCTCGGTGATGTGCGCCCGGTAGTTCGCGCCCACGGCGATGATGGCGCCCGGGTGCGGCACCGGCGGCCCGAGCCGGACGTCCGCCAGCGATACCGTCCCGCTCAGTCCGGCGAGCCTCGGCCTCAGTTCGGGCAGTTGGGCCAGGATGGCGTTCATGTCCCCAGACACTCCTGGCACCTCGTCGAGCGGGACGATCCGGTCGCCGGCGGCGAGGAGGCCCGGTCGTTCGCTGCCCGCATCGCCGAAGCTGACCAATTTCATGACGTTCTGCTTTCTGTCGTAGGCAGGGTGTTCTGCCCGCGGGGTTCGCGAGGAGGCTCCGTGGCCGGCTCTCCCGACGCGAGGTTTCACCGGAACAAGAACCGCCGAGTACATAGACGTGCTCGTTCGCGAGGTCGTCCCCGGCGCGGGCCCGCGCCGGGGACGGCACTGCCGCGGCGGCCGCTCGGCATCAGCCTAGGGAAGCGGCCTGGTCCTGGTCCGTTCGCCGGGTCAGTTCGGTGAACGACGCACCGGCGCGCAGCCGTGCGATCATCTCGTCCGGGTCGAATTCGGTGCCCCGAGGGTTGTTCCGGTAGACCGGCCCGGCGAGGAAAGCGTTGACCTCTTCGGCGGTCTCGAAGACGTCGACCTGCAATTCGACGTGGTTGCCGTCCGGGTCGGCGTAGTACATCGAGATGGTGGGACCGTGGTTCACCGACCATGCCGGGGCAATGGACTCGGCCTTCAACCGCTCGTAGTTGCCGAGCAGCGTTTCCAGGCTGTCGTAGGTGAAGGAGACGTGCTGGAGTCCCACGACGGGCTTCGGCATTGCCTCGTACTCGTCGAACGAAACGAGCCCGACACGATGATGCTCGCCGTCGTAGGCCAGGAATGCCATGTTCTCGTTCTCGTATGCGGGCTTCGCGCCGAGCACCCGGCAGTACCAATCGCGCATTGCTTCGAGCTGGTTGGTCTGCAGGACGACGTGCGACAGTTTGACCGGCGACTTCGACCGCGGCAGCGGTTCCGCCGCGCCGGGGATTGCCCGCTCCGCGACCTGGAATCCGTCGACGGCGGCCGGCATGCCGCAGTAAAGGGTGGCGTGCAGGAGCAGTTCGCGGATCTCCTCGGCGGTGACACCGTTCGCGATCGCGCCTTCGAGGTGGAACTCCAGCTCGTGCAGACGGCCGAGCGCCACCAGCATCGCCAGGGTGACCAGGCTGCGATCACGACGATCGAGGCCGGCCCTGGCCCAGATGTCGCCGTAGGCGTGCCGGGTCACGAGCTCCTGCAGCTTGTCCGTGAACCACGTCGCCGACTCGGTCTGCGCCTCGGCGCCGGCCGAACCGAACATCGCGTGCCGCAGCCGCAGGCCGCGCTCGTAGAATTCGTCCTTGATCATGAATCCTCCTTGCGGGGAAAGGGAAATGTGTCAGATCGAGGTGACGACGTCGGCGTAGGGAAGCCTGGGCAGCCTGGGAAACCAGGCGTTCGGTCCGGGACGGCCGATGTTGACCACCACCAGCGAAGAAAGCCGGCCGTCGGGGAAGAACTCCCGGTCGACGCCGACCGCGTCGAACCCGATCATCGGGCCTGCCGCGAGCCCGGCGGCCCGGACCGCCAGGATGAAGTAGCCGATCTGCACCGTGGCGTTGAACCGCGCCGAGTGCTCCCGGACGGCCCGGTCGGCGTACCCGTCCCGCGCGTCCGGTCGGTGCGGGAAGACCTTCGGAAGGTGCTCGTGGAATTCGAGATCGGCCGCCAGAACGGCTACCGCGGGCGCCGTCGCCGCTTTCGCCCTGTTGCCCTCGTATAAGTGGCGGTGCAGGCGTGCGCGAGCTGCCTTCGAACGGAGCAGCAAAATCCGCATCGGCTGCTGGTTCATGGACGTGGGCGCGAACCGGAAAAGGTCGTAAATCGCCTCGATGTGCTGGTCGGTCACCGGCTCTTCGGTGAACGTGTTCGGTGTCCGTGCGCTGCGGAACAGCAATTCTTGAGCGTCCTCGGCCAGCGCGATCCACGAATCCCGCGCGGCCCTGATCTCCTCGGTCATCTGCGATTCCCCTAGGTTTCGTCTTTCTGGTTCGAATATTCTCAAGAATCGGGGCGCGCTGGAAGACGGCACATCAATGTGGGGAACGCACATCTGTGTTCGCGGCTGGCCCTCGACCGCGGCGAGGCGGTGCCGGATTGTTGCGGGGGATAAGCGCTTTTCGTCGCTTTGCGCGGAGCCGGGAGCCCGAACCCGTTCGGCGGCGCTCGTGCGAAGCAGAGCCGGACGTCCGCGTGGAAGGCGATGCCGGCCTGTTCGCGGACGTGACTGTGCACCCGGTCGGCGCCGACGACGTATCCGGCCCGGATCTGCTCGCCGGCGGTCAGGGCGACGGCGCGGCCATCGGGGTCCGGTACCAGCGCAATCACCTCGCTCGCGCCGGATCGTCCGGCCGCCGGAATCGTTGCCGCACTTCAGGATTCGCCGCTGGCCTACGTTCGGTAGCCGGCGTGCCGAGTGCGAGTCGATCCGCTCGCGTCGCGCGCCGGCCCGCGGCCACCGGAAAAATCCCTTCGACCCGTGCCAGCCGCGCGCAGGGCAACGACAGTTCTGACGACGAGTTCCGGAGCGCGGCTCGCGGGGCTCGTCGAACCGTTCCGGCACCGGGTGCGAGCGGGCTCAGGTGGCCAGGACTTCCATGAGCACGTCCTCTGCATGCAGGTAGCGGAGGGAATCGACCCACAACCGGTAGCAGTCGGTGCGGCCGTGGACGGTCGCGGCGTAGGCGGCGATGTTCGCGTCGGTGAGCGCGGTGAAGACCCGGTCGAGTTCTCGGGCGGTGAGGTCGGCGATTTCTGCCCAGGCCCGCGCTCGGATGCCGTTGCCGAAGCCGTGCGGCGGGAGCCAGAACATCGGGCCGCGGCGGTCGTATCCGGGGTCAGGGGTGTGCGGTGCGCTCATGGGACGTCCTGGTATTCGGCTGCGGTGAGTCCGAGGAATGCGTTGCCGCAGAGGAAGGGGACGGCGCGCGGCCACGAGAATTGGGCTGGCGTGACGGGTTCGTGGCGGGTGTGCCAGGCCTGGGTGCGGAGGGTTTCGTCGAGTTCCCACGCCAGGAGCACGAGACGGCTGCGGAGGACGTGTTGTGCGAGTTCAGGTGCGGCCATGGGCGCGTGGTCGCGGCACAGTCCGTGTCCGTGCACCCAGGCTTCGCGGACGGTTTCGTGGCCGGCGGCGGCTTCGAGGAGGGCGAGTTCTCGGCGCTCGCTCACCGCGCCGGCCGCGCAGGCGGAGCAGGCGGACGCGGTGTGGCGGAAGTGGAGGAGAGCCTCGGCGACGTGGCGGTCCGGGCGGCGGAGCTCGGCGGCGGCAAGGTCGAAGCGCCTCCGCAGAAGGGGTTGCCACGAGCGGCGGAGCCGTGCGAGCGGGCGGGGGTGGGGCGCGGCGGTGAGCCGTTCGGCGAGCTGGGTCAGTCGTGCGCGGGTCTTCTGGTGCATCAGGCTGCGGAGGCGGTGAGCGCCCAGGTCGTCGAGGAGTGTGGCGTCGCCGAGATGGCGGGCGCAGAGCCAGGGTTCGGAAGGGTTGAGCCGGTCGGGATCCTGGTCGAGGAGCCAGCTCAGGTAGCGCAGTTCGCCCTGGGCGCGGCTCCGGCAGGCGGGGCAGCAGTCGCGGCCGAGGTCCTCGACCACCCGGTCCATTGCGGACAATTCGGTGAGCCGTTTGTCGTTCTCGGCGAGAATCTGGGCGGCGCGGGCCAGGAGTGCGGCGCGGACCGGGACGTCGGGATCGGACGGATCGACGGGCTGCTGCTGAGCTGCCAGTCCGGCGAGCGCGGCGGCGTGCCGCCATGGCACCGAGTGCAGGAGGCCGAGCAGGTGCGGATTGCACAGTCGTCCGGTCGCCGCGAAAATCTCCGGGTCGTCCAGCCACCGGACGATGGGGTCGAGGCGTCGCTCGCTCGCGGCCGCGGTTTTGGCGCAGGCGTCGCAGCGGCCGCTGGTGGTGCCGGCAAGGGCGGAGGAGATCAGGTCGCCGAGGAGGCCGGGCAGCACCTGTGCACTGTCCGAAGCGGACATGAGCAGTCTGGTGTGCCGGTCGCAGAAGCCGCCGGCGTGCGCGACGCGGCGGCGGTAGTCCGGGTCGCGGCGGGTTTCCATGACGTACCAGGTGTGCCAGTGGTGTTCCGCGCTGTCGGCGTCCCGGCAGAGCAGGCAGTCCTCGCCGGTCAGGTCGCGCAGGAGTGCGCGGCGTTCGTCGGCGTGCTGTGATTGGCTTTTCATGTCGTGCTCCGCAGGTGTGCGACGCGGTCGCGGAGGGCTTGGAGACGGGCGGCAGGAGGACCTATGCCGTCGAGGCGCCGTCGCATGGCTTCTTTGCGCGGGTCGGCGTTGAGGGAGAAGGCCAGTTGCAGGGAGGTGTGCAGGAGCCATTGGTGGTACTGCAGCAGCCGTTCGGCTTCCGCCGCGATGCCGACGCGGTCGCCGTCGACCGGGATGGCCGCCAGTTCTTCGCGCAGCCGGTGATAGGTGCTGACCAGTTCGCCGGCGGCGTGACCGAGACGGCCGGGGACGTCGCCGGGAGCGCCGCAGGCCCGCACCGCGTCGTCGGCCTCGGGCGCGGCCGCGGCGGCCTGGTCGAGGACGGACAGCAGCCTCGTCAGTTGCTCCCCGGCGGACAGGTGCCGGCGGCGGAAGTGGCTGAGGAAACCGGGCATCGGGTTCATCCGATACGTACGGCGCTGATTTCGGTTGCTCCGTATGGGAGTTCGGGCCGGGCTGAGGCGATCTCCAGGAGCCGGTTGTATTTCGCGACGCGTTCGCCGCGGGCCGGAGCGCCCGCTTTGAGCTGTCCGCAGCCGGTTCCGACGGCGAGGTCGGCGATGAAGTCGTCGGTGGTTTCGCCGGAGCGGTGGGAGATCATCTGCGCGTAGCCGTGCTGCCGGCAGGTTTCGACCGCGTCGAGGGTTTCGGTGACGGTGCCGATCTGGTTGAGCTTGATCAACGCGGCGTTGGCGACGTTCAGCTTGGCGCCGCGGGCGATCCGGGCGGCGTTGGTGACGAAGTTGTCGTCG
Organism: Amycolatopsis silviterrae; assembly: GCF_042684085.1. Classification (NCBI taxonomy): domain Bacteria; kingdom Bacillati; phylum Actinomycetota; class Actinomycetes; order Pseudonocardiales; family Pseudonocardiaceae; genus Amycolatopsis; species Amycolatopsis silviterrae. The sequence continues at coordinate 65,415 of NZ_JBHUKS010000041.1, forward strand.
CCGACGAGCTGGATGCGGTCGCCGAGTTCGGCGGTGAGTTCGCGCCAGCCGGACAGGTCGTCTTCGGCCAGGCCGTCCTCGATGCTCCAGATCGGGAAGTCGCGCACCATCTGGACGTAGCGCTGCACGAGGTCGGTCGAACTGTGCCGGTGGCCGTTGAGCAGGTAGCTGCCGTCCGGCTGACGGAACTGGGACGCGGCCGGGTCCAGCGCGATGGCGATGCCGTCGGGCCCGGCGGGATAGCCGGCGTTTTCGATCGCGCGCAGCAGCAGGTGCAGCGCGTCCTCGGGCCGGGTCACCTCGGGCGCGAAGCCGCCTTCGTCGCCGAGCCCGACGGAATGCCCGCGCTCGGCCAGCAGCTCGCGCAAGACGGCGTAGACCTCGGCTCCCGCGCGGACAGCGTCGGCCATGGTGGCCGCGGCGACCGGGGCGATCATGAATTCCTGGAAGTCCAGCCCGGTGTGGGCGTGCGCGCCGCCGTTGAGCACGTTGAAGCACGGCATCGGCAGCCGCGGCTCGACATCGCCGACGCGCAGCCACGACCACAGCGGAACTTCCTGGAGCTCGGCGAACATCCGGGCGGCCGCCATCGACACCCCGACGATCGCGTTGGCGCCGAGCCGGCCGCGGTCGTCGGTGCCGTCGAGTGCGATCATCGCCGCGTCGAGGTCGGCCAGGCTGGGCCACGACCGGCTGCAGAGCAGTTCCCGGAGCTCGGTGCGCACGGTGTCGACCGCGCCGAGGACCCCGGCTCCGCCGTAACGGGATTCGTCGCCGTCTCGGCGTTCGCGGGCTTCGCTGCGTCCGGTCGACGCTCCGGAGGGCACTGTCGCGGTGGCGGACCGGGATCCGTGCACCGCGGTGACCGACAGTGTGGGACGGCCCCGCGAGTCGAGGATCTCGCAGGCTCGCAGATCGGTGAATCGCACGTTCGTCATGACGTCCTCCTCCGGTGTGGGCGGGTGGCGAGCCGGGCGAGGGGCCGCACGGCGAGCAGGTACGCGGCCCCGAGCGCGACCACTCCGGCCGCGGCGAGCCAGGCGGAGCCGAAACTCCACAGAGCGCCGATGAGCACCGCGATCACCCCGCCGAGGCCGCCGAGGAGCAACCGGCCGCGAGTGCGCAGCCAGGCCAGCGGGTCGGCGTACGGGGCGAGGGTGCGCCGCGCGTCGGCGGTCATCAAGAACGCGAGGGCAAGCAGCCCGGTCGCGCAGCCGCGAGCAAACTGCGGATCGCCGTTCGCGAGCGCGGCGGCGGCGAGAAGGACCGCGGGGGTGGCGGCCGCCGATTCGTGCCATCGCGCGGCGATCAGCACGAGCAGGGCCGCGGCCGCGGCCAGGACCGCGGCGAGCGGGTCGGCGCCGAAGGCCGACGCGGCCATGAGCAGTCCGGTGGCGACCGTCGGGACCGGTCCGCGGAGGAGGTCGTTCATGCGGTCCTCCCCGGCAACGGACGGCGGGCGAGCGGTCCCAGGACGTCGTCGAGCCACCGGCCGTCGGCCCAGGCGACGACCGGGACGCCCACGTCGGCCAGCTGGCTCAGGACGGTGCGCCGTTCCAGTCGCCACACGCGCCGCGCGATCTCGTCGATCCGGCTTCCGGGCTCTCCGGGCGGTTCAGTGCGCAAGGTGTCCACGACGACGAGCGGGCATCCGCGTTGGCGCACATCGTGCACCGAGGTCAGCGCCCGCTTGTCGAGCAGCGGCGAGAACAGCACCACCGCCGCGCGCGACGGCAGGGCGGGGCGCGGGATCCGGGCGAGGTCGGGCTGGACCACGGCGTCGTCCAGCCGGGCTTCCAGCACGGTGTCGGCGATGCGGTAGTACTGCCGTTCTCCGACGTCTGGCCCGATCCAGCGGAGAATGCCACCGAGCGAAACCACACCTGCCCGGTCTCCGCGGCGCAACGCGGCCCGCACGACCGAAGCCGCTCCCCGCACGCCGAGGTCCAGTGTGGACGCTCCGGGCTGGGCAACGTCGGAGAAGGTGTCGACGACCGCGACGATCTCCGCGGCCTGCTCGGCGATCCGGTCGGTGACGTGCAGGCTGCCGCGGCGGGAGCTGATCGCCCAGTTGATCCGGCTGAGCGAGTCGCCGGGCTGGTACGGCCGCACCGCGGCGAATTCGATGCCGCTGCTGCGTTTGCGTCCGATGTGGACACCGACGCGGTCGGGCAGGTCCGCCGGGCGCGGGAGGACTTCCGGCGGCACCGCGCGCGGGTAGACACGCAGTTCTCGCCCTCCGGCGGGCACGTTGGCTTCGACCAGTCCGGAGAAGGCATAGGCGGTGACGCGCGGCCGGAGCGACCATCGTCCCCAGCGGCGCGGTCGCACCGTGAAGGTGCGTCCGTCCTGCGTGGACACTTCTGCGGCGGGGGAGTGGAGCGAGACGGTGATGTCGTCGACGGCGACTGCGGGGCGGACGTCGACGGTCAGGTGCACCTCGTCGTTTTCGAGGCAGCGTTCGTCGGCCAGGGCGATGTCGACGGCGAGCGAGCCGGCCGGGGACTCGCGTGGGCTGTTGGCGAGCGCGCCGAGCAGCGGTGCGGCGAAGGCGAGCAGTTCGAGCTTGCCCAGAACGGCAGCGGCGAGGACGGTCAGCCCGGCGCAAGTGGCCAATGCGAGCGCGAGCCGGGTGGGATGCCATTGCGCGGCAACGGTGTTCATGCCGGCCTCCCTGCCCGGGGGACCGGGACGTCGTCGAGGATCCTGGCGAGCAGGTCTTCGCCGCGGACCTGGCGGACCCACAGCTCGGGACGGAGGCTCAGCCGGTGGCCCCAGGCCGCGGGCACGAGGTCTTTCACGTCTTCGGGGACCACGTAGTCGCGGCCGGCCAGCAGCGCCTTCGCGCGGGCGAGTTGCAGCAGGTCCAGGCAGGCTCGCGGGCTCGCGCCGACCACCACCTGGTGGTGCCCGCGGGTGGCGTCGGCGAGCCGGACGACGTAGGCCAGCACGTCGGGATCGACCTCGACCTGTTCCACCGACTCTCGCAGCACCGGCACTTCGCCCGAGGCCAGGATCCGGCGCAGTGCGGGCGGCGCGGACCCGCGTTCGAGGCGGCGGCGCAGCAGGGCCTGCTCGTCCTCGGCGGGAAGGTAGCCGATGCGGACGCGGAGCGCGAAGCGGTCGAGCTGGGCTTCGGGGAGAGGGTAGGTGCCCTCGTATTCGATCGGGTTGTCGGTGGCGAGCACGACGAACGGGTCCGGCAGCGGATGCGTGGTCCCGTCGACGGTGACCTGGTGCTCGGCCATCGCTTCCAGCAGCGCCGCCTGGGTTTTCGGCGGGGTGCGGTTGATTTCGTCGGCCAGCAGCAGGTTCGCGAAGACCGGGCCGGGCCGGAAGGACAGGGTCTGCCGCGCCTGGTCGTAGACGACCGCGCCGGTCACGTCCGAGGGCAGCAGGTCCGGGGTGAACTGGATCCGCGCGAAGCGCAGGCCCAGCACCGTCGCGAACGACCGGGCGATGAGGGTCTTGCCGAGCCCGGGCAGGTCTTCGATCAGGACATGCCCGCGGGCGAGCACGCCGAGCAGGATCAGCTCGAGCACGGCGCGTTTGCCGACCACGGCGAGTTCGACTTCGTCGAGCACTGCGGCCGCCCGGACGCCGGTGGCTCTGACGGTGGTGGTCATCGGGCAGCCTCCAGGCGGTCGAGGATCCGTTCGAGCGTCTTCAGCGTCGGTCCCGGGGCGTCCCGGTCGCCGGAGCGGGAGAGCGAAGGGTCGGCCAGCGGCCAGAGTTCGTCGCCGAGCGCTGCCCGGCCGTCGGAGCGGTTTCGCAGCAGCCGCACCAGAATCGGCCGCATGTCGCAGTCCCAGGCGTGCCGGGAGGTGCTGCACCAGGAGACGGCTGCGGCGAGATGGTCGTAGCCGGGGAAATCCGGTCGCCGGCCGGCGGGCGCGGGCTCGCGCGGCGGGTCGGCTTTGCGCAAGGACGCGCGGACGCCGGCCACAGCGAGCACCGTGAGCAGAACGGCGCAGACGAACAAACCCGTGGTAGCGGCGACCGCGTAGCCCGCGGCGAGCAGCAACGCCGCGGCGATCGTCAGACCCGCGGTGATCATGGCCGCCTGCCCAGGTCGGCGAGGAGTTCGTCGAGCGCGCGGCGGGCGGCGTTCTGCTGTGCGGCGGTGATCGGGTGCCTGCTGAACCTGGCTTCGGCGAACACCTCGACCAGACGACGTGCTGGTGCGGGCTGCACGAGTCCGGCGTTCGCGGCGCGGGACAGCACCGCGGTGGGCGTGTCTGCCGGTCGCGGAGCAGCTTCGGCGGTGCGGGTCAGCGCTCGTTCCATTGCGGCGAACGAGCGGAGGATCGCACCGCGCGGACCGTCCTCCGCGAACTCGCCGAGTTCGCTCAACCCGGCTTCGGCAGCCTCTGCCAGTCCGGTCGGAGCCCCTGTTCGCGGTGAGCGCCGGACGCGGATTCGGGTGAGCGCCACCAGCGCCAGCACTGCGAGGACGACAACGGCCAGCAGAAGCCAGGGCGATCCGCCGTCGGCGTGGCTGCCGGCTGCCGGTTGCGCCGGGATTTCCGCGGGAGCTGGTGCGAACTGAGGCGGTGGCGTCGCGGCCGGCCTGGCACGGGAAGCGACGACGGCCAGGACGACGATCGGCGCGACTGTCGCCCCGAGGACGGCCAGCACGGCCCACCGGCGTCCCCATTTCGTGCCCAGCGGCTCGTACACGTGCTGGAAATCGTCGTCCTGCGGCTTGCGGCGGCGCCGCAAGCCGGTGATCGACCAGAGGGCCAGCAGCGCGGAAACCACGCCGAGTGCCGTGATGAGAACGGTCAGCGTCGTGCCGCTCGCGTGCGCCAGCGGGCCTCGCAGCGACCAGTTGCTTTCCGCGCGCGCACGCAGTCCCGCCGCGCCGAGCGCCAGCAGCAGTCCGGCTGCCGGGACAGCTCCCGGCAGCGTGGTGTCGCCCTGGTGCCGCATCCGCACACCTTTCCCCGACGTATCCGTCAGGGACCGTTAGCGGATGTGCCGCGGTTGCGGGTGAGCCCCATCACCTGCCTGTGATTGTGCCACGGCTCGGCCGGGGACGCGATCAGCGCTGCCGCGAGCGGTAGTCGGGAAGATGATCCGGCTGCTACCGTGAGGAAGTCGGTGGCGTCCGCGCCACCACCGGCGATGGAGCTCGCCGCGACCGCGCCGCTCGGCGCTGATGGCTTCTGCCCGTGACCGCGTCCGTGCCTCTGGTTCGGACGACCGGACGAGGAGGAAGCCATGGGTCTGGACGCCAAACCCGTGAACCTGCGCTGCACCGGGCTGGTCCTGCGGCAGGAGCGGGTTCTCTTGTGCCAGCGGATCACCGACTGGGTGCTGCCCGGAGGCACTCAGCGGGACGGTGAATCGGTCGCCGCGTGCGTACGGCGCGAGGTGCGCGAGGAGACCGGGCTCGCGGTCACCCCGGCCGGGGTGGCGTTCGTCCTCGAGACCGCCAACCCGGAGTACGGGCAGCAGATGGTGGAGATCGTCCTGCATGCGGTCGCCGACGACCCGGATGCTGAACCGCGCGGCACGGAGGACGGCCTGGTGCCGTCGTTCGTGCGGCTGGAACGCGTGTCGGCGCTGGGACTCCGGCCTCCGATCGGCGGGTACCTGCGCGCGTTCCACCGCGACGGCGCCCAGCGCACCGCCGCTTACCTCGGCAATGTCTGGCGGCCGGCGCCGTCCGAAGCGCGGCGGGCGCTGTGACCGCCGCGGTGCGCCTGGCCGGCCTCGCCGAGCGGGTCCGCGGGCACGTGCCGCCCGACCGGCTGCCGGCGCTGGACGACGCGATCGCCCGCGCGCTGGCGGGCCGGGTCCGGGTGCTGGTGCTCGGCGAAGCCAAACGCGGCAAGAGCACGCTGGTGAACGCCCTGTTCGCGCGTGAGTTGCTGCCCACCGGCGCGCTCCCGGTGACGTCGGTGGCGACCTCGGTGACCGTGGAGTCCACTGTGGACGCCGAAGTCCGTTACCGGGACGGGCGACGGCACCCGCTGCGCCTCGGCGACGTGGCCGAGCTGGTCAGCGAGCGCGGAAACCCGGGCAACGTCCGCAACGTCGACACCGTGCGGATCACGGCGCCGTCGCCGTATCTGCCCGCAGGCACCGAGGTGGTCGATTCGCCCGGCACCGGGTCGGTGCACCAGGCCAATACCGACGAGGCCGCCCGAGCGCGCGACAGCGTCGATCTCGCGGTGCTGGTGGTCTCGGCCGATCCTCCAGTGTCGCAGGCGGAACTGGCGCTGGCGGCCGAGGTGACGGCGACCGCGGCGGCCCTTGCGGTGGTGGTCAACAAGATCGACCTCGTCCAGGCCGGCGACGTGGCGGAGATCGTCGCCTTCACCCGGCAAGCGGTCGCCGGACCGCTCGGCTCCGAGGTTCCGGTGCTGCCGATGTCGCTGCGCACGTCCGGCCCGGACGACCTGGTCGCCTGGCTGACCGAGCGAATCGCCCGCAGCGGGGAGACGGATGTCGTCGCCTCGACCGCGCGAGCATGGCGCCGAGAGTCCGCGGCCGTCCTCGACGGCCTCCGGATCGAACGCGAAATCCTCGGCCGGACCGCCGAGGACAGCACTCGCGCGGTGAAGGAGCTGCGGGCGATCATCGACCGCGCACGCAGCGCGGAAACCGCCGCGATCGACCATGTGCGCGGCGAAGCACGCCGTTCTCGCGCTCGCTTGGACGCTTCGCACGAACGCGCCGTCGCCGCCGCGACCACCGCTGCGAGACAGCAGCTCGGCGCCGAACTCCCCGCTGAGCCCGCGCGCCCCGAAGCGGCCGCCGGTGTCGTCCGAGGGCAGCTGAGCGAGCGAGTTGTCGAGGCGGGTGCCGGCTGGTTCCGCCAAACCGGAGAGGAACTGGAGGCTGCTGCGCGCGACGCCGCGCAGCAAGCGACTGCCGGATTGACGGCGGAACTGGTCCGGGCCCGCCACGCCGTCGCCGGCGTCCTGGACCTCCGGCTGGCTGACGCACCGGTGCCGGATCCGCCCGCCCCGCCGCGGCTGCCGGAGCTGGAACTCGGGCCGGAAGTGGTGTGGCGCGAACTGGTCACGACTGCGCTCGCGCACCGGCTGCCGGCCTCGGTCCGTCGAAAGCGCCTGCACCGCCACCTTTCGGCATGGGCGGAGAACGCGGTGCCCCGGCCCTTCGGCCGCGCGCGCTCGACGTTGCAGCACTGGTTGCGGGACGTCGTGCGCGGGGACGAACGGGCGCTGGCGGAGATCTGGCGGACCCAGCTCGCCGCGCTCGAAGCGGGTCTCGGCGCGGCGGACCGGAGCCGCGGGAGCGCGCCCGACGCGAAGCTCGCGGAATTGGACGGGCGAATTGCCTCGGTGCGGCAGGTGGTCCGGGAACTGGAGCTGGTGAGTTCCGGCTCCCCGGCCGAGGCGCGGTGACGGTCGTGGTTTCCGGTGCCCGCTGCACTGCCGCGGAACTGCGATTGCTGGACTGGGTGCACGACCGGACCTCGCCGCCGGTCGTGTCAGCGGCCCGGGTCGTGACCGTGCTGGGGGAGACCCCGATGGTGTGGACTGTCGTGGGTGCGTCCTGCTTGGCCCGGGCGGACCGCTGGGCGCCGCACCTGCTCACTCTGGCGACAGCGACCGCGGTCCGGCGCGTCACCGCCGAGCTGATCTCCCGCCAACGGCCGCCGGAGCGGCTGTGGCGCGCTTCGTGGTCAGGGCCCAGTTTTCCGTCCCGGCACACCGCTCTCGGCACCCTGGGACTGGCGTTGGCGGCCGGGAACGTCCTGCCCCGGCCTGCTGCCGTCACGGTGGCCGGTGCGGCGGCGATCGGGCTCAGCCGGATCGTTCTCGGCGTGCACTGGCCCAGCGACGTTCTCGGCGGCTGGCTCTTCGCCGCTGCGGCGCTGGCGAGCACGCGGCGAGCGCGGGGGTGCTGTCGTGATCGGAGCTGACCTGTGCCACGCCTTCGTCGAATTCCCGGTCTTCGACGCGAAATCGCGGTCGCTGAAGAGACGCGTGCTCGGGTCGTCCGGCGGGAGCATCCAGACCGGGACGAAGGTTCCGGTCGTCGCCGCCTTGCAGGACCTCACCGCGTCTTTCGAAGAGGGCGACCGGGTCGGGCTGGTCGGGCACAACGGCGCGGGCAAATCGACGCTGCTGCGCCTGCTGGCCGGCATCTACGAACCGACCCGCGGCTCCGCCCGGCGTTCCGGCCGGGTCGCGCCGGTGTTCGACCTCGGGCTGGGGATGGATCCGGAGACGTCCGGACTGGAGAACATCGTGGTGCGCGGCATGTTCCTCGGCATGACCCGGCGGCAGATGCGCGCCCGCACCGACGAGATCGCCGAATTCACCGAACTCGGCGACTACCTGCGGATGCCGCTGCGCACCTACTCGACCGGCATGCGGGTCCGGCTCGCGCTGGGCGTCGTCACGTCCATCGACCCGGAAATCCTGCTGCTGGACGAAGGAATCGGCGCGGTCGACGCGGACTTCCTCGAACGCGCGCGATCCCGCCTGCACGATCTCGTCAACCGCTGCGGGCTGCTGGTGTTCGCTTCGCACACCGAAGAGCTCCTGCTGGATCTCTGCGATTCGGCGCTGTGGCTGGAGTCCGGGCGCATCGTGCGGGCCGGTCCCGCCGCGGACGTGGTGCGCGCTTACCGCCGGCGCTCAGGCGTCGAGGACGCCGAAGCCCAGCAACCCGAACAACGCCGCGCCGATCACGATCCGGTAGACGACGAACGACGTGAACGAGTGCTTGGCGACGAATTTCAGCAGCCAGGCGATGGACGCGTAGGCGACGGCGAACGACACGAGCGTGCCGATCGCGACCGGGAGCGGGTCGATCCCGCCGCCGACGGCGTCCTTCAGTTCGTAGAGTCCCGCTCCGGTGAGCGCGGGAATGGACAGGAAGAACGACAGCCGGGTCGCCGCGACTCGGTCGAGGTCCCGGACCAGCGCCGTCGAGATCGTCGCGCCGGAACGGGAAAATCCCGGGAACAGCAGCGCCAGGATCTGTGACGAGCCGACGAGCATCGCGTCGGTGAACGACAGGTCGTCCTCGCCGCGTTTGAGCCGTCCTGCGCGTTCCGCGCCCCACATCAGCGCGCTGCCGGCGATCAGCGATCCGGCCACCACCCACAGGGAAGCGAGCGGGCCCTCGATGAGCGGTTTGAACAGCAGCCCCGCCGCGACGATCGGCAGCGTCGCGAACACGACCCACCAGGCGAACTTGTAGTCGTGGTGCTGTCGCTGCCCGGCGTGCACGAGGCCGCGGCTCCACGCGGTGGCGAAGCGGCGGATGTCGCGGAAGAAGTAAACGAGCACCGCGGCGATCGCACCGACCTGGATCACCGCGGTGAAGCCGACCACTGACTGGTCGGCGACCGGGATGCCGAGCAAGCCTTCGGTGATTTTGAGGTGCCCGGTGGAGGAGACCGGGAGGAACTCGGTCACGCCCTCCACGATGCCCAGGACGATCGCCTGGCCGATGTCGATGACGCTCACGTGCGGTCCACCCTCGCCGGTCGCTGGTCGGTGCGCGACGAGGCTAGCGGTGGCGCTCGCCCGCTCGATAAGCAGGGTAGATAACCAAGGTTAGTTTTCCAACCTAACCGGTGTTAATCGAGCCGTAGCATGCGGCAGTCAGGACACGAGCGCGATGCCGAGCACGACGCCACCGGTCGCGGCGGCGAAGCCGGACAGGGCATGGCCGAGGGCGGCCATGGCATTGCGCCGTGAGAAGCCTTGCTGGGTAAGGGAACGGGTGGCGGGGCTGAAGACGCAGTAGGCGGTCACTGCCGCGGAGAGGCCGATGCCGGCCGCGGCAAGCGGGCTGTCGCGGGGAAGACCGATCAGGGCCGCGCCCGCGAGTGTCCCGAGGGCGAAGCCGCCGATCACGCTGACGAGCGCCGGATACCAGCGGGACCCGGTGCGCCCGGCGGCGTCGATCGTGGTGCGCAGGGCGAAGCCGAGCAGTCCGCCGAGGAGCATGACCAGAGTTGCCACGCGCGGCCTCCCTACCTGTGTGATCGCAGCGATCATCGGTCCAGGCAGGGACTGTTGGCGGCGGAGGCCGCGGTTCGGGTCCGGCGAGCCCCACCGCCGGGCGCGAGTGCGCTGGCGGGAGCCTACTGCATAGCGGCTGGAGGGCGAGCCGACGGCTCGAACCGGTACTCGCGAGCGTGGTGGACGGACAGGGCTCCGGCGCAGGTCGGGCACGCCAGCTGCCGGGTTTCGGTGGCCGACAGGTCCGCGGAGCTGAATCCGGTGACGTGGCGGGTGCGGTGGCGGCCGACTCGGACGCAGTCGCGGCATACGGCGGCGCCGCAGCTGGTGCAGATTCCGACAGCGGGACGGGTCTGTCCTTCGAGGACGCAGTCGAGGCAGTGCATGGTGTTCCTTTCGCATCAGGTGAGGATGAGCACGAGGGCGAGTACGGCGACGAACGCGATGAGCAGGTAGCTGACGTAGGCATCGAGCCGGCCGTTCTGCAGGCGCTTCGCGGCGCGGACGGCGGTGTGCAACGGGCGCTGCAGCGGGCGGTAGAGGAAGCGTTCGACGGCCTCGACGACGTCGGAGGTGTACCCGAGGTGGGCGCCGGAGGCATCGGGCCGCGGGTCGTCGTCGCGCCCGCCGCTCCGGCGTTCGACGGTGCGCAGTTCGGCGCGGGTGAGCAGCACGTTGGCCAGGACTTTGCGGGTCGGGTTGGCGAACGCGAACGGCTTGTACTGGTTTTCGCCTTCGACGCCGCCGGTCGCGGAGCGCCAGGCGGGCACCCGGCGGACGGCCAGCACCCGGCGGCGGCCGAAGAACAGGCACAACAGCCCCGCCGCGGCGAACAACGCGGGGAGAACGATCGTGAGCCAGGACGGGGACAGTGCCGAGAAGCCGGGAAACACCGGCTGCAGCACCCAGGATTCCTTCAGCGCCCCCTGGGTGACTGTCGCGGGGACGGCCGGCGACAGCCCGGCTGCGATCAGTTCGACTTGCAGGGGTGCGACAGTCGCCGCGCCTGTGCAGCCGAGGCTGAGCAGCACGATGCCGAGTGCGCCGAGCGGTCCGGTGCCGCGGGTGTGGGTTTCGTCGCGGGGGCCGCGCGGGCCGAGAACGGTGAGCCCGACGATGCGGACGAACGCCACGGCGGCGAACCCGGCGGTGAGCGCGACCAGCGCGCCGGTGACCGCCAATGGAAGGGTGTAGCCGAGCGCGCCGAGACGGAATTGCTGCATGAGGGCTTCGAGCAGAAACCATTCGGAGACGAATCCGGCGGTCAGCGGCAGGCCGGCGAGGGTGAGCGCGCCGATCGCGAGCCCGGTGCCGGAGAACCTCAGCCGGTGCCCGACACCGCGCAGGTCGTCCAGTTCCGTGGTGCCGGCGGCATCCTCGATGCCCGCGGTGGCGACGAACAGCAGGGATTTCGCGAGTGCGTGCGCGATCGTCTGCAAGGTGGCGGCGAGGAGACCGACTGCGATCAGCAAGGGCTTCCCCGTCGTCGCGCCGATCATCGCGATGGCGTAGCCGACGCTGATGAGCCCGGCGTTTTCGACGCTGGAGTACGCGACGACCTCGGCGAGATCAGTCTGCACGGTGGCGTGTGCGATGCCCAGCAGCGCGGTCGCGCCGCCCAGGAGCAGGACGACGACGGCGAGCCACGGCGGAGGCTGGTGCAGGAGCGCCAGCGTGCGCCAGAGGCCGTAGAAGCCGACGTTGACCGCGACCCCGGCCATGACCGCGCGCAGCGGGCCGGGAGCGGCGCGGTACCCGCGCGGCATCCACACGTGCACCGGAACGAGGCCGATCTTGACCGCGAAGCCGAGCACCAGCAGGGAGTAGGCCGCGTCGCGGACCGCGGTGTGCGGGAGCGCGGCGAAGCCGGGCAAGGAGAAGCTGCCGGTCTGCCCGGCCAGCAGCAGCATCCCGACGAGCAGGGAAGCGCCGCTGGCCTTGCCGAGCACGACGGTGACGATCGCCGGGGTGGCGGTGGCGCCGCGGCGGTGCGCGGTGATCAAGTAGAACGCGACGGTCAGGCACTCCCAGGCGAACAGGAACACGAACACGTGGTCTGCGGTGAGCACGACGGCGACCGAGAGCAGCGTCAACGCATACGCGCAGCCGAGTCCTCGCGCACGGACCCGGTGCGGCCGCACCGCCCACGCGGCGCAGGCCAGAGACACCGGGAACGCCACCGCGAAACTGATCACCAGGAACAGCGCGGACAGCCGGTCCACGGTGAGGTCCGCTGAGCCGAAGCCGAGGAACGCGTCCAGGCTGAGCCGGATCGGTGCTCCGGCGACGCCCGCGCCGCCGACGACGGTCAGCAGCACCGAAGCCGCCGCGCCGAGCAGGTAGGGGAGCGGCCGGGCCCAGGCCCGGCCGACGCCGAACACGAGGTCCGCGAGCAGGCCGAGACCGAGCAGGACGAGGGCGGCGATCAGCACGGCGGTCATCGCGTCCGCTCCTCTGCCGGCAGGCGGCCGGTGGCGAGCAGGATCGCGTGCAGCAGCCGGAATGGGCTCGGCGGCGAGCCGGGCACCCACACGTCGACCGGCAGCAGGTCGCCGAGACCGCCCGCGGTGGCGTAGGACGGCGACACCAGGCCGCCGCTGATCGCGTCGGTGCCCGCGGCGATCACCACCAGCGGACGGGGCATCGCCTCGAGCGTGCGGGCAAGCGGCGCGGCCATGCCGTGCGCGCCGGCCCCGGTGACCAGGAGGAGGTCGGCGTGGCGCGGGCTGGCGGTGAAGAAGATCCCCAGCCGGTGCACGTCGTAGACCGGATTGAGCAGCGCCTGGACCTCCCATTCGTCGGCGCCGTCGGAGCCGGCGTCCACGTGCCTGATGTGGACTGACCGGCGCAACGCCTTGGTCCGGCGGGAAAGCGCGGTGCAGACCCGATCCAGGTCCGGGTCGGTTTCGGGGAGCTCGGGCACGACGAGACCGTCCCGGGTGAGCCAGGCGGTGTCGATGCCCCGCTGCCAGCCGAACACCTCCGGCCGCGCGGCGACACAGGCGCCGCAGCCGATACAGCGGCCCTGGTCGAGCCGGACCCGGCCGTGCCCGGGGCGGATGGCGCCGGTCGGGCACAGGTCGTCGAGTCCTGGTTCCCATCGGGCGGCGGGGGAGGGGCGGGCGACTGTGCGGACGTCGTCGGCGTCGGGCCAGCGGGGGTATCGCGTGGTGACGATCCCGTCGCGCAGACCGCGGAAGACCCAGGGCATCTACATCACCACCCCGGCGATCGAGAGACCGAAACTGGCCTCGATGAACGGGAAGTCGGTCAGCACGTCGCCGCGGAACGCGCGCGAGAAGACGGCGAGATTGTGGAAGGACGCCGAGCGGGGAGCGCAGCGCCGGACCAGGCCGCTGGCTCCGACGTCGAGGAAGTACAGGACCTCGCCCTGCGGTGCCTCGGCCCAGCCGACGGCCTGCCCGGAGACCGGCTCGACGGGGACGCTCAGCACGTCGTCGTCCTCGTCGCCGAGCAGATCGGCGACCTGGCCGATCAGGTCGAACGATTCGGCGACCTCGTCCCAGCGGACTCGCAGCCGGGCCATCGCGTCGCCGTCGCGGTGTTCGGGTCCCTGGCGGCGGGTCAGTTTCGGATAGGCGTCGTACGGACGCTGCCAGCGCGCGTCGTCTTCGGTTCCGCTGCCGCGCCCGACCGGGCCGAGCAGCCCGTGTTCGAGGGCGAAGGCCTCGTCGAGCGGGCCGGTTCCGCGCAGCCGGTCGAGGAACGACGCCGTCTGCATCAAGGCGACCGCGTCCCCTTCGACGTCTCGGCGCAGCTTGTCCGCTGTGGACCGCAGGGCGTCGCGGCCGAGCAGCGGGAGGGCGCGAATCCCGCCGGGGACAGCGACCCCGCGCCCGAACCGGCTGCCGCACAAGGCGGAAACCAAGCGCAGCACGCGTTCCTTGTGCCAGCCGAAACGGGCCACCGCGACCGCGAGACCGGCTGCGTCGGCGAGTTTCATGGCGACGTCGAGGTGGTTGGCGATGCGCTCCAGCTCCGCGTGCAGCACGCGCACCAGCTGTGCTGCCAGCGGCGGCTGTGCGCCGGCCAGCTCTTCGACGGCGTGGCAGAACGCGAGCGCGTGCGCCACCGATGCGATCCCCTCGACGCGTTCGGCCAGCAGTACCGCGTGCTCCGGGGGCATCCCTTCGAACCGCACTTCCAGGCCGCGGTGCTTGAAGTGGGGGCGGACGTTCACGTGCGGGATGTCCTCGCCCGGCGTCTCGACCACGTACTCGACCGACTCGAACACCCCGGACCGGACCGGGCCGTGCGGGAAGCTGAACAGGCCGGTGCCGACGACGTGGCTGGGCAGCGCCCGCTCGTCCGGCTCCACGTGCGCGGGGTGGAACGCCGCGCCGGGGCTGGGCAGCGGTTCGTTGTCCTCGGCGTGCGGAAGCACCAGCGGGTCGAGCCGCGGGTGTCCTTGCGGGAGCACGCCGTAGAGGTCGTGCAGCTTCCGCTCGTACCAGAAGGCCGCCGGGATTGCCGGCGTGAGCGCCGGGTACCGGTCGCATCCCGGCGGCAGCACCAGGTCCGCCACGTCGACTCCGCCGGGGCGGGCGAGCAGCACGTGCAGGGTCAGGCCCTCGGTGACGTCGCCGTCGCCGGCCAGCGCGGCGAACCGCGCGCCGTCGCCGATGCGGGCGAGGATGTCTTCGGCGGTCATGCCCCGCCTCCCAGCTCCGCGACCCCGCGGGCGAGCAGATCGGCGAAGTCCGCGGGCGGGTGCACGCCCAGGACGAGCAGCACGAGCAGCCCGGCCACCATCGGCGCGACCATCCACGCACTCGGCTCGCCTCGTACCGGCAGGTCGCCGCCGCCGCGGACGAACAGCATTCGCGTGGTCGCCACCGACAGGCCCAGGAACGCGAGCGTGACCAGGACGACCAGCACCACCGTGACCGTGTCGTGCGCGCTCGCGAGTCCGCCGGCGACGATCTGGAACTCGCTGCGGAACAAGCCGAACGGGGGCATCGCCGACAGCGCCAGTATCGCGAACAGGAACAGCGGGGCCGTCCACGGCAGAGTGTCCAAACAGGCCCGGATGGTGCCGGTGTCTTTGGTGCGGTACTTGCGGACCAGGACACCGGCGCCGAAGAACGCGTTGCCTTTCGCCGCGGCGTGCGCGATCACGTGCAGCAGGACTCCGGCGAGTGCCAATGGCGCGCCGAGCCCGACCCCGATGGCGAGAATGCCCATGTGCTCCACGCTCGAATAGGCCAGCAGCCGCTTGAGATCCCGCTGTTCGAGCAGGTACAGCGCGGCCAGCAGGAGCGTCAGCACGCCGAACACCAGCAGGACGGTGCGCGGGAAACCGGAGCCGAGCGCGCCTGCCGCGACCTGGTAGTACCGCAGCACGGCGTAGAAGCTCACAGCCAGCAGCGATCCGGACAGCATCGCCGACACCGGGGTCGGGGCCTCCGAATGCGCGTCCGGCAGCCAGGTGTGGACCGGGAACAGCCCGACCTTGGTGCCGAACCCGACCACGGCGAGCACGAACGCGAGCTGCACCGCGGTGTGCGGCAACGTCGTCCCGGCGGTGAGCAGGGGAGCGAACGCGACGTCGTAGGAGGAGCCCAGCACGGTGGAACCGGCGTAGTACATGACGATCGTGGCGAGCAGCCCGATGCCTAGCCCGGCCGAGGCGAGCAGGACGTACTTCCAGGCCGCTTCGGCGGCGTTGTCGGTGTCGTCGAGCGCCACCAGCAGCGCGGAGACGACGGTGGTGATCTCCACCGCGATCCACAGCAGTGCCAGGCCGTCCATCAGCGGCGCGCACATCATGGACCAGGCGAACAGGTTGAGGCCGAGGTGGAATCTCCGGGCGTAGCGGGAGAATCCGGGGTGACTGCGTTCCGCGCCGAGATAGCCGATCGAGTAAGTCGCGGTGGCGGCGTAGAGGAACGTGGTGCCGAGCAGGAATACGACTGAGATCGCGTCGGCGCGGAGGATCCCGAACTGCACTGGGCCGTGCGCGGCCACCGGGACGAGCGCGACGGCCAGCCCGAAGCTGCTCAAGGCGGTGACCAGGCTGAGCGTCTCGCTCACCCGGGCGCGTCCCGCCAGCGCGGCGAGAGCCGGCGCCAGCGGCAGCGTCGTCAGGAGGATCAGCACGACCGGCATCGCGTCACCCCCGCAGCCGGGTGAGGTGTTGCGTGGACAGGGATTCCGAGCGCCGGTGGTGGACCTGCATCAGCACGCCGAACACGACGACGGCGACCAGCAGGTCGAACAGGAACGCCACTTCGAGGATGAGCGGCATCCCGGCGGCGACCACGAGACTGGCCAGGGACACGCCGTTCTCCAGAGAGAAGAACCCGATCGCCTGCGATACCACGTCGCGGCGCACGATCATCAGGACGAACGCCACCAGGATCACCGCCACCGAGAGCGCGAGCGCGGTTTCCGGCAGCGCCGGGCTGGTCACGTGGAAGCGGCCGGTGGCGAAGAACCCGAACGCCGCGACCGCGACCGCGAGCAGCACTTCGCTGGCGACGCCCAGCGCACCGCTGCCGGCGATCTCCGTGCCGGCGGTGCGGAGCATCCGCAGCACCAGCCACGGCACGACGATCACCTTGAGCGCCAACGACAATCCGGCCAGCACGTACAGTTCGGGCACGTCCCGGGCCACCGCGACGACCACCGCGAGCACGGACACCAGCAGCGACTGCGCGGCGTACACCCGGACTTGAGCGCGCAGCAGCGCGGTGCGCAGCATGGCGAATTCGGTGAGCAGCACCACCACCGCCAGGCCGTTCGCGATGCCGGCGTAGATCCCGGGCGGAGCCACGGCGGCCGGGTCCGCGGCGAGCACGTTCATCAGCCGCCTCCGAAGTAGAGGGTGAACACGGCCAGTACCGCGAGGAGGAAGGCGGCGGCGACGAATTCGGTGATCTTGAACAGCCGCAGCTTCGCGAACGAGTTGTCGATGACGGCGATGACGACGCCGAGCACGACGCATTTGCCCAGCAACGCCGCGATCGCGAGCGCGACTGCTCCGACGCCGGCGGACGAGGCGAGCCCCCACGGCGCGATGAAGACGTTGATCAGGATGACGAACAGGATCAGCTGCTTCATCGCCGAACCCCACCGCAGCATCGCGAAGTACGGCCCGGAATGCTCGAAGGGCCGGGCCTCCTCGATCATGCCGAATTCGTTGGTGCCGGTGTGCGTCTCGACCGGGATCCGCCCGGTTTCGGCGAGAATCACCAGAAACAACGCCGCCGCGGCGAGCAGATGTGCCGGGCGCACGATCTGCTCGGCCGAGGAACGGACGGTCTCGGCGAGCGCGTAGGGCAGGTCGGTCCCGGTCACCAGCGCGACGGTGAAGACCACGAACAGCACTACCGGTTCGGTGATCGCGCTGAACGTTTTCGCCCGGCTCGCGCCGAGCTGGGCGTACGGCGCGCCGGTCTCCGCGGCGGCCACCGCGACGGCGAAACTGGCCAGGGACAGGATGAATCCGCCGCCGAGAATGTCGCCCATGTACCCGAGCGGAAGCGGGAACGTGGTCAGCACCGGGATCAGCAGCGGCACGGTGAGGTAGCAGGCCATCGCGCCCAGCGGCGCCGCCAGGAACACCCAGCTGGCTCCGTGCGGCGCCAGGGCTTCCTTGCGGAAGAGCTTGCCCAGGTCGTAGTAGGGCTGCAGCACCCGGGTGCCGCGCCTGCCCTGCAGCCGCGATTCCACGCGTGCGATCACCCCGGACACCCCGGGAGCGGCGACCAGCACGGTCAGCACCTGGGCGAATTGGATCGACGGCGCGTTCACGACGGCTCCCCGCGGAGGGGAGCGAGCCGATGATCGGGGATCGCGGAATCCTCGTCCACTCGGACCTCCTCTACCGGCCTGCCAGCGTGCGAACACGAAGGTGGTGCGGTAGAGGCCATCAGCGGAGTGTTCCGCGGTTGAGGCGAGCCCCATCGCCTGTGTGCCCAGTGTGACCACCGGGGCGTCGCCGCGCAAGCCCGAGCCCGACCCGGACGGGTCCTTGACCTCCGCGACCGGCGGCGATGTACTGGAGCCGGCGATGGATCCCGCCGGGGCCGCCCGCGGCCCGAACCGCCTCCGCCGGGGCTGATGGTTCCTGGCCGATGCGTGCTGCCGGACCAGGAGGATCGCCGTGAAGGTCGCCAAGAGGGCGTTGCGCCTCTCCATTTTCCTCGGCGAGGGCGACAACTGGCGCCACCGGCCGACGTACGTCGAGATCGTGCACCGTGCGCACAAGGCGGGACTGGCCGGAGCCAGCGTGCTGCGCGGCATCGAGGGCTACGGCGCGAGTTCGCACATCCACACCCAGCACGTGTTCATGCTCAAGGAGCACCTGCCGTTGCTGGTGGTCATCGTGGACTCGGAGGAGAAGATCCGGGCGTTCCTCGACCGGCTGGACGACCTCGAGATCAGCGGGCTGGTCGTAGTCGACGAGATCGAGTCGATCCGCTACGCCGAATCAGAGCCGAAGCGCCCGCACTGGTGGTCCTCGATGTGAACCCGGGTGCCCGCTGCCCGGCCGGCTGCACACGATCAGCGCGTCGGTTACGCTGAAGCAGCGGCGGTGGGGCTCGCCGCTTCGGGCTCGCCCGGAAGAACCGCGGCCGCCACAGCCGCCAACGGTCCCTGCTTGGCCGGTTTTCGCGTTCAGGACAAGCAGGAGGCGCGGGTGCGCGACGAGACCGAGGCAATCGATCCGGATGTGGATCTCCGGGTCGTTTCCCAGCGGCGGGAACTGCTCCGGACCCACGGCGCGGTGCTCGCGGTCGTCGCGCTGGGCGGCGGGCTCGGCGCGCTGGCCCGGTTCGGCCTCTCCGCGGTGTTTCCCGCCGGGCCCGGCCGGTTTCCGTGGGCGACGTTCGTGACGAACGTGTCCGGTTGCTTTCTCATCGGCGTGCTGATGGTCCTGATCACCGAGGCGTGGACGGCGCACCGCTTGGCGCGGCCGTTCCTCGGAGTCGGCGTGCTCGGCGGATTCACCACTTTTTCGGCTTATGCGGTCGAATCGCGAGAACTGCTGCGTCCGGGAACCGCGGTGCTCGCGTTCGGATACCTGGCGGGAACCCTGATCTGCGCGATGCTGGCCGTGCTCGCGGCGGTCTGGCTGACCAGGAAGCTGACCGGCGTGGCGCCCCGCATCGAGGAGAGGGCCTGATCATGCAGCTCACCGGCTACGCGCTGCGCATGTCGATTTTCATCGGCGAGGACGACGTCTGGCGCCACAAGCCGCTGCACCGCGAAATCGTCCGGCGCGCCCGCGACGCCGGGCTGGCCGGCGCGACGGTGCTGCGCGGCTGCGAGGGCTACGGCATCCACGCGATGATCCACACCACGCGCTTGCTCAGCATGTCCGAGGACCTGCCGATCCTGATCCTGATCGTCGACCGGGAGGACAAGATCCGCGCCTTCCTGCCCGAACTGGACGAGCTGATCGGCGACGGCGCCGTGCTGCTGGACGAGGTCGAAGTGATGACCGCGCACCGAACCCCCCGACCGTGACCGCACTGGAGCACTCCCCGATGCAGCTGGACGCGATTGTCGAAATCCCGATGGGATCGCGGAACAAGTACGAAATGGACCACGCACTGGGCCGGATCCGGCTGGACCGCACGCTGTTCACCGCTACCCAGTACCCGGCTGACTACGGCTACTTCCCGGACACGCTGGCCGAGGACGGCGACCCGCTGGACGCGCTCGTCCTGGTCGCGCACCCGACGTTCCCCGGCTGCCAGATCCCGGTGCGGCCGGTCGCGGTGTTCTGGATGCGCGACGAGCACGGTCCGGACGCGAAAGTGCTGTGCGTGCCGGCCGGGGACCCGCGGCAGGACCACCTCCGGGAACTGGCCGATCTGCCCGCGCATCTGCTGAGCGAGGTCGGCCATTTCTTCGACGTGTACAAGGACCTCGAACCGGGGAAGTCCACCGAGGTGCGCGGCTGGCAAGGCCGGGCCGAAGCCGAGCGGGTCGTGCGCGAGGCGGCTGACCGTTTCGGCGGGCATTGAGCCGGGCCGCTGCGGATTCTTCGTGCACCTGGGCCGGTTCTCGAGGCTGCCGGTGCCCGTTCATGGCACCGGCAGCCGTCGTTCGTCCCGGCGGGGAACCGGCTTCAGGCGTCAGCCGCGAGGAGCGGGCCGCCACACGTTTCCCAGATACGCGGCGGTACGGCGGCCTCCTCCGGCGTGAAACGCGCGGATGTGCCCGGCGATCGGAGGCCGGATGCCGAGCCCGGCCAAGGCGTCGAGCGGCACGAATTCCGGATGCAGCCCCGCTTCGCGGCAGACCGGTTCCGCGACGCCCCGGCTTTCGTCCTCGGCGGACAGCACGATTTCCATCAGGTGATGCCCGGCCGCTGCGTTGGTGGCGTCCAGGACGAACGCGACGCTGACCGGGTGCACCGCCAGCCCGGTTTCCTCCCGGACCTCCCGCCGCACGCAGGCCCCGGCCGATTCGCCGTGTCGCGGCGTGCCGCCGGGCAGGACCCAGTCCTCGCTGCGGCGGCACAGCAGCACTGCGCCGCGGCGCAGGACGAGAGCGGAGCAGCGCAAGCTGATCGTGTCCTGATCGTCCACTCGGTACCTTCCTTCGCCCGTCCGGGACGGGCTTTCGCGCTGGTCAGAAATCATGGTCGGCGAGCGTCGTGCCGCCGCGCCGGTTGCCGCGGCCGTCGGTGGCGGTCAGGGCAGGCACCATCTCGGTGGTGACGAGTCCGTGTTCCTGAGTCAGCTCGTCGACGATGTCGAAGGACGCGGCGATGTTGCCGGGCCGGTCGATGAGGACGGTGACGGTCGGGACGTGCCTGCTCAGCTGGAGCAGCCGGTCGCCGTGCGGGCGGTGGTCGCCGTGGAAACCCCACATGCCCCGCAGCACGGTCGCGCCTCGTGCGGTGCCGGAGCGGCGAAGCCGTTGCACGAGCGCGCGGTGGATCGGCATTCCTTCGTGCAGGGCGGATTCCGACGAATAGACCGTCAGCTTCTGCCACAGCTGCAGGCCGCGCTCGTCGGTTTCGGGCAAGGCGTGCGGACGTTCGAAGAGCTGGCCGTCGCGTTTGCAGATCCGGACCCGTTCGAGGGTGAGCAGCGGGCGCTCCAGGAGGCCGCCGAGTTCGGGCAGGACGCGCGAGATCCGCTCGCCGTCGCCCACCGTCATGATCATCATGGGCACGTCGGCGTTGCGGCCGAAGAACTGCGCCCGCTGCCGCCGTCCGTGTGCGGTGCCGTCGACCCCGAGCAGCACGGTCGCCCCGGCGATCCCGCGCCGGTGCAGGAGACGGCAGACCGCCTGATAGGCGGGCATCCGGAAGACGCGTTCCTGGCGTCCGACGTAGATGGTCAGCTTGGTGCCCTCGTGCAGCTGCTCGGGGAGAAGCTCGGGGCCGACGTCGTGCTGGAGCATGCGGGCGCGCTCCAGCACGGTCAACCCGGTCGGGTGCATTCCGGTGATGTCGTCGAGCAGCGCTTCGATCCGGTCGCGGGTGTCGACCGCGATCGTCGCGACGGGCAGGTCCTCGGACAGAGTGAGCGACTGGTCGGTGCGCAAGTGGTGCTTGAGCCCGAATCCCGCGGCACCGCGCACCATGATGCTGGCAGCGACCTCGTGCGCGCCGTACACATCCATGACCGCGTCCGCGAAGAACCGGCCGCCGACGCGGCTCCGTTCCCCGAAATAGCTGGTCAGTTTCAAGCACTCTTCGTTCACCACGCACTTCCGATCCATCGGCCCAGCGCTGCTCCCGCGATGCCGAACACCAGGCTGAGCACGATGTTCGCGAAAGCGACGGCGTATTGGCGTTCTTCGCTGACCCGGTGTGTTTCGAGCATCCACGTCGAAAACGTCGTGTACGAGCCGACCGCGGCGGTTCCGGCGAGGAGCGCGGCGTCGGGACCGAGCCCCGCTCCGGCGACGATCCCCAGCAGCACCGAACCGGAGAGGTTCACCGCGAGCGTCCCGAACGGGAAGGTTTTCCCGGCCCGGCCTGCGACGAAACCGTCGACCAGGAACCGCAGCACCGAACCGGCGCCGCCGATCAGCAGGACCCCCGCCCACACCCACGCGTTCATCCGCGCACTCGCACTCGTCGCACCAGTGCCGTCGCGGCGTAGATCGACGCCAGGCCGCCGCCGACGCTGGCCGCGGTGTACGCGACGGCGAGACCGTAGGCCCCGGAATCGAGCATGCGGAGGATTTCCACTTGCATGGTGGAAAACGTGGTGAGCCCGCCGCACAGACCTGTTCCCAGCAACGGCCGCCGGTAGCTGGACAACGGGAGCCGCTCCTGCAAGCGGGTGACGAAGTAGCCGAGCAGGAAGCTGCCGGCGATGTTGACCGCGTACGTGGCCCACGGCCATTGGTCCGGACCGGCGGCGAGGACGGTGCCGAGAAACGCGCGCGCTCCGGTCCCGATCGCGCCTCCGGCGAAGATCGCGGCGAGTTCACGCCGATCGCGAGCCATGGTCCGCCGCGACCTCCTTCCGGTTCTTCCCCGGGTTCATCGCGCAGTATCGGACAGCGGCGCGTGCTGTGCACCGTAGGGGAGTCCCGGGTTGTCGGTTTCGATGTCCATCAGCCGGTTGTATTTGGCGACGCGTTCTCCGCGGGCGGGTGCGCCCGCTTTGATCTGGCCCGCTCCGGTGCCGACGGCGAGGTCGGCGATGAAGTCGTCGGTGGTTTCACCCGATCGGTGCGAAATCATCCAGGTGTAGCCGTGCTCGCGGCATGCCTGCACCGCGGCGAGCGTTTCGGTGACGGTGCCGACCTGGTTCGGTTTGATCAGCGCGGCGTTGGCGATTCCGCGGGCGGCGGCGCGGCGGATCAGCTTGGCATTGGTGACGAAGTTGTCGTCGCCGACCAGCTGGACGCGGTCGCCGAGGCGATCGGTCAGTTCGCGCCAGCCGGCGTCGTCGTCTTCGGCCATGCCGTCTTCGATGCTCCACACCGGGAAACTGCCGACGATTTCGCCGTAGCGCTCGACGAGTTCGGAGGAGCTGAGCCGCTCGCCGCCGACCCGGTAGGAGCCGTCCTCGCTCCGGAACTGCGACGCGGCCGGGTCGAGTGCGATCGCGATTCCGTTGTCGCCCAGTGGGTATCCGGCGTTTCCGATGGCCTGGACCAGCAGCTTGAGCGCCTCTTCCGGCTGCGTGAGCTGGGGCGCGAAACCGCCTTCGTCGCCGAGCCCGACACTGTGGCCCGCCGCGGCGAGGAGAGCACGAAGGCACCGGTAGACCTCGGCCCCGGCCCGGACTGCTTCGACGGTCGAAGGCGCGCCGAGCGGTGCCACCATGAACTCCTGGAAGTCCAGGGTGGTTTGCGCGTGCGCGCCGCCGTTGAGCACGTTGAAGTGCGGAACCGGCAGGCGCGCGGCGCGGCCGGGAAGACGCAGCGCGGCCCACAACGGCCGATCGTCCCGCTGCGCGAACAGCCTGCTGACGGCCGTGGACACGCCGAGAATCGCATTCGCGCCGAGCCGGTAGCGGCCGACGCTGGCGTCCAGGTCGATCATGGCTTCGTCGAGATCGGCGAGGGTGGGCCACGGCCGGCTGAGCGCCAGGTCCCGCAGTTCGCCGGCGACGGAACCGACCGCGCGCCGGACTCCCGCACCGCCGTAGCGTTCCGGATCGTCGTCGCGCAGCTCGTGGGCCTCGTTGCGACCGGTCGACGCGCCGGAAGGCACTGCCGCCCAAGCGCGATGTTTCCCGGCCGTTGCGGTCACCCGCAGCGTGGGGCGGCCCCGGGAATCGAGGATTTCCCGGGCGTCGAGGTCCACGATTTCGAGTGCGGGCACATGTCCTCCTGGCACAGTTCACCGTTGCCAGGGACCGTCAGCGGGTTTTCCGCGGTTGAAGGCGAGCCCCATCGCCGGTGCCGATTGTGCCATGCCCGGCCGCGCGGTGCCGGGCCGGTGGCCGGTCTCACTGCCGCCGGTCCCGCTTCGCCGGCCAGCCGTGCTGGCGCACGTACCAGCCGGTCATTCCCGGCACGAGCGCGGTCAGCAGCGCACCCGCGCCGATCACCAGGGGATCCGCGTGCTGGATCCCGACGCAGGTGATCACCAGCCCGGTGGCGAGCAGCGCCAGCATGCCGCCTGCGGTCCACAGGAGACTGCCGATCCCGGGCGGGCGCGCTTCGGCGAACCGGTGCGCCAGGGCGGGGTTCTCCTCGGTGAGGAAACGTTCGATCTCGTCGAGTTTGCGTTGCTCGTCGTCGGGCAGCGCCATGGGGCCTCCGGATGCCTTGGTCTGTCGTGGCGGATCGACGCGACGCGGCGATTTCGCCGACAGCGCAGGAGAAAGCACCGGGCACTCCTGCCTGTTCCGGGACGAGCACGACCGCGTCAGACAGGGACCGTTGGCGACCGAGGTCGCGGTTCTGGTCCGGCGGGCCCCACCGCCGGGCGCGAGCGCTGGTGGGAGCGTAATGCATCCGCGCCGGGCCTCGCCCCTGGTCCGGCGCGGGCGGTACCGGCGCGGCGATGCCGTTGCAGGCCAGCGGAAACGAGCGGATCGGACAGGACCGGGACCTCGCCGCGTCTTCCGGCGCGGGGGGAGGCCCGCCACTGCTCAGGGAGTCCTGGCGAACACCCGGGGCAGGACGCCGGCGAGAATCGCGCCGAGCACCAGGGAGAACCCGGCGGAGACCATCGCCTCCCGGACGGCTCCGAGCCGTCGGCAAGGGACCATCGGCGGCGCGCAGCCGCGGTTCGGTGGCGGGTCCCTCCGCCAATCGCGTTTCCACGATACCGCGGCCCGCCGATCGCGGGGAATCGGTTCTGCATCAAGGCCGTCCTGCGCTGCCGCACGCTACGATCGGCGGCGACGGTGATGATGCCCGCCGAAACCGCGCCCTTTCCGCGCTGATGGCGTCTGCTTCCTGCGAGCGACGAGGGGACAGTCGCGATGACGCTCATGCTCAGCCATGCGGTCCGCACCGACCGCGGTCTGGTCCGGACCGGCAACGAAGACGCCGTGTACGCGGGCAGGCGCCTGCTCGCGGTCGCTGACGGGATCGGCGGGCACATCTCCGGCGAGATCGCCAGCACCGCCGTGATCGTGGCACTGGCCGCTCTCGACCACGCCGACCCCGGCCGGGACCCGCTCGGTGCACTGACCGGGGCGGTGGAAACCGGGAACGCCGCCATCCGAGATCTCGTCGCCCGGGATCGGAGCCTGGCCGGCATGGGCACCACGCTGACGGCGGTGCTGTTCGCCGGCGATCGGCTGGCCGTGGTCAACATCGGCGACTCCCGCACCTATCTCGTGCGGGAGGGGACCTGTACCCAGATCACCCACGACGACAGCCTGGTGCAGAAGTTCGTCGACGCCGGGCGGATCACTGCCGAGCAAGCCCGGCGCCACCCTCGGCGGTCGATTATCCTGCGCGCGCTGACCGGAGGTCTCGGCGAGCAGCCCTCCGGGAGCCTCCGGGAGGCCCGGGCGGGGGACCGCTATCTGCTCTGTTCGGACGGCCTCTCGGATGTGGTCGACGACGGCACGATCGCCGAGACCCTGCGGATGCCCGACCTCGACGCCTGCGCCGACCGGCTGATCGAGCTCGCTCTCGACGGCGGCGGGCCGGACAACGTGACGGTCGTCGTCGCCGACGTGCGGCACACGGACCGCGCCGCTCCGGTCGTCCGCGGACTCGGCAACGAAGCCGGCGTCCCGCCCACGCGGCCGTTGAACGGCCTTGGCCGCCGGCGCTGGCGGACCGCCTGACGTTGCCGGTCAAGCGGGATCCGTCGGAGCATGGTCCCACTGGCTGAGCATCTGTTTGCTATAGAAGCTAACAGTGGTTAGGTCTGGCTGACGACGGTCCGGGCAGAACGGAGCCAGCCAGTGGAGAACAGTCGCGCTCAATCCAGGCGGAGGCCGGGCTCTCTCCCGGAAATTGCCGACGAACGTGGCCAGGAGAACCGAGCGCGGCCCACCGCGCCGGGCGGACGCGGCGCGCGGCGTGCCCTTTCCCCATGGCAGTTCGTGTTCGCCTTCGGCATCGTGAGCATGCTGGTCGACTTCGTCTACGAGGGCGGCCGTTCCGTCGTCGGCCCGTTGCTGGCCCACCTCGGCGCGTCCGCGGCGGTGGTCGGTCTCGTCACCGGTGCCGGCGAAGCGTCCGCACTGGCGCTCCGGCTGGTGTCCGGCCCGCTGGCCGACCGCACCCGCAGGTTCTGGTCCTGGACGATCGCCGGATACGCGGTGACGGTCGCGGCGGTCCCGCTGCTCGGGCTGACCGGCGTGCTGTGGGCGGCAGGCGCCCTGGTGATCGCCGAGCGGGTCGGAAAAGCGGTGCGTTCCCCGGCCAAAGACACTCTGCTGTCGCACGCGACGGCCGACGTCGGGAGGGGACGCGGCTTCGCCGTGCACGAGGCGATGGATCAGGTCGGCGCGATCCTCGGTCCGCTCGCGGTGGCCGGGGTCCTCGCAGTCACGGACGACGGTTACGGTCCCGCGCTCGGAATGCTCGCCGTCCCGGGCGTGTTCGCTGTGTTCCTCCTGCTGCGGCTGCGCGCCCGGGTGCCGGATCCGGCGGTCTACGAGACGCCGGAGGCGCCAGGGACCGCCGAAGCGCGACTGCCGTGGGCGTTCTGGGCGTATGCCGGCTTCACCGCCGTCACTCTGACCGGCTTCGCCACTTTCGGCCTGCTGTCCTACCACCTCGTCGAGCACCGCCTGCTGCCCGCCGCCGCGGTGCCGGTGGTCTATGCCGCCGCGATGACGGCAGATGCTGTCGCGGCGCTGGCCAGCGGCTGGCTCTACGACCGGCTGGGCAGCCGCACAGTCGCGGCACTGCCCCTGTTGTCGGCGGTGGTGCCGGTGCTCGCCTTCGGCGGCAGCACCTGGCTCGCCGTTCTCGGCGCTCTGGCGTGGGGCGCGGGAATGGGAATCCAGGAGTCGACCCTCCGGGCCGCGGTCGCCGAACTGGTGCCCGCCCGTCGCCGGGCCACCGCCTACGGCCTTTTCGCCGGGGTCGCCGGGCTGGGTACGTTTGCCGGCGGCGCGCTGACCGGGGTCCTTTACGACCGGTCGATTCCGGTCCTGGCGGTCACCGTCGCCGCGATCCAGGCTGTCGCGCTGGCCGTGCTGCTCGCGAGCAGGCGGTTCCGGGGCAAGCGACGTTTCAGGTACCCTGTCCGCAGGCGATGAAGCCCGCTTGCACCACCGCCACCGCGGCTGATGGCTTCTACCGGCAGGCAGACCGATATTTCGCGGTGGTGAGCACAGTGCGCCCTTTCCGAAGCGTTCTTTTCCCGGGACGAAATCCCGGCGAAAACGCGGAGCCGGAATTCTTCCGCGACCTGAACCTCGACCAGATCGTCGACGCGGTGACCTCCGGCCGCGAAGAGTACGACCTCCGGCCGTTCTTTTACGCCCCGTCGGCCGACTGTGCGGAAGTGCGGTATCGGCACGAGGTCTTGCGCGATGTGCAGCGCGACGACGTGCGCGCTTCCGTCGACGAGTTCGCGCGGCGGATGCGCCAGGTCCGCAAGCAACAGGAAACCAGCGGGAAACTTCACTACGAGAAGCAGAAACAACGGTGGTTCCTCGACGCCGTCGAGAGCTACTGCGCCACGGTCGCGTCGCTTCGCGCGCAGCTCGGCGAGTGCGAGCTTTCCTCGCCGGGACTGCGCGGACTGCGTGAATTCCTCAGCGGCTACCTGCGTTCGGAGGAGTATCTCGCACTCGTCGCGGACACTCGCCGTTGCCGGGAATACCTGGCCAGGATCAAGTACCGCGTGCACATCCGCGGCCTGCGTGTCGACGTACGCCGCTATTCCGGAGAATCCGATTACACCGACGAGGTCGAGAAGGTCTTCGCCCGCTTCAAACAAGGCGCGGCCCGGGACTACCGGGTGCAGTTCCGCGAGGACGCGGACATGGATCACGTGCAGGCGCAAGTGCTCGACTGCGTGGCGAAACTGTTCCCGGACGCGTTCCAGCGGCTGCGCGACTTCTGCGCGCGGCATCGCGGCTACCTCGACCCGACCGTCGCCCGGTTCGACCGCGAAGTCCAGTTCTACCTGGCCTATCTGGACCACATGCGCCGGATCGAGGTCTCCGGGCTCGCGTTCTGCTGCCCGGAGCTCTCGCCGGACTCGCGCGACATCGAGGTCGCGGACGCGTTCGACCTCGCCCTGGCCGGAAAGCTGGTCGCCGAACGAGTTCCCTTGGTGCGCAACAGTTTCCGGCTGACCGGAGGCGAACGCGTCATCGTGGTCAGCGGCCCGAACAACGGCGGCAAGACGACCTTCGCGCGCATGTTCGGCCAGCTGCCGTACCTGGCGAGCCTCGGGCTCCCGGTCCCGGCTGCCTCGGCGAGGATGTTCCTGCCGGACCGGGTGTTCAGCCACTTCGAACGAGAAGAGCACCTGGCCACGCTGCGCGGGAAACTGGACGACGAACTGGTCCGGATCCGCGGGATCCTTGCTGAGGCGACGGGCGACAGCATCCTCGTGCTGAACGAAAGCTTCGCCTCGACCACGCTGCACGACGCCCGGTTCATCGGAGGCAGAGTGCTCGAAGCCGTCCTGCGGCTGGGCGCCCGCGCGGTGTACGTCACCTTCGTCGACGAACTCGCCGCGCTCGACGAGGCGGTGGTCAGCATGGTCGGCGCGGTCGCGCCCGAAGACCCGGCCGAGAGAACGTACGAGATCACCCGGCGCCCGGCGGACGGGATCGCCTACGCGGAGGCGATCGCCGCCAAGTATGGGCTTTCCTACGACGCGCTGCGGAGGTGGATCGCACGATGAAGGTGTTCTTGCTGCATCCGGACCGGGATTTCGACGCCGAGGGCGCGCTCCCGGCGAACGAAGCGGTCCTGACCGCCGATCTGGAACTGGACGTCCTCTACGACGCGATGGCCGAAGGAGACGGGTTCCGCCGGGACGTCGCGCGGGAGGTGCTGGCCGCCGGATCGGCCGACCCGGAAGTCATCCGCTACCGCCAGCACGTCCTCGCCGACTGCCTGCGCCACGACCGGATCGTCCGCGAACTGTACGACATCGCGCTGGAGGCGCTGAAAGCTCCGAAGAAGGTGTGGTTCGGGATTCTCCTGCATTCCTCGCCGGAGAACATCCTGCACCGGTCGGTGAAGATCCTGGAGGTGCTGACCGAAAACCTCAAGCAGCTGAGCCTGCTCGCGCAGGAGCAGGCCGGGCAGTTCCGTTCGACCGGATTCCGGCGGTTTTTCGCCATGGTGTCCGAGGAACTGGACGCCGGGTACTTCGCGGTTCTCGAAGAGCACCTCCAGGAACTGGAGCTGCCGCGCGGCGTCCTGATGAGCGCGGAGCTGGGGCCGGGGAACAAAGGCGTCCGGCATGCCCTGCACAAGCCGGAAAAGCTGTCCTGGTGGGAACGGCTGACCGGACACGACCGCGACAGCGCCGGTTTCCAGGTCCCGGCGCGGGACGAGGCGGGCGCCCGGGCGCTGACCGACCTGGCCGGGCACGGGGTGAACCTGGCGGCGAACGCGCTGGCGCAGTCGGCCGACCACGTGCTGGACTTCTTCACTGTGCTGCGCAAGGAACTCGCCTTCTACCTGGGCTGCCTGGCTCTGCGCGAACGCCTGGAGCGCCGGGGCCTGCCGGTGTGCTTCCCGGAGCCGGAACCGTCCGGGCAGCGCGTGCTGGCCGCCAAGGGGCTGTACGACGCGGGACTCGCTCTTTCGCAGGAACAGAGCACCGTCGGCAACGACCTGGCGGCCGACGGCTCCGCACTCGTCGTGGTCACGGGCGCCAACCAGGGCGGCAAGTCCACGTTCCTGCGCAGCATCGGGCTCGCCCAGCTGATGATGCAGTGCGGGATGTTCGTCGCGGCCGAAGCCTTCCGCGCAGACCTGCGCCGCCGGGTCTTCACGCATTTCAAACGAGAGGAGGACGCCACGATGACCACCGGGAAACTCGATGAGGAACTGGCGCGCATGAGCGAGATCGCCGACCTGATCGAGCCCGGCGACCTCGTGCTGTGCAACGAGTCTTTCGCGTCCACCAACGAGCGGGAGGGCTCCGAGATCGGCAGGCAGGTCTTGCGGGCGTTCACCGGGAACGAGGTGAAAGTGGTGTTCGTGACGCATCTGTTCGACCTCGCGCACAGCCTGTACGAGCAGGAGCCCGGAGCAGGAACCTTTCTGCGCGCCGAGCGTCGCCCGGACGGCAGCCGCACTTTCCGGCTGTCGCCGGGGGAGCCGCTTCCGACCAGCTACGGCGAGGATTCTTACCGCCGGATTTTCGCGGAAGCGGAGGCGTGATGAGCACAGATCGGCGACCGGTCAATCTGCGTTGTTCCGCTCTGGTCTTGCGCGAGGACGCCGTTTTGCTGTGCCGCCGTGCCGACGGCTGGGTGCTGCCGGGCGGCACGCCGGCGGGAGACGAGTCCGCGGCGGGCTGCGCGCGGCGGGAAACCCTGGAGGAAACCGGACTCGAGGTCGTTCCGGTCGGCGTGGCGTTCGTGCTGGACGCGACCAACTCCGCGGCGGGCCAGTACCTGATGGAGATCGTCTTTCTCGCTCATGCGGATGACAAAAGCGCGCTGCCGTACGAGACGGAGGCCGGTCTTGTGCCGGAATTCGTTCCGCTGCAACGGTTGCCGGATCTCTCGCTGCGACCGCCGATCGGGAAGCACATCCAGGCTCTGCACCGCGGCGACGACCGGGTCGCCGCCTACCTCGGCAATGTCTGGGAGCCGTCGCCGCTCAGCTGACCGCGCGAGACGGTCCGCTGCCGCGGCCGACGAGGATCAGCAGCGGTACTGCCGCGAGCTGGGCGAGG
The DNA here is from genome assembly GCF_042684085.1 of Amycolatopsis silviterrae. NCBI lineage: Bacteria > Bacillati > Actinomycetota > Actinomycetes > Pseudonocardiales > Pseudonocardiaceae > Amycolatopsis > Amycolatopsis silviterrae. The sequence goes on from NZ_JBHUKS010000041.1 coordinate 96,126, forward strand.
ACCGAGAACAACACCACGAGCGACAGGGAGATCCCGAACAGTGCGCCGATCGCTGCGCTGCCGAGGAACCACGCGACGCCGTAAACCCCGGTGAACAGGCCGTAAGCCGACGCCCGCCGGCCGGGTGACACCATCGGGGCCACCGCGGCCGGGATGATCGATTCGTGCACGCCCATGCCCAGTCCCCACAAGCACATGCCGATCAGCGCCGGCCAGAACCCGCCGAGAAAAGCCAGCGGCGCGTACGCCGCCGCGACCACGGTGAGCGGGATCAGCAGCCGGATGCCGAACCGGTCGAAGAGCCGTCCGAAAAGCAGCGACCCCGCGCCGCTGACGGCCATCGCGACGGCGTAGAAGACCGGGACCAAGTCAGCGGACACGATGCCGTTCTGCTGGAACCGGAAGGCGATGACCGGGAAGTCGGCGAAACCGATCGCCACCAGTGCCGCCGCCGCCAGGTAAAGCCGGAACCGGCGCGGAAAGCGGCCTGTCCGGACATCGGCGACGGCCGGTTCCAGGTCTTGCGGGCGCGGATAGAGCAGTCGCGCGACGGCGAGGAGGCAGAGCATGATCGCGGCCGGGGCGGCGAGGACGGCGAAGGCCAGCCGGTAGTCGTGGTGGCTGAGGCTCAGGACGAGAGCGATCAGCAGCGGGCCGAACAGCGCGCCGAACTGGTCGAGAGCCTCGTGCACGCCGAAGCCCCACCCGTAGCCGATCTGCTTGGCAGCGTGCGACAGCATCGCGTCGCGCGGCGGGTTGCGGATCGCTTTGCCCACCCGCTCGAGGATCACCAGCAGCGCGGCGGTCTGCCAGTTGCCGGCCATCGCCAGCAACGGGACGACCGACATCTGCAGGACGTATCCCGCGATCGTGATCGGCCAGTACCGGCCGGTGCGGTCCGCGCCGCGTCCGGAGAACAGCCGCAGCCCGTAGCCGAGCAACTCGCCGAGGCCGGTCACGACCGCGATCGCCAGCGCTCCCGCGCCGAGCAGCCCGAGGTAAGGGCCGATGACCCCGCGCGACGCCTCGTAGGTGAAGTCGGCGAAGAAACTCATCGCGCCGACCATCAGCACGAACTTCAACGCGGCCGACCTCCGCTGTCGACCGGCCTGCTCGCTCACGCCGCACCACCGCCTCGGAAAGACGGTGTTACGTTAGCAAGATAACGATCGTTACGCACCAGCGCGCTACGGCTGGATCCGGCAGACTGTGGCGGTGCCTGAGCAGAAGACGACCGGATGGCTGTTGCTGATTTACCGTGTCCCGCCGGAGCCGACGCGTCTGCGCGCGACGGTGTGGCGTCGCCTCAAGGGGCTCGGTGCGGTCTACCTTCAGAATTCCGTCGCCACTCTGCCGGCCGCCCCGGCCGCGGAACGCGCGCTGCGGAAACTGCGGCACGAGATCGTCGAAATGGGCGGCACCGCGCAGTTGCTGACCAGCAGCGCGCTGGTCGGCCAGGCGGACATCGTCGCCACGTTCCAGGCAGCGCGCGACGACGAGTACGCGGAAATCGTCGACAAGTGCCAGGACTTCCTCGCCGAAATCGAAAAAGAAACTGCCGCCGAGCACTTCACCTACGCAGAACTCGAAGAGAACGAGGAAGACCTGACCAAGCTGAGGAATTGGCTGGCGAAGGTCGCCGAACGAGACGTGCTCAGCGCACCGGGCCGCGCGGACGCCCTGAGGGCGCTGGAGCGGTGCGAACAGACGCTGGAGGAATACGCGGCGAAGGTGTACGCCGAGGACGCTGACGGTCACTGACGGCAGGTTCGCCCGGGTTTCCGCGCGGCCGACGGTGTGAAGAGATGACGATGCCGGCCGACTTTGCTTGCGGCTGGCAGGAGCGCACGCAGAAGGTGGCGTAGACGAAATCGGGAAGCATCGGACACCATGCCGAGGGTCCGCCCGAACCTGAGGGCGGTGCGCCGATTCGACCGTACCGATGACTTCCAGTCGTCGAGTGCCATGGCGTGAACACAACTGTTGTTGCGAACCGTATGCAAGACTGTCCCGGACGGCGGTTGCCCGTCCAGCGTGCGGGACCGGTCTGCCACACTGGACGCCGGACAAGGCGATGGGGCTCGCCGGGGAAGCAGCGCACGACGTTTCCCGAACTGCCGCGGCGGCTGATGGCTCCTCCTGATGCCGAAGGAGCCGCCCATGTCCGCACGATCTGTCCTGTCCGTCGTCGCGTCCGCTGTCGGTGGGCGGTTTCGCGGGGAGGTCCGGTGAACATCCGCCGCTTGCAACCCGACGTGGACAAAGCCGTCGCGCGGCCGGACCTGCTGGACCTGGCCGAGGCGATCGACGGGGTGCCCGGCGTCGAGGCGGTGAACATCACCGTCACCGACATCGACGTCGAAACGATGGGCACCGAGGTCACCGTCGAGGGCGACGGCATCGACGTCGCGCTTGTTCGCCGCGATCGAGAAGACCGGTGCCGCGTTGCACAGCATCGACGAGATCGTGGCCGGAGACCGCATCATCGACCGGGTGCCGCGGATCCGGTGAGCGGAGTCCGGTCCCGGTGGCAGATGCGACTGCTGCTTCCGCTTTCGCTCGGCGTCGCCGACGGCATCCTGAGTGCGTTGACGCTCGCGTCCGGGCGGTGCTGCACGGCCGCGGCCTGGATGTCTGGCTGGCGGTGCGGGTCGGCATCGTCTCGCTCGTCACGGCCGTGTTCACCGTCTTCGTCGCTGAGTACGCGCAGCTGCGTGCCGAGCACGAGCTGAACCTGACCGCTTCCGGTCGGCTCGCAGCCGGGTCTCTCGGGCGGAAGGTTGCCTGGGAAGCCGTCGAAGCGGCGGTGGTGGCCAGTCTGTCGAGCTTTGTCGGCGCTGTCGCTCCGCTGCAGGTCGGCGTACTCCTGCGCGGGTACAGCTGGGCTGCGCTGGTGGTTGCGATCGCCGCGCTGGGCGCGTTGGGGGCCAGCCTGGCCACTGTCGTGGGCGGGCGGCGTCCGCGATGGATGCTCGTGCTGATGGCGTGCGGCGGAGCGGTCGCCGTGGTCGGCCTGCTGCTGGGCATCGCCTGAAGGCTAGGCGACCAGTGCGCTGGTGCAGGAAAATGGGCGTGCCGCTCAGCGTCCCTCGGCCGCGACCGTGGCAGCAGCGGTGTCGGCCGCGTGCGGATCCAGGTAGCGTCCGCCGGGCGGGAGAGGCAGGAGTCGTTCGTCGAACTCGTAGCGCAAGGGCATTCCGGTCGGGATGTTGAGGGCCGCTACCTCGTTCGGGCGCAGCTTGTCCAGGTGCATGACCAATGCGCGCAACGAGTTTCCGTGGGCGACCACGAGGGGCGTGCGGCCGGCCCGGAGGTCGGTGGCCACGTTGTCGGCCCAGTACGGCAGCACTCGTGCGAGCACGTCGGCGAGGCTTTCGGTGTCGGGCACCGTTCCCGGCGGGAGGTCGCGGTAACGCGGGTCCGCCCGGAGTTCTGCTGCCTCGGACGGTGCCATCGCCGGAGGGGCGTCAGAGAAGGAACGCCGCCACCGCGTGAACTGGTCGTCGCCTGCTTCTCGCCGGACTTCGGCTTTGTTGCGGCCGGTGAGCGCTCCGTAGTGCCGCTCGTTGAGCCGCCACGAGCGGCGCACCGGCACCCACGACCGGTCGATGCCGGCGAGCGCGATCTCCGCGGTGCGGATCGTGCGCCTCAGCACTGAGGTGTGCACCACGTCGGGCAGTTCTCGGGCTTCGGCCAGCAACTGGCCTGCCCGGGTTGCTTCGGCTTCCCCTGCGGACGTCAGCGGCACATCGGTCCAGCCGGTGAACTCTCCTGCGGCATTGGCCGTGCTCTGGCCGTGCCGCAGCAGGTACAGGACGCGGAGTCGTGCATCGGGTCGCGGTGGCGTGTGGTCACGCATCGTAATAAAGAGCGAATTCGTACGGGTGCGGGCGTAGCCGGAGCGGATCGATCTCGTGTTCCCGTTTGAAACCGATCCATTCGTCGATGACGTCGGGGGTGAACACGCCTCCGTCGAGGAGATACTCGTGGTCGGCTTCGAGCCGGTCGATCACGGCCTCGAGCGAGCCGGGGACCTGCGCGACGTCCTGTGCTTCTTCGGGCGGGAGCTCGTAGAGGTCCTTGTCGATGGGTGCGGGCGGTTCGATCTTGTTGCGGATGCCGTCGAGCCCGGCCATGAGCATGGCGGCGAAGGCGAGGTAGGGGTTCCCGGAGGAGTCGGGGCAGCGGAATTCGATGCGTTTGGCTTTGGGGTTGTTGCCGGTGACCGGGATGCGGACGCAGGCTGAGCGGTTGCGCTGGGAGTACACGAGGTTGACGGGCGCCTCGTAGCCGGGCACGAGGCGGCGGTAGGAGTTGACGGTCGGGTTGGTGAAGGCGAGCAGGCTCGGCGCGTGGTGGAGGATGCCGCCGACATAGTGGCGGCCGAGGTCGGACAGGCCGCCGTATCCGTTGTCGTCGTGGAAGAGCGGGTCGCTTCCGTCCCACAGGGACTGGTGGCAGTGCATGCCGGAGCCGTTGTCCCCGAAGATCGGTTTCGGCATGAAAGTGGCGGTTTTCCCAGCGGACCAGGCGGTGCTCTTGACGGTGTACTTGAACAGCTGAAGGTCGTCGGCGGCGTGCAGAAGGGTGTTGAACTTGTAGTTCACTTCGGCTTGGCCGCCGCTGCCGACCTCGTGGTGGGCTTTCTCCACGTCGATGCCGGCGGCGAGGAGGTGGCGCACGATCTCGTCGCGCAGATCGGCCTGGTGGTCCAGGGGAGGGACCGGGAAGTACCCGCCCTTGAACCGGGTCTTGTATCCCTGGTTGCCGCCGGGCTCGTCGGCTCCGGTGTTCCACCAGCCCTCGACCGAATCGACCTCGTGGAACGAGCGGTTCTCGGCGCTGTCGAAGCGGACCGAGTCGAACAGGTAGAACTCGGCTTCGGGGCCGAAGTACGCACGGTCGGCGAGCCCGGACTCGGCGAGGTACTGCTCGGCTTTGCGGGCGATGTTGCGCGGATCGCGGCTGTAGGCCTCGCGGGTGAACGGGTCGTGGACGAAGAAGTTCATCGCCAGGGTCTTGCGGACGCGGAACGGGTCGAGCCGCGCGGTGGCGGGGTCCGGAAACAGCAGCATGTCGGATTCGTGGATGGACTGGAACCCGCGGATGCTCGACCCGTCGAACGCGAGCCCTTCCTCGAAGGCCTCGGCGCCGAAGGTCGCGGCGGGCACGGTGAAGTGCTGCATGGCGCCGGGCAGGTCGCAGAACTGGACGTCGAGGACTTCCACGTTTTCGTCGGTCAGGAACCGGAGAACGTCTTCAGGGGTGCGGAACACGCGGAGCTCCTTGTCAGCGGGGGGTCAGGACACGAGTGCGCGTCGAGCCGCAGTCCGGCGGCGGACGGGCCACGGCCGGCCAGCACGCGGACGGCGGAACCCGATACGCAGAAGGCGGTCGCGGTCGACGGGCTGTTGTGCGCGAGACCGAGCATCGCGAACCGGAGCAGTCGCCGACTAGCGTGACTAGGAGTTGCACGTGCGATCTCCCTGCCTGTGCGTGATCGTGGCGATCATTCGTTCAGACAGGGACTGTTGGCAGCGGGCAGCTGCGGTTCGGGTCCGGCGAGCCCCACCGCCGGGCGCTGATGCGCTGGCGGCGAGCTTACGGCATTTCGGCCGCGGCGCGAGCCGGAGCCGTTCGCTAGGCCCCGCGCTCGGGAGTGTGCCCGTCCTGTCCGGCAGTATCGCCGCAGCGGCCTTTTCGGACACGAGATCACGCTTGGTCACGGCCACGAACAGGGGAACGTCGGTCCCGGCCAGGAATTCGGTCCCGAATGCGGCGAGCGAGGCGTCGGAGGCGGTGACGAACACCAGTGCGTCGGCGTCCGGCAGGAACCGCTGTGTTGTCATGGTGTTGAGTCCTAGACTGGAGCCGAGTCCCGGGGTGTCGACGAACGCGCACCCGAGGCGGAGCAGCTCGGCGGGAACCTCGATGTCCACGGACTCCACCTGCGATTCGGCTCGTTCCGCGCTGTCCTGGCGGACGAACTGGCCGACGTCGGCGAGCGGCACCTCGATCGGCAGCACCGCGCCGCGGCGGCGCACCCTGGCCAGCGGCCGGGTTCCGTATCGCACCGATGTGAGCACCGAGGTCGTCGGCTGTGTCCCGGTTGGCAGGTACTGGTCGCCGAGCAGAGCGTTCATCAGCGTGGTCTTGACCTGGCTGTACCGTCCGACGACAGCGAGCCGGAACTCGTCCTCGGCCAGCCGGGCGAGCAGCGCGCGGGCTCGCGATTCGCGCTCCTGATCGCCGCGTGCCCGCGCGAGGTGCAGTGCGGCGCGCAGGAGGTCGGCCAGCTCCAGCCGGAGCGACTGGTAGTCCCGCAGCACGTCCACGGCTGCGTTCAGTCCCGGGTGAGCCGGCGGTGGGCGACCCGGTGCGGCCTGGCGGCTTCCGGGCCGAGGCGGGCGGCCTTGTCGGCTTCATAGCCGGCGAAGTTCCCTTCGAACCAGTGCCAGCGGGCGGGGTCTTCGGTGGTGCCTTCCCACGCGAGAATGTGGGTGGCTACGCGGTCGAGGAACCACCTGTCGTGTGCGGTGACGACGACGCAGCCGGGGAAATCGAGGATCGCGTTTTCCAGCGAGGCCAGGGTTTCCACGTCGAGGTCGTTGGTGGGCTCGTCCAGCAGGAGCAGGTTCCCGCCCTGCTTGAGCGTGAGCGCGAGGTTGAGCCGGTTGCGTTCGCCGCCGGAGAACAGCCGCGCGGGCTTCTGCTGGTCCGGCCCTGTGAATCCGAACGCGGCGAGGTAGGCGCGCGAGGGCAGCTCGGCCCGGCCGACGGTGAGGAAGTCGTGCCCGCCGGACACGACTTCCCACGCGGTCTGCTCCGGGGCCATTCCGGCCCGGTCCTGGTCCGCATAGGACATCCGCACCGTGTCGCCGATCCGCAGCGTTCCGGTATCGGGCTTCTCGGCGCCGGCCAGTATCCGGAACAAGGTGCTCTTGCCGACGCCGTTCGGGCCGAGCACGCCGACGATGCCGTTGCGCGGCAGGGAGAACGAGAGGCCGCCGAACAGTTCCCGGCCTCCGTAGCCCTTCCGGAGCTGCTCGGTCTCGACGACGAGGGCGCCCAGCCGAGGCCCGGGCGGGATCTGGATCTCGTCGAAATCGAGTTTCCGGGTCCGGTCCGCCTCGGCGGCCATTTCCTCGTAGCGGCGCAGCCGTGCGCTGCTCTTCGCCTGGCGAGCCTTGGCGCCGGAGCGAACCCAGTCGAGTTCCTGCTGGAGCCGTTTGCGGCGTTTGGCGTCCTTGGCTCCTTCGATGCGAAGCCGGGCCTGTTTCGTCTCCAGGTAGGTGGAGTAGTTGCCCTGATAGGGGTACGCGTGCCCGCGGTCCAGCTCAAGGATCCATTCGGCGAGGTGGTCGAGGAAATACCGGTCGTGGGTCACCGCCACGACGGTGCCGGGGTAGGACTTCAAGTGCTGCTCCAGCCATTGGACGCTTTCCGCGTCGAGGTGGTTGGTCGGTTCGTCGAGCAGAAGCAGATCCGGTTGTTGCAGCAGCAGGCGGCAGAGGGCGACCCGGTGCCGTTCGCCGCCGGACAGCTGCGAGACAGCCGCGTCGGGCGGCGGGCAGCGCAGTGCGTCCATGGCCTGCTCCAATTGTGAGCCGAGGTCCCACGCCTGCCGCCGGTCGAGTTCTTCCTGCAGATGCCCCATTTCTTCCAGCAAGTCCTCGGAGTCGTCATGCGTCAGCCGCTCGGTGAGCTGGTGGTAGCGCGCCAGCAATGCGGTGGTCTCGCCGACCGCTGCCCGCACGTTGTCCAGCACCGTCTTGCCGTCGTCCAGCGTTGGTTCTTGCAGCAGGATTCCCACGGTCATGCCGGGCGCGGTGGCGGCGTCGCCATGCGAGGGCCGGGCCAGCCCGGCCATCACTTTGAGCACCGTGGATTTGCCTGCGCCGTTCGGGCCGACGACGCCGATGTTCGCACCGGGCAGGAACGACAGCGTGACGTCGTCGAGAATGACCTTGTCGCCTCGGGTCACGCGGACCCGGTTCATCTGGTGGATCCACCGCATGAGGTCCCTCCTCAGGGCATCCGGGCGAACGGCCGGGGCAGCACGGCAGCGAGGACGCCGCCGAGCACCAGGAAGAGGCCAGTCGTGCCCGCGGCCCGTCGTCCGGCTGCGCGCCCGGCCAGCCCGCGATCGAGGAAACGCCGGGAAAACTCGGCGAGGACGGTGACGCACGCTCCAGCCAGGACCGCTGCGACGGCGAGGACGCTTCAAACCACGGTGATCGCCTCCCGGACAGCTGTGCCGCCGGCAGGGACCGTTGGCGGCGCACCGGCCGCGGTTCGGTGGCGGGCCCCTCCGCCAATCGAGATTCCAGGATACCGGATCACCGCGGAAACGACGGTTCCTCGCGATCGCTGCTACCGTAGGGATGTTCGCGGCGCGGGAGCGCTGCGGGCCGGCGATGGAGCTCGCCGTGATCGCGCGTCCGCGCTGATGGCTTCTGCCCCGTATCCCGGCCGGGGACCAGCCGCGTCCCGGCCGGCTCGCATCCGGGAGGAGCCATGCCGGAAGACGCCTCACGAGGCGGTGCGCGATGAGCGCGTCCGAGCACCGGTCTGCCGCCTGGCCGATCGTGCGCGAAGCCGAGCGGATCGTGTATCGCGAAAAGTGGCGGATCCGGGAAGAGGAGGCGGCCGAACGTCTTGCCGCCACCCGTGACCTGGCGAGCATCCGCCTGTTCCCGGAAAGCCCGGTCATCCGGATCGTCGCCCTGGACGGCCGGGTCGTCGGCCGGGTCCGCCGGGAGCGAAACCGGTGGGTCGCCGTCTGCAGGGGACGCGTGGTCGCGGCGACAGACACCCTCGCCGAAGCTGTCTACGCCTTCGCGGATCTGGAAGGGCACCCGCTGTGAGTCCACAGTGTATGAGGCAGTGGAGGAAGCTTTCCGTGGCCGGTGCCAGGCGGACCCGCTGACCGCATTGCGCCTCGTGGAGTTTCTGCTCTACCGTGTTATGGACGCGCTCCTTGAGCGCGACGCCGTCGTTCAGGTGCCCGGCTCGTGCGGGCACTCGGACGCGAGCGTAGACGTTTGCCAGAGAAGTCCGTTTCTTGCACCGCAATGGCGACGGAATCGCGGAATTGCAAGAGTTCTTCGGTGCTGTGCTCGCGACTACCTGTCGTCGCCGCGGGCAGCGAGACTGTCAAACGCGGCACTTACCGGACCCGAAGAACTGGGATGTCGTGTCCTGCATGAGGCGGGTGAAGGTCGAGGAATGGCGTCCTGACGCGCGTTTCGCCGGGCGTCATCGAAATGCTGTTCAGCCGGGGTGGATGAAGGCATTCCCCGTGAGCGGCGCGGTCGTGTGTCGTCGCAATGGGTGAATTAGCGCTTGCCCTTGGCTAGGGGCAAGGATCAGATCCAGGAAGGGAGACGCAGGTCGTTCTCAAGGTCGTGCCGAAGCGGTAACGATTCGAGGAGGGTCTGTGATGAGTTTGCCGCATGCCGACGAAGCCCGGAAAAGCCCGTTGACGCTGTTGCAGAGTCGTCTTCGTCACCCGCGCGTGGTCAAGAGGTTCGACCTGGCATTGGTGGCCTGGTCTCGCACGGATCTCGCGTTGGCCGAGACGCCGAGCCGAGAGGATCTCGCGCGGGTGCTGGCGACGCGAGAGTATGAGATGCACGACCTGGTCCTGCACGCGTTGCTCGAGCGTGCCGCAGTGCCGGGGCGAGACGGTGCGACGGCGGCGGAGATCGTGCTCTCCGCGATGCTGCCCGCGGTCCCAGGGGTGACTGGTCGGGTGATCCGGGCGGTGCGGGCCTCGACCGGAGCGGGCGGCGTGCGGCGAGGCGTGACTGGCGGGGGAGTCTCCGCGGGCGAGGAGAACGCCGACGTGCAGGCGACGGTGATCGGGCACCTGTGGGAGCAGATCCGGTGTTTTCCGTTGCGTCGTCGGCATCACGTGGCGGCGAATCTGGTTCGGGAGACGCAACGGGCGGCGTTGCGCTCATTCGGGGTGGGCCACGTGCAGGCTGCGGTGGAGGTGGTGAGTGTTGACGATGACGCGTTCCACGGCGCACTGATTCAGCCGGAGCACGAGGTCGCCGCGTCGGAAGAGCTGCTGTTGGTGCTGTCGTGGGCCGTGGCCCGCGGTGTGCTGGACGAGCGGGGTCGGGCGGTGCTGACGCGCCGTTTCTTCGGCGACCGGGTGGGTCGGGACGGCGTGGCCACGGATCGCCAGGTCGGAGAGGAACTGGGGGTGAGCCAGCCGACGGTGACCCGGTGGCGCAGTCGAGCGATCGCCATGCTCGCGGACGCCGCGGAGGAGTACCCGGGCGGAGACCTGAGGCGGGCGAGCTGAACACGAACGCATCAAGCCGGACGGACAGAGGCTGCCGGAAATCCGGATGATCCGTCTCGGCGCCGAACAGGCGACGATCTTCCTGGGCGAGCCTGCCCAACCCGTTTCGCCGTTCATCGGACCCGGTACCAGCGCTGAATGGCAGCTGATGCGTCCCATCCCTGTGGAGGAGCACGAGAATCGCGAGGCTCCTCCGTACCCGTTCTTGACCGCCCTGGGGCACGGCTCGGACGGCGACTTGATCCTGCTGCGACTGGACCGCGTCGGGGCACTTCTCCTTGACGGCGAGCCGGAGGACGTCGTCGCGGTGGCCTGCGCGATGGCCCTCGAACTGGTGACTTCTCCCTGGGCAACGGGCATCACGGTCGACCTCATCGGACACGCCATAGACGGTGCTGACCATCATGAGTCTGTCGATGCACTACTGACTCGCCTTGCCGACACGACCGATGCCGGTCCGCACGCCGTGTTCGTGCCAGAGCCGCTCACCTCCGCAGAGGTCGACCGCCTCGCGACGAGTGACGCTGCCGCCGGCATAGTCGCGATCGTCACGGGTCAGGATCCCAGCGTGCGCATCCCAGGCGCGTGGGAGCTTGATCTCCGGCGAGACCCGACTCCTGTCGATCAACTCAATGTCGACGTCGCCCTCCAACGGCTCACGGCGGAGGAGATGGCAGCTGTAGCCAAGCCGGTCAATGCCGAACCGCCCGAGACAGTGGCCCACCCGGTGCCCAAGCAGCGAGACTGCTCCGAGACACCAGCCGAGACCGTTCCCCGGCCATCGCAACCTGAATTGAGGCTGCTCGGCCCCGTCTCGCTGCGCGGCGTGGATTACGCCCGGGTCGAGGGCAAGAAGATCAATCGGCTCACCGAACTGGCCGCGTTCCTTGCCCTTAACCCGGGAGCGCGCGCCGAGGAAATCTCGCAACAGCTGGGGACGTCGAACCAGCCCTGGTCTGCGGCCACCAGACAGGGCTACGTATCTCGCCTCCGTACCTGGCTTGGCCACGACCAGGACGGCGACCTTTACTTACCCAATATCGACGCGAAGAACAGCGGCTATCGCCTTTCCGGCGCCTTGCTCTGCGACTGGTTCTCATTCCAGTCCCTCGTCCAAGCGGCGCACGGCGAGGACCGCCTCCGCAGGTTGCAGGAAGCTCTTGACCTGGTTGAGGGCATACCGTTGAGCAACGTGCCGCATGGTCGTTACGAATGGGGCTCCTGGTACGAACGCGACATGACCGACCAGATCGTCGATGTTGCCCACACCCTTGCCGCGGACGACCCAACGCGGTTGCCCGATCGCCAGCGGCCGCGGATACGTGTGGTGAGCTTGTGCGTGCCGATCCATGAGTGCGGCGCGCGGTTGAGGGCAGCGACTGAGCTCCTGGCGTGACCTGCCGATTACGGTTTGGGCAGCCACACAGCGACTTCGGCAAGGGCGTCGAGCACGCTGTCGTCGACGCGGCCTCCAATAGCCTCCGTTCCAGCAAGGACGACCTTGGTGCCATCGCGGTGCGATTGATAGTGGTGGCCGGTGAGATGAACCCCGGCGAGGCCGAGCAGCGCGCCGGCGAGCGGAGCGATCGATGTCACCGCTGCCCTGAACCGCTTCGACATTGGCGTACTGGCGCGGCACCACCGCCAGCAGCCGAGTGGTGAGCAGCAATTCGAGTTCGCGCCGCGCGCGGAGGCTCGCCGCGGGGTCTCCGCGCGCGGCGGTGCGGGGAGGTCGAAGCCCTTGGCGGCCGGCACCTGCTGGCCCGCCTCGCTCGCGAGGCGCGGGCTGCCGCCCACCCGCAACACGCTCGAGGACTGCGTATACCGCTAGCGTGCAGGAAGATCCATGCCATGACGCCCGACTCCCGATTCCGGCTCGTCCCGATGCGCCCGCGCGACCCGGACGAAGCCGGGCGCGCCGCGTCCACCTTGGAGCTGTTCTTCGACCTCGTCTTCGTGGTCGCCGTGAGCATCGCCGCCGCGCAGTTGCACCATGCGCTCGGCGAGGGGCACGTGCTCGACGGGATCGGCAACTACTGCGTCGTGTTCTTCGGGATCTGGTGGGCCTGGATGAACTTCACCTGGTTCGCCACCTCGTTCGACACCGACGACTGGCTGTACCGGGTCTTCACGATCGTGCAGATGGGCGGCGTGCTCGTCCTCGCCTCCGGCATCGGTCCGGCGTTCGAGCACGGCGACTATTCGGTGCTGATCCTCGCCTACGTCGTGATGCGCTTCGCGCTCGTGGCCCAGTGGCTGCGCGCGTCGCGATCAGGCGGGCCCGCGCGCCGGGCGACGCTCATCTACGCGGCGGGCATCACCCTGGTCCAGTTGCTGTGGCTGGCTTCGCTGCTGCTTCCGGCCGGGATGTTCACGGTCGCGCTGATCGTGCTCGTCGTCGCGGAAATCGCCGTGCCGATCGTCGCCGAGCGCACCGGGTCCACGCCCTGGCACCCGCATCACATCACCGAACGGTACGGCTTGTTCACGCTCATCCTCCTCGGCGAGAGCCTGCTCGCCTCTGCCAACGCGATCATCGAAGCCCTTCGCGACACCGAATCGCCCGGAGAACTCATCGGCATCGCCGTGCTGACTCTCGTGGCGACGGCGGCGCTGTGGTGGATCTACTTCTGGCCGCCGCATCACCGCGCTATCAAGGGCTTCGCGAGTTCGCTGGCCTACGGGTACGGGCACTTCTTCATCTTCGCCGCCGCGGGAGCGTTTTCCGCTGGCATCGAGGTCGAGATCGACGTCCTCACCGGACACAGTGCGCTGCATCAGCCTGGCGCGTCTTTCGCCTACACTGTTCCGCTCGCGGTCTTCGTGCTTGGCATTTGGGCTCTCGCGATCCGGCCGCACGCCGACCGGGTCGTCAACGCCGTCCTGCCGTTGGCCGGGCTGCTGGTCCTGGTGGACCCTTTCATTCCGGTCCCGTTCGCGCTCACCGCCGCAATCCTCGCCGGAGCGGTCGTGGTCCTCGTCTGGCGGCGGCCGCTCGACGGCCAGGAGGTCTGACGGCCGCCACGGGGTTCAGTCGAAGACCACGACGCTGCGCGCGGTTTCGCCTTTCCCGAGCTTCGCGTATCCGTCGTTGACCTGGTCCAGCGTGATTGTCTCGGAGACGAGGTCGTCCAGGTTCAGCCTGCCTTGCCGGTACAGCCGCGCGTAGAGCGGGATGTCGATCTCCGCCACGGTCGCGCCCATGAACACTCCGCTCAGCTTCTTGTTGCCGCGCAGCAGGTCATCGGCAGTGAGCGCGGCCCCGGTCCCCGGTTTCATCTTGCCGACGACGTACGTCGAACCGCCGCGGCCGGTGATGTCGGTCGCCTGCCGGACGGTCTGCGGCAGCCCGACGACCTCGAAGGCGTAGTCGACACCGCCCTTGCCGACGATTTCCCGGACGCGGTCGGCGAGATCGGCCTCTTCGGCCGGGTTGACGACCTCGGTGGCGCCGAATGTGCGGGCGAGTTCGAGCTTGGCCGGCTGGAGGTCGATCGCGATCACGTGGCTCGCCCCGGAGATCGCGGCTCCTTGCACGACGTTGAGGCCGACCCCGCCGCAGCCGATGACGGCGACGGTGTCCCCGAACTTCACCCGGGCGGCGTTCTTGACGGCCCCGACGCCGGTGATGACGCCGCAGCCGAGCAGCGCGGCCCGGTCGAAGGGGAGGGCCTTGTCGACCGGGACGAGATTGCGCTCGTGCACCAGGATCTTTTCCGCGAAGCCGCCGATGTCGCCGATCTGGGTGACGGTCTTGCCGTCCAGCGAATACCGCGGCCGCTCGTTCGGGCCGCGCCGGATCGCGCCGGGGTTGGCGCAGTTCGTCGGGACACCGAGCACGCAGTCGGCGCAGGCGCCGCAGCTCGAGATCAGGTTGGCGACGACGTGATCGCCCGCCTTCACTCCGGTGACGTCCGCGCCGGTCGATTCCACGACGCCGGCGACCTCGTGGCCGAGGACCAGCGGCAGCGGCCACCCGAAGTCCGTGTTCATCGTGTGGAGGTCGCTGTGGCACAGCCCGCTGGCCTTGACCTTGACCACGACCTCGCGCGGCATCGGCTCGTCGAGCTCGATCTCGCGGATCTCGAGAGGCTTGCCCACCTCGACCATGACGGCCGCTCTCATCGGATGTCTCCTGTCTCTTCGATCGGGTGTGCTCAGCGGGCGGGCCAGGGCAGGTCCGCGGGAATGCCGATGCTGTTGATCTCGACGAACTCGTCGAACCCTTCGAGACCCAGTTCGTAACCGAGCCCGCTGTCCTTCACCCCGCCGAACGGCGCGGCGAGCCCGGCCGGGCATCCGTTGACCTCGGTCATGCCGGTCTCCATGCGAGCCGCGAAACGCGTGGCGCGCATCGGATCGGCGGAGAACACCGCGCCGCTGAGGCCGTAGCGGGAGTCGTTGGCGATCGCCAGCGCCTCTTCCTCGGTGTCGTACTCGAGCACCGAGACCACCGGACCGAAGACCTCCTCCTGCGCGATGTGCATCGACGGAGCGACGCCGGTGAAGACGGTAGGCTCCACGAACCAGCCGGTGTCCAGCCCCTTCGGACGGCCGCCGCCGACGATCGGAACGGCTCCTTCGCGCACCGCCGCGGCGATCATGCCCTCGACGCGTTCACGGTGCGCCGCGCTCACGAGGGGGCCGAAGTAGACCTCCGGGTCGAGCGGATCGCCGATCTTGAGCGCGCTGATCTTCGCCGCCAGCGCGTCGACGAATCGGCCGGAGACGTTTCGGGGAAGCACGATCCTCGTTTTGGCGGTGCAGACCTCGCCGTTGCTGCGCAGCGCCGCGTGCAGCACGGTGTCGACGGTCGACTCCACGTCGGCGTCGTCGAGCAGCACGGAGGCGGACTTGCCCCCGAGCTCGAGGGTGACGGGGCGCAGCAGCCCGGCGCATACCGCGGCGATGCTCTTGCCCACGCCGGTCGATCCGGTGAAGGAGATCGTGTCGACCCCCGGATGGGAAACCAGGTGCTCGCTGGCGGGCCGGTCCCCGGACACGATGTTCAGCACGCCCGCGGGCAGACCTGCCTTCTGGGCCATCTCCGCGAAGAGGTACTGGTTCAAGGGTGCGTCGGGAGCGGACTTGACCACCACGGTGCATCCGGCCAGCAGCGCCGGGGCGAGCTTCATGACGGTGATCAGATGGGGTGCGTTCCACGGAACGATCGCGCCGAGCACGCCGGCGGGACGGCGGTGCACGAGGGCACGGCCGGACGGGGCGTCTCGGATTTCCTCGAACGGGTAGCTCTGGGCGAGTTCCGTCATCTGGTCGACGATCAGCCGGGGACGCCGGGCCTGGATGGGCACCGAATGCTGGATCGGCGTGCCCATCTCCGCGGACACGAGCTCGGCCATCGTCGCTTCGTTCGCCTGCATCTCGGCGCTGAGCCTGCGCATGACGGCCGAGCGCTCGGCCAGCGACATCCACGGCCACGGGCCCTTGTCGAAGGCTTCGCGGGCTGCCGCGACGGCCCGGTCGACGTCGGCTTCGACGCCCATGGGCACCGTCGCGATGGGCTTTTCGGTGTAGGGGGAGAGCACGGTCAGCTTCTCGCCCGTGGACGGGGCGACCCAGTCGCCGCCGATGAACAGGCTGTCGTAGTGGCCTTGCCACATGATGTCCGTTTCCTTTCCTGTCTTCAGGTGTCTGGTCGAAGCCGCCCGTCAGGTCAGCGCGCCGGGGTCTGTGCCGCGACGAGCGTCTCCAGGGCGGCGACGGCGTCGCGCAGCCGTCCGAGCGCTGCGGTGGTGTCCTCGGAGGTCGTTCCTTCCGCGTCGCCTGGCTGCGCGGCGCTCACCGGGGCCTGCGCGATCGCGTCGAGGTCGCGTGAGGCAGCCTCGATGCGGGACGTGACTGCTGTGCGTTCCTCGGTGTTCCAGGCGGGAGCGAGCGCGGAGAGGGCCGCGATCTGTCGCCGTACGCTCGTCACCGCGTCGATGGCCGGGTCGAGGGCGTCGTTTTCCCAGCGGCCGTGCCGGTCGCGAGGTTCGAGACGGGCGCCGCGGGCCGCCGCGGTGAACTCCAGCGCAGTCAGTCGGGTGCGCACCACTGCGTGACCGGCTGCGAGCCGGTGCGTCTCGTCGTCCGCCGCCCAGAGGAGCACAAGTGCGTCGATCTGCCGCGTGGTCGCTTCCGCCCACTCGGCGAGCCGCTCGGTGAGCAGGCGCCGGTGCCACGTGGGAGCGAGGAGATAGGCGGCGAACGCGAGCAGGCAGCCGATGATCGTGTCGAGGCCGCGAGTGGTCGCGCCGAGCGGGCCGGGAGTCAGCGAGCCGATCCAGGCGACCACCCAGAACATCGTGTACGGCTGACCGCAGCTGCGGAACGCCAGGTAACCGCAGAACAGCAGGAGCAGCACGACGGCGTGCAGAGCCGGGACGTAAGGCAAGAAGGACAGCGCCACGCCGGCGACCGCGCCCGCGACGGTGCCGAGGGAACGTCCGATGCCGCGCGCGAAGGTGGAGCCGTAGTCCGGGAACACGATCAGCGCCGCCGCGACGACCACCCAGAAACCGTGCCCGGCGAGGAAAGCCGCCGATCCCAGCCAGGAGCCCACCGCCATGCCGGCCACCTGCGCGACGACGCAGACGATCGCCAGCCGCAGCGCGTGGTGCAGGATCGGAGAGCCCCAGCGCAGCTCGTCCGCGATCAGTTCGAAGGAACTCGGCGTGTGCCGCTCGTCGGAGGCAGGGGCAACCTGCTCGCCCGCGGCGAGCCGAGTCGCGGCGTCCACCGCACGCGCCACGGCGCGCTGGAGTTCGCTGCTCGGCTCACCCGGCCACGCGACCGCGAGAGGGAAGCCGCTGGTACGTGCGCGCGAAACCGCTGAAGCGATGGCGACCAGCTGGCGAGCCGAGGCCTCCTGCCAACGGGCCGATTCGTCGTCCGCGCGATTGCCGAGCGCGCGCATCAATTGCCCGATTTCCTCGCCGCGTACCACCAGCTGCGTGAGCCGGTCGAGCTCGCGGTGGCTGCTCCAGCGCAGCAATGCCAGGCTGCGGTCGGCAGCCAGGAGAGCGGAGTCCCCGGCGCCGCCGGACGCGATCGCCCGGTAGAAGCCCGCGACGGCACCGCGCTGCGCCGAGTGCTGGGACTCGTATGGGGGAAGCAGCTGTGCGAGGTTCATGATCGCGAACCCCGCGGCGAAGAACGCGACGACCTGGCCCGCGCTCGCCGTCAGCTCCGCCGAGATCTCGGCGAACGCCAAGAAGACGATGGTGACGACCGTCAGGCGCATGCTGATCCCGATCGCGACGGCGCGCAGGAGCCCGGAAACCAGGAACAGCACGAAGACGGCCGCCAGGATCAGCGCCCAGTTCCCGGAAACCAGCACCCCGAGCCCGGCGGCGGCGATCTGCGCGGCGCTGGTCGCGAGCGTCGCGGCGATGCGGGACCGGTTGTGCGGCATGACCGCGGCGATCGTGCCCAGGAACGCGCCCACGACGACCAGCAGCTGCTGCTCCGGGTCGTGCAGGAGATATCCGACGACCGTTGCGATCAGCATGCCGACCGCGACCCGCGTCAGCTTGAGCGGGTCCTGGAGCGGTTTGCCCGGCTGCATGCCGCGCCGGGCGGCGTCCCGGAAAGCAACCCAGTCCATGTTCGAAACACCTTTGCTTGAAAGCCGCGAGCGCGGCGGGTCAATCGCCCGTGCTCTCGCCGAGGTTGTCGTGGATGCGCGACAGCAGCCGCCAGGCGGTCTTGCGGCCGTTGCCCTCGATGCCGGACGTCAGGCCGCACAGCCATTGCTCGACGAGCGGGAGAACGTCCTTTACGCGCTGTTCGCCGTCCGGTGTGATCGTCAAGGTCTGCACTCGGCGGTCGGCCTCGTCGCTGCCGCGGACGACGAACCCGCGCTTGACGAGTCCGTCGATCAGGCCGGTGACGGTCGCCCGCTTGACTTCCAGCTCCTCGGACAGCCGTGCGGGCGTGATCCCCGGTGCCTCGCCCACCGCGAGAAGAGCGGCGAAACGGCCGCCCGACAGGTCGTGCCGGACGAGCAGTTCGTTGTAGGCGTCGTCGATCCGGCGCGCTGTCGCCAGCAGGCCCATCGCGAACTCCGCTTGCCCGCTGCCGTCGAGACGACGCAGCAGCAGCCCTTGCCTCGGTCCGAGCATCGCATCCATAGCTGCCATACTATCAGGCGCCTAACTACTTTGCCGCGCTGTGCCGCGCCGGGGCCGCTACCAGACCGGCCGGTCGCCGTCGGTGCCCGGCTTGTCGACGCCGAGGTTCTCGCGGACGTGCTTCTCCGGATGGGCCACGATGTCGGCGACGAGCGCTGCGACGCTCTTGCGCGACACTGTGGTGCCCTGGAACGGTTCGTCGCGCCGGGTGACCTCGTAGGAGACCTCGTCGGCGTCGGAGAGCCAGGCTGGGCGCAGCACCGTGTAATCCAGCGACGAGGCTTCGATCGCGTCGGATGCCGCCGCGTAGGTGTCCAGTGTGGCGGCACCGATGGTGGTGCGGTTCCAGCGGCCGAACGCGCCGGGGACTTCCTGGTAGATGCCCAGCGCGGTCACGAAGACGAGGCGATTGACGCCCTCGGCTTCCATGACCGCGACGATGGCCCGCGCCTGCTCGTCGACGGCACCGGCGAGGTTCGCGTAGACGATGTCCTGCCCGCGCACCGCTTTCGCGAGTGCTGTGCGGTCTCTCGCGTCGCCCTCGATCACCGTCGCTCCATCGGGGACGTTGTCGATGCGGCTCTTGTCACGGGCGAACAGCGTGAGCGCGGCACCCTGCTCTGCCAGCATGCCGATCGCCCACGAGGCGATCTGCCCGGACGCGCCGAGCACGAGAACGCTGGTCATGCGGATTCCCTTCCTGGTGCGGGCATCGACGGGTCAATCAGCGAACCGGGGCGCCCGCCGGGCTTCGAAAGCAGCGATGCCCTCGGCCGGGTCGGGCCCGGCCGTCGCCCGCACGACGGCCTCGCGTTCAAGCCGCAGCCCGCTTCCGAGCGGTTCGTCCAGGGCTGTGCGGCAGAGGCTCTTCATCGCGGTCAGAGCGGGCCTGCTGCGCGTGGCGAGTGTTTCGCAGTATCCGCGCGCCGCTGCGGCCAGTTCGGCGGCGGGCACTGCGTAGCTGGCCAGACCCCACTGCGCCGCGGTCCGGGCGTCGATCCGGCGTCCGGAATACATCAGGTCCAGTGCGCGGTTCGGCCCGACGACGCGGGGGAGTCGCTGGGTCGCGCCCCACGCCGGGACCAGCCCGTACTGCACGTGCTGGTCGCCGAAGCGGGCGTTGTCGGCGGCGAAGACCACATCGCAGCAGAGGATCAGTTCCAGTCCGCCGGCCAGGACCAAACCTTGGCAGGCGGCCACGACCGGGAGCGGGCTGTCCGCCAGCCGGGCCAGCGTGGCGTGCGCGAGCCGCAGGAATCGTTCCAGCGCGGGGGAATCGCCGAGCATCGTCTTGGCTTCGGCGAGATCCCCGCCGGTGCAGAAGTGGTCGCCGCTCGCGCACAGCAGAACGGCCCGCACCCCGGATCCCGGCCGCTCGAACTCGTCCAGCCCGGCGGCCATCTCGGCGAAATCGGTGCGGCGCAGGGCATTGAACTTGCCCGGCCGGTTCAGCTCCAGCACCCCGACCGCGCCGGCGCGCGTGACGGCGACCATCAGGAGTCCGTTGCCGTGCCGCCGCGCCCGGCGCGAGCCATGCTGCCGCAGAGGACGGACGACGGGCGGGCGGGCACGGAGTGCGTCGGGCCGGTGGCGGTATTTCTGCTGGGGGACATGCGAGCAACCTAAACAGCTGTTTCTTCGCGAGCAATGCGAAATTCCGAAAGCGGCGCTTCGAGATAACGAAAGTTCGGTGTCCGGGTTCCAGCCCGCGGCGGTGGCGTTCGGTTCTTTCCGCCAGCCTTGATTGCCTGCGACGGCCATCTAGGCCAGTCCCGGGTGCCTGGCTGTCCGGTTCCTCGGGCAGCCAGGCACCGCGTACGCCGGTCAGACAGCCTGAGCGGAGGAGCCGGACTGTGCGGTTGACGTTTTCGTGCTCAGCCGGGGAAGTTCCCGCAGCAGCAACCCAGCGACAACGGAAATCAGCGCCGCCCCGCCGTTGTAGATCGCCACCGTCGTCCAACTGCCGCTCGACTTGAACAACGCCGCCGAGATCAACGGTGCGAACGAGCCGCCCAGCACCGCGCCAAGGCCGTAGGACACCGCCAGCGCGCTGTAGCGGATCGAAGGAGGGAAGGCGAGCGCGAAGAACGTCGGCTCGGCGGCGGAGTTCGCGCTTACGGCCATGAACAGCAGCACGAAACCGGCCACCATCGGCAGGTAGCTGCCGCTGCCCAGCAGCGGGTAGAACGCGAACGGGGTCAGCACCAGGGCGATCGCCGACACCACGAACACCTGCTTGCGGCCGAACCGGTCGGCCAGCAATCCGAACAGCGGGGTCGAGAACATGTACATCGCGGTCACGATGAGCAGCATCGACAGCAGCGTCGTCTTCGGCTGGTGCAGCACCGACGTGCCGTAGGTCAGCGAATACACCGTCACCACATAGAAATTGACGTGCGTGCCGAGGCAGCACAGCATCACCAGGATCATCGGGCGCCAGCCGCGCTTGACCGCGTCCGCGAGCGGGACCCGCTTGACCGCCTGCGCGTTCTCCACGCGGACGAACTCGGGGCTTTCGTCGAGCTTGACCCGGATGTACAGGCCGACCAGCACCAGGACCGCGCTCAGCAGGAACGGGATGCGCCAGCCCCAGGTGAGGAAGGCGTCGCCGGGGAGTTCGTTCAGCACCAGGAACAGCAGGTTCGCGAGCAGCAAGCCCCAGCCGGCACCGGAGTTGACGAACGCGCCGGCCAGGCCTCGGCGTTTGTCGCCGGAGCTTTCCACGCTCATCACGAAGCCGCCGGCCTGTTCGCCGCCGAGGGCGAGGCCTTGGACCAAGCGGCAGAGCACGAGCAGGATGGGTGCGAGGATGCCGATCGTGTGGTAGGTCGGCAGCAGGCCGATCGCGAAGGTGCCCACGCCCATCAGCATCATGGTCAGGAACAGGACGCGTTTGCGGCCGACGCGGTCGCCGAGGTTGCCGAAGATCGCGGCGCCGATGGGGCGCATCACGAAGGCGATCGCGA
Organism: Amycolatopsis silviterrae; assembly: GCF_042684085.1. NCBI lineage: Bacteria > Bacillati > Actinomycetota > Actinomycetes > Pseudonocardiales > Pseudonocardiaceae > Amycolatopsis > Amycolatopsis silviterrae. Next base: position 117,539 of record NZ_JBHUKS010000041.1, read on the forward strand.
AGGTGGACAGCGACAGCAGGACCCCGGCTGCGGGGTCGACCTGGGGGAAGAACAGTTTTCCGAAGACCAGCGAGGCGGCGACCCCGTAGACCAGGAAGTCGTAGTACTCGACGGTGGTGCCGACCATGCTCGCCACGACGGCGCGGCGGCCGGATCGGGCGCGGGCGGCGGGTTCCGGTGCGGACGGGGATTTCGGCGTCGTCATTGAACGCCCCTCTCCGAATGGGGTGCGGCGGACCGGGAAATGTGATCAAAACAGGACCCCGAGCGGGGTCGCCGTAGCGTAAGCAGGCCGTTCGGGGTAATCAATTCGGAGTTCCCGAAGCGCGGCTTCGGGTTTGCGAAATAGGTTTCCGCCCCCCGCGCGCGTAGCGTCGCGAGGATGGAGGACACGCATTCCGGACCGCTGGCCGGGGTACGGATCGTCGAGCTCGGCGGGGTCGGGCCGACGCCGTTCGCCTGCATGCTGCTGGCCGATCTCGGCGCCGAGGTCTTGCGGATCGAACGCCCGCCCGGCTACGACGGCGGGGCGCCGATCGAACCGCGCTTCGAGCTGATGAATCGCGGCCGCCGCGGCGTGCCGCTGGACCTCAAGACCCCGGCCGCGGTCGCCGCCGTGCTGCGGATGGCCGAGCGGGCGGACGCGCTGGTGGAGGGGTTCCGTCCCGGCGTCGCGGAGAAGCTGGGGCTCGGGCCGGACGAATGCCTGGCCGCGAACCCGGCACTGGTGTACGGCCGGATGACCGGCTGGGGCCAGGAGGGGCCGCTCGCCGCAGCCGCGGGCCATGACGTCAACTACGTGTCCCTGACCGGCGTCGTGCACTCGATCGGCGAGGCGGGAGGACCGCCCGTCATCCCGCTGAACCTGGCCGGCGACTTCGGCGGCGGGGCGCTGTACTTGGCTTTCGGCGTGGTGTCCGCGCTGCTGGAAAGTCGCAGTTCAGGCCAGGGGCAGGTGGTGGACGCCGCCATGGTGGACGGTTCGGCGTCGCTGATGACTGCCTTCTACGGCTTCCGGGCGGCGGGCTACTGGACCGACGAGCGCGGCACGAACCGGCTCGATTCCGGCGCGCCCTGGTACCAGGTCTACGAGACCGAGGACGGCGGCTGGATCAGCCTCGCCGCGAATGAGACCCGTTTCTGGCGCAACACCCTGCGGATGCTCGGGCTGGCAGAGGACGAACTGCCCGGTCAGCACGACCGGCAGCGCTGGCCGGAAATGAAAAAGCGCTTCGCCGAGGTGTTCCGGACGAAGACGCGTGACGAGTGGTGCGCGCTCGCCGAAGGGCAGGACGTGTGCCTCGCGCCGGTGCTGTCGATGGCGGAGGCTCCGCACCATCCGCATCTGCGGGCGCGCGGCACGTTCGTCGAGGTCGACGGCGTCGTGCAGCCCGCTCCCGCGCCGCGGTTCAGCCGCACGCCGGGGGCGGTCCGGCGGCCGCCTGCCGCGCCGGGGGAGCACGCGGAGGAGGCGCTGGCCGACTGGGGCTTTTCCGCCGCGGAGGCCGCGGCCCTGCGCGCCGGGTTCGGAAATCCCGAATCCCGCCTTCGGGAACCGTCAATTGGCTTTCCGGTCCAGTCGCATTAACCTGATGGAAACCGCGATGGGAGTACGAGAAAATGTGCGCGAATTTCCTCAACGAATCGCAGTCGGAATGGCTGAAGACGGTCAACGACTTCATGGACAACGAAATCACCGTCGAGTATGTCCGGAACTGCGACTTCGAACGGCAGTACCCGTACGAGGCGTATGACAAGATCGCGAAGCAGGGCTGGCTCGGCATCCTGATCCCGGAGTCCGAGGGCGGCTCCGGCGGGGACATCTTCGACTACTCCCTGATGGCCGAGGGGCTCGGCAAGTTCGGCTTCGACTTCGCCTGCTCGGTGCTGGTGCCCACGTTCACCGCGATGAACATCATCAAGTACGGCACCGCGGAGCAGAAAGCCCGCTACGTCAAGCCGTTCATCGACGGCGAGATCCGGTTCTCCGTCTCGATCTCCGAGCCGGACGCCGGTTCGGACGCGGCCAACACCAAGACCCACGCGCGCCAGGACGAGAACGGCGACTGGATCGTCAGCGGCTCGAAGCTGTGGTGCAGCGGTGCGGCGGCGAAGGACACTGTCATCGCGATGCTCGTCCGCACCGACAAGAACGACAAGCACAACGGCCTGTCCGTGCTGCTGATCCCGAACGACACCCCGGGCCTGGACATCCGCAAGCTGCCCACGCTGTCCCGGCACGCCACCGGCACCACCGAGATCTTCCTCGACGAGGTCCGGGTCCCCGCGGACGCGCTGCTCGGCGAGGTCGGCCAGGGCTGGAAGATCATCACCGAACACCTTGAGCTGGAACGCTGCGCGGTCGCCGCGGCCTACACCGGCAACGCGCAGGAGGCGGTCAGCAACGCCAACCGCTACGCCCACCAGCGCACCCAGTTCGGCAAGCCGATCCGCGATTTCCAGGTGCTCAAGCACATGCTGGCGGAGAACCAGACGCGCGTCGACGCCGCTCGCCTGCTGTGCTACCGCGCGGCGCAGATGAAGGCGGACAACCTGCCGGCCGCCCGCGAGACGTCGATGGCCAAGCTGTACGGCTCGGAAACCCTCAAGCAGTGCGCGCTCGACGGCATGCAGATCCTGGGCGGCTACGCGAACCTGCCCGAGGGCGACATGGAGCGCTACCTGCGCGAAAGCATCCAGTCGACGATCGGCGGCGGCACTTCCCAGATCCAGCGCACCATCATCGCGAAGTCGATGCGCCTGCCCGCCTGACCCGCCCGTTTTCCCGAGGAGAGAAGATCAATGGGGATCAACAACCGCATCGACATGCCCTACGACGAGCTGGAGGTCGGCCAGGTCTTCCGCACCGGCGGGCGGACGATCACCGAGGCCGACGTCGTCAACTACTGCGCGCTGACCGGCAACTGGATCGAGATCCACTCCAACAAGCACTACGCCGAGCAGACCCGGTTCGGGAAGCGGCTGGTGCAGGGCTCGCTGACGTACTCGATCATGACCGGGCTGATCCAGTTCGGCCCGTCGATCCAGGCGAACTACGGGATCGACAACCTGCGCTACCTCAAGCCGGTCGCGATCGACGACACGATCTACGTGACCGCCGAGGTCACCGCGAAGAAGGAAAAGGACGAGAAGTACGGCGTCACCACCTTCCTGATGAAGGCTCTCAACCAGGACGGCTACGTGGTGCAGCGCAGCGAGTGGAGCCTGCTGATGCTGCGCCGCCGCGACGACCTCGAAGAGCTGCTCGCGGCGTCCCTGCCGACGGAGAAGCAGCCGGAGAGGAAGTGAGCGCCGGGGAACCGGTCGCCGCGATCGTCGGGATGGGCGACGCGTATGCGTCGAAGGCCGACCGGAAAGACCCGCTGCAACTGGCCACCGAGGCGACGATGGCCGCGCTGGCCGACGCCGGGATCGGCAAGCACCAGGTGGACGCGGTGTTCACCGGGCGCTCGCCGTGGGCGGACAAGCGGTCCCAGTGGAGCAATATCTTCATCTCGCACCTGCAGATGCCGGTTACGCTCAACAGCGAGATCACGCTGCACGGGGCGGGCCTGACGTCGACCATCGCGGTGGCGTCGCAGATGATCGCGGCCGGCGCGGCGGAATACGTGCTGTGCGTCCAGAGCGACGCGACCGAACTGTTCGTGGACGCCGTGGCGATGGGCTCCGAAGCCGATTCAGACCCGCAGTACGAGGTGCCTTACGGCCCGACCATCCCGTCGCTGTACGCGCAGGCCGCGCACCGGTACTTCCACGAATACGGGATGACCGAAGAAGATCTCGCCGACGTCGCGATCGCCAACCAGCGGTGGGGTGCGCAGCATCCGCACGCGGCGAAGCGCAAGCACGGCGAGGTCGACCGCGAGAAGGTGCTGTCGTCGCCGTACGTCGCCACGCCGCTGCGGCGGTGGATGTGCTCCACCTGGGGCGGTGGCACCGGCGGCGCGCTCGTAGTCACCTCCCCGGAGCGCGCGAAGGAAGCGCGCGACCCGGTCTGGGTGCACGGCTACGGTTCGGCGACGACGCACGAGTACCTCACCGACCGGATGAACATGCGGTCGGGCCGGTTCGCCGGGCTGGGCGAGTTCCCGAACCTCACGCACACCGCGACGGTCGAGGCCGCCCGTCAGGCGTTCACCCGATCCGGGCTCACTCCGTCCGATGTGGACATGCTGCAGCTGTCGGTGAACTTCGCGCACATGGGCCCGATCATCATGGAGGACCAGGGTTTCGCGAAGAAGGGTCACGGCATCGACGTGTACCGCGAGGGCCGCACCGGGGTTGACGGCGACCTGCCGACCGACACCAACGGCGGCTGGCTTTCCTTCGGGCAGCCGGGGATCTCGTGCAATATGGACAGTCTGGTCGAGGCGGTCCGGCAGTTGCGGGGGACCGCGCTGGGGCTGGCGCCGAAGCGGAAACCGCGCACGGTGCTGGTGCAGGGCGCGGGCGGAATGCTCGCCGCGGCGGGTGTGATGGTGTTGTCCGGCAACGACGCTGGGAGGCCGTGATGAGCGAGGACTGGCCGCAGCCGTACCGGCTGCCGGATGCCGAACCGTACTGGTCGGCGCTCGACGAGGAACGGCTCGCTTACCAGCGCTGCGGTTCGTGCGGCGAGGTCGTGTGGCCCGCGCACTCGTACTGTCCGCACTGCTCCGCCCGCTCGCTCGGCTGGGAACAGTCCCAGGGGCGCGGCACGGTGTGGTCCTACAGCACGATCACGCGCGGTCCGACGCCGGTGTGGGCGGCGATCGTGCCTTACACGGTCGGGTTCGTCGAACTGGCGGAGGGTTACCAGCTGTTCACCCAGATCGAAGCGGAACCGGACGCGATCGAGATCGGCATGCCGGTCGAGGTCCGCTTCGTGCGGCGCGGGGAGCAGACGCTCCCGGTGTTCGCCCCGGCAACGGAGGAATGACATGGCAGGCCCGCTCGACGGTGTGCGGATCCTGGACTTGACCTCGAACTTCATGGGGCCGTACGCGTCCCTGTTGCTCGCGGATCTCGGCGCCGACGTCGCGAAGGTGGAGTCCCCGGAAGGCGACACCACCCGCGGCGTCGGCCCGCGGCGAAATCCCGGGATGGCCGCGATCTTCCTGCACCTGAACCGGAACAAACGCAGCCTCGTGCTCGATCTGAAGCATCCGGACGGCCGCGACGCGCTCGTCCGCATGATGCGCTCGGCCGACGTCCTGCTGCACAGCCTGCGCCCGGCGGCGATGCACCGGCTCGGACTGTCCTATGCGGACGCCCGCGAGATCAATCCGCGGCTGGTGTACTGCGGCTGCTTCGGGTTCGGCCAGAACGGCCCCTACGCGGCGAAACCGGCTTACGACGACCTGATCCAGGCGGCGGTGGGCATGCCGGTGGTGCAGAGCCGCGGACAGGGCGAACCCGCGTACGTCGCGACGGCGATCGCCGACCGGGTGGTCGGCATGGCGACCTCGTCGGCGGTCACCGCAGCGTTGTACTACCGGGAACGCACCGGGCACGGGCAGGAGGTGCAGGTGCCGATGTTCGAGACGTTCGCCCATTTCGCGATGGGCGACCACCTCTACGGGCACACCTTCGTGCCGCCGATCGGGGACTGGGGCTACGCGCGGATGCTGAACGCGGACCGCCGCCCGTACCGGACTCTCGACGGCTACCTGGGCGTCAACATCTACACCACCCGGCATTGGCAGCGGTTCTTCGCCGCGGTCGGGCGGTCGGACCTGGCGGAGGACCCGCGGTTCGCCGACATCCACGGCCGGACGGAGAACATCGGCGAGCTGTACGCGTTCCTGGCCGAGGTCTTTGCCACCCGGTCCACCGACGAGTGGCTGAAGGTGCTCACCGAGGCGGACATCCCGGTCATCCGGATGAACACGCCGGAGACGCTGCTGAGCGATCCGCACATGAGCGACATCGGGTTCTTCGCGGAGCAGGACCATCCTTCGGAGGGACGGCTGCGCACCATCGGCATCCCGCAGCAGTGGAGCGAAAGCGCTCCCGAGCTGCGGTACCCCGCGCCTCGGCTGGGCGAGCATTCGGCGGAGCTGCTGGGGGAGTTCGGGTTCGGCGAGGACGAGATCGGTGCGCTGGCCGCCTCGGGCGCTGCCGGGATCGGAGTGCGCGATGACGCGTGAGCTTCCCCTGAGCGGGATCGTCGTGGTCGAGCTGAGCGACAGCGCCTCGGCGCCGTTCGCCGGCAAGATCCTGGCCGAGCTGGGTGCCGAGGTATGGAAGGTGGAGCGGCCGACCGGAGACTCGGCGCGCGGCTGGGGGCCGAGCGAGTGGAAGGGCGACGGGGCCGCGTTCCACGCGCTCAACCGCGGCCGTCGCTACCTCAGCCTCGACATCAAGGACCGCGAGCAGCTCGCCACGCTGCACCGGCTCATCGCCGAGCGGGCCGATGTCTTCCTGCACAACCTGCGTCCGGGCAGCGCCGCGAAATACGGTCTCGACGCGGAGAGCCTGCGGGTGACCAAGCCGGAGCTGGTGCACTGCGAGATCGGTGCGTTCGGCAAGGCCGGGCCGCTGCGCGAACTGCCCGGCTACGACCCGCTGATGCAGGCGTTCTCCGGGATCATGGACATCACCGGGGAGCACGACGGCGGGCCGGTGCGCGCCGGGGTGTCCATCGTGGACTTCGGTACCGGGATGTGGGCGGTGATCGGCATCCTCGCGGCGCTCAACCGGCGGCACGTCAAGCACACCGGCGCCGCGGTGGACGCGTCGCTGCTGGAGACGGCGATCGCGTGGAACTGCGTCGGCATCGCCGGGTACGGGGCAGACGGATACCCTGGCAGCAGGCACGGGTCCGGTGTGGCGTTCATCGTCCCGCACCGCGCGTTCGCGGCTTCGGACGGCGCACTGATCGTCAGCTGCGCCAACGACGCGTTGTTCGTCCGGCTGGCCGCCGCGCTCGGACACCCGGAATGGGCGGACGACCCGAGGTTCGCGACGAACGCCGCGAGGCTGGAGAACCGCGCCGAAATCGACCGGCTGATCGGCGAGCGGATCGCGAGCGGCACCCGCGCGCAGTGGCAGGACCGGCTGCAGGCGGCCGGGATCCCGTGCGCGCCGGTGCAGACGACCCCGGAGCTGGTCGGCCACGAGCAGACCCGGGAACTCGGCATCATCGGCGCGGCCGACGAGGGCGAGATCGGCGTCGTCGGGCTGCCCTTGTCCTTCGACGGCAGGCGCCCGCCGCCGCTGCCCGCGGTCCGCCCGATCGGCGCGGACAACGACCTGCTCGGCTCGGTGCTCCCGACCCGGGCCTGAACCCGTCCCCCGGACAGAAGTGGAAAGTGTCATGGCTGCGCCGTATTCGGAAAAGCAGTGGAGCGCGATCGAGTCCGCGCCCGCGAGCGAGGCTCGGGCGGTACAGGAAGACCGGTTGCGGGAGCAGTTGGCGTATGTGGCTGCGCGCAGTGTGTTCTATCAGGAGAAGTTCGCGGGGATCGACCTGGCGAAGGTTCGGACCGTCGAGGACCTGGCCGGATTGCCGTTCACGGAGAAGCAGGAACTGCGCGAGAGCCTGGCCGCGGCACCGCCGCTGGGGGCGCACGCGGCAGCGAGCCCGGACGAGATCGTGCAGATCCAGGCCTCCTCGGGGACCACGGGCAGCCCGTCGTATGTCGGGCTGACCCGCGGCGACATCGAAACGTGGTGCGAGCTGGGCGCGCGGGCGCTGTACGCGAACGGGTTCCGGCCGGGCGACCGGTTGCTGCACGCGTTCGGGATGAGCAAGGGGTTCGTCGGCGGATTGCCGGTGGTGCAGATCCTGCAGCACATGGGCATCGTCGACATCCCCATCGGAGCCGAGGCCGGAGCCGAACGCCTGCTGCGCGTGCAGGCCGACCAGCGGCCCAATGCGCTGATCGGCACCCCGTACTTCCTCGCCTACCTCGCCGAACAAGCACCGGCGATCGTGGGCATGGACGCTCGTGATCTGGGCGTTCGCGCGATCAGCGTCGGCGGCGAACCCGGCGGCGGGCTGCCCGCGGTGCGGGAGAAGCTGGAATCGCTGTGGGGCGCGACCTCGCGGGAGATGCTCGGCGGGACCGACATCGCCTGCACGTACTGGGGCGAATGCGAGGCCGCGAACGGGATGCACTTCCTGTCGCCGGACCTGATGGTCGCCGAACTCATCAACCCCGACACCGGCGAGCAGATCGCTCCGGTCGAGGGCGCGCAGGGCGAACTGGTGTACACCGCGCTGCGCAGGCAGGCGTCGCCGCTGGTGCGGTTCCGCACCCGCGACCACGTGATCGTGACCGGCACGGACTGCGCGTGCGGGAGGACCGGATACACGGTGCGGTGCATCGGGAGGACTGACGACATGCTGATCGTCCGCGGGATCAACGTGTTCCCGTCGGCGATCAAGCAGCTGGTGGCGGAGCTGGCCCCGGTCACCACCGGCGAGATGCGCATCCGCGCGGACTTCGAGGGACATTCCACGCAGAAGCCGCTGCCGCTCGTGGTCGAACACGCGGCTGGGTTGCCCGCGGAGAAACAGGCTGAACTCCGGACGTCCCTGGAAAGCCGGATCCGGTCCGCGTTGAACGTGAAAACCGCCGTCACGCTGGTCCCGGACGGCTCTTTGAAGCGCCCTGACCACGTGAAAGTCAACCTCGTCGAGCGGGTGCCCGCGCAGACCGCGTGATAGAGGTAGAGCGTGAGCGCGTTCAACAGGCTGCACCTGATCCGGCAGGTCGACCTCCTGACCCTGCGGCTGTTCCTGTCCGCGGTCGAGGAGAAGCAGATCGGGCTGGCCGCGATCCGGGAGAACGTCTCGGCGTCGACGGCGACGAAACGGATCCACGATCTCGAGGCCATCGCCGGCATCGAACTGCTGGACCGCGGCCCGCGCGGCGTGGTGCCGACGCCCGCGGGCGCGGTGCTGGCGCGGCACGTGCGGAAGATCTTCGGCAGTCTCGAGGACATCCGGTCGGAAATCGCGGCGTTCACCGAGGGAATGCAGGGAGATCTGACAATCGCTTCGGCGCGGTCGATCTTCGCGCCGTTTCTCGCCCGGGAACTCGGTGAATTCTACCGGCAATACCCGCAGGTCCGGTTGATCGTCCACGAAATCGAAAACCGGGAAATCGTGCAGGAGGTCGCGCGCGGCGAAGCGGACCTCGGCGTCTTCGCCGCCGCGCACGAGCTCGACCTGACCGGCGTGGACGTCACGCCGTACCGCCGCGACCGGATCGTGGTGGCGCTGCCGCGCGGGCACCGGTTCGCCGACCGGCTGAGCGTGACGTTCGCGGAGCTGCTGCCGGAGCCCCTGATCGCGGTGGGCCCGATGGCGGGCGCGTTCCGGGCCGCGGCGCGCCGGCTGGGCGAGGAGTTCGAGCCGGCGTTCACCGTGCGCAGCGGCGAGGTCGCGCTGAGCCTGGTCCAGGCCGGACTCGGGGTCGCGGCGCAGCCGGAGTGCATGGTGCCGCGGGAGTTCCTCGACCGGGTCGCGGTGGTCGAACTCGCCGAACCGTGGGCGGAGCGGAAAATCCACCTCGCGACCGCCGCGGGCCGCCGTCCGGGGCCGGCCTGCCGGGCGCTGATCGAGCAGCTGCTGGACCGGCCGGTGGACGAACCCCCAGTCTCGTGACAGCCCGCCTTCCCGCCGCGGCGCCCCTGGCTGGTTCCTGCGGTACGTGAGGGGAACCCTGAGGGAATCAGATTCTGAACTGGCCCCCGGAAGTTGGACTGGCTAAGTGAAGGTTAGGCGGCGGGGGTCTGGGCTCGGTAT
>NZ_JBHUKS010000042.1:0-101524 GCF_042684085.1 Amycolatopsis silviterrae
CGGTCGGTGGCATTCCGAGTCAGACCGGCCCGGTGACCCCGCCCCCACATCCTCACAGTGGCGTTCGGTGCGTGGGTGCCCGGTCCGCCCCAATGTGGCATTGGGTGCGTCAGATGCACCCAATGTGGCGTTCGGTGCGTCACATGCACCCAATGCCACATTGGGGTCTCTTCCGTAGCGGGTGCAGTGTCGGCGGGCGTGCGGGGGTCCGCTCACTGGCCAAGGGTCGGGACGAACGTCCGTGAAGGGCACCTTGAGGGAATCTGATTCCCTCAAGGTGCCCTTCACGGACTTCCGCCGGAGCAGGGCCGGAGGTCACGCGTCCAGCAGGGCGGCCAGCTTCTTCGGTGCCACGTGCCGATAAGCCTCGCGCACGATCTGATCCACCTCGGTCCAGTCAACATCCACGTCAAGCCGCACCCCGAGCCACCCGTGCACCCCGACGTAGGGCGGCCGGAAGAACCGTTCCGGTTCGGTGCGCACCAGTTCCTCCTGCACGCCGGGCGGCGCGGGGCACCAGAACGCGAGCTTGTCGTCGTGGTGGCGGTCGGCGAACATCACGAACGTCTTGCGCCCGCGGACGAACCAGGTCGGTTCGCCGTGGCTGAGCCGTTCGGTCGCTTCAGGCAGGGCGAGACAGAGGGCGCGCAGCTTGTCGAGCGGAGCCATCGGCTCAGTATCCGCGAGTCAGAACACCGTGGCCAGCACGCCGATCCAGGCCAGCACCAGCCCGCCGCCCGCGCCGTACACCGCCCAGCGCAGGATCGGCACCTTCCGGCCCAGCCACAGCGACGGCGCGACACCGCCGGTGACCACCAGCGACGCGATCAGTGCCAGCAACGTACTCGTCTCGCGGGCGAGCGTCCCGGCCAGCGCGAGCATCGCCACGACCACCACCGCAGCCGCGAAGGCCGACACCGTCAGCCCGGTGAGCCAGGGCGTCGGCTCCTCCGGAGTCCGGGTCCGCGCGGGCTGATCGGGCCGCGGCGGTGGCTCGACCACCGTCTCCACTCCGGTCACCGGGTCGATGAAGCGCACCTCCGTGCCCATCACGGTGGCCAGCCGCGCGGCGAGCTGACGGCCGCGCTGCGACACGACTGAACCGGCGACGTCCGCGTCCGAGTCGGACCGCGCCACCGCCGACGCCACGCGCGCCCATTCGTGCAGGGCCTGCGCCAGGTCGGCACCGATCGCGAGCCGGCGCGGGTCGACCTCTCGCGCGTGCTCGCCGCCCGGACCGGCGAGCACCGCCTGCTCGCCGCGGATCCGCAGCTCCATGGTGCCCCTCCCCGCAAGAAACGTGCCGGGGGTCACTCTAGTGGGGCGGCCCCCGCCGAGACTTCGTGGAACGCGATCGCCGCGGCCGTGGCGACGTTCAGCGAGTCGACCCCGGACACCATCTCCACGCGGACCGCGACGTCCGCGGTCTCGATCGCCTCGTCGGTCAGCCCGGGGCCCTCCGCGCCGAGCAGCAACGCGATCGGGCCCGGCACCTTGTCGCGCAATCCGCGCAGCGGCACGGAATCCTCGCGCGGCGTGAGCGCGGCCACGGTGAAACCCCGCGCCCGCAGCACATCCAGGCCGCCAGGCCAGCTGTCGAAGGTCGCGAACGGGACGCGCAGCACGTGTCCCATCGAAACGCGCACACTGCGCCGGTAAAGCGGATCCGAACACCCCGGACCGAGCAATACCCCGCCGACGCCGAGCGCGGCCGCGTTGCGGAACAGCGCGCCGAGGTTTTCATGATCGCCGACGCCTTCGAGCACCGCCAAAACCTGTGCGCTGTCCACGATTTGAGAGACCGTCGGCGGTTCCGGGCGGTCCGCGACCGCGAGCACGCCGCGGTTGAGATGGAACCCGACGACGTCGGCCATTGTTTCCGCCGACGTCACGTACGCGGGCACGTCGACGCTTGCGAGTTCGTCTTCCAATTCCCGCAGCCGTCGCTCCACGCCGAGCAGCGCTCGCACTGGATAGCGCGAAGCAAGCAGCCGTCCGACCACGACAGTTCCTTCCGCGATCACGAGCCCGCGCCCGCCGGGGCGGTCCGGGCGACGGTCCGCTGTGGACAGATCGCGGAAATCGTCGAGACCCGGATGCGCCCGGTCCTCGGTGAAGATCAGTTGAGCCACATCGGACAGTCTCGCACCCGCCCGAACCCGTGCCGATTAGACCGAACGCCGAGCGCCATTTACTGCAAACGGCGTAGTTACGCGCAGGGTCAACCCTCGGTGACGGAGAGCACCAGTTTGGCCGCTAGCCCATGGCACCGCGCTGTGCGACGGTGGTCTGCCTGGCACCTAGCCGCCAAGACCACTGCGGACAGCAGCCAAGGAGCGCGTCGAACAATGGGAACGGATCTCTCGGCTCACCCCGGCCGGCTCGATCGCGGACGGTACCGCCGAAAGGTTCAGCGGTGCCTGGACACGCTGGCACGAATGCTCACCGACGGGAGTTTTTCCTTTCCCCGCAAGAACATCGGCCTCGAAGTCGAGCTGAATCTGGTGGACGGGCAGCTGCGCCCGTCGATGACCAACTCGGTCGTGCTCGAGGCGATCGACGACTCCTCGTTCACCACCGAACTCGGCCAGCACAACCTGGAACTCAACGTTCCGCCGCGCCCGCTCGCCGGGAATTCCGCGCTGCAGCTGGAAGAAGATCTCAACTCCTACCTCGCGAAAGCCGAGGCGAGCGCGCTCGACACCGGCTCGTCGGTGGCGATGATCGGCATTCTGCCGACGCTGGGCTCGGAGCACTTCGACCAGAAGTGGCTTTCCCACAAAACGCGGTATTCGTCGCTGAACGACGAGATCTTCGCCGCGCGCGGCGAGCGGATCGCGCTCGCCATGGACGGCCCGGCATTGCCCGGAGCCCAGCCGGAACGGCTGCGGCACTACGCGGAGTCCATTCTCCCGGAGGCCGCTTGTACTTCGGTCCAATTACATCTGCAGGTGGCCCCCGAGGAATTCGCCGCGCACTGGAATGCCGCGCAGTGCCTGGCCGGCGTGCAGATCGCGCTCGCCGCGAACTCGCCTTTCCTGCTGGGCAAGGCGCTGTGGCACGAAACCCGGATCCCGTTGTTCCAGCAGGCCACCGACACCCGGCCGGAGGAGCTGAAAAACCAGGGCGTCCGGCCGAGGGTGTGGTTCGGCGAACGATGGATCACGTCGATCTTCGACCTCTTCGAGGAAAACGTCCGCTATTTCCCCGGCCTCCTGCCGGAAACCGATCTTGAAGACCCGATCGAGGCGCTCGAATCCGGGCAGGCGCCAAAACTTTCCGAACTGCGGCTGCACAACGGAACAATTTGGCGATGGAACCGTCCGGTGTACGACGTCGTGGACGGCCTGCCGCACCTGCGGGTGGAAAACCGCGTGCTGCCCGCCGGTCCGACGGTCGCCGACATCGTGGCCAACGCGGCGTTTTTCTACGGCGCGCAACGGGCACTGGCCGAGCAGGAGCGGCCGGTCTGGTCGCAGATGTCGTTCCAGGCCGCGGAAGAAAATCTGTACGAGGGTGCGCGCAAGGGCTTCGACGCGCAGCTGTACTGGCCCGGCATCGGCTGGATCCCGCCGGACGAGCTGGCGTTGCGCGTGCTGCTGCCGCTGGCGCACGAAGGCCTGCGCCGCTCGGACGTGTCCGATGAAGCCCGGGTGCGTTACCTCGGCATCATCGAACGCCGGTGCCTGGCCCGCCGCAGCGGCGCAGCGTGGCAGCGGGACTACGTGCTGCGCGCGCACGAACGCGGTGCCGACCGCGAAACAGCGCTCAACTGGATGCTGCGGCGGTACCTGGAGCTGTCGGCGGCGGGCGAGCCGGTGCACACCTGGTCGCTCGACGACTGAACCGCTGCGCGCGCGGTCCCCTACAGTGTTTCGCACGGGAAGGGGGTGGCGCGCGTGCCCAAGGTGCTGGGCGGTTCGCTCGAAGCTCACCGCCGCGAGGTGCGTTCACGAGTGTTCGAGGTCGTCCGCGCGCAGCTGTACGAGCGCGGGTTCGACGCGATCACGCTCGCCGGTGTCGCCGCGGAGGCCGGGCTCGGCCGCACCGCGATGTACAACCACTTCCCGGACAAGGAAAGCCTGCTGGTCGCGTTCGTGGAGGACGAGGCCGCGCGCTACGTAGAGCGGCTGTGCGCGGCGGTCGACGCCGAACCGGACCCCATCGCCCAGCTGGCCACCTTCGTCCGGCTGCAGTTGCGCGTGCTGGCCGAACACCACCTCCCGCCGGGCACCGCGCTGGAGTCCGCGCTCGCGCCCGCGGCGTATCAGCGGATCAGCGCACACGCCGACCCGATCATCGAACAGCTCCGCGCGGTCCTGCTCGCCGGAGTCGACGCGGGCAGCTGGCCTGCCCAGGACCTCGATGTGGTGGTCCCGATGATCACCGCCGCGCTCGGCAGCCGGCAGGTCATCGACGTGCCCGCTGACCAGCTGGAAGACGCGATCGAAGCCGCCGTGCGCTTCGTCCGGCGGGCGGTCGGTTCGAGGGAAAACCGCTGATTTTAGGGTAGCCTAAGTCGCATTCGTGGCCTACAGTCTTTCTGACAGCTTGTCAGATAGACGATGTCGGGAGGCCTCTGATGACGGTGACCGCGGACCTCGAAGCCAGCCCGTTCTCCGGACAACTGCGCGCGTCCACCAGGACGGTGCACGAGAAGGCCAACCACTCCACGTACATGAACGCGCTGCTCGGCGGCGAGCTGACGCTGGACGGCTACACCGCGCTGGCGACCCAGTACTACTTCATCTACCAGGCGATCGAGCGGGCAGGCGACGCGATGGCCGACGACCCGGTAGGCGGCCAGTTCGTGTTCGAGGAACTGCGCCGGTTGCCGGCACTGGAACGCGACCTCGCCCGTCTGGTCGGGCCCGGCTGGCGCACCGAGATCGCCCCGCTCGCCGCCACCGAGGCCTACACCGCGCGGATCGCCGAGGCGGCGCGCTGGTCCGGCGGGTTCGTGGCGCACCACTACACGCGCTACCTCGGCGACATCGCCGGCGGCCAGATCATCCGGCGGCTGCTGGAGAAGAAGTTCGACCTCGCCGAGGCGGGCACGCTCTTCTACCGCTTCGACGAGATCGGCAGCGCCCCCGCGTTCCGGGACCGCTACCGCGCGAAGCTGGACGAGGCGCCGTGGAGCGAGGACGACCGCGCCCGGGTGATCGACGAATCGGTGGTCGCCTTCGAGCACAACGTGGCGGTGTTCGACGAACTGGCCCGCGACCTCGCGCGGTACCGCGATCCGGCGGCGTGAGCCGGGTCACGACGGGGTTGACCTCCACCTAGGTTGAAGTACGAGGCTCGGTTTCAGAAGGCTCCCGCACGGGAAGCCGCAAGCGAAACCGCGCGTCGACCAGAAGGAGGGCCCCATGGCCCGGTACGAGCTGCCCGAACTCGATTACGACTACGGTGCTCTCGCGCCGTCCATTTCGGGTGAGATCAACGAGCTGCACCACAGCAAGCACCACGCGGCGTACGTGAAGGGCGCGAACGACACGCTGGACAAGATCGCCGCCGCGCGCGAGGCGGGCGATTTCGGCTCGATCGTGGGCCTGGAGACGACGCTGGCGTTCAACCTGGCGGGGCATGCCAACCACGTGGTGTGGTGGAAGATCCTGTCGCCGGAGGGCGGGGACAAGCCGACCGGGGAGCTGGCGGCGGCGATCGACGAGGCGTTCGGGTCGTTCGACAAGTTCAAGGCCCAGTTCACCGCGGTGTCGACGACGATCCAGGGCAACGGGTGGGGCGCGCTGTCGTGGGACCCGATCGGCAAGACGCTGATCACCCAGCAGCTGCGCGACCACCACAACAACCTGATCCTGCCGACCACGCCGATCCTGCTGGTCGACGTGTGGGAGCACGCGTTCTACCTGGACTACAAGAACGTGAAGCCGGACTACGTCAACGCCCTGTGGAACATCTTCAACTGGGCCGAGATCAGCAAGCGCTTCGACAACGCCGTCGCCGGCGGCAACGGCCTCCTGCTCGGCTGAGGCCCCCGGCAACTCTTCCCGGGGCCCGGCCAGGCGACGGCCGGGCCCCGTTTTTTCGCTTGACCTGGAGTGCACTGGAGGTGTGAGAGTGGAACCCATGGACGTCGACGCCTACCTCGCTCGCCTGGACCTGCCGGTGCCCCCGGCGGCCGACCTGGCCGCGCTGCGCCTGCTGCAGGAGCGGCACCTGATGCACGTCCCGTTCGAGAACCTGAGCGTGCACCTCGGGGAACCCATCGAACTCACCGAAGAAGCACTCTTCGACAAGATCGTGCGCCGCCGTCGCGGCGGCTTCTGCTACGAACTGAACGGCCTTTTCGCCGCCCTGCTGCGAGAGCTGGGCTTCGCCGCGACGCTGCACCCGGCGCGGGTCTTCAACGACGACGGCGTGCCCGGCCCGCCGCTGGACCACGCCGCCGTCCTCGTCCGGATCGGCGACGAGCAATACCTGTCCGACGTCGGCTTCGGCAGGTTCAGCCAGCAACCGCTGGCACTGTCCGCGGTCGAGCCCCAGCGCGACCCAGACGGCGAGTACCTCCTCCTGGACGCCCCGTACGGCGATGTGGACGTCTTGCGCGACGGCAAGCCCGAGTACCGCTTGGAGCGCCGCCCACGGCAACTGTCGGACTTCGCGCCGATGGCGTGGTGGCAGTCGACGTCGCCGCGCTCGCACTTCACGCAGAGCCTGACCTGCTCGCGCCCGACCGCGCAGGGCCGAGTGACGCTGTCCGGCGACCGGCTGATCGAAACGGTCGACGGCGTGCGCCACGAGGTGCTGCTGCCGAACGACGAGGCCGTGCGGATGGCGTATCACGTGTACTTCGGCATCCGGCTGCGTCGCCTGCCGGTGCGTCCGGGCGAGCATCCCCTCGGAGCCGCTGGGGGTGCGTTGACGACCTCGTGAGTGTTTATGCCGGTTAGAACCGGCGTTGCCACTCACGACCCACCAGCTGAACCCCCTTGCTCTATCCGGGCCCGCCCCTGACCATGAACAGAGCCCCGCATCCCGGGGTTCCCAGGTTGCGGGGCTCTGTCCGTTCCCGAACTGACTGCCGCTCCCACCACGAAGCGGACATGTATGAGGTTAGCCTAACCTCACCAGCGGAAGCAAGACCGTCCCAGCGGAGACCTCAGTCTCACCCGCTCGAGTGACAACTTTGGGCGGTCGCCGTCCTGCCTGACTGACATTTTCGCAGGTCAGACCCGTTCCCGGGGCAGGATCCGCAGCCCGTTGCCGAGCCGCCGGGGCAGTCGCACGCCCCCGCGCCGGATCAGCACGACCGCGCACACCACCGCCGCGATCGCCGAAATCGCGCCGCCGATGTAGAACGGCGACCGGCCGCCGAACGCGTCGGCCATCCAGCCGGTCATCGGCCCGCCGATCGGGTTGCCGCCGATCAGCACCAGCACGTAGATGCCCATCACGCGGCCGCGCATCTCCGGCGACACCGACGTCTGCACCAGCGCGTTCGCCGTGTTCAGGAAGGTGATCGTGGCGAACCCGAGCGGGATCAGCCCGATCCCGAACGCCAGGTACGTCGGCATGAACGCGGTGATGAACTCGAACGCCCCGAGCAGCGCCGCCGACACCAGCATCAGCCGCACTCGCGGACGGCTCTTCACTCCGCGCCGAGCCGAAGCGAGCGCACCGGTGAAGGTGCCGACCGCGACGAGCGTCGACAGCAGCCCGTACCCGTCGGCCTGGGTGTGGAAGACGTTCGCGGCGACGATCGGCAGCGACGTGAAGTAGGTGATGCCGAACGTGCTGACGAAGAACATCAGCACCATGACGGTCACCAGGTCCGGCCGCCCGCGCACGTAGCGCAGGCCTTCCATCAGCTGGCCCTTCGCGCGCGGGATCGCCGGCCCGCGGAACAGCTTCGCCGGGTTCATCAGCGCGACCCCGGTGATCACCGCGATCGTGCTCGCCGCGTTCGCGATGAACAGCCAGCCGGTGCCGACCCAGGTGATCGCAAACCCGGCGATGGCCGGTCCGACGATGCGGGCCATGTTGAAGATCGAGGAGTTCAGCGCGACCGCGTTCGCCACCTGGTCGCGGCCGACCATCTCGGCGACGAACGACTGCCGCGTCGGCACCTCGATCGCCGAGGTCGTCCCGAGCATCACGCACAGCAGGTACACGTGCCACAGCTGGGCGACGCCGGTCAGGTCGAGCACGCCGAGGAGCACGGCCTGCAGACAGTTCGCCGCCTGGATGAGCATCAGCAGCTTGCGCTTGTCGACGCGGTCGGCGAGCACGCCCGCCCACAGCGACAGCAGCACCGTCGGGATGAACTGCAGCGCGACCGCGACGCCGAGCGCCACCGGGTCGTTGCCGGACAGCGTGAACACCAGCCAGTCCTGTGCGATGCGCTGCATCCAGGTGCCGATGTTCGAGATCACCTGGCCGCTGAAGAACAGCCGGTAGTTCCGCACGCGCAACGACGAGAACATCGTGCGGCGAGGCTTGGAATCAGTGGTATCGCTGGCTTCTTCGTCAGAAGACGTTTTCCCGGCGGTCTCGGAAGCGGGGCCGGGTGGAGCGGAACTGGACGGCGGCGGTGCCGTGTCCCGGGTAGCAGTGGATTGGGCCGGACATCCTGTTTCGCTACCCGTGGTGGTCACCTGTGCTAGTTCCCCGCCATCCTGTCGATGATCTCCGCGGCTCGGGAGAGCACTTCCAGCTCTTCCTCGCCGAGTTCGGCCAGTTGCCGGTCCAGCCACGCCTCCCGCACCGAGATGGCCTTGCGCACGAACGTGAGCCCGTCGTCGGACAGCTCGACGATGGCCTGGCGGCCGTCGGTCGGGTGCGGCCTGCGCTCGACGAACCCCATCTCCTCGAGCGCGGCGATGACCCTCGTCATCGAGGGCGGCTGGACGCCTTCCTTCGCGGCGAGCTGACCGGGGGTCAGCGGACCGCACTTGTGCAGGGTGGACAACGCCGCGATCTGCGTGAGCGACACGTCGTCCGCCACCCGCTGTGCCCGGAGCCTGCGGTTGAGCCGCACCACCGCGAGACGCAAGCGGCTCGCCAGTGATCGCTCGTGCGGGTCGCCGGACATATAGTTAGCATACCTCACGACCTGCGCTCGATGTTTACGCCGGTCAGGCGAGCGCGGCTTCGATCGGCCCGACCGCGAAGTACGCGATGAACGCCACCGCGATCGCCCACATCAGCGGGTGCACCTTCCTGGCCTTGCCGGTGACCGCCTGGATCACGACGTAGCTCACGAACCCGGCGCCGATGCCGTTGGCGATCGAGTAGGTGAACGGCATGACCACGATGGTCAGGAACGCCGGCAGCGCGATCTTGAAGTCGGTGAAGTCGATGTCGCGGACCTGCGCCATCATCAGCGCGCCGACCACGACCAGCGCCGGCGCGGCGGCCTCGACCGGAACCACCTGGTACAGCGGGGTCAGGAACATCGCGGCGATGAACAGCAGGCCGGTCACGACGTTCGCCAGCCCGGTCCGCGCGCCCTCCGCGATCCCGGACGCGGACTCCACGAACACCGTGTTCGAGCTGGCCGAGCCGAACCCGCCCGCGGCGCCCGCGAGGCCCTCGACGAACAGCGCCTTGCCGACGTTCGGCAGCTGGCCGTCCTTGTCCACCAGCCCGGCTTCCTTGCCGAGCCCGGTCATCGTGCCCATGGCGTCGAAGAAGTCCGCGAGCACGAGGGTGAAGACGAGCAGCACCACGGTGATGATCGGCAGCCGGGTCCACGCGCCGAAGGACACGTCGCCGACCAGCGACAGATCGGGGATGCCGACGATCTTCTCCGGCAGCGCCGGGTAGCCGAGGTTCCAGCCCTTCGGGTCGGTGCCGTTCGACTGTCCGGCCTTCACGATCGCCTCGACCACGATCGCGAGCACGGTCGAACCGAGCACCCCGATCAGGATCGCGCCCTTGACGCGCTTGGCCACGAGAACCGCGGTGAGCAGCAGCCCGGCGACGAACACCGCGGTCGGCCACGAGGCGATGGAGCCGCCAATGCCGAGCCCGACCGGCACCGTCGTGTGCGCGTCGTCCGGCAGCCGGCGCACGAATCCGGCGTCGACCAGGCCGATCAGGCAGATGAACAGCCCGATGCCGACCGCGATCGCCGATTTCAGCGCGGGCGGCACGGCGCGGAACACCGCGGTGCGGAACCCGGTGAGCACGAGCAGGACGATGATCACGCCCTCGATGACCACCAGCCCCATCGCCTCCGGCCAGCTCATCTGCGGCGCGATGGTGACTGCGAGCAGGCTGTTGATGCCGAGCCCGGTGGCGATGCCGAACGGGTAGTTCGCGACGAGGCCCATCAGGATCGTCAGCACGCCGGCGACCAGCGCGGTCACCGCCGCGACCTGCGGGACCGGGAGGATGTGGCCGAGCACGTCCTTGTGCGCGGACGGGGTGTCGGCCGCGAAACTGCCGATGATCAGCGGGTTCAGGACCACGATGTAGGCCATCGTCACGAACGTGACCACGCCGCCGCGGATCTCCCGCCCGGTGCTCGACCCGCGTTCGCTGATCCGGAAGAAGCGGTCGAGAACCGATCCCGCCCGTGCGCGCTGCTCCGCCATTTCCCCGCCTGTCTCGCTGTTCGCCCGGGGTAAGCTCTGCGTCGTGGAAGAACCGACCAGCGCCCCGGCTGCCTTGCGGCACACGCCGGATCTGCCGAAGCGGCTCACCGACCTGACGCCGGTGGTGATCGTAGGTACTGCGCTCTGGCTTGTCGCGCTCGTGGTGCTGTTCTTCACGAGCGGGGGCGTGTGGGTGCAGACGTGTCTCGCCGGGATTGTGCTCGGGGGGATCGGGTTCGGGATTATTTTTTGGCAGCGGGCGGCGGCTCGGCGCGGGTCGAAGTCGGCGCAGCGGCTCTAGGGGGTCGTGAGTGCTAATCACGGTTCTAACCGGGATCAGCACTCACGAGGTCAGTTCAGCAGGGTGCGCGGCGCGGGGTCTTCCAGCAACGCGGTGATGCGGTAGCGCTCGCCCCAGTGGTCGCTCGCCCACGCGAAGGCGCGAGCCAGCCCTTCGGACGTGTCCGCCGCGTGCAGCCGATCGTCGGACCACCACGGCACCTCGGCCGTCTCGCCGTCGACCGTCACGGTGAGCGGGTCGTGCAGCAGCACCCCGCCGTCCGGCAGTGCGATGCCGAGCTGATCCGCCGCGAGCGCGAGGGCGGGCAGGTCGGCCCACGCGACGTACTCGCCGGTGCTGTCGACCTCGGCGGTGAGGCTGCTGGCGAGCGGGACGTCGAGGAGTTCCGCCAGCCGCTCCGGTTCGGCCGGGGCGACCAGGATTTTCGCCGGGTGCAGCGCTGCCGCGACCCACGGCACGTCCAGCACCACGGCTTCCTCGACCACGGAACCGTCCGCCGCACGGACGCGCGCGGGCGCGTCGACGTCCGCGATCGTGATGGGCGCGGCCACCAGCGCCGTGTGTGCACGGGCCACCAGCCCGGGCGTCGGAGTCCGTTGTGGATCGCCGAGCCGTTCGAGCAGATCGGTGACGTCCTCCGCGGTCTCCAGGTCCAGCCCGGTCCGCACGCCGGCCGCGCGAAGCAGATCGTCGGTCAGGTCGAGGTCGGGCACCGGGTCGTACAGCCCCGCCAGCGCGGTCGCCGAAGCAAGCCGCCACGAGCCGGGAGCTTCCCCGGCCAGCAACGCGTACCGCGCGAGCCACCAGCCAGCGTGGCCGTCCGGGCTGTGCAACGCCTGCCACGTTTCCGGACGCGCCGCGATCAGCCGGAGCGCGTCCGGCCAAGCGTCGTCGGCGACGAGGTCAAGGTCCCGGATGGACACCACCGTCGTCGGCGGCTGCTCGAACGAATCCCACCACTGCTCTTCATCCGGCAGATGGTGATCGGGTTCGTGCGGTTCCTCGTCCAGCACGACCGCGAACGAGTCGAGCACCTTCGCCGCGACCAGGGTCCCGGTCGACCAGTCCTCCGCGAATTCCTCGTCCAGCACGGAAAGCGCGCCGCCGGGCTCGAACACCTCGGGGTCGATCACTTCCAGCAACGGCGACGTCGGCAGCACCAGCTCGTCCGCGCGCCGCCAGCCGTCCTCCGCGGGCAGCGCCAGCGCGCCAATCCACTCCGGAGCCTGGTCGCCGCAATCCGCGACCAGCCGGAGCACCGCACCCGCGAGGTTCATTCCGTCCAAACCGGACTGAACGTCGGCGACGCTGTGCTCCACCGCGTACTGCACCTGCTCCGCTTCGAGCAGCTGCCGCGCGTCCGCGTGCTTGGCCCCCAGCAGTTCCAGCAATTCGTGCGCCGCGGCCGGGTGCACCAGCCGGAGCCCCGGAACGTCCACATCGGACAGCAGCTCCCGGAGTTCGCTGCTGCCGTCGACGAGCAGCGCGCCCTTGACGCCCGGCAACGTCCGCCCGTCCGACAGCGGGACCGGCAGCCCGTCCAGCTGGTTCACGCTGAGCGCATGGCTTTCGACCGCGATCGCGAGCGCCGCGTACAGCTTCCGCCACCAGTCGGGCTCACGGTCAATGCCAGTCAGGACTTCAAGAACGTCACCGATGCCGAGAATATGCGCCGACACCGGTTTGAGCAGTCGCGGATTAGCCTGCACCAGCCCCGGAATGACGTCGGTGAGCAACGGAGCCAGCCCGTCGATGTCGAGCACCCGGGCTTGCTGTCCCGAGACTTCCTGACCGTCCACAGTGGCCAACCACGGTTCGTGCGCGAGCGCGGCGTACACCAGCTCTTTCAGCTGAGAATCCACAGTAGACAGCGGGAATCCGGCTGCGGGCACCAGCGACGCCCGATGCTCTGCCGCCACCGCGCGCACCAGGCCGACGTACTCACTCGCCGCCCCCTCCAGCGCACGGGTGAGTTCCGGCCCGGGAAGCACCCTTCGGCGAGACGGCTCCAGCGGCACCTCCGCGATCAACCTCGCCGGCAGTGAAAGCCCCTCGTCGGTCGGCGTCGGCGCGTGCAGCAGGTCGTCCTCAAGCGGCTGCGGAACACCTTCCGTGTCAACCGGAACCGCCCAGACCCCGTGCTTCAGCCAGCGCCGTTGTCCATCGGGCGAAGTGATCTCGACGATCTCGTCGCCGGACCGAGTCCACTTGCGACCGTCCACTTCGGCCTCGGCCAGCCAGGGCAGAGCCAGCAAGAGATCCTCGATCTCGTTCGCCAGCCCGTCGAGCAGCCCGTCCTCGGCTTCCCGAAGCGGCAACCGTACTTCGGTAGCGAACCCGTCGGCAGGCTGCTCCGCAATGGGAAACGGCAGGCGCAGCACGGGAACGTCCCCGTCCCGCCCGGATTCCTCCCGTGTGCGCTGCGCGGAGAACGCGACCCCACCGGAAGTGGAAACCACACGCGGCTCGTCGGTAACCGTGAGGACAGCCGCGAACCCGACTCCGAACCGGCCGACCGTCCCCTCCTTGGCCGACGCCCGCAACGACGCCAGCGATTCGACACCTCGGGTGTCTAACGGCGCGCCAGTGTTCGCGAACCGCAGCTCACCGTCCACAACGGACACCCGGATCCGCCCCGGCTCGCCCGCGATCTGCGCGGCGTCGGCGGCGTTCTGCGCGAGTTCGACGAACAGCCGATCGCGATACGCGCCGACGCGAAGGTCGCGCTCAGAGTTGGTGTCCTCAGTGAAGCGGGTGGGTGAATCGCGCCAGGCGCTCAGCACCGCTGCCCGCAGCCGGACTGTCCCGAAAGGATCAGCCGCTCCCCCAGCGACCTCGTTCACCGGAGGACATCGCTCCCGTCGGAGTCACCAGACGCGGTTTCCGGCTTGGCCGACTCGACGACCACCTCGGCGGCAGTACCCGCGGCCGAAGCCTCGACGACCTCCGCGGCCTCGCCTGCCGACTCCTCAGCCGCAACCGGCTCAGCAGTCTCCGCCGCGACCGGCTCGGCGGCGTTGTCCGCCGTCGGCTCCTCGGCAACCGGCTCGACTGCCTCCGGAGCCTCCGCCGGTGCCCCGGCAGCTTCCGCAGTTTCTTCAGCGACAGCGTTTGCTGGCTCTTCGGCAGCCTGCTCGGCCTCGGCGGGCTCGGCCACCGCGGTCTCCACCGCGTCAGCAGCAGTTTCCTCAACAGCCGCAACCGGCTCAGCCGCTTCCGAAACCTCCGAAGCCTCCGCAGCAACCTCCACGGCAGCTTCCTCGACAGCCACTTCCGCAGCTGCCTCCGGCTCGACCGTCGGCACCTCGGCGGTTTCCTCCGCCGCAGCCGTCGCCGCTTCCTCGACCACCGCCGGGTCCGCCGCCGCACTCGGCTCGGGAGCGGGCTCCGGGGCCGGAGTGAAGTCGATCAGCGAATCGTCGTAAACCAGCTCCGCCACCGGCACCGAGGAAGTCACCTCGACCCGGACCTCCGAATGCGCTCCGCACCCGTAAGCCACGTCAACGACGTGCCCGTCCGCGGGCGCGATGTCGTTCGTGCAGGCACCGAAGGCACCGCGCAGCGAACCCGCCAGCGGCACGAAGAAACCGCACGTTCCGCAGGTCGCGGGCGCGCTCCGGGCCATGTCCGACCGCGGGCCGAACTCGCCGCCGTGCCAGCGCGCGGCCGCGTCGAGCCTGCCGTAGCGGGAGAGGACCTGGACCCGGCCGAGGCCGACCTCGTGGGCCGCTTCCTCGACTGCCGGGTCGTCCGACTGGAGGTACGCGGGCGAGAGGCGCGGGTCGTCCTTGTCCGCCGGGAACAGGTCGCCGACGCCGAGGTCTCCGGCGCGCACCCGCTGCTCCCACGGCACCCACGCGGGCGCGACCAGGGCCTGCGGGCCCGGCTGCAGCACCAGCTCGCTCACCGTGACCGACTCGTCCGGTCCGGCCACCGCGACGGTGACCGACCAGCGCCAGCCTCGGTAGCCGGGCACCGACGCTTCGAAGAGGTGGCTCGCCGAGACGGCGTCCTCGCGCTCCACCCCGACGTGCTCGCCGACCTGTTCAGCGGGAGCTTCCGCCAGCACGGCCTCCCGCGCGACGGCCACGGCGTCCGCGAGCTTCCGGTGGAGAGAGCCGTCGTCCAGCGTCAACAGCAGCGTCATACCCCCAATTGTGCCGCACGCATCCGCGCCGCCCGTGCCAGGCTGTTCCTCGTGCGAACCCAGATCGTCTGGCCCCTGGTGGCCGCGGCCCTGCTAGGCGGGTGCGCGGGCACCCAAGCGCCGCCCGCCCAGCCCGAACGGCTCACCGTTCAGGTGCTCGGAACCCTGCCGCACGACGCGACTGCCTTCACCGAAGGTCTCGAGTACTCCGGCACCACGCTGTACGAGAGCCGCGGCCTCGAAGGACAGTCGGCGCTCACCGCGGGTCCGGCCGGCGGCACGCCAGCCAAACAGGTGACGGTGCCGTCGCCGCTGTTCGCCGAGGGCATCACGGTGCTCGGGCCGAAGCTGTGGCAGCTGACCTGGCGCGACGGAATCGCCATCGAGCGCGACTCCCAGACGCTCGCCGAACTGCGGCGCGTTCACTACGAGGGCGAAGGCTGGGGGCTGTGTCACCAGGCCAACGGACGGCTAGTCATGAGCAATGGGTCGTCGAAGCTCACCTTCCGTGACCCGCAAACGTTTGCGGTCACCGGATCCGTCGAGGTCGGCCAGGATCAGCTGAACGAACTGGAGTGCGTCGGCGACACCGTCTACGCGAACGTGTGGCAAACCGGCACCATTCTGCGCATCGACGCCAATACCGGACGGATCACCGCGAAGATCGACGCCAGCGGCCTCCGCACCCCGTCCCGGCCTGGCGAGGACGTGCTGAACGGCATCGCGGCTATCCCCGGCACGGACGAATTCCTCCTGACCGGGAAGCTGTGGCCGTCGTCGTTCCGCGTGAAGTTCGTCCCGGAAAATCAGCGAACTGGCACGTGAGCGGGCGGCACGGGACCCCCATGAGGCAGGATTGAACCGTGGCACTCTTCAGCTCGCGCTCCGGTTCCGACAGCCCCCTCGGCGGGCAGTCGGGCAAAGGCCGTGGGCGGAAGAAGCGCCGCTGGACTCCCGAGCCGAACGCGGCGCAGGCCCGGTCGTGGCGCGACGCCCCGCCGACCCGGGTTGATCAGGCTGTTGACCAGCGCGTTCGCCAGGCTCCGCCGGAGTACATGCCGGAGCCGCCGCGCGCCCGGCCGGAGCGCATCCCGCCCGAGCCGCCGCGGACCGAGCACGTCGATCAGCGTCGCGGTCACGTCGGACGCAGCGCGTTTTACGACGACGCGCCGCCATTCCCGCCCAATGCCGACGAAGCGCCCACCGGTGCTGTCCCGATGGGACACCGGCCGCCGCCACCGCCGCCGCGCGGTGCCCGGCCGTACCCGCCGCGCGAGCACCGCGCCGAGCCGGTGCACCCCCGGCCGTACGACGACCGTCCCGGCAGCGCCGGCTACGAGCACTACGACACCGGCGGCTACGCGGGCGAGCCGCGTGTCGACGAGCAGGAAGACGCGCTGCACACCACCGCCGTCCCTGGTGCGGGGTCGGTGCCGAAGCTGCCGAAGAAGCTCACCGTCACGCGGGTCGCCGCGCTGCGCAGCCGTCAGCTGAGCGGGCAGGCGATCGGCGCGTTCCAGCGCGCTACCAAGGCAGACGGCGCGGACAAGTCCGGTCTCACCTCGCTGATGTACGCGGTGATGCTGAACTACGCCAGCGACGCCGCGATGGCGATCGCGCTGGCCAACACGTTGTTCTTCGCGGCGACCAGCGGCGAGAGCAAGGGCAAAGTCGCGCTGTACCTGCTGATCACGATCGCGCCGTTCGCGCTCGTCGCTCCGGTGATCGGCCCGGCGCTGGACCGGATCCAGCGCGGCAGGCGGCTCGCGATGTGCGTCGCGTCGATCGGGCAGGGCCTGATGGCGGTCGTGATGGCGCTGCACTTCGACGACTGGCTGCTGTACCCGGCGGCGCTCGGGATGATGGTGTTGTCGAAGTCGTTCACCGTGCTGAAGGCGGCGGTCACGCCGCGCGTGGTGCCGCCGGAGATCACGTTGTCGAAGACCAACGCGCGGATCACCGTGTTCGGCCTCATCGCGGGCGGCGCGTTCGGCGCGCTGGCCAGCGGGGTGAGCAGCCTCAGCAACTCCTCGGGCGCGCTGTGGTTCACCGCCGCGATCTGCGTGGCCGCGGCCGTGCAGTCGATGCGGATCCCGGCGTGGGTCGAGGTGACCGAGGGCGAGGTCCCGACGTCGCTGTCCGCACGGCCGGAGCCGAAGCAGAAACGGCAGCGGCAGCCGATGGGCCGGCACATCGTCGTTGCCTTGTGGGGCAACGGTTCCGTCCGCATACTCACCGGGTTCCTGATGATGTTCGCGGCCTTCGCGGTGAAGGCGCAGACCGAGCACGCCGGGCACAGTCCGTTCGTGCAGCTGCTGTTGCTGGGCATCATCGGCGCGGCGGCCGGCGTGGGCGGATTCGTCGGCAACGCGCTGGGTTCGCGGCTGCACTTCGGTTCGGCGGACCAGGTGATCGTGGCGTGTGTGGCGGCGTGTGTCGTGACGACGCTGGTCGCGACGCTGCTGCCCGGCCTCGCCACGGCGGCGATCGTGGGTCTCATCGGCGCGACGGCCAGTGCGCTGGCGAAGATCAGCCTCGACGCGGTGATCCAGGAGGATCTGCCGGAACAGTCGCGCGCGTCGGCGTTCGGGCGTTCGGAGACGGTGCTGCAGCTGTCGTGGTGCTTCGGCGGTGCGGTCGGTTTGCTGCTGCCGCCGACGTACTGGATCGGGTTCCTGGTCGTCACGGTGCTGCTCGCGGTCGGGCTGACGCAGACGTTCCTGGTGCAGCGCGGCGGATCGCTGCTGCCCGGACTCGGCGGCAACCGCCCGCTGCGCCCGGAGCCGACCGGCAGCTTCCCCGCTCCGGGGGCCGGCCGGGGCCGCCGGTAATCTCGGGACATGCGACGTTCCCGGGTGATGGCCGTGCTCGCGGCCGGTGGTTTCGCGGTGGCCGGCTGTTCCGCGCCGGGCCCGGCCGAGGTGACTTTCTACGCCGACGGGCACACGATCACCGCCGCGCCGATCGGCAACTGCGACATCAAATCGGGCGTCTGCGCGGCCAACCCCGGCGCGACGGGCAAGCTCAAGGTGCGGCCGGGCCGCTCGGTGCAGATCTCGGTGCCGAAGGAAATCGCCGAGACGCCGTGGAAGGTCACCGTGCAGTACGTGAACAGCAAGGGCGAGCCGCAGCCGCTCAAGGAGGACATCATCACCTCCCGCGACCGCTACGCCTACACCGCGACCCCGCCCGCCAAGGACGATCAGATCGTGGTGGTCGAGATCGCGCAGGCGTCAGTGATCAGCCGCACTGGAGACCCGAACGACGCGGAAGCGGTCACGACGGCGCTGTGGTCTCTGCAGGTCCAGCCCGCCTGACCCGCTGACTGCCATGAGGGCCACCTTCACGGCAGCCAGCGTCCAATGCCGGGGTTGGCGGGAGCGGGTTTGGTCGTCCGTGAGGGGAACCCTGACGGACTCTGATTCCCTCAGGGTTCCCCTCACGGACCTTTCAGCTGTCGATCAGGGGTCGAGGTCGCGCGCGACGGCGCGCATGATCTCCGCGATCTGCTTGGTGTTCTTGCGATCCGGGTACCGGTTGCGCCGCAGGTCCGGCTGGACCTTCAGCTCAAGCAGCTTGATCATGTCCTCGACGAGGCCGTGCAGCTCCTCCGCGGGACGACGGCGCGCTTCGGCGACCGACGGCGGCGGGTCCAGCAGCCGGACCGAGAGCGCCTGCGGCCCGCGCCGGCCGTCGGCGACGCCGAACTCGAGCCGCTGCCCGGCCTTCAGGCCCTCGACGCCGTGGGGCAGGGCGGCCTTGCGGATGTAGACGTCGGCACCGCCGTCTTGCGTGACGAAGCCGAACCCCTTCTCCGCGTCGTACCACTTGACCTTGCCGGTCGGCACTTCCCTCACCAGTCCTTCTGCTGTGCAGGTCACGACGAACGCGCCCCGAGCGATCTCGAGGCGCGCGTCCGGCAAGCGTATCTCGACACAGGCGCTGGGGAGAAGCGGATACTCCCGTTACTCTCACCGCATGGAGAACGCAGCGAAGCAGACCGGCAAACCGATCCTCATGCGGCTCGGCATCGGCCTGTTCGCCATCGGCATGCTCGCGGTGGCGACGGTCTTCGTGATGTTCGCCGCCGGACTCGAAAACCTGCCGGTGTGGCTCAGCGCGGCCGCCGGGGTGATCACTCCGCTCGGCCTGCTGCTCGGGCTGATCGCGCTGATCAAGGAAGCGCGCGCCGGAAAGCACGGCTGACCAGCGATTCAGCCCGCTCGGGCTGCCGCTGGCTGAACTATCCGCGCGGCCCGCTCCGCCTAGGCTGGCCAGCGATATGGCCGGCTCGACCCGCTCCGCCTGGGCTGGCCTGCGGCTCGACCGGCTCGACCCGTGCAGCCCGAACCACCGCGCCGCCTCACCTGCTTGCGACTCGACCACTCGGCCCACCCTTGGCCGGAGCACCCCGCTCCGCCTCAGTTGACCGGCGACACGACCGGCCCGACCAGCGCAGCCCGAGCCACCCGCGCACCTCGCTCTGCTTCAGCTGACCGGCGACTCGACCGGCTCGGCCAACGCAGCCCGAACCACCCTCACCGGCTCAACAGACCCGCGACCCGATCGGCGCAGCCCGAGCCCGCCCACGCCGCCTCAGCTCGCCTGCGACACGACCGGCCCGGCCAACGCAGCCCAAGCCACCCACGCGGCCTCAGCTAAGTCAGCGACGGCACCCGCTTCACTCCGCCCCAGCTCAGACCACCGTCCCCACGAAGGTCCGCGCGAACCACTCCGGGAACTCGATCAGCGAGTCGAACACCACGTCCGCACCCTCCTCAGCCAGCTCCTCCCGGGTGCACGGCCCAGTCGCCACGCCCACCGAAACCGCACCAGCCGCTCGCGCGCCCCGCACGTCCCCGCGGTGGTCGCCGACATACGCCCGCGCCTCATGCTCCAGCAGGGCCGCGCCCTTCTGCGTGGACCACAGTTCGCCCACCAGGTCGTCGACCTCCAACCCGAGCGCGTCAACGTGCATCTGCGCGTTCGGCCCGTACTTCCCGGTGACCACGAGCGTCCGCCCGCCCGCCGCCCGGACCGCGTGCAGTGCCTCGGCCGCACCGGGCAGCGCGACCGTGCTCGGCACGACCACCTCCGGGTACAGCTCGCGGAACTGCCAGATCAGCTCGGGGATCCGGTCCTCGGGCGCGCCGAAATCGCGCAGCGCCTGGTCGAGCGGCGGCCCGAGATTGGCGGCGAACGCCTCTCCGTCGAACGGCAGCCCGGACTTCTTGCCCAGCGCGTTCATCGCCGCGACCATGCCCGGCCGCGGGTCGATCAATGTCATGTCGAGGTCGAACCCCACCGTGATGCCCACGTCCCACACGGTAGCCGTCCGCACCGACAATTCCGGGGCCCAGCTGTACACGTGCACCATCCAGGTAAAGCTTCTTGACACAGATTCATCCTGTGTCAAGCTGGCGATGTGACCAGCTTCACCGATCGGACCAAGGCGACGCTGCGCGAGGCGCTGCTGGACGCGGCCGCGGACCTGCTCCCCGACCGCGGCCATCAGGGTCTCCGGATGGCCGATGTGGCCAGCAAAGCCGGGGTCAGCAGGCAGACGGTCTACAACGAGTTCGGCAGCAAGGCGGCGCTCACCCAGGCCGTCGCGCTGCGCGTCGCGGCGGAATTTCTCGACGGCATCCGGTGCCGGTTCGAGGACGCGGAGAGTTTGCTCACGGGCATCCGCGGCGCGGTCGTCTACACGATCGAACACGCCAGGGAGAACCGGCTGATCGCGGCCGCGCTCGGCACCGAGGCCGGCGAGGATCTGCTTCCCCTGCTGACCTCGCGCGGCGAGCCGATCCTCACCGCGGCGGCCGATCTCGCGGCGCAGCAGTACCTGGCGCTCGAACCCCGGCTCACGCCGGAGACCGCCGCGCTGCTCGCCGAAACGGTGGTCCGGCTGTCGCTGAGCCATCTGGTGCTGCCGACGCATTCCGCACCCGAGGCCGCGGACTCGATCCTCGCGGTGCTCGCCCCCGCCATCGACCAATTCGTCCACAATGGAGTGAAACGAGAGGGCCAGTCATGACCGAGACGCTTCCGGAGCTGCGCAGCGGATTCTCGTCCCTGCGCAAGGGCGGGCTGAACTGGGACTCGTTCCCGTTGCGGCTGTTCGTCAAGGGCAACAAGAAGTTCTGGAACCCGGCGGATCTCGACTTCAGCCGGGAACGCGAGGGCTGGGAAAGCCTGACGCCCGAACAGCAACGCTCCACCACCTACCTCGTGGCGCAGTTCATCGCGGGCGAGGAGGCGGTGACCGAGGACATCCAGCCGTTCATGCGCGCGATGTCGTCGACCGGCCGGTTCGGCGACGAGATGTACCTGACGCAGTTCTGTTTCGAGGAGGCCAAGCACGTCGAGGTCTTCCGGCGCTGGATGGACGCCGTCGGGCTGAACGACGACCTGCATTCGTACGTCTCGGAAAACCCTTACTACCGCAAGCTTTTCTACGAGGAGCTGCCGCAGTCGCTGCGCGCGCTGGAGGACGATCCCAGTCCGCTCAACCAGATCCGCGCGAGCGTGACGTACAACCACGTGATCGAAGGAAGTCTCGCGCTCACCGGGTACTACTCGTGGCAGCTGATCTGCACGCAGAACCAGATCCTGCCGGGAATGCAGGAATTGGTGCGCCGCATCGGCGACGACGAGCGCAGGCACATGGCGTGGGGCACGTTCACCTGTCGCAGGCACGTCGCCGCCGACGACGCGATGTGGGACGCCGTGCAGGAACGGATGGGCGAACTGCTGCCGCACGCGCTCGGCATGATCCAGTGGGTGCAGGACCAATTCGAGGAAGTCCCGTTCGACAACGACCCCGAGGAATTGATCCAGTACGCCGCCGACCGCGCCCAGCGTCGCCTCGGTGCCATCGAATCCGCCCGGGGCACGCCGGTCGAGCAGATCGACCTCGACTACTCGCCCGAACAGCTTGAGGACACTTTCGGCGAGGAGGACGAAAAGGCCCTCGCAGAAGCCGCCGCGGCCGCTTCTGCCTGACGTAGACCGGCGGCCGTCCACATCGGACGGCCGCCGCTTTACTTCACGCGTGCTTCTGCGCAGCCGCCTGCTCCAGCCCGAGCAACGTCACCGACTGCTGGCGCATTTCGACCTTGCGCACCTTTCCGGTCACCGTCATCGGGAATTCCTCGACCACATGGATGTAGCGCGGGATCTTGTAATGCGCCAGCTTGCCCTGGCAGAACTCGCGCACCGCTTCGGCGGTCAGCGGCTCCACGCCCTCGCGCATCCGGATCCAGGCCATCAATTCCTCGCCGTACTTGACGTCCGGCACGCCGATCACCTGCGCGTCCAGCACATCCGGGTGGGTGTAGAGGAATTCTTCGATCTCGCGCGGGTAGATGTTCTCGCCGCCGCGGATCACCATGTCCTTGATCCGGCCGGTGATGTTGAGATATCCCTCGTCGTCCATGATCGCGAGGTCGCCGGTGTGCATCCAGCGCGCGGCGTCGATCGCCTCGGCGGTCTTTTCCGGTTCCTCCCAATAGCCGAGCATCACCGAATAGCCGCGGGTGCACAATTCGCCCGGGGTGCCGCGCGGGACGGTCAGGCCGGTGTCCGGATCGACCACTTTGGACTCCAGGTGCGGCCCGACCCTGCCGACCGTGGACACCCGGCGCTCCACCGAATCGTCGGCGCGGGTCTGCGTGGACACCGGCGACGTCTCGGTCATGCCGTAGCAAATGGACACCTCGGTCATCCCCATCCGGTCGATGACCTGCTTCATCACCTCGACCGGGCAAGGCGAACCGGCCATGATGCCGGTGCGCAGCGAGCCGAGGTCGAACGTCTCGAAGTCCGGATGGTTCAGTTCGGCGATGAACATCGTGGGCACGCCGTAGAGCGACGTGCAGCGTTCGGCGGCGACCGCGGCGAGCGTGGCCTTCGGGTCGAACGCCGGGGCCGGGATGACCATGCACGCACCGTGGCTGGTGCACGCGAGATTGCCCATCACCATGCCGAAGCAGTGGTAGAAGGGCACCGGGATGCACACCCGGTCTTCCTCGGTGTAATTGCACAGCTCGCCGACGAAATAGCCGTTGTTGAGGATGTTGTGATGGCTGAGCGTCGCGCCCTTGGGGAACCCGGTGGTGCCGGATGTGTATTGGATGTTGATCGGATCGTCCGCGGAAAGCCCGGCCTGCAATTGGGCGAGCCGCGCCGGGTCGCCGCCGCGGCCGGATTCCATCAGGTCCGTCCACGAGGAGGTGCCGAGCAGCACGACCGCCTCGACGCCGGGACAATTCGGCCGGACTTCCTCGATCATCGCGGCGTAATCGGACGTCTTGAACTTGTCCGCGGCCACGAGCATCCGGATGCCTGCCTGGTTGAGCACGTACTGCAATTCGTGCGAACGGTAGGCCGGGTTGATGTTGACCAGGATCGCGCCGATTTTCGCCGTCGCGTATTGAAGGAACGTCCATTCCGCCCGGTTCGGCGACCAGATGCCGACGCGGTCGCCCTTGCCGATGCCGGACGCGAGCAGCCCGTGCGCGAGGGTGTCGACCTCGGCGGCGAGTTCGCGATAGGTCCAGCGGGCACCTGCCTCGCGGTCGACGAGCGCGTCCCGGTCGCCGAACGCGGCCACCGTGCGGTCGAAATTGTCCCCGATCGTGTCGCCGAGCAGGGGGACGCTGGAGGTCCCGGAGGCGTAACTCGGCAGTGCAGGCGCGTCAGGCATGGGTGCCTCCCGTGGCGGTCTTCTTCGACGAAGATGAGTCTAAGCTCGGTTTCGGACCTTTCCGCCACCCTCGTTATGGGGTGGGCTCGCACGAGCGGCTGATGGTCGTGCGCGTTCCGCTACCCTCGGTGCGGGTTGTATCGCGCACGAGGGGACTGGGACGTTGCCAGAGGAATTCTCCCTGGGCTGGACCGAGACCGACGTGGCCGTGCGGCGCACCGGACTGCCCGCGTCGTGGCATCCGTTCGAGATCCGCAGCGCGGGCGCGACGATGACCGAGCACAACCGGCTGGCCGAGGAAGCCTGGACCGCGCTGCGCGGCCGGGGCCTCGCCGACGCGGAGAAACTCGACCGTGACGTCGAAGCGACTCTGCGCGCCTGGACGCGGCCGGATGTGCTGATCATCGTGCGCGCGGCCGAACTGCCGTCCGGGACCGTGCTGTACCGCGCGTGCATCGGCGAGGGGCTCGGCGTGTTCTCCGAACAGGCCGACGACGGGCTGCGCTTCCGCCAGGTCCGGCCCGAGCGGCTGGTGGACCTGGTGCTGAGCATGTTCCCGCCGTATCCGGCGCTGCCGGTGTCCCCGGTGGCGATCACCCAGGCACCGCCGCCGAAACGCGACGCCGAGGCTCCCGCGCCCTCCCGCCGGGACCTCGACGCGCTGGCGGGGTACTCGCAGTGGCCGTTGCACCGGCACGGAACCGTGGAACTCTCTATGCGGCCAGGACAAGGCACGCTGCGCCCGGTCTCGACGGCGACGTTCGTGGACACCGACGGCGGGCGGTACCTGACGTTCTCGGAACCGCTTTCCGACGGCGGGTTCCGGCTGCACTTCACCCCGTCTACCGGAGCACACCTGCGGAAATGGCTGCTGGAGACGATCGAAGAGGGCGTGCGCTGAGAATTCAGGGCTAATCCCCGATGCCCTCGCCCGCTCCGCCGGGCAGGATCGGCCTCATGGATTTCCATCTAGTCGACGCCTTCACCGACCAGGCCTTCGCCGGCAATCCGGCGGGCGTCGTCGTGCTCGACCGGCCCGCTGACGCGAGATGGATGCAGCAAGTCGCGGCCGAGATGAAGCACTCCGAGACCGCCTTCGTCGTCAACTCCGGCGAGGGCGCGAAGTCGCTCCGCTGGTTCACCCCGACCGACGAGGTCTCGCTCTGCGGGCACGCCACCATCGCGGTCACGCATGTGCTTGGCGGACACCAGGTTTACGACACCCTCAGCGGCCAGCTCACCTGCACCAAGGCCGACGGCTGGATCGACATGGACTTCCCCGCCGACCCGCCCGTCGAGACCGACGAGAACCTCTCGCACATCCTCGACGCGCCCGTGAAGTTCGCCGGACGGACCCGCGAGAACCTCTTCGCGGTGCTCGACAGCGTCGAAGCCGTCCAGAACGCCCAGCCAGACCTCGCCGCCCTCCTCGACACCTGGACCGGACGGCTCATCATCACCGCACGCGGCGACGATTTCGTCAGCCGGTTCTTCGGGCCCGGCGTAGGCGTCGACGAGGATCCCGTCACCGGATCCGCCCACTGCTCGCTGGCCCCGTACTGGGCTGCGCAGCTGGGCGAAACCACGCTCGTCGGACAGCAAATCTCGGCAAGAGGAGGCACCGTGCGCACCGAAATCCGCGACGACCGCGTGCTGCTGCGCGGACAGGCCGTCACCGTGGCGAGCGGGGAGCTGTACGTCTGATGCGACTGATCCTGAACGTGATCTGGCTCGTCCTCGCCGGTTTCTGGATGGCGCTGGGCTACCTGCTGGCCGGAGTCATCTGCTGCGTCCTGATCGTCACGATCCCGTTCGGCATCGCGTCGTTCCGGATCGCGAACTACGCGCTGTGGCCGTTCGGCCGGACCGTCGTCGACCGGCGTGAGGCCGGGGTCGGTTCGTTCGTGGGCAACGTGATCTGGTTCCTGGTCGCCGGGCTGTGGCTCAGCATCGGCCATCTCGTCACCGGGGTGCTGCAGTGCATCACGATCATCGGCATTCCGCTGGGGCTGGCGAACTTCAAGATGATCCCGATCTCGCTGATGCCGCTTGGCAAGGAGATCGTGGACGCCTGAGGGGGACTTGCGGGCTGAGCCCCCACGCCCGGAACCCAAGCTGGGTGGCCCCACGCCTGCTGGATCATTGACGCCCGCATGGCCTATCCGAAGGTCCGTGAAGGGAACCCTGAGGGAATCAGAGTCTGTGAAGGTTCCCCTCACGGACGGCCAAACCCCGCGCCCGCCGCATCGGCCCGCCTACCGACAAATATTTTTGTCTTGACAAGCCGAACCATCGGTCGCAAGCTATGCCGCATGACGAACGCACGCAAGCTGATCCTGGGTTTCTACGTCTCACTGGACGGCAAGAGCGCCGACGCCGACAACGGCATCCGGGACATCATGATGACGACCGACGACCCCGAGCAGGAGAGATACTTCGTCGACCGGCTATGGGAGGCTGATGCCTTCCTCATGGGCCGCAACACTTACGAGGCCATGGCAGGCTTCTGGCCCACCTCCGACCACCCCTCGGCCAAGGCGATGAACGAGATCCCGAAGGTCGTCTTCTCCAAGACCCTCGCCACCGCCGACTGGCCCGAGACCCGGATCGCCAGCGGCGACCTCGCCGAAGAGATAGCCAAGCTCAAGGCCGAACCCGGCAAGGACCTCGTCGCCGCGGGCGGTACCGCGTTCCTGCACTCGCTGATCAAGCTCGGCGTCGTCGACGAGTACCGGCTCTGGGTGCTCCCCGCCGTCACCGGCAAGGGCGCGGCACTCTTCCCGGAGCTGGACGAGGCCCGGCGGCTGCGGCTGGTGAAAAGCACCGCCTTCCCGTCCGGGATCCTCGAACTGCGTTACGCCCCGGCGGACTAATCCTCCGGCTCGAACGGCAGCTTCACCACGAGGCACGGCCCGCCGACGAACAGCCCGCCGTCGATGCCCAGCGCCTTGCCGCCGGCGTAG
Organism: Amycolatopsis silviterrae; assembly: GCF_042684085.1. NCBI lineage: Bacteria > Bacillati > Actinomycetota > Actinomycetes > Pseudonocardiales > Pseudonocardiaceae > Amycolatopsis > Amycolatopsis silviterrae. Next base: position 26,684 of record NZ_JBHUKS010000042.1, read on the forward strand.
AGGTACGGGCCTTCGATCTGCGTCGGGTGGATGCCCAGCTGGTCGGCGATCACGCTGTGCCCGTGGACGATCCGTGAGCCGCCCAGTGCGTCCAGCAGCCGGTCGGCGTTTTCCTCGCCGTCCGGGCCGCGGAAGGCGTACCGGGTGGTCATCCGGCGCCACACGTCCCACCAGGCCTCGATGTTGCTGCCGGACAGGATGTCGTGCGCGGTGGCGTTGATCCCGTCGAGGTCCTCGCCCCAGTCGAGGTACTCGAGGGTGTCCGAGTGCAGCAGCAGGTGGTCTTCGTCGACCGCGACCAGCGGGCGTTCGGTGAGCCACTCGATGTGCTCGGGGGTGAGCCGGTCCTGGTCCGACAGCAGGCCGCCGTTGATCTCCCAGCTGCGCGCGAAACTGCGCGGGCCGAAGTCGGACGGCACCGGGCGGTCGCCGAAGTGGTACATCCCCAGCAGCAGGATCTCGTGGTTGCCGAGCAGCATCTGCACCGATCCGCCCGCCTCGGCCGCCTGCTCCTGCAGGTCGCGCACGAGGTCGATGACGCCGACGCCGTCCGGGCCGCGGTCGGTGAAGTCGCCGAGGAACCACAGCCGGTCGGCGACGCCGGCCCAGTTGCCGTCGCTGTCGACCAAGCCCTCGGCGCGCAGTGCGTCAACCAGGGCGTCCCGGTGCCCGTGGACGTCGCCCACCACATAGACGCTCATTGTTCGACGATATGCCCTGTTCCCGGGCGGTGGGCGGTCAGCCTTCGCCGAACGGGTCGAGCGTTCGCCCGATCAGGTCGGCGATCGAGCCGAGCACCTTCGTCGGCCGGTACGGGTAGTTCTCCACCGATTCCTCGTTCGAGATGCCGGTGAGCACCAGGATGGTCTGCAGCCCGGCCTCGATCCCGGAGTGCACGTCGGTGTCCATCCGGTCGCCGATCATGAGCGTCGACTCCGAATGCGCGCCCAGCCGGCGCAGCGCCGAGCGCATCATCAGCGGGTTCGGCTTGCCGACGTAATAGGGCGAGCGGCCGGTGGCCTTCTCGATCAGCGCCGCGACCGAGCCGGTGGCGGGCATCGAGCCCTCAATGCTCGGGCCGGTGGCGTCCGGGTTGGTCGCGATGAACTTCGCGCCGCCCTCGATCAGCCGGATCGCGCGCGTGATCGCGCTGAAACTGTACGTGCGGGTCTCGCCGAGCACGACGTAATCCGGATCGCGTTCGGTCAGCACGTAGCCGACCTCGTGCAGCGCGGTGGTGAGCCCGGCCTCGCCGATCACGAACGCCGAGCCGTTCGGCCGCTGCGAGGCGAGGAACTTCGCGGTGGCCAGCGCCGAGGTCCAGATGGACTCCTCGGGGATGTCCAGACCAGTGCGCAGCAGCCGCGCGCGCAGGTCCCGCGGGGTGTAGATGGAGTTATTGGTGAGCACTAAAAAGTCGATCTCGTTGGCCCGCAGTTCGGCGAGGAACTCGTCCGCCCCCGGGACGAGATGCTCCTCCTTGACCAGCACGCCGTCCATGTCGGAGAGATACGTCCACCGGCCTTCGCTCATGCGCGAAAACCTATCACGCGCGCGAGGCACCTGCGGCATACGACGAAAACGGCTACAGTGGAAATTGCCGGTAACGCGAGGGGAGTCGCGCTTCCGGTTACCGAGGGGGCTCGGGGGAATCTGTTTAGTAAGCACCGGTGTAATCGCCGTTGCGTAATTCTTCGCGCCCCTTGCATTGAAGGGGGATAACCTGATGACCGAAATCGTCGACCGCCCGTCCACCGCGGGCCCGATCGCCGATCCCACCTGGGGACTTACCAAGTTCCTCGACCCGTTGCCGGTTCCGCCGGTGCTGCGGCCGCCGTGGTGGGGGCAAGACATGATCACCATTCCGATGGTGGCGAAGCAGCAGCAGCTGCACTCGCAATTGCCGCCGACTCCATTGTGGACCTATGCGGGACAATTCCCGGGGCCGACAATCGAAGTGCGCAGCGGTAAACAGCTACGAATTTCGTGGTCGAACGAAATAGAGGGCCCGTTCCCGCTGGTCGCCGTTCAGGGCCCGGCGGACGACAACCCGGCCAGCAGGCCCGGCCGCGAACTCCACAAGGACGGCTACAAGATCGTCGACGGCGTAGCGGACCTGCCCGCCTGGACCGTCGTGCACCTCCACGGCGCCCGCACCAACGCGGGCAACGACGGCTGGGCGCACAACGCGGGTCTCAGCGGGACTTCGCAGCTCACCGAGTACCAGAACCGGCAGCAGGCGATGCCGCTCTGGTACCACGACCACGCCATGGCGATCACCCGCTTCAACGTCCACACGGGCCTGGCGGGCATGTACCTGATCCGTGACGAGGAGGAGGACTCGCTCGGCCTGCCGCGCGGCGACCGGGAGATCCCGCTGATCATCGCCGACCGCAACCTCGACACCGGTCCGGACGGCCGCTTCACCGGACAGCTGCTGTACAAGTTCCCGTACGTGCCGAACGGGCCGATGCTCCCGTTCACCGGCCCGTTCACGCTGGTCAACGGCATGATCTGGCCGCACCTCGACGTGTCCGCGCGGTGGTACCGCTTCCGGCTGCTCAACGCCTCCAACGCGCGGTTCTACACGCTGAACCTCGTCGACGAGAACAACGTGCCGCATAACGAGGCGGTCCGCCTGATCGGCACCGACGGCGGCCTGCTGCCCGCTCCCGCGGAGCTGCCGTCCGGCGGGCTGGCCGTCGCGCCCGCCGAACGGTTCGACCTGCTGATCGACTTCAGCCGGTTCCGGGGGAAGAAACTCAAGCTGCGCAACGCCGATCCGCGGCTGGGCGGGGTCGAACCGGACGTCATGGAGTTCCGGGTGGACGGCCGTCCGAAGCACGATTCCTTCGAGCTGCCCGAAAAGCTCTCGACGTCCTACGTCCGGATCAAGCACGGTTCGACGCTGCCCAAGGACCATGACCACGTCTGGGTCGCGCTGCTGCTCAACGCCAGCGGGCACCCGGAGATGTGGGACCTCGAACAGGTCGAGCACGACCCCGGCGGCAAGGGGATCATCCAGGTCAAGGACCCGGCGGGCGGGCTGAAGACGTTCAAGATGATCGGCCGGATCTTCGACGACACCACCGGCATCTTCATCAACCACGACAAATGGGCGGTGTGGAACATCCTGCACGTCGGCGGGCCCCCGCACCCGTTCCACATTCACCTGACCGAGTTCCAGGCGCTCTTCCGGCGCAAGTTCACCTCGACCTTCGACTCGGCGACCGAACGCACCACCGCGCCGATCGACGGCTTCACCGACGTTCCGCTGGAGAAGTACGAGGAAGGCTGGAAGGACACGATCATCGTGAACCCCGGCCAGTGGGTGAGCGTCGCCGGGCAGTTCAGCGGTGGCACCGGCCAGTTCATGTACCACTGCCACATCCTCGACCACGAGGACGAGGGCATGATGCGGCCGTTCGTCGTGCACCCGCCGGAGGTGGCGAAGTTCCACGTCCACCCCGGCGGCCACCACCACGAGGGCTGACCAGGGGGGACGAGCGCCCCAATGCCACATTGGGTGCATCTGACGCACCCAATGTGGCGTTCGGTGCGTCCCACGCACCCAATGCCACATTGGGGCGGCACGGGCCCGGGTCAGCAGGGGCGCTCGGGTCAGGAGGCCGCGGCCGGGTGTACCGCCACGGTCGCGGCCTTCACCGACAGCGTCACCGCCGAACCGGGCTCCAGCTCCAGTTCGGCGACGGCCGCCGGGGTGAGGTCGGCGGTCAGGCCGTGCGCCCATCCGGCGCCGGAAGCCCGCACGCGGATCACCGGCCCGTGCGGTTCCAGCGCGGCGACAACGGCGTCGGTCGTGTTGCGCGGGCTGCCCCGGTGGTCGCCGTCGTGCGGATAGACGGCGACGGCGTTCGGCTCGAACACCGCGACCGCCGCCTCGTCCAGCACCGTGTCCGGGGTCAGCAAGCCCGCCACCACTTCGCCGGACGGCACGCGCAATCCGTCCGGCACCGCCACTCCGGACACCAGGTTCAACCCGGCGATCCGCGCGGTGAACGCCGTCCGCGGCGCCGCGAGCACCTCACGGGTCGCGCCGCGTTCGACGATCCGGCCGCCGGCCATCACCGCGACGTGGTCGGCCAAGGCCAAGGCGTCCAACGGATCGTGCGTGACCAGTACGGTGGTCGGGCCGTCGCGCAGCACTCGGCGCAGCAGGCCGCGGATCGCCGGGGCCGAGTCCACATCGAGCGCGGCGAACGGTTCGTCCAGCAGCAGCAAATCCGGCGCGGACGCCAGCGCTCGCGCGATCGCCACCCGTTGCTGCTGCCCGCCGGACAGCTGGCTCGGCCGCCGATGAGCGAACTCCGCCGCATCCACCTCGGCCAGCCATCGCGAGGCGATCTCCCGGGCTTCAGCCCGGCTGGCACCCGTCGAGCGCGGCGAGAAGGCGACATTGTCCATTGCGGACAGATGCGGGAACAGCAACGCGTCCTGGGACAGCAGGCCGATCCGCCGTGCGTGCGGCGGCAAGTCGACGCCGTTCCCGGCCAGCCGCCGGTCGGCGAGCGTCAGGTCGGCCGAGGACACCGGCAGCAGACCGGCGAGGCTGCCGAGCACCGTGGACTTGCCGGAGCCGTTCGGGCCGAGCAGCGCGAGCACGGTGCCGCCGGGCACGGTGAACTCGACGTCGAGCGAGAACTCGCCGCGGGTCAGCGCGAGCCGTGCGGAGAGCGTCACCGCAGCCCGCCTTCCCACGACCGCGGCCGCGCGACCGCGATGACCAGGATCGCGACCACGATGAGCAGCAACGCGAGCGCGACCGCGCTGTCGATGTCCACTTCGGCCTGCGTGTAGACCTCGAGCGGCAGCGTCCGGGTCACGCCTTCCAGACTGCCCGCGAACGTGATGGTCGCGCCGAACTCCCCCAGCGCGCGAGCGAAGCTCAGCACCACGCCGGAGCCCAGCGCGGGAAGCAGCAACGGCAGCGTCACCCGGCGGAACACCGTCCACGGGCGCGCGCCGAGCGTCGAGGCGACCTGTTCGTAGCGGTCGCCGGAGCCGCGCAGCGCGCCCTCCAGGCTGACGACGAGGAACGGCATCGCCACGAACGTCTGCGCGATCACCACCGCAGCCGTCGTGAACGGCACCTGCTCACCGGTCAGCCAGTTGATCAAGATGCCGAGAAAACCCTTGCGGCCCAGCAGGTACAGCAGGGCAAGGCCGCCGACCACCGGGGGCAGCACGAGCGGCAGCAGCACGATCGAGCGCAGCATCCGCACGCCCGGCACCCGGGAGCGGGCCAGCACGATCGCCAGCGGAACGCCGAGCAGCACACAGGCCACTGTGGACAGTGCGGCGGTCACCAGGGACAGCCGGAGCGCGTTCAGAGACGAGGGCGTCACCAGCAGTGACGGCAGCCGGGACAGGTCGGACCGGACGAGAAGGCCGACGACCGGCAGCACCACGAGCGCGAGCGCGGCGACGGCGGGGAACCAGAGGATCAGGGGCACCCGGGCGTGCGGCGGCCGGGTCTCGGCCGCCGCGCCCGAGCGCGCCCTACTTGCCAGGGCCAAACCCGATCTTGGCCAGTTCGGCCTTGCCTTCGGTGCCGAGGATGAAGTCGCTGAACTGCTTCGCCAGCGCCGCCTGCGGAGCGTTCTTCACCAGCGCGATCGGGTACTGGTTCACCGCGCCCGAGGACTCCGCGAAGTCGACCTTATCCACTTTGCCCGCCGCCGACGTCGCGTCGGTGACGTACACCAGGCCGGCGTCGGCGTCGCCCGACTGGACCTTGGCCAGCACCTGCTTGACGTTCGTCTCCTCGCTCACCGGCTTGAGCGCCGTGCCGGTGCCCTGCTCGATCTTCTTCGTGGCCGCGCCGCACGGCACCTGCTCCGCGCACACCACCACGTTCAGGCCGGGCTTGGTCAGGTCGGCGAAGGTCTTGATGCCCTTCGGATTCCCCTTCGCCACGGCGATCGCGAGCTTGTTGGTGGCGAACACCGCCGGCTGGCCGTCGATCACGCCGTCCTGCACGGCCTTGTCCATGTTCTTCTGGTCGGCCGAGGCGAACACGTCGGCTTTGGCCCCGTTGTCCAGCTTCTGCACGAGCGACGAGGAGCCCTCGTAGTCGAAGGTGACCTTGACGCCCGGGTGCGCGGCCTCGAACTGCTTGCCCAGCACGTTGAACGACTCGGTGAGCGACGCGGCGGCGAAGACGGTCAGCGTGCCGCCGCCAGGGGCGGGCGCGGACGCGGAACCCGCACCCGGGTTAGCGCTGGGCTGGTCGCTGGAGCTGCAGGCACCGGCGAACAGCGCGATCGCCGCGGTTCCGGCGACGGCGATGGCGAGCTTCTTCATCTGGATCCTTCCGGGGTTTCCACCACGACGGTGGTCGCCTTGACCACGGCGACCGCGAGCACGCCCGGGCGCAGCCCGAGTTCGCGGACCGCCTCGGTGCTCATGAGTGACACCACTCGGTGCGCCCCGCACTGCAGTTCGACCTGCGCCATCACCTTGTCGGCGACGACCTCGGTGACCAGCCCGACGAAGCGGTTGCGGGCGGAGCGGCCGACCGCCGACGGATCGTCCGGCTCGCTGGCTTGCGCCCTGGCGAACCCGGCGAGCTGCGCGCCGTCGACGACCTTGCGGCCCGCGGCGTCGTCGGTCGCGGTCAATTGACCCGCGCGTACCCACCGGCGAACGGTGTCGTCGCTTACGCCGAGCAGCCGAGCGGCCTCGGACAACCGAAATTGCGGCATGCCCGGAACATTATCCCCGCAGATGCGGAAAAGCTATGCGGGGTGCGCGTTTTCGCGTAACGCTTCGAGCATTGCGAACTGATAACGCCCGATGACTTTCCGTTCTGCGGAAGTGAACTCCGCGAGCACCCCGGCGAGCCCCTCGGCGGCCCGTCCGGAGATCGCGCCGAGCCGTTCGCGACCGGCCGCGGTGATCGTCACGAGCACCTTCCGGCGATCGGCCCGGTCGCGTTCGCGGAGCACCAGACCGGACTTCTCCAGCCGGTCGAGCACACCGGTCACCGCACCCGTCGACAGGCCGGTGAGCTGCCCGATCCGGCCCGGGGTAAGGGAATCCGCGGTTTGCCCGGCGAGTTCGAGCGCCTGCAGTTCGGTCGCCGAGAGCCCCTCGCGGGCGGCGTCGCGCGCGTGCCGGAGGACGGTGTGCGTGCGCAGTTGCGCCGCCAGCGCCACGAAGTGAGTCAGCTCACTATTCGTCTCTCCGGTGCTCACCGAGTGCCTCCACATCGGAACCGAGGGTGGTTTCCACGTTTTGCGCAAGACTGCCTTTCCTGCTCGCGCAAGCTATCCTGAACACAATGACGGCAGTACATCTCGGGTTTCCTCGCGTCCCCAGCAACCGAGGCCCGTCCGGCACGCCCCGGCCCGAGCACCCCGGTCTCGTCGATTCCTTCGGCCGCGTCGCGACTGACCTGCGGGTCTCCCTCACTGACCGGTGCAATCTCCGCTGCACGTACTGCATGCCCGCCGAGGGCCTCGACTGGATGCCCAGCGACCAGGTGCTCACCGACGACGAGCTGGTCCGGCTCATGCGGATCGCGGTGGAAATGCTCGGCGTCACCGACATCCGGCTCACCGGCGGCGAACCGCTGCTGCGCCCGGGACTGGAGAACATCGTCGAGCGGATCACCGCGCTCGACCCGCGTCCCCGGGTCTCCATGACCACCAACGGGATCGGGCTGGCCAAGCGCGCCCCCGGCCTCGTCTCGGCCGGCCTCGACCGGATCAACGTGTCGCTGGACACCATCGACCGCGAGCGCTTCGCCGAGCTGACCCGCCGCGACCGGCTGCCGCACGTGCTGGCCGGCCTCGCCGCCGCCCGCGACGCCGGGCTGTCGCCGGTGAAGATCAACTCGGTGCTGATGCGCGGATACAACGAGCACGAGGCGGTGCCGCTGCTGCGGTTCTGCCTGGAAGAGGGCTACCACCTGCGGTTCATCGAGCAGATGCCGCTGGACGCGCAGCACGGCTGGAACCGCCGCGACATGATCACCGCCGAGGAAATCCTCGCGATGCTCGGCGAGGCCTTCACGCTCAGCCCGTTCCCGGCCCCGCGCGGCGGTGCGCCCGCCGAGCGCTGGCTGGTCGACGGCGGACCGGGCGACGTCGGCGTGATCGCGTCGGTAACCAGGCCGTTCTGCTCCGCCTGCGAGCGCACCCGGCTGACCGCCGACGGAGCCGTCCGCTCCTGTCTCTTCTCGAACGACGAGACGGACCTGCGTTCCCTCGTGCGCGCGGGCGCGCGCGATAAAGAGGTGGCGGACGCGTGGCGCGACACGATGTGGCGCAAGCTCGCGGGCCACGAGATCAACGAGGCCGGCTTCGCGCAGCCGATCCGGCCGATGAGCGCGATCGGCGGTTAAGCCATGACCTCTTCTTCTGTGCCCGCTTCCCCGGTGACAGTCGTCGTCCGGTACTTCGCCTCGGCGCGGGCCGCGGCGGGCACCGAAGAGGAGAAGGTGGAGCTGACGGCGGGCGCGACCGTGGCCGATGCCGTCCAGGCGCTGCGCGAGCTGCACCCCGGGCAACTTTCCCGCGTTCTCGACGCGGCGAGCTTCCTGGTCAACGAGGTGGCGGTACGCGATCGCGGCCGCGCGCTCAGTGACGGCTCCCACCTGGACGTCCTCCCGCCGTTCGCCGGCGGATGACCCGCCGGAAACCCCTCGTTCGCCCGGCTGAGCGCGCCGCTGTCCGGCGCAGCCGCCGCTTCCGGCCGATTGGTCCGGACCACGGCGAATGGCGGCACTGGCGCGCTGAGCGGTCATTACTCTTTATCCCTACTCTCCGAAGTGTTTCGCTCACGGCGTATTTGCGCAGCTCAAAGAACCACTCCGCGGGCAGTGGCCAGCAGTTGACGAGTGGTTTAGGGTGCCCCGCCTTATGTGCTGCGAATGGACCCTTGACGCGTTATCGACGTGACCCAAGCCTCACGATCCGTCAAATATCTCGGCAAGAAAACGGCCAGATAACGACGCGCTGACCAGCGCAAACAAGCGGATCGAGACAGGTTGCGTGCCGTTACTGTGACGTAGGTCACAGCCCGAATGATTTCCGATCACGCTCGGAATTACGTACCGTCGCTTTTCGGTTGGCCCCGACCGACCAAGCAACACCGGGAATCCGTAGCGCCCAGCTCTGTCCAACGGATCCCCGGACCCATACCCCGAGCGAAAGCATTTCCGGACAGAGACGAGGGGACGAAGACGGCGCGTCGTGCGACGTCCGCGTCAGCCGCCCGGCAACGGGCGGACGGGCTCCCAACCCGACCCGCAGCATCGTGCTCGTAGGCGCAGGAATCGAGAAGTTTTCAGATGTCTTACCGAGGCAAGCACCGCAAGATGTCCGCCGCCACCCGCACCATCGCCCGTGTCGCAGTCGCGGGTATCGCGGTCGGCGCCCCCCTCGCGATCGCCGCGACCCCCGCGTCGGCGACCAACTGGGACGCCATCGCGCAGTGCGAGAGCGGCGGCAACTGGAGCACCAACACCGGAAACGGCTACTACGGTGGCCTCCAGTTCACCCAGAGCACTTGGAAGGCCTACGGCGGCACCGGCAGCCCGCAGGGCGCGTCGCGTGAGCAGCAGATCGCCGTCGCCGAGCGCGTCATGCAGGGCCAGGGCCCCGGCGCGTGGCCGGTGTGCAGCAAGAAGGCCGGCAGCTCGGCCTCCTCGCACAAGGCGACCCCGAAGAAGAGCACGACCAAGTCGGCTCCGAAGCAGAAGAGCGTCACTCCGAAGAAGGTCACCAAGCCGGTTGCCGCGCTGGTCGCGAACTCCAACCCGAACGGTGACTACACCGTCAAGGCCGGCGACACGCTCTCGAAGATCGCCAAGGAGCACGGCGTCCAGGGCGGCTACCAGAAGCTGCAGGACCTGAACAAGCAGTACGTGTCGAACGCGAACTTCATCGTGGTCGGCCAGAAGCTCGCCACCAAGTGAACCCTGGCCTCCTCGTGAGGCTGGTTCCGGCGCAGCCGCTGCTGTGACAGAACGCCCGAAGGGCCCCACCGCGTCAAATCCCCTGGCGGTGGGGCCCTTCGTCGTGTCCAGGCTCGTGCGTGCCTAGGCCGGTTCTCACCGGCCTACGCACGCACGAGGCGGGTCAGGGCCGGGCGCGACTCCTGGCGAAGCGGCGGCAGCGGACGTGGTCGTCCGTGAGGGCCACCTTCACAGACCCTGATTCCCTCAGGGTTCCCCTCACAGACCTTCGGATATGGCCATGCGGGATCAGGGGGGTCAGGGCGAGTTGACCCATTCGTCGGTGCCGTCGGTGAAGTGCTGGTGCTTCCACACCGGAAGCCGCGCCTTCACCTCGTCCACCAGCTCCGCGCACGCGGTGAACGCCTGGCCACGGTGCTCGGCGGCGACCGCGCAGGCGAGCGCGACGTCGCCGATGGCCAGCGCGCCGACGCGATGGCTCACCGCCACCGCCCGCACGCCCTTCCAGCGCCCCGCCAGGTCGTTGACCACCTCGGCGAGCACGTCTCGGGCCGTCGGGTGGCCTTCGTAGGTCAGATCGCGCACGCCCTTGCCGCCGTCGTGGTCGCGGACCACGCCGGAGAACGTGACCACGGCGCCCGCCGCGTCGTCCTCCACCAGCTGCGCGTGTTCCTCGACCGAGAGCGGCTGATCGCTCACGTCGGCGCGCAGGATCCGGACCGCCGGGCCGGACGGCGCCGCCTCGCGCGGGTGGTCTCCACCGGCGAGCTGGTCCACCGCGTGGTCGAGGATGTCCGTCAGCACCCGCAGACCGTCCTTCACGCCGCCGCTCGACCCCGGCAGGTTCACCACCAGGGTCCGGCCCGCGACTCCGGACACGCCGCGCGACAGCACCGCGGTGGGCACCTTCGGCAGCCCGGCCGCGCGGATCGCGTCCGCGACGCCGGGCAGCTCGTAGTCCAGCACCGCGCGGGTGACGTCCGGGGTCCGGTCGGTCGGCGAGATGCCGGTGCCGCCGGTCGTCAGGATCACCTGCACGCCGTCGGCCACCGCGGCCCGCAGCGCGACGCCCACCGGATCGCCGTCCTCGACCACGACCGGCGGCGGCACGTCGTAGCCGCGGTCGGCCAGCCAGGCGACGAGCACCGGGCCGGTCTTGTCCTCGTAGACGCCTCGCGCGGCGCGATTCGACGCGACGATGACGCGCGCGGTCTTGGTCATGGCCGCTCCCAGGTCCCGGTCTTGCCGCCGTCCTTGCGCAGCAGCCGGACGTTGTCGAGCGTCGCGGCCGGGTCGACGGCCTTGATCATGTCGTGCAGCGTCAGCCCGGCGACCGCGACGGCGGTAAGCGCTTCCATCTCGACGCCGGTGACGTCCTTGGTCTTGGCCGTCGCGCGGATGCGCACCGCGGCACCGTCCAGTTCGAACTCCACCTTGACCCCGGACAGCGCGATCTGGTGGCACAACGGGATCAGCTCGGGCACGCGTTTGGCGCCCATGATCCCGGCGATCCGCGCGGTCGCCAGCGCGTCGCCCTTGGGGAGGCCGTTGGCCGAAAGCAGGCCGACGACCTCCGCCGTGGTGTGGACGGTCCCGCCGGCCAGCGCGGTGCGCGCGGACGCCGTCTTGCCGGAAACGTCGACCATCCGGGCAGCGCCGGACTCGTCGACATGGCTGAGTTCACTCACGCAGGCGAGGCTACTGCGCAACTTCGCCCAAAGTCCGTGAGGGGAACCCTGAGGGAATCTGATTCCCTCAGGGTTCCCCTCACGGACGGTCAGCTGGCGCGTTCGGCGCGGACGGCGTTGCGCACCGCTTCCGCGACCGCCGGGGCCACCGCGTTGTCGAACACGCTCGGCACGATGAACGACGCGTTGAGCTTGCCGTTGTCCACCACGTCGGCGATCGCGTCGGCGGCGGCCAGCAGCATGTTGTCGTCGATGTTGTGCGCGGCGGCGTCGAGGAGGCCGCGGAAGACGCCGGGGAAGGCAAGGACGTTGTTGATCTGGTTCGGGAAGTCGCTGCGGCCGGTGGCGACGACCGCGGCGTGCTTCTGCGCCTCCAGCGGGTCGATCTCCGGGTCCGGGTTCGCCAGCGCGAAGACGACCGCGTCGTCGTTCATCGTGGCGACCTGCTCGGCGCCGAACAGGTTCGGGGCGGAAACGCCGATGAAGACGTCCGCGCCGGCCAGCGCGTCGTGCAGGGTGCCGGACTTGCGGTCCTTGTTGGTGTGCTCGGCGATCCAGGTCAGGTTGTCGTCGAGGTTGCCGCGCTCGGGGTAGACGACGCCGTCGATGTCGGCGGCCACGATGTCGCCAGGGTTCTTGCGCAGCAGCAGGCGGATGATCGCCGAACCGGCCGCGCCGACGCCGCTGACCACGATCTTGCAGTCCTCGATGTTCTTGCCGACCACCCGCAGCGCGTTGCGCAGCGCGGCGACCACGACGATCGCGGTGCCGTGCTGGTCGTCGTGGAAGACCGGGATGTCCAACTGCTCGCGCAGCCGCTTCTCGATCTCGAAGCAGCGCGGCGCGGCGATGTCTTCCAGGTTGATGCCCGCGTACACCGGCGCGAGCGCCTTCGCGATCATGATGATCTCTTCGGTGTCCTGGGTGTCCAGGCAGACCGGCCACGCGTCGACGCCGGCGAACTTCTTGAACAGCGCCGCCTTGCCCTCCATCACCGGCAGCGCGGCGGCCGGGCCGATGTTGCCGAGGCCGAGCACCGCGGAACCGTCGGTGAGCACCGCGACGGTGTTGCGCTTGATGGTCAGCCGGCGCGCGTCCTCGGGGTTCGCGGCGATCGCCTGGCACACGCGCGCGACGCCCGGCGTGTACGCGCGGGAGAGGTCGTCACGGTTGCGCAGCGCGACCTTGGGGCTGACCTCGATCTTGCCGCCGAGGTGGATCAGGAACGTCCGGTCCGAGACCTTGCGCACGCGCACGCCCGGCAGCGAATCGAGCGCCTGGGTGATGTCCTGCGCGTGGTTTTCCGACAGCGCGTTGGCGCTGATGTCGATCACGATGGTGTCCGGGTGCGATTCGACGACGTCGAACGCCGTCAGCACGCCGCCGACGCGGCCGACCGCGGTGGTGAGATCACCCGCGGCCGTGGACGAGGCCGGGGCCTCGACCCGGACGGTGATCGAATACCCGGGACCGGGAACCGGCATGACACGTACTCCCCGCTGGTGGAGTGGTTCGGACGGGTCGAATCTAGTCCGGTGACCCGCGCCACCACACCCCAACCGGGTGACTGACCAGTAACTTCAGGTTCGGGGGCGCCGCTTCGGCCGCGCTCCCGAACCCGGTCCGCAGGTCAGCGGTTGATCTCGGTCTCCGGGTGCACGTACGGCACCTGCTCGAGCGGGAAGGCCAGGTCGCCGAACGGCGAAAGCGCCCCCTGCCGGTCCGAGGACAGCTCGGTGACCGGGTGCTCGCCCGGTTCGCCCGGCCACGTCGGGTCGATGCCCTTGCTCTGCTTGTCGCCCTTCGCCACTGCTTCCTCCGAGGCCCTCGTCCGGCAAACTCGACCACAGTCTGCCCGAACGCGTCTCGTGCGCGCGCACCCGCCCGGTATCCTGGGTGTCTATGCCCGCGACCTCTCTGGCGGACTGGCTGCGTGCGGAGTCCGACGACGCACTCGCCGAGCTGCTGCGCACCCGTCGCGATCTGTCGACGCCTCCGCCGTCCGACACCACCGTGCTCGCCACCCGCGCCGGCACGCCGGGGTCGGTCGCCCGCGCCTGCGAAGACCTCGACACCTTCACGCTCGCCGTGCTCGACGCGCTGCTGGTCGCCGGTGCCGACGTGGAGCCGACGCCGGTGTCCGCGGTCACCGCGCTGGTCGGCCGCGACGTCGGCGAGCCGCTCGCCCGGCTGCGCACGCGGGCGCTTGTGTGGGGCACCGACGACGAGCTGCGGCTCCCGCCCGCGGCCCGCGACGCGCTCGGGCCGTTCCCGGCCGGGCTCGGCGCGCCCTCGCCCGCGCTGGCGGCCACCGACATCCCCGCGCGGCTGGCGGAGGTCGGCGACGACGAACGGGCCGTGCTCACCGCGCTGGCCGCCGGGCCGCCGATCGGCCGGACCCGCGACGCGAGCTTCGACGTCGGGCTGTCCGACGCGGCCACGCCGGTGCAGAAGCTCCTCGCGCGCGGCCTGCTGCTGCGCCGCGACGATCAGACCGTCGAGCTTCCCCGCGAACTCGGCCTGCTGCTGCGCGGCGGCCTCGCGTTCGAACCGGACACACTCGTCGAGCCGCAGCTGCCCGTCAATCCACATCGGACGGACACTGTGGACGAAACCGCGGCCGGCGAGGCGATGGAGTTGTTGCGGCAGACGGAATCCCTGCTGCGAATGTGGTCGGAGTCGCCGCCGCAGGTGCTCAAGGCGGGCGGGCTCGGAGTGCGCGAGCTGAAGAAGATCGCCAAGGATCTCGAAGTCGACGAGACCCGCGCGACGCTGCTGGCCGAGCTGGTCGTCGGCGCGGGACTCGTTGCGGACAGCGAAAACACCGCTCCGGAGTACGTGCCCACCATGCTCACCGACAGCTGGCTCGCGTCGCCGTCGGTGCAGCGGTGGATGACGCTCGCGCAAGCGTGGCTGGAACTGCCGCGGCTGCCCGGTCTCGCCGGTGGCCGGGACGCGAAAGACAAGCCGATCGCGCCGCTGTCCGAAGAGCTGCGACGGCCGCTCGCGCCGGTTTCGCGGCATCGTGTGCTTTCCGCGCTGGCCAAGCTGAATCCGGGCGCGGGCGTGAAAAGTGTGGACGAGCTGGTGGCCGTGCTGGCTTGGCGCGCGCCTCGGCGGGGCGGGCGGCTGCGCGACGAAACCGTCCGCTGGACGATGGCCGAGGCGACCGCACTGGGCCTCGTCGGCCTCGGCGCGCTCACCACCGCCACCCGCTTGTTGCTGGAGGACGACCGCCCCGGCGCGGTCGAGGCGATGCACGACGCGCTGCCCGCGCCGGTCGACCACGTCCTGGTGCAAGCCGACCTGACGGTGGTCGCGCCCGGCCCGCTGGAGCCAGAGCTGGCGGCGGACATGGCAGCGGTCGCGGACGTCGAATCCGCTGGCCACGCAACGGTTTACCGGGTCACCGAGCCGTCGGTGCGGCGCGCGCTCGACACCGGACGGACCGCGGACGAACTGCACGCGATGTTCCGCGACAAGTCGGCGACCCCGGTGCCGCAAGGCCTCACCTACCTGATCGACGACGTCGCCCGCCGCCACGGCCGGCTGCGCGGCGGCACCGCGGGATCGTTCCTGCGCTGCGACGACGAGGCGCTGCTCGCCGAGGTACTCGCGAACCCGGTCGCCACGGAGTACGACCTGCGGCTGATCGCGCCGACGGTGCTGATCAGCTCCGCCCCGCTGGCCGAAGTGCTGGAAGCCTTGCGCGGTGCGGGTTTCGCCCCCGCCGCGGAGGGCCCGGACGGCCGGGTGGTCGACCTGCGCCCCACCGGACGCCGCCTGCCCGCCCGCACCCGCGCGGCCCGCGCCCGGCCGGGCGAACAAGCGGTGCTGACCGACGAACAGACGACGCGGATCGTGTCGAACCTCCGCGCCGGAGACCAAGCTTCGGCCCGCCGCCGCGGCTCGACGGTGCGCGCGCCGGGCGGCGGCGGAGCCGATACGACGGCGACGCTGGATCTGCTGTCGCAGGCGACGCTGGAACAGCGCGAGGTGTGGATCGGTTTCGTCGACTCACGCGGGACGGCGAGCCAGCGCGTGGTGCGTCCGCTGCGGGTTGGCGGTGGAGTGCTGGAAGGCGCGAACCACGAGCGGTATCCGTTGCACCGCATTACTTCCGCGGCGTTGGTGGAGGACTGATTCGCGGGTCCGAAGCGGCATCCTGCGCGACCGAGCGGCGGTGAGAGTGTCGAGCGCCCCAATGTGGCATTGGGTGCGTCAGATGCACCCAATGTGGCGTTCGGTGCGTTGAGCGCACCCAAAGTGGCATTGGGGCGCTTCGGGCTGAGGCGGAGCGGCTCGGCTCGGGCAGCGGGGCGAAACCGGGTCCCGTCAGAGGTTGCGCAGCCCCTGCAGCACCCGCTCCATGAACTCCCTCGACGAGCGATCCCCGAGCACCAGATCGGTCTGGTGCAGCATGACGAGACCGATGTCGGCCATGTCGCCCACCAGCACCTTCACCACGCCGAGCGGCAGGTGCAGATGCGCGGCGATCTCGGCGACCGACCGGGTGTCCAGGCACAGATCGCAGATCCGCCGGTGCTCGATCGAGCGCACCCCGCGGTACCGGCGGCCCTCGTCGCTGGTGGAGACCAGTGCTTCGAGCGCGAGGTTGTGGTCTGAGCGGGTCCGGCCGCGGGTGCGCGCGTACGGGCGCACCCGCGATTTCGTCGGCTGGGCGGGCGGTTCCGGCTGCGCGGGTTCCTCAGTGGACCAGAACCGGTCCAGTTCGGACACTCCGGAGGCCGGGCCGGGGTCGGGGTACGGGTACCGGTCGGCGGGCGCGGGTTCTTCGACCAGCGCGTGCCGGCTTCGGGTGGCTTGTTCGACGTGTTCCCGTTGGTACGCCGAGCCTTCCGGCACCACGCGGTCGTCCGGGCCGGGCGAACCGGCGTACTCGTCGAACGAGTACGGGTCGTGCGCCGCGGGCTTGCGGGGCGGCGGCTCCTCCCAGCGGGCAGGCTGGGGTTCCTCCCAGTAACCGGACTCGCCGTCCTCGACCCACTCGTAGCCGTCGTCCCAGCTCTCCTCCTCGACCGGAGCGACCGGAGCGGCTGGAGGGGGCGGCGGCGGGGCGACCGGGCGCGGGGCGACCGCCTGCGGCACCGGACGCGGCGCGGGCGCCGGGCGAGCGGCGGGAGCCGGACGGGGGGCGGGCGCCGGGCGAGGCGCGGGCTCCGGACGTCGAGCGGCGGGCGGCGGAGCCGGCGCGGGCCGCGGCTGCCGATGGGGCAGCCGCATGCTCAGCGAACTCATGTCGTACCGGCTCGGCGAGTCGAACGACTCCCGCTCAGTGCCTTTGTGGAGGGCGTCCCAGGCGCCCGTGTCCTGGTCTCCGAAACCCGAGATCTTCATCGGCTACCCCAGCACCCCGCCGCCTTGCAGCTGCGCGCGCAGCTCCGGCGTGATCTGCTCGCCGACCCGCTCCACCAGCAGGGTCATCTCGTACGCCACCGTCCCGATGTCGCACGTCGGCGCGGCGAGCACGGCGAGGCAAGACCCGTCGGAGACCGACATCAGGAACAGGTACCCGCGCTCCATCTCGACCACGGTCTGGTTCACGCCGCCCGCCTCGAAGCACCGCGCCGCGCCCTGAGTAAGGCTGATCAGCCCGGACGCCACCGCCGAGAGCTGCTCGGCGCGCTCCTGCGGCAAACCCTCCGAGGGCGCCAGCATCAGTCCGTCGGCCGACACCAGCACCGCGTGCGCCGCACCCGGGACCCGGCGCACGAAATCCGAGATCAGCCAGCTGAACGTGCCCTGGTCCGCTGGCCGGTCGGAATCGGTCACTGCCCCTCCAAGCTGTCGAACGCTGCCGGACGCCCGTTCACCGTCCTCCGGTCATCCTCGCCCGGCCGCGGTGAAGTCGTCGTTCCAGCGTATTCACGCACCCGGTCGTGTCGAGCGTGTGCCCGGGCACGGTACGTGTCTGCCGGATGTAACGTCGCGCGAACGCATGCACAACCACGCATTCGCGGGTCACTCGGTGGTGGCGGCGGCCACCGTGCGCAGCGGGATGTCCGTGCAGGTCACCGCCGGTCCGACGCCCCGATCAGGGGCACTCGGCCTCGAGGGCGAGCGGGCAGGACTACTCAGCCTGCGCCACTCGGAGGCACCACTCCCCGAAGCGGGTGAAGCGCGCGGAGTTCACTCCAACGGCCGCACCCGGGCCGGGGCGGAACGGGAATCTGGGAGTCGGCGGACGCCTCCTTCACAGACGGCAGCGGGGACCGGAGGCGGGACTAGCCCGCCCGCAACGCCGTGTCGTGCGCGATCGCGTGCTGCACGACCGAGATCAGCACCTGCTTCGCCGACTCCCGCTCCCGCGCGTCGCACGCCATGATCGGCACCGACGGCGAGATGGTGAGCGCGTGCCGCACGTCCTCGATCTGGTGGTGCAGCAACCGGTCGAAGCAGTTGATCGCCACGACGTAGGGCAGCTTCCGGTTCTCGAAGAAGTCGATCGACGGGAACGCGTCGGCCAGCCGGCGCGTGTCGACGAGAACAACCGCGCCGATCGCGCCCACCGCGAGGTCGTCCCACATGAACCAGAACCGGTGCTGGCCCGGCGTGCCGAACACGTACAGCACCAGGTCGGAGTCGAGCGAGATCCGGCCGAAGTCCATGGCCACCGTGGTGGTCGACTTGTTCGGCGTCGCCGACACGTCGTCGTGGCCCACGCTGGCCTCGGTCATCATGGCCTCGGTGGTCAGCGGGTCGATCTCGGAGATCGCCCCGACCATAGTCGTCTTGCCCGAACCGAACCCACCCGCGACCACGATCTTGGCCGACGAGGTCGGACCCGTATGCGGTGTGTTCGCGTCGGAGTCAAATTCTCCGAAGCCCACTGAGCACCCTTTCCATGAACTCGATACTGGGGCGGTCGCCCGAATTCGTACTGCTGCTCGTGTGCACGAGCACCAGGCCGAGGCCCGCCACGTCACCAATCAGCACTCGCACCACGCCGAGCGGCAGCCGCAGCAGCGCGGCCACCTCGGCGACCGACCGGGTGTCGAGGCACAGGTCGCAGATCGACCGGTGCTCCGGAACCCGGACGCGGTCAAGCACCCGGCCCTGCTCGCTCGTCGACACCAGGGCCTCGATGGCGAGGTCGTAGGTCGGTTTCGTGCGTCCTCGGGTACGGAAGTAAGGCCGGACCAGCCCGGAGGTCTCGACCTCGGCGGGCTCGTCCACGTACTCTCCCGCCGCCTGCGCGGGCAGCGCGGCGGCCAGGCCGTTCGACGGGAAGCTCGAGGGTCCCGGCGACCCGTCGCGTTCGGCGCTGAACGCGGCGAACTCGGCCGAGTCGTACAGCGGTCCGCTCGCCCCGCCGAACAGCTCCGAACCGGGCCCGCCGAGCAGCCGCTCGCGGTACCCGGGCACCGCGGTGATGCCCGGCTGCTGCCCGGCGTTGGAATCGGTCAGCCAGTTCGGCGGTTCGCGCACCGGCTCGGAATCCGCGGCTTGGACGTCCCTGGAACGCCATTCGCGGTCGACCCGGTCCCGGAAGGACTTCCAGTCCTCCCGGCTCTGGTCCCGATCGCCCCAGCCTCCGGTGTGCTCGTCACCGAGCCGGCCGTCGCCGCGCAAGCGCCCGTCGTCCACGGTTTACTCCTGTAGTCCTAGGTCCGCCTAGCGACGGACCGCAGCGCCCTGCAGTTGTGCCCGCATCTCCGGTGTCAGCTGCTGGCCGACCCGTTCGACCAGCAGCGTCATCTCGTACACCACCAAGCCGATGTCGCTCTCCGGCGAGCCGAGCACCGCGAGGCACGATCCGTCGGACACCGACATCAGGAAGAGAAATCCATTCGCCATCTCGACCACGGTCTGTGCGACCGGGCCGCCTTCGAACACCTTGGCCGCGCCGCGCGCGAGGCTGGTCAGCCCCGAGGCGACGGCCGCAAGCTGGTCCGCCCGGTCCTTCGGCAGCCCGCGCGAAGACGCGAGCAGCAGACCGTCGGCCGAGACGACCACCGCGTGCGCCGCACCGGGCACCCGGTGGACGAAGTCCGTGATCAGCCATGCGAAGCTGCTCGCCGCGCTGCCGCCGGCCTGCCTGCCGTTCGGCTGCACCGAGCCGCCTCCCGGCTGCACTCCCGCCCGTGTCACTCTCGCTCCTCACTGCTGTCGCTCACATACCCGGCCCCGGTGACGCGAACCCCGTCGTCGTCTAGCCGGGCTTCCGGCGGCCGCTCCTTCAGCGCGTGCCTGCCGGACTTGTACCCACGCTGGAAGCTTGCCATCCGGCTGCGGGCGGCCGTCGCCGAGCGGGCCATCGCACCCGATCCGGGCATTCCCGCGGTCGCGTCGGTGAACGAGTTCTGCGCCTGCGCCGGTTCCGGCGCGTTGCCGATCGAGCCGGGGACCAGGTACGCGTTGGGCACGCGCTTGGGCAACCCGGCGGACGTGACCTCCTCGTTCTTGGATTCGAGCAGCGACTGCGCCGCCTGCCAGCCCTCGTCGGAGACGCTGTGCCAGCTGTCGTCGCCCGGTTCGTCGGAACCGGGGTAGAGCGGCGTCGCCTCGACCGCGGCCGCGGGCTGCTCTGGCTCGGCCCGGGTCTCCTCCGGTTCGGCCGGAGCCGGGGCCTCGGCGGTTTCCGGCTCCGGCGCGGAAGATTCGGCGGCGCCAGTACCGCTGGCACCGTTCTCGTTGTCCTCGCCCTCGCTGAACCAGCGCGACAGCACCGACTGGTAGATCGGCAGCCGCCGGGTGGGCACGTCGTCCTCGAGCGCGGCGGAGCCGTCCGACTCGGCGGGCGGCTGCTCGGCGGGCGTCTCCGGCGCGACGTACTTCGGTTCCCGCTTCGGCAGCACCAGCGGCGGGAATTCGGTCTGCGCCAGGCTCGCGCCCTCGCCGTAGGACTCACGGGTGAGCGGGGCGAGGTCCTCCGCGGTCGGCCACGCCGGGGCTTCCGCGGCGGGCGTCGCCGGGCTGAGGAACGGACCGGCCGCCCGGTTGCCCGCCACCAGGTCGTCGAGGCTGATCGGCTGGTCGAGCGGGACCAGGCCGCCGTTCTCCGACCCGCCGCCGGTCGAGCCCATCGCCTCGGTCAGCTCGGCGGCCGCGGGCGGCGGGGCGAGCGGAAGCGGGTTCGGCGGCTCGGGTTCGCGGTTCAGCGGCGGGAGGCTCGGGTGCGAGACCTCGTTGCGGTTCGGCGGCGGCGGGGTGTTCCGCATCGTCGGCGCGACGGTCCGGACCTGGGTGAGCAGCTCGACCGGGACCACCACGCGGGCGATCACGCCGCCTTCGATGTCCTCGTTCTCGCGCAGCCGCACCTCGATGCCGTGCCGCTGAGCCAGCCGCGCGACCACGTACAGACCCATTCGCCGGGTCACCGACACGTCCAGGTCCGGCGGGTCGGCGAGGCGCTCGTTGACCTCGGCGAGGCGCTCCTCGGTCATCCCGACGCCGTGGTCGGTGACCTGGATCGCCAGCGCCTTCTTGCGCGTGATGACCGCGCGGACAGTGATCTTGGTTTCCGGTTCGGAGAAGTACGTCGCGTTGTCGAGCAGTTCCGCGAGCACGTGCACGAGGTCGTGGATCGCGAGGCCCTGCACCGCGACCTCGGGCACGATGCCGATCTCGATCCGGGCGTACTGCTCGATCTCCGACACCGCCGCGCCGATCACGTCGGCGGCCGGCACCGGCTTCGGCACCGACTTCGCCAGGCCCGCGCCCGAAAGCACCAGCAGTGATTCGCCGTTCCGGCGCAACCGGGTGGCCAGGTGGTCGAGCTCGAACAGGCTCGCGAGATGGTCCGGGTCCTGCTCGTCGGCCTCGAGCCGGTCGATCACGCCGAGCTGGCGTTCCACCAGCCGCTGCGACCGCCGGGAGAGGTTCACGAAGATGCCGTTGACGTTCTCGCGCAGCAGTGCCTGTTCGGCGGCCATCTTGACCGCCTGCTCGTGCACCACGTCGAACGAGCGCGCCACTTCGCCGATCTCGTCGCGGGTGAGGACCGGCACCGGGTCGACCGCCTTCTTCGAGGCGTTGACCGGGTCCGGGTCGTCGAGGATGGCCTGCACGGTTTCCGGCAGCCGGGTGTAGGCGACGTCCAGCGCGGTCTTCCGCAGCACCCGCAGCGGGCGCAGCATGAGCCGGGCGATGACGAGCATCAGCATCAGCGCGGCGACCAGCGCGGCGAGGACGATGACCCCGCCGACCCACGCCGACCGCACCGCGTTGCTGGCCAGTTCGTCGGCCTGCGCGCGCAGCTGGGTCAGCAGGTTGACCTCGACCGCGCGCAGCTTGTCGGCGGCGACGGTGGAGTCCTGACCGAGCCGGGTGCCGTCGAGGTCCAGCGGCTTGCCCTGCTGGGCGAACGAGAACGCTTGTGTCTGCAAACGCCGACGCTCGTCGACCTCGGGGCCGGAGTAGGTGTCGTTGTAGAGCTGGACCTGGTCGCCGGTCGCGTTGGCGAGGAACGCGGTGATCGACGCGTCGCCGCTCGCCTCCGACGCGCGGGTCTCGTCGATCAGGTTGCCCGGGAAGTTGTCCCGGAACGCGGCGATCTGCAGCGCGGAGTCGCCGCGGAGGATGTACTCCTTCGCCTCGCTGATCGCCTGCGCGCTCGTGCCGAGCCGGAGCAGGTCGCGGTCGGTGGTCGCGGTGGCGACCTCGCGGCCGAGCCGGATCAGCGAGTCGAGCACGGAAGAGTAGGTGTCGAGCACCGCGCGGTCGGAGTAAGCCGACGTGGTCATCGCCGCGCGCAGCGGGCGCAGCGCGTCGAGGCGCTGGAGGCCGCGCGCGTAGCGGTCGCTGGTGGCCTGGTTGTCGTTTTCGAGGTTGACCGCGGCGTTGCGCAGGTCGTCCACGTCCCGGTCGACCTTCGCCATCTGCGCGTCGAGGCCGGTCTGGCGCAGCGGGTCGGCCGAGGCGATCCGGATCACCGCCAGCGCGCGCTCGCGCTGCAGGTCGTGCACCACCGCGGTGACCTTCTCGGCGAAGGCGACCTGGTTGGCGGTGTGGTTGAGGTCGACCGCCGAGCGCACGTCGTCGACCACGCGCAGGACACCGAGCACCAGTGCGGTGATCGTGGGGATGAGGAGAATGAGCGCGAGCTTGGACCGCAGCCGCCAGTTGCCGAGCGCGAGCCAGGACCGCTGCTGCGCGGTCCCCGCGTTGTCCTGACCGGAGGCCTCCCCCGCCCCCGAGGTGTCTTCGTTCGGCACCGCCGCACCACCGTCTGGGCCCGAGGAGCCCGTCGATTCCGGACCTGCCGTGCTCGTGGCCA
Organism: Amycolatopsis silviterrae; assembly: GCF_042684085.1. Classification (NCBI taxonomy): domain Bacteria; kingdom Bacillati; phylum Actinomycetota; class Actinomycetes; order Pseudonocardiales; family Pseudonocardiaceae; genus Amycolatopsis; species Amycolatopsis silviterrae. Next base: position 49,554 of record NZ_JBHUKS010000042.1, read on the forward strand.
CTACGCGCACGCTCCCGGCTGGTCATCCGCCACCTGAGTGGTCTGGACCGCGGCCCGGACTGTTACACCCTTTCGAGTGAAAAGATCGACTTCCCGGTGCGGTTGCCCGTCGCCTCGGACACGGAATCGGTTCAGGTCTGGCATGACGTTCGGTCCCCGCACGTGGTCGATCTCTTGGTCCGTTCGGCCGAGGCCACCCTTCACCGGCTTGCCGCCGGCGTGCGCGGAGAGCCTTTTCGCATGTCCTGCTCTCACTACATCGGTGGTCCACACCTCACACTGCAGGAGCAGAGGGTAGCGAAAGCCTGGATGATTTGTAACCCTCCAGAAGTTGCCCGGAGAGCACCCAGGCAGCGGATCAAGGCCCATCGGGCACCCACGGGTCGTTCACATACCCGGGCATACCAGCGGATTCGATCACCTGATCGAGTGACCAGTACCACTTCTGAATCGTATATGAACACCCATTGTGAGTGATCGTGCTGGTTCTCTACAGTAGCCGCGTGACTCCGGACAATGAGCCACCTTCCCCCCGCGTCCATGCCAGACGCGGGCCCATTTGCTAGGAGCGACCTTGTTTGATGAAGCGGTGAGCCGGCGCAATTACGGCAGGCGGGGGTTCCTGTCGTTCGCGATGGCGGGCGGTGTCGCGCTGACGGCCAGCAGCTGCGGCCTGCTGGGCGGATCGGAGGATTCGGGCGGCTCGAAGGGCGGCTCGGGGGTCGAGAAGGCCAAGATCAAGGTCTCGATCATGCCGACGATCGACGTGGTGCCCTTCCACCTCGCCGTCCAAAACGGCTACTTCAAGAACGAGGGGCTCGAGGTCGAAGCCGTCGACGCGGCCAGCGGTGACGCGTCGCTGCAGAAGCTGCAGGCGGGCGAGGTCGACATCGCCTACGCGAGCTACACGCCGTTCTTCATCGCCAAGAGCAAGGGCGCCGCGGACATCAAGCTGGTCGCGGACGCCTCTTCGGCGGGTCCGAAGAGCACCGAGGTCGTGGCGATGCCGACCAGCAGCATCAAGACCGTACGCGACCTGGCGGGCAAGAAGATCGGGATCACCGCCACCAACACGATTTGCGACACCCTGACCAAGTCGGTCATGCGCGACAACGGCGTGAACTTCAACGACGTGAAGTGGGTTTCGCTGCGGTTCCCGGACATCGGCCCCGCGGTCAAGCGCGGTGACATCGACGCGGGCTTCCTCACCGAGCCGTTCATCACGCAGTCGGCGAAGGTCAACGGGACGGTCGAGGTCGTCGACACCGCTTCCGGCGGCACCAAGGACTTCCCGACCGCGGGCTACGGCTCGCTCGGCAAGTTCACCGACGCCAACCCGAAGACCGTCGCCGCGTTCCAGCGCGCGATGCTGCGCGCCACCAAGGACGCGGCCGACCGTTCCAAGATCGAGCCGCTGATGATCCAGTTCTCGAAGGTGGACGAGGCGACCGCGAAGATCACGAACCTGCTGACCTTCCAGTCCACTTTGGACGCCCGGCGCATCCAGCGGGTGCCCGACCTGCTGCAGCAGTTCGGTTCCATCCAGTCGAAGATCGACGTGCAGTCGATGATCGTCCCGCAGGCGAACGCGTCCTGACGTGCGCCTCGTCCGGAACCTGACCGGCCTGCTCGGCTTCCTCCTGATCTGGGAGGCCGTCGTGCGGGCCGGTCTGATCGACCAGAACGACCTGCCCCCGCCGACCGTCGTGTTCGCCAGGATCGGCGAACTGTTCGGCGACGTCGAATTCGTCCGCGACGTGGTCGCCTCGGTGCTCGCGTGGATGATCGCGCTGCTCATCTCGATCGCCATCGCGGTGCCCGCCGGCCTGCTGCTCGGCAGCGTCCGCTGGCTGCGCGACGCGACCAAGGCGATCGTCGAATTCCTGCGGCCGATCCCTTCGGTGGCCCTGATTCCGCTGGTGCTGATCGTCGTCGGCGGCGGTCCGGAAGCGAAGATCACGCTGGCCGTGTACGCGGCGGTGTGGCCGATTCTCTTCAACACCATCTACGCGCTGGCTGAGATCGACCCGCTGCTGCTGGAAACCGCGCGCACCTACGGAACTCCGCGCGCGCGAGTGCTGACCTCGGTCGCGCTGCCGCACGCCGCGCCGTTCGTGTTCACCGGGATCCGGCTGTCCGCGGCGATTTCGCTGATCCTGGTGATCAGCACGGAATTCCTGGCCGGCGCGAAACTCGGCATCGGGCAGTTCGTGCTCGAAGCCAGTTCCGGGCCGGGCCGGATGGACCTGGTGCTCGCCGGAACGGTCGTCGCCGGGATCCTCGGCTACCTCGTGAACGAGGGACTGGAACGACTGGGCAACCGGCTGTTCCGCTGGAGCAGCGCTGTCGAAGGAGCCGCCGCGTGAGTGTGGTCGAAAAGCCCTCCACCGTCACGCGCCGGGTGAGCCGCGGTCTCAGCGGATTCGCCCGCAAGTGGCTGCTGTTCGCGATTCTGGTGGTGCTGTGGGAGATCGCGACTCAGCTGAGCGAAAGCGTGTTCTTCCCGCCGCCGTCGAAGATCGCCGCCGCGGCCGCGAAGCTGTGGTTCTCCGGCCCGGCCTCGCAGCTGTTCCTCGGCGACCCGGTGTTCGACCACATCCTGCCGAGCCTCGGCAGGCTGCTCGGCGGCTGGCTGCTGGCGGTGGTGATCGGCGTCGCGCTCGGCACCGTGCTCGGCCGCTCGCGCACCGGGATGGACTACGTGGGACCGCTGTTCGCGTTCTTCCGCGCGATCCCGCCGCCCGCGCTGGTGCCGGTGTTCATCATCCTGTTCGGCATCGGGCCGGGCATGCAGACCGCGACGATCATCTTCAGTTCGCTGTGGCCGGTGCTGATGAACACCGTGGACGGCGTCCGCTCGGTCGACAAGGTCAAGGTCGAGACGGCGCGCGCGTTCCGCACGCCGAAGCGGTACTGGATCGGGCTGGTCGTGCTGCCCTCGGCGCTGCCGAAGATCTTCGCCGGGCTCCGGGTGTCGCTGTCGATCTCGCTGATCCTGATGGCGATCTCCGAGCTGGTGGGCGCGCTCAACGGCATCGGCTACGCGCTGCTCGCCGCGCAGCGCTCGTACGACTTCGACCAGATGTGGGCGTGGATCGTGCTGCTGGGCATCCTCGGGTACGGGTTCAACGCCGCGCTGCTCGGCATCGAACGCCGGGTGCTCGGCTGGCAGCCCGGCCGCAACTAGGAAGGTTTTCCCGTTATGTCGACCATGCTCGAGGTCTCCGGCCTCAGCCACCGCTACGGCAGCGGCGAGTCCGCGCACGTGGCGGTCAACGAACTGTCGTTCACGGTCGAGGCCGGGCAGCTGGCGTGCATCGTCGGCCCGTCCGGCTGCGGCAAGTCCACTTTGCTGCGCGCGATCGCCGGCCTGATCCCGCCGACCGCGGGCACGGTGAGCCTGCACGGCGACCGCGTCACTTCGGTGCCGGACGATCTCGCCGTGGTGTTCCAGGACTACAGCCGTTCCCTGTTCCCGTGGCTGTCGGTCGCGAAGAACGTGGAATTCCCGCTGCGCTGGAGCAAACTCGACAAGGCGACCCGGCGCGCCCGGGCCGCCGAGGCGCTCGCCGCGGTCGGGCTTTCGGCCGCCGAGAACAAGTACCCATGGCAGCTGTCCGGCGGCATGCAGCAGCGGGTGTCGATCGCCCGCGCGCTGGCGAGCCGTCCGGCGCTGCTGCTGATGGACGAGCCGTTCGCGTCGGTGGATGCGCAGACGCGGTTCGAGCTGGAGGACCTGCTGCGCCGCGTCCAGGTCGAACAGGGCACGACGGTTTTGCTGGTGACGCACGACATCGACGAGAGCGTGTACCTCGGCGACCGGGTGCTGGTGCTGTCGAAGTCGCCGGCCCGGATCGTCGCGGATCTGAAGGTGGACCTGCCCGCGCAACGGGACCAGATCACGACGCGCGAATCGGCGGAATTCGTTTCGCTGCGCGGTGAAGTGGCCCGGCTGCTGCACGGTCCGGCAGTACAAGCGGCGGCGGATCTGGCGGAGCAGGAGGCGGCGGAGGCTGCTGCTTCCGAGGCTTCGGAGGCTGTCGTTTCAGAGAAGAAGTAGTCACAGCTTCGGAAACAGCACCGAGACGTCGGCGAGGGCGTCGAGGGTGTCGGAGTCTAGGTGTCCGGCAACGGTTTCCGTCTCCGCGACCACCATCGTCTTGCCGTCTACTTTGGACTGGAAGTGGTGGCCGGAGAATGTCACGTCGGCGAGGCGGAGCAGGGTGGCGGCGAGGGGTTTGATGTCCCCGCTGCCCTGCACCTCCTCGACCTTCTCGCACCCTTCGGCGTCGCTCTTCTTGGGAAACCCAACTCGGGCAACGGAAATCACCGCGGCATTACCGTGCCCGTCGCCGACGGCGAAGAGGTTCCGATCCAATGAGGTGCAACGGTGCTGCGCGAGGTACTCGCGGACGCGGTCAGTGGAGTTCAGCAGGCAGTCGATCTCGTGTTTCGCCGCCTGCTTGAGCTGCTTGAGCTTGAACCGGCTGAAGGTCTCGTCCTTGCGGCCTCGCTGCGCAGACTTCTTGGCCTCCGCTTTGCGCGTCTTGAGGCTCCGGCCGGGCAGAGAATCCGCTACGTCGCCAGCGAGGTTGCCAGGTAATGCCTCCGCGGCTCCGGATCCGACGCTCGCCGCACCGCCGACTCCGGCTGCCGTCCCACCTCCGACAGCGGCGACTATGGCCACCCCGGCCACGAATACCTTAGCCCCGCCGCCCTCGTTGATCGGGATTACTGTCCCGTCATCAAGCGTTCGGTATTTCTGTTTCGCCACTCGCTGTCCCTCCCCCGGACACCAAGACCGAAGCGGTCAAGATAGCCCGTGAACAGCGAAAACTCACCCGGTTCCGGCCGGGTTCACCCATTCAGCCCTTAGCGCGGGAGTTCGGTCCGGTCTCGTCCGGGCCGATCTCCGGCAGCGTCCGCACGCCGAGCACGTTGGCCCCGACCAGCTTCCGGGTCGCCAGGTTGCCCATCGGCATAAAGGTACTCGCCTGGACGTCCCTCCACATGCGCTCGAACGGCAGCGCCTTCGTGTACGACATGCCGCCCAGCGCGTCGACCAGCCGCTGCATCACCTGGACCGCGTTGTTGGCCGCTGTGTACTTCACCACCGCGCTGCGGGCCACGCCGTCCTGGATGTCCCCGGTGAACAGGCGTCGGCTCGTGACCTCCTCGGCCTGGCGGTAGATCAGCGCGCGGGAGCTTTCCAGCAGGATCTGGCATTCGCCGATCACGTCCTGCAGCACCGGGTCTTCCGCCTTGCCGCGCTGGATCAGCGTCTGCACGGTCCAGTCGAGCGCGCCGGCCGCGACTCCCGTGTAGACCGCCGAGAACGCGGGCATCGCCCAGGCCCACACGGTTTCCAGCACCCGCGAGTCGAGGTGTTTCACCGGCAGCGAGTGCACTACCGCCGCGTCCTCGACGAACACCTTGTCCAGTTCGACGTCGTTGCTCTGGGTGCCGCGCATGCCCATGGTGTTCCACGTCTGGTGAATCGAGACGCCCGGCTGGTCCAGCGCGATCTGGCACAGCAGCAGCCGCGGGCCGCCGTCGGCGTCCTCGTAGCGGGCGGTGGTCGAGCAGTGCGTGGCGACCGCCGAGTTCGTCGCGAAGCTCTTGCGGCCGGTCAGTTCGAAGCCGCCTTCGACGCGGACAGCGCGGGTCTTCGCGTCCGTCATGTCGTTGCGCAGGCCCGTTTCGCTGGTGATCGACGCCCAGACCAGTTCGCCGTCGACCGCTTTGCGCAGCAGTTCCGCCAGCCGGGGCGCCTTCGTGCGCCGCCACACGCTCGCCCACTGTCCCAGCGGCGACAGGTGCATCGTGAACGCCAGCGCGGTCGCGCCGTCACCCATCGCCAGCCGTTCCAGCACCGGAAGGATTTCCGGCAGCCCGGCGCCGGCTCCGCCCAGTTCTTCCGGCACCGACAGCCGGAGGAAACCCGCTTCCCGCAGGTCGTCGTAGTTCTGGTGCGGGAAGGTGTTGTCCCGGTCGTGCTCGGCCGCGCGCTCGGCGAACATGTCCGCGAGCTTGGCGGCGCGGTCGACGAGGGCCTGCTGCTTAGACGTCAGGAGAGGCTGCACCCGGCCATCAAAACAGCGTCCCGGATCTTGGTCAATCCGCCAAATACTCGTGCGTGCCTGCGCCGGTCAGCACCGGCACAGGCACGCACGAGAGCCGCACTCAGCCGATCAGTGTGGACAGTCCGGAGCCCTTGAACGAACCCCAGCCGGTCGTCTGGTCGTAGCCCTGGCCGGCGGAGAAGCCGGTGGTGCCGTTGAAGGTGTTGTTGCCGGTCGTGACGTCGTGGAAGCCGGAACCGTAGGAGGAACCGTTGCCGATGCCGTAGAACTTCGGGTTCAGGTTGCCGAGGCCGCCCTTGTGGACCTGGTTCTGCAGCGCGGCGAAGCCCGCCCACAGCGGAGCCGCGCCCGAGGTGCCCCACACGTTCCCGGTCTGTCCGCCGGAGATGATCGTGTACGCCGAACCCTGCGCGGCGTCCGCGGCGACGTCCGGGACCTTGCGCTTGGTCGTGCTCTGCTTCGACTGCCACGACGGCGCGGCGAAGATGGTCGAGATGCCACCGCCGCCAGCACCGCCCGAGGCGCCGTCATTCCACGTCGTCTCGCTGCTGTAGCCGTTCGAGGAGTTGACCGTCAGCTGCGTGCCGCCGACGCCGGAGACGTTCGGGCTCGACGCCGGGAAGTCCACGGCCTGCGCCTTGCTGCCGGTCTGGCGGGCGCAGTCGGTGGTGCCGTCGTCGCCCGCGGCAGCGAAGTAGCTGATGCCCTCGGCAGTACCGGTCGCGAGCGCCTTGTCGACGCTGTTGGCCGCGGCCGAACCTTCCGCCGCCTCGCACGAGCCCCACGAGATCGAGACGACGCTGACCTTCTTGTCCGACGCGATCTTCTGGTACATCGCCAGCTCGCCCGCGTTGGAGTTCGGGGCCTCGTACACGTAGTCGTTCGCCGGCGCGGCCAGCGCGTGCACGACCTCGATGTCCAGGTCGACCTCGGTCTCGCCGTCGCCAGGGCTGGAGTCGTAGTTGGCTCCGTTCACCGAAACCGTGCTGACCGTGCCGCCCTTGAGGCCGTACTTCGTGTCGTACGCGGTGATGTCCGACTTCTTGTACCCGTCGAACTCCACGAAACCGACATTCACCCCCGCCCCGGTCGCGGACATTCCGCTGGTGCCGTAGGCGGTCTTGAGGATGGTCGGCGTCACCGGCTTGACCGTGCGCGGTGCCTTCGCCGGCTTGGCGTGCTGCTTCACCGCGTGGTTGTCGAGACCGACCACCGAATCGACCACCGCGGACACCGAAGCGGGCAATTCCGGCGCGGCGTCGTTCGCGTAGAACTTCCGGCCGGTGACGGTGTCGGTGTAATTGCCGAGGCGAGTATGGAAGGCGGATTCCAGCTGTCCGGCAGTCGCCGAGAAGGTGATCGCCTGACGGTTTCCGGAAACCTCAATACCCTGCGCGCCGCTGCGCTTGAGGAAATTCACCGCCTGGTCGGCCTCGGCCCGCGTCGGACCGAACGCGGCGGTGAACTGCTCCGGCGAGAGGAAGTGGTGGTACTGCGGCGAGGCCGGGTCCTGCACGTCGGAAAGGAAGCGGGCCAGCGCCTGCTGGTTGTGCAGTTTGAGGGACAGAGCGGCGGGAATCTGCTGCTCAGCGGCCACATCGCCGGACCGCGCGCTGGCGGCGAGCGGTGCGGCGTTGCCGGAAAGGGCGACCAGCGGATCGGCGTTCGCGACGCCGGCCACGGACAGGCACAGCAGCGCCGGCAACGGGACCGCGGCGGCGACAAGCTTGCGCAAGCGCATGAGAATTCCTCTCGAGAGGCGGGGACCGGGCCGGCTAAATCGCGGTACCGACCCGTATCTCTGACCCTAAAAAACCCCTCGAAACAAAGAAACCTACTTTTGGCTGACCTATCGCGGCCGGTTTGTTTTCCCCTTGCGCCATTGATGACTGATTCCCGCCGCGATGCCCCGCTAAATCCGGAAACCACCGGACGTCGGAAGGCGGAAGCCGGGGACATTCCGGACCGGTTGCGCTCAGCCGCGCACTGTGGGTGTCAAGCGAAGAAGGGAACCTTACCGGAATTGGAATTCCCGGCGAGGTTCCCTTGCCCGGCCGTTTCCGGAGGTCCGTGAAGGACTCCATGGGGGAATCTGATTCCGTGAAGGAACCCTTCACGGACGTTCGAGCCCAATGCCAGGGTCTCAAGGCGGCGCGGGCTGGGAGCTGGGTGTGTCGTCTGTGAGGGGCACCTTGAGGGAATCTGATTCCTTCAGGGTGCCCCTCACAGACTTGAATAAACAGGCATTCTGGCACCAATCGGGCATTTCGCTGACGTTGGTGTCCTTTGTGGACGGTCGGCAAGCTGAGGCCGCCCGGCTCAAGTACCCGGCATTGGCGGCTAGGCCTCGACGGGCAGGGTGACTGCGCCACTCCCGCAGAGGTCCGTGAAAGACTCCTTGAGGGAATCAGATTCCCTCAAGGAGCCCTTCACGGACCTTCGAGCCTGCGGACGAGCGTCAGCCCTTGACCAGCTCGGCCCACTCACGCACCGCCGCCGCGTCCACCGGAGCGTCCCAACCGGACGGACGCACCGCACCGCCCACATGGAACCCGCGCACGCCGCCAGCCCGCAGCAAATGCACCTGCTGCGCCCGCAGCCCACCGCCGACCAGCAGCGCCGGGCCGTCCGTCCGACGCGCGAGCTGCTGCAGCACCGACAGTCCAGAAGCGACCCCGTTCGCGTGCCCCGCCGCCAGCACGGTGTCGCAGCCAAGCTCGGCCAGCACGTCGTACGCGGCGATCGGGTTCCGCGAACGGTCGATGGCCCGGTGGAACGTCCAGGGCCGTCCGTCGATCTCCTTCAGCAGCGAGCGGCACGCGTCGGCGTCGACCTCGCCGTCCTCGGTCAGGAAGCCGAACACGAACTCCTGCGCGCCCGCAGCCACCAGCCGGGCCGCCGAAGCGCACACCTCGTCGATCGCGCGGGCGTCGAAAGTGTTCTCCGCGCGCAGCATCACGCGCACCGGCAGGTCAGTGGCCGCGAGCACCTCGCGGACCGTCGCCTCGCTCGGGGTGAGTCCGTCGCTGGCCATGTCGGCGACAAGTTCGAGCCGGTCCGCTCCGCCCTCCTGCGCCCGCTCCGCGTCGTGGGAGCCCAGCGCGATCACTTCCAGCAGGGCGGTGTTCGAACTCATGCCTCATCCGTTTCGATCCAGTGGCGGGGTGGTCTCGTCCCCCCTGGCGTGCCTGCCGCGCCGGAAGCCGCCTTGCAGGCTCCTCATCCGCGCGCGCACCGCGTCGGGGGAAAGCGAGAGTATCGGCCGCTCCTCTTCCGTCGCTGCGGGGCCGCCCGCCACGTCGGCGACCCGCAGGAACGGCCAGGTGTCCTCGGCCCCGTCCTCTTGTTCCAGATGCTCCGGCGTCGGCCATTCCGGGGCCGCCTCGTCCGGGTCGTCGGTCGGGAACTCCGGCTCGGGCGGCGCTTCGTACGCGTGCTTCGGTTCCAGCTCCGGTTCGAACGCGGGCACTTCCGGCATCGGCGCGACGACGCGCGGCTCGGGCACCGCCGGTTCCTCCGCCGGTGCCGAGAGATCGAACCAGCGCGACAGCACGTCGCGATAGGCAGGCATCCGGTCCGTCGGCGCGTCAATTTCCAGATGCGACCGGGCTGGCTCGATGGGCCACGACGGGGCCTCCTCGACCACCGGCGCGCGGCGCAGCGGACCGGCGTCGTCGAGGGTCGGCGCGACCAGCTCGGCGGGCTCCTCCGGCTCTTCGACCGGCGTCAACGGCGCGAGCGGAGCCAGCAGCTCCGGCTCCGGCGCGGGTTCCGGTTCGATCGGCGCGGGCGGCTGCGGCAGCGGCGGGGCTTCGGTGATCAACGCTGCCGGAACGACGACCGTCGCGGTCAGACCGCGGTCCTCGGCCGGGCGCAGCGCCACCGCGATCGCGTGTCGTTCGGCCAGCGTCGCGACCACGAACAAGCCCATCCGGCGCGACACCTCGACGTCGACCTCCGGCGGATGCGCCAGCCGCGCGTTGGTGCGGTCGATCTCCGCCTGCGGCATGCCGGCACCGCGGTCAGTGATCTCGATCCGCCACGCCCCGTCCGGCGTCCGCGCGCTCTCCACGGTGACCGCCGACTGCGGACCCGAGTACCGAGTGGCGTTCTCCAGCAGCTCGGACACCACGTGCACCAGGTCGTTGACCGCGTCGCCGCGCACCGCGAGCGCGGGGGCCGGGCCGACCTCGATCCGCTGGTAATCCTCCACTTCGGACAGTGCGGCCCCGATGATCTCGTCGGCCACCACCGGTCCGCTGTCCTCGCGCACCAGGTCGGTACCGGACAGCACGAGCAGGTTCTCGCTGTTGCGCCGCATCCGGGTGGCGAGGTGGTCCAGCTCGAACAGCCCGCCGAGGGTGTCCGGGTCCTGTTCGCCGGCTTCCATCCGGTCGAGCACGGACAGCTGCCGCTCCACCAGATCCTGGCTGCGCTGCGACAGGTTGACGAACATCGCGTTCACGTTCTCGCGCAGCATCGCCTGTTCGGCGGCGAGCCGGACCGCCTCGCCGTGCACCGCGTCGAACGCGCGCGCGACCTGCCCGACTTCCTCGCGGGTGAAGATCGGCACCGGCGCGACCGCCGCCCGGTGCCGCAGGTTTTCCGGCGCGGGATCGGGCTCGGTGAGCAACCGCTGGACGGCTTCGGGCAGCCGATGGTCGGCGACCTCCAGCGCGGTGCGGCGCAGGATCCGCAGCGGCCGCAGCAGCGAGCGGGCAATCACGACCGACAGCACACCGGCGACCAACAGGACACCGATGACGATTCCGCCGTCCCAGATCGTCGACGCGCGGGCGCTGGCGGCGCGGGCGTCCGTCTTGTCCTGAAGCTGGACGAGCAGCGCCTGCTGCACCTGGTGGGCGAGATTGACCGTGTACGTCGCCGCGGTGTCCCACTGGTCCGCGTCCAGCCCGGAGAGCGACTGGTTGTTCTCCGTACGCGTGAGCGCCGACTCGACCATGTCGTTGCCGATGTCGACGACGATGCCGATCACCGTGTCCGAGTACATCCGCTGCTCGTCCGGAGTGGCGAAGGTGCGGTAGTCGCTGCGCGCGGCCGCGAGTTCGGCTTCCGCGCCGAGCAGCGCGCGCGTCCGGTCGCGGTTGAGCGTGCCCTGCGCGATCGCCGCGGACATGACCGCGCGCTTGACTGACATCTGGTCCTTGATCCGCGAGAGCGCATTTCCGGCCAGCCGCAGCCGCGCCAGGTCGGGTTCGGTGACGTCCGCCGCCGCGGTGTCGCTGATGTCGAGCAGACCGGAGATCAGCTCGCTGTAGGAGCGGAGCACCGCGTCGGCCGGATACGCCGAGTGTTCGGCCGAATACCGAAGGCCGCCAAGCACGCGCAGCCGGTCGTCGCTCTGCTGCAGATCGCCCGCCGCGGACTCGTCGAGCCGCGCCTTGCTGTCGGCGAGCGACCGCTCGAACGCGCCGATCGCCAGGTCGACCCGGGTGCGCTGGCCGACGAGGACGTCGGTGGCCCCCTTCCGGTCGCCCGCGACGAACCGCACCGTGACGTCGCGTTCCCGCTGCAGCTGGTGCACCACCTCGGCGACCGTCGTGTCGACCCGGCAGCGCGCGGCGAACTCGGCGAGCTGGCGGGCGTCGCGCAGGTCGCTGTTGACCCGCAGGCCGACCAGCACGACCACGGCCAGCGCGGGGATCAGCAGGACGACGAAGAGCTTGGTGCGCAGCCGCCAGTTCCGCAGCCGCCACCTGCCGCCGACCGGGCGCGAGGCAGCCGGATCCGTCGCGTCACCCGAACGGGGACGGTCGTCGCGACGGGTCACCTGTGCTTCCTTTTCCACCGCGGGGACCTCTGCCCACGGACGTCATCGGGCTCCGGCCAGAAACTACCGCTTGGTAGCTTCCGGGCACAAAGATCGGGAAGCCACCCTGGCGGGGGCACAGCCCTGCGGGCGATCGTATGGGCAGCGGCCCATACGATCCAGCACGAGGCAGAGATTCTCCCGGCAGGGGATGGCGAGTGAAAGCGACCGGTCTGAGGTTTGCGCTGGTGGCGACGTTGTTCGCACTCAGCGGCTGCTCCATGTTCGGATCCAGTGACGCTGGACAAGCGCAACCACCGGAACGCGCGACGCTGCGGGTCGGCGTCGCGAGCCCGATCGACACCGCCCCGCTGCGGATCGCCGTCGCGGCCGGAAAGTTCCGCCAGGCCGGGCTGAACGTCCAACTGGTGGAACTCGGCTCGGGCGACGGCGTGGAAAAACTGAAAGCCGGGCAAATCGATGTGACGTTCGGCAGCGACGTGTCCCTGTTCCGCGCCGCGGGCTCCGGCACCGCACTGCAATTGCAAGGCGAGGCGTACACGTTCGGCCGCACCACGATCGCGCTCGTCACGCTGCCCGGCTCCGAATACACCGAACCGACCGCGAAGAAATCGCCGAAAATCGCGGTGGACTCCCCCGACGACGTCGGCACGCTCACCGCGCGGTCGGTCCTCGGCACCGCGGGCGTCGACAAGGCGAAGATCCAGTTCGTGTCCCGGCCGTTCGGGCAGATGCCCGCCGCGCTGCAAGCCGGCGACGCGGACGCGGCGCTGATGGTCGAGCCGTACATCACCCGCGCGGAGAAGGAGCTGGGGGCGCAGATCCTCGCCGACGGTTCGACCGGCGCGACCCTCGATTTCCCCGCCTCGGGCTACGCCGCGACCGGTCAGTTCGCCGCGGCGAACCCGCGCACGCTGACGGCCTTCCGGAACGTCCTCACCCAGGCCCAGCTGGCCGCGTCCGATTCGGCGAAGGTGCGCGACGCGCTGCCGACCTTCTCCGACATCGACCAGACCACCGCCGCGCTGATCTCGCTCGGCAGCTACCCGACGACACTGTCCGCGACCCGGCTGCAGCGCGTGGCCGATCTCATGCACAGCTCCGGGCAGCTCGCCAACCGCCTGGACGTGGCGGCGATGCTGCCTAACGCGTTGTAGACCTCAGATGCTTGCCCCGGTCGGCTCCAGGCAGATCGTGCGCACCGGCGGCCCCGCGTAGACCAGCGACAGGTCCTTGTCGTCGCAGCTGGACGCCGACCGCTCGCCGTCGTGCACGACTGCGCGGGCCTCCGCCTTGGGATCGTCGCAGGCGACCTTGCCGACCTTCGACTCGTCCGAAACGTCGCGCACGCATTCGCCGGACGCGACGTTCAGCGCGAGGCACAGCGTCTGGGTCGGCCGGGTGGTGCTGCGGGTGGACAAGTACAGCTCGAACTGCACGTAGTCCTCGCCGCGGCAGGAGCCCCGGCCCTTGACGACGGTGTCGACGCGGTAGGTGGCGGCCCGTTCGGAGCAGTCGGCTCCGGTGTAGGTCTGCGTCTCCGAGCCCAGCGAGGACAGGTAGAGGCAACTGCCCGCGACCGGCGGCCCGGACGCGCGCACGACCGCGGCGAACCCGAACGCGCCGAGCGTGCCGAGCCCGAGCGCCACGACGACGAGGGCGGCGAAGAGCGCCTTCTGCTTGCCCGACACCCGTTTCGGGCCGCCCGGCACCGGCTGCTGCGGGAGCGGCTGGTACGGGTTCGCGGCCGGCGGCACGCCGAACGGTGGTGTGGTCACTGGGTCCCCTCCCGCGGCTTCGTCCCGTCATCTTGGCATCCCCGGGCCGCGGTCCGGCAGGGAACGTATAAAGGAGAGGTGACTGATGGCCCCCTGATCGTCCAGTCCGACAAAACCGTGCTGCTCGAGGTCGACAATCCGCGCGCCAACGACGCGCGGATCGCCATCGCGCCGTTCGCCGAACTGGAACGAGCGCCCGAGCACGTGCACACCTACCGGATCACGCCGCTCGCGTTGTGGAACGCGCGCGCGGCGGGCCACGACGCGGAACAGGTGGTGGACGCGCTCACCACGTACTCGCGCTTCCCGGTGCCGCAGCCGCTCTTGATCGACGTCGTGGACGTGATGGGCCGGTTCGGCCGGCTGCAGATCGCCAACCACCCGGCGCACGGCCTGGTGATGACCACGACCGACCGCGCGGTGCTGGAAGAGGTCTCGCGCAACAAGAAGATCAGCCCGATGCTGGGCTCGCGGATCGACGACGACACGGTCATCGTGCATCCGTCCGAGCGCGGGCGGCTCAAGCAGGCGCTGCTGAAGGTCGGCTGGCCCGCCGAGGACCTCGCGGGGTACGTGGACGGCGAAGCGCATCCGATCGACCTCGACGAGGGCGACTGGCACCTGCGCGACTACCAGCGGCAGGCGGCGGAAGCGTTCTGGGCGGGCGGTTCCGGCGTCGTCGTGCTGCCGTGCGGCGCGGGCAAGACGCTGGTCGGCGCGGCCGCGATGGCGCACGCCAAGGCGACCACGCTGATCCTCGTCACCAACACCGTCGCCGGGCGGCAGTGGAAGCGCGAACTGGTCGCGCGCACGTCGCTCACCGAGGACGAGATCGGCGAGTACTCCGGGGAGAAGAAGGAGATCCGGCCGGTCACCATCGCGACGTATCAGGTGGTCACGCGCAAGACGAAGGGCGAGTACAAGCATCTCGACCTGTTCGATTCGCGCGACTGGGGCCTGGTCGTCTACGACGAGGTGCACCTGCTGCCCGCGCCGGTGTTCCGGATGACGGCGGACCTGCAGTCGCGGCGGCGGCTCGGGCTCACCGCCACGCTGGTGCGCGAGGACGGCCGCGAGGGCGACGTGTTCTCGCTGATCGGCCCGAAGCGCTACGACGTGCCGTGGCGCGACATCGAGGCGCAGGGCTGGATCGCGCCCGCGGAGTGCACCGAGGTGCGGGTCACGCTGACCGAGTCCGAACGCCTGCAGTACGCCACCGCGGACTCCGACGAGCGGTACAAGCTGGCCGCCACCGCGATGACGAAGATACCGGTGATCCGGTCCATTGTGGACAAGCATGCCGGCGAGCCGACGCTGGTGATCGGCGCGTACCTCGACCAGCTGGAGATGCTGGGCGCGGAGCTGGAGGCCCCGGTGATCCAGGGCGCGACGAAGAACAAGGAGCGCGAGGAGCTGTTCGACAAGTTCCGCCGCGGCGAACTGCGCACGCTGGTCGTGTCCAAGGTGGCGAACTTCTCGATCGACCTGCCGGAAGCGTCGGTGGCGATCCAGGTGTCGGGCACGTTCGGCTCGCGGCAGGAGGAAGCACAACGGCTCGGCAGGCTGTTGCGTCCCAAGGGCGACGGACGGCAGGCGCACTTCTACTCGATCGTCTCGCGGGACACAGTGGACACGGAGTACGCCGCGCACCGGCAGCGGTTCCTGGCCGAACAGGGCTACGCGTACCACATTGTCGACGCGGAGGACCTGCGACGGCCGCTGTGATTCACGAGCCGAGGTAACGGAGAACGGCCAGCACGCGTCGGCTGTACCCCTTCGCTTGCGGCAGGTCGAGCTTGTCGAAGATCGCGTTCGCGTGCTTTTCGACGGCGCTCTGCGAGACGAACAGCAGCGTCGCGATGTTCGCGTTCGTGTGGCCCTGCGCCATTTTCTCCAGCACGTCGCGCTCGCGCGGGGTCAGCCGGGCGAGCGCGTCCTCGTGCGAGGTGCGGGCGACCAGCCGGCGCACCACCTCCGGGTCGAAGGCCGCGCCACCGGCACCGACCCGGTCCAGCGCGTCGAGGAAGTCGCCGACCTGAGCCACGCGGTCCTTGAGCAGGTAGCCGACGCGGCCACCGTCACCGCCGATCAGCTTGGCGGCGTAGCGTTTCTCGACGTACTGGGACAGCACGAGCACCCCGGTGCCCGGCCAGCGCTCGCGGATTTCGAGCGCCGCACGCAGGCCTTCGTCGGTGTGGGTCGGCGGCATGCGGACGTCGGTGACGACCACGTCCGGCAGGTGTTCGGCGGTCGCTTCGAGAAGCTTTTCGCCGTCGCCGACCGCGGCGACTACCTCATGGCCTTCCTCGGCCAGCAGCCGGACGAGGCCTTCTCTGAGCAAAGTCGCGTCCTCGGCCAGGATCACTCGCACGGCAGCGTCACCCGCACTACGGTCGGCCCGTTTTCGGGGCTCTGTACGGAGAATTCGCCATCCATCGCCGCTACCCGCCTAGCCAACCCGGATAACCCACCGCTCGTGCCGACTTTCGCACCGCCGCAACCGTCGTCGGTGATCTCGATTTCTCCACGGCGGACGTCAATAATGACCTTACTGGCGTTGGCGTGTTTGACAGCGTTGGTGACGGATTCCGAGGCCACGAAATAGACCACAGTCGCCAGCTCAGGTGACGGCTCATCAAGCGCGTAACGGAGATCGACCGGGATCGTCGCCCGTTCAGCCAGCGACTCCAGCGCTGCTTCAAGACCACTTTCGTCGAGCGCGATCGGGTACACGCGCCAGCTCACCTCTCGCAGCTCGCGCAACGCTTCCTGCGACTCCTCGTGCGCCTGCCGGACCAGCTCCGCCGCCTTGTCCGCGTCTTGCGCCCGGCGCGCCCGACCGAGCAGAACCCCCAGCGCGACCAGCCGTTGCTGCACGCCGTCATGCAGGTCCCGCTCGATCCGGCGGCGTTCCCCGTTGACCGCTTCGACCACTTCGCTCCGCGTCGTCGCCAGCTCGGACACCCTGCGGCGTAACAGTTCCTGACTGCTCGGCCCGAAGAACCGCCGCGCCAGTCGCCGATCGAGCGCGGCTACGCCGATCAGTCCCTGTACACAAAGGAATACCGCGATCGCGGCGAGAACTACGATCAGCAGCCAGTCCGACAGAGTTCCGGTGCCTTGCCCGCCAGGCGCGCGTCCGGTGATCAACTGCTCGAAGTAGAGGGCCGCGGCCACGACACCCGCGCCGATGCACACCCACACGCCCAACGCGAGCAGGCCGGTCAAGCCACGCGGAACGAGGTACTGGAGGGCGCGACGGCCGTCGTAATCGTCGCCGTTCCTGGTGTCGAAGAACCGCTGCAGCCTCGCGCGCTCGACTTCGGCAAGCCTGCGCGCGCCGCGGAAAACCCGCGGCCGCACCGCGGGCACGACGAGGAACGGCGCGGCGAGGACCACGTACGGCACCTCGATGAGCGCCGTCAACGCGCCTAGGCCGACGCCCGCCGCCCGGCGCGGCACTCGCGATCTGATCACGTTCGCCAGGCTAGCCAGTCCGAGGGGCACGGCGTACTGCGGTTTTCCGCATTTTTCCGGGTGGCCGACAGCAATGTGTTGCGCGCCTTGGCTTTCTACCTTCGAGAACGTCACTCCCCACCGGAAAGGACTTCCGTGAACCTCACACTCGCCGCCCCCGCCGAACCCCTCACCGGCCTAGCGGGTTGGGCCGTCGGACTGATGGATTCGCTCGGCGGTGTCGGTGCCGCGATCGTCGTCGGCCTCGACAACCTGTTCCCGCCCATCCCCAGCGAACTCGTCCTCCCGCTAGCCGGATTCTCCGCGAGCCGCGGCACGTTCAGCCTGGCCGGAGCCCTCTTCTGGACAACCCTGGGCTCGCTGGCCGGAGCCGTGCTCGTCTACTGGCTAGGCGCCCTGCTCGGCCGAGACCGCTGCCGGGCCCTGCTCAGCCGCCTGCCACTGATGAACGCCGCCGACTTCGACCGCACCGAGGCGTGGTTCACCCGGCACGGCGGAAAGGCGGTGTTCCTCGGCCGGATGGTGCCGATCTTCCGCAGCCTGATCTCGCTGCCGGCAGGCGTCGAACGGATGCCCTTCGGCCGCTTCCTGCTCCTGACGACGGCGGGCAGCCTGCTGTGGAACACCGCCTTCGTCGTGGCCGGCTACCTGCTCGGCGAGAGCTGGTCACTGGTCGACCGGTACGCCTCGGTGTTCCAGTACGCCGTGCTGGCCGCAGTAGCGATCGCAGTGGGCCTGTTCGTGGCAGTCCGGGTGCGCCGCGTCTCCCGTCGCTGATTTCTTTCCGCAGAAGCGCGGTGTGCGCCAGCCGTCACGGCTCCTGGCGCGCACCGGGTTTCGAGTGGTGTTCGCGCAGCAACGCGGGATACAGCTGGGTCGCCGTTCCCGCACGGTAGAGGTTCGCGCGGCGCCCGCCATCACTGGCCGCCTTGGCTCCTGCCGGAACGAGAAACCCGTCGGCCCGGGTGACCTTCCGGTGGAAATTCGAAGGGTCCAGTTCGGTGCCCCACACGGTCTCGTAGACCTCCCTCAGCTGCGTCACGGTGAACTCCGGCGGGCAGAACGTCGTCGCGAGCGTGGTGTGGGACAGCATGTCCCTGGCGTGCTCGACCGCGTCGGACAAGATCCGGTGGTGGTCGAACGCCAGCACCGCCGGATCCTCCAACAGGCCCGCGACCGGTTCCCAGCGGGCGGCGCGGGCGTCCCCGCCCGCGGTCGGGATCGGCAGATCCGGCATCAGCGCAACGTAGGCAACGGATACGACCCGGCCGCGCGGGTCGCGATCAGGACCGCCGTAACCGCGGAACTGCCGGACGTGCACCTGCTCGGCGGCCAACCCAGTCTCCTCCGCCAGTTCCCGCTGCGCAGCCTCGTCGAGGTTCTCGCCGTCTTCCAGGAACCCGCCGGGCAACGCGAGACGGCCGAAGAACGGCGGCTTGGCCCGCTCGACCACCAGCACCTGCAGTGCGTGTTCCCGCACAGTCAGCACGACCATGTCGACTGCCACCGCTGACCGGAACCTGTCCTTCGTGCTCACGCACCCGTCTCCATTCCTGTCATCTTGACCTAAAGTACCACGTTCCGCTACTGTCCACACGACGGATAGTACTTGTCATGGTGACCTTAAGGTGACGCGATCGTCGGCCCGCGTGGCGTACCGGCGCGTGACCATCTCGCGGGAGGACGGACCCATGAAGATCTTGTGCACCGTACGAACTCTTGCCGCTCTCGTGTTCTGGTCAGCCGGAGTCGGCTTCGCCCTCGGCGTCATCGTCAGCCAGCTCGTCCCCGCTTGAACGGCGCGAAATGGAACATCGCCGACCACCGACGGACGAATCGCCGCACCCGGCCCGGACGACTACCCAGCCCATGGCGAACTTCCCGCGCTTCGCAGGATCGGCGGATGCATGAGCCGCGCGCCGCCAGGCCGGTAGAGCGCGGCGGGCCGCCCCCCGTCACGCTTGGTCCGCTCGCCGGTAGACACCAGAAATCCGTCGACACTGGTGATCTTGCGGTGGAAGTTGCGCGAGTCGAGCTTATGGCCCCATACGGTCTCGTACACGTGGCGCAGCTCGCTGATGGTGAACGGCGCGGCGCAGAACGCGGCGCCGAGGGTCGTGTATTCCAGTTTGCTGCGGGCGCGTTCGACCGCGTCGGCGATGATCTCCCGATGGTCGAACGCCATGGCCACCTCGCTGTTCAGCACGGCGTCGACAGGTGTCCACCGCGCGGCGCGCGCGTCTCCGCCCGGCACGGGCAAGGGGAGGTTTGGCACAACAGCGAGATAGCAGACAGTCAGGACCCGGCCGCGCGGATCCCGGTCGGGCGCGCCATACGTGCGCATCTGCTCAAGATGCAGTGGACGCGGCTCGAGCCCGGTTTCCTCAGCGAGTTCGCGCGCGGCGGCGACTTCGAGATCTTCCTCCTTCGACGCGAGGAATCCCCCAGGCAGGGCGAACATGCCCCGGAACGGCTTGATAGCGCGTTCGACCAGCAGGATCTGCAGTCTGTCGTTGCGAACGGTGAGCACGGCCAGGTCAACAGCCACCGCCACCCGGGGAATCTGCCAGGACATGGCCGAACCCTAGCTTCTCGTCAACTTGACGCCAAGTGCGCGAGCCTCTACCCTCCTCCGATATCGTCAGCCTGACGGAAAGGGGTCTCCCACGGAACCACTTATCGGTCAGCAGGTTCGCGAAGCGACCGCACACGAAGCGGCCGCTCCCGGACAGAGCCGCGCCGCCGGCGGGAAAACTCGCTTCGGCACCGCGTCCGGAATTCTTCCGACTCCGCCAGTTCCTGGTATTGGTGAGTAAAACAGTGGTGAATTCGACGCCGACCGTCGTTGTCCTGACGGCTATTCCGGTCGAGCACGAAGCAATGACGGAAACCATGGTCTCGCTCCGGCAGGAAACCCATTCCGCCGGAACGATCTTCCACGCGGGCCTCCTGCTGAACAGTCCATGGCGGGTGATGCTGACCCGGACCGGTCAGGGAAATCAGCAGGCCGCGGTCATCGCCGAACGCGCGATTTCGCACTACCGGCCAGATCTGGTGATGATGGTCGGCGTGGCAGGCGGGCTCCACACGGACCTCTCGCTCGGCGATGTCGTAGTGGCTGAAAAGGTTTATGCCGTGCACGGCGGCAAGGCGGTCGACGCCGGATTCCAGGCACGCCCGCGGGTGTGGTTCCCCCACCATGGACACGTCCAGCGGGCAGAACTGGTCGCCAGCGAGAACACCTGGCAGAACGCGCTCCCTGACCGGCCCGAAGCGAAAGCCGTCGTCCGGCCGATCGCTTCGGGCGAAGTCGTGCTCGACTCGCCCGATTCACCGTATGCGCGACATCTCAAAACGCACTACGGCGACGCGGCCGCGGTAGAAATGGAAGGTGCCGGAGTCGCGCTCGCCGGCCAGCTCAACGCATCAGTACCGACGGTTGTCGTGCGGGGCATCAGCGACCACGCTGACGGCCGAAAGGAACATGCCGACCGGGGCGGCGGACAGCGACGGGCAGCGCGCAACGCGGCGACGTTCGCCGTAGCGCTGCTCGCCGAACTCAACCCGCGCGGTCGCTCGTTGCGCGAACAGTTGCTGTACGGGACTTCCGATGAACAAAACGCGGCTGCCCGTCAACTGCATGGCAGCGGCAATCCGGACGTAGTCCCGTTGCTCGTAGAAGGTTTCTACGCAACTTTGGATCATGAAGTGAGCTGCCGGATCATCCGCGCGCTTGGCAGCACGGGAACCGCTCGCGCCAAAGCTGCCCTATTACAGCTGAATCCCCGGTACCACATCGAACAGCTCGAAATTCAGGACGCTCTCAACGTGCCGGGGGAACAATCAGAAGGAGACGAACTCCCGTGAGACGACAACAGTGGCCGCTATGGCCGGCGGCAGTCGTGCTGACGACAGCTGTCGCCGGGTGCACCTCTTCCCCGGGCACAGATCCGGCCGCCTCCGAAGCCGCGTGCGTTCGCGACAAGACGCCGTACTCGGTTAATGCCAGCAGATATGCGGACGTCGGCAAACTGGACAGCGCCAACGGCACTAGCCGGCCATTCGTGATTGTTCTCGACGAACAACACGCGTCGAGAGTCGGACAGGTCGAGATCGCCATCATGCTCAACCGCCTCTACCACCAGGACCACCTGCGCCGCCTCGCGCTCGAGGGCTCGGTCGTGGAGAAGAAGGCACCGGATGTCGGGTGGTTCACGTCCAAACCGGACGCCGGGACCCGGACGGCGGTCGCCTTGCAACTGCTCCGCGAGGGAGAGGTGAGCGCGGCCGACTTCGCCGCGATGGCGCTGCCCGGTTTCATCGAGCAGCCGATCGAAAAGTCCGACCAGTACGACGTCGAACTGTCGACGAAGGCCAACCAATCGCTGACCGGGTATCTGGTCGCCATTGCCGCGACGACGATGACATCCGACCAGAACCTCAAGGCCAACGATCTGCTCGACCAGAAAAAAGACGAAGAGGCCATCAAGTTCATCATCGGCACCAGCCCTTGGGCCAGTCAGCGGTACCAGGTGGTCAAACGCCTCACGCCGATCGTGACCAATGAGGAGATGCAACGCCTCGCCGCCGAACTGGAACAGAAGGCCACCGAGGTGAACGCCGATGTCACGGCCTATCGCGCTGATCTCCAAGAGGCCAAGAAGTTCTTCGACGTCACGGTGCAGCGCAGCAACGCGATGGCCGAGAACACGATAAAACTCGCCGCTGACAGCGTAGGCGAATGCGCGCCGATCGCCGTGGACATCGGTGCCGCCCACACCACTGAGGTCGCGGATTTCCTCCGCCGCAAGAATATGTCGTATGCGGCCGTCTCTCCGGCGTCTCTGTCGACGAATGCCAACAGCGGTGCCATCACCCGGGACGCCCTTCACCGCAAAGGCGACGGCAAGTCCGTCGACCCGGCGGGCGGCGTCGGGTCCTTCCTCGACGGCAGGCACAAGCCCCCGCCCGTCGTCGACCAGGACTGGTTCAAGGAGAAGGCCGACCTCGCGTACGCCTCGGTGGTGCTCGCCAGGGCGGCGGGCGGCGGCATGCAGCCCCCCTTCGGCCTCGACGAGGGCAAACTCGGCCTGGGCGGCGGTGCCATTCCGCCGAGCATCAAGATCGACTTGCCCAGCATTCAGCTCGTACCGCGCGACGACAAGTCGGGGACTGACGTGCTCTTCAAAGTCACCATGACGAAACAAAACCTGACCCTGTGGATGAAGGCCGGCGTCGTCGCGAAGCCGACAGACCCGTCCGGCCAGGAAAGCCTGGAGGCAGCTCTCAAACGCATGCGGGACGAACTCTCCAAGAAGGCCACGCCCGAGGAAGACCCGAAGGGCAAGGTAACGGTCTCCGGCTTGAGCGGCGATGTCAACGGCGCTGTCGGGAGGTCCAAGGAGGAGGTCTCAGCCACCAAGCTCGCGGGCTGAATGAGGGGCGAACTCACGCGGGCACAGGCAGTCGCGATGGAACAGCGGTGCACCAACGTCCCGCCGCGAAAAGACCATCAGGTCACCTCGCGACTGCCCCGCGTGCCACCCCGCTTAGTCGAACGCGGCCGGTACTGCCCGATCCATCGTCAATCCCGATCAGCACGACGTCGCCCAGCCGCGAACCGACCCACCGGCAGCCAGCGGCCGTCTGTCGTGCCACCCGAACGGATGAACGACCGGCACCTGGAAATTGTCGGCGATTCGAACTACTGTTCGATATGCAGGACCGAACACCAGTTCGAGGGGAAGCTCATGACGATCGCACCGTTCCGCCCCGGCGTCGGGGC
The DNA here is from genome assembly GCF_042684085.1 of Amycolatopsis silviterrae. Taxonomy (NCBI): domain Bacteria; kingdom Bacillati; phylum Actinomycetota; class Actinomycetes; order Pseudonocardiales; family Pseudonocardiaceae; genus Amycolatopsis; species Amycolatopsis silviterrae. The sequence goes on from NZ_JBHUKS010000042.1 coordinate 72,468, forward strand.
ACCGCCGGTCCAGACCTTGCCGCCAGGGCGCTGGCACGGGCGCATCTGGGTGTCGGAGGAGCCGCTCACGCGGCCGCAGCGGTACTTGAGCTGTGTCGCGGAGTTCGAGCGCTCGGGCCTGTGGCCGGTGCTGATCCCGCCCGACCAGCGCTTCACCGCCCGCGGCGAAGACTGGCTGGACGACCGCGGCCGCCTCGCCCCCGCCGGCCACCGCGTCGACAACGCCGACCCCGCCGAAGTCCTGGCCCGCTGGTGGGACGGCTCTTGTTGCGACGGTGCCTGCCTGCGCCCGTTCGGCACCCGCTTCCCCGGGCTGGCGAAACGCTCGCACCGCCGCTCGGACCCGCTGGCCGAGGCAGGCAACACCGGCTCGATCCTGGCCGCCCGCACCCCGCACCGCCTAGGCCTGGTGCAAGCCGACCGCCCCGCCGACGTCCCGGCCCTCATCGGCTGGACCGGGATGATCAAGGCGACAGATCAGGTCGCGGAACTGTCCGCGGTCCTGCGCAGCTGGGAAGACCGCTTCGGCGCGACCCTGGTGACGCTGGGCTTCGACACGCTCGAACTGTCGGTCTCGGCCCCACCCCGAACCCACGCCAGGGCACTGACGGTGGCGGCCGAGCACCGTGCTTTCAGCCTGCCCACGTACCTCGCCCAGCCAGGAAACCTGCGGGAGTACGCGACGTCGCTGGTACAGAGCCGCCGCTGGAGGTTCTCGTGGGCCTGAGGAGGTGAGGACCCGGGGCGGAGCCCGCCCAGGAGCGGGACGGATCACCCCGATACCGCAACGAATCTGGCGACTCCGGCGAAGCCGGGCAGTTCCAGCACGGCCCGGCGGGGTTCGGCGGAACTGCCAGGCTCGGCGCGGCCCAGCGGGGTTCGGCAGAACCTGACAGGTTCGCGCGACCCGAAAGGCTCGACGGAGCCTGGCGGACCCGGCGCGGCTCGGCGAGTTCGGCGCGGCCTGGCGAACCCGGCGCGGCCTGGCGAGTTCGGCACGGCTCGGCGAACCCGGCACGGCTCGGCGAGTTCGGCGCGGCCTGGCGAACCCGGCACGGCTCGGCGAACCCGGCGCGGCCTGGCGAACCGGCACGGCTCGGCGAACCCGGCGCGGCCTGGCGAACCGGCACGGCTCGGCGAACCCGGCGCGGCCTGGCGAACCGGCACGGCTCGGCGAACCCGGCGCGGCTCGGCGAGTTCGGCACAGCCTGATGGCTGCGACATGGCCCGCTGGATTCGCCGCGCCCCGAGTGATTCCGCACGGCTTAACTGCGGCGCGGCCTGGCCGATCCGGTGCGACCCGACGGGCGCGGCGCAGCCCACGGATCCCGCTGACCTCGCGGACCTGGCTGAACATCCCGGCTCAGCCTGGTTGATTCGCGCACTTCCCCGCGCCCGCCCGCTCTCCCCGAGCCGCATAGCCCCGCCCTCGGCACGACCACGCCTCCGACCCCGCGGGCACCGGCGGCAAGACGAAGCACACGCCCAGCTCATCGGCTTCGTCACTCCAGCGACGCCGCAGCCACCCGCAGCTCCCGCAGCGCAGCCAGCGCATGACGCGCAAGACCGTCCTCATCACCCTCAGCCTCGGACCACCGCGTATAGCCCCGCTTGAAAGCAAGCACCCCCAACTCAGCCGCAAGATGCGCGATCGGGTCAGCAACTCCCCGAGCGACCAGCGCGGCAGACATCGCCGCCGCGAGGCCGACGTTCTTGAGGGCGTCCCGTTCCTGCAGTTCGGTACTCGCCGCCACCGCGGCCTTAAGACGCGGGCCGAGTTCGCGGTTCGCCGGGCCCATGGCACCGGACGCGCGTTCGAGGCCAGCCGCGACCGCCTCCAGCGGGCTGCAAGAAGCGGGTGCCTCGGCGATGCCCTCGGCTAGCAGCCGGCTCAGCGTCTCCTGCCCGGCGACCAGCAACTCGCGCTTGTCGGAGAAGTGCCGGAAGAACGTGCTCTTGGTGACGCCCGCGCGTTCAGCGATCTGCGCGACGGTGGTCTCGTCGTACCCCTGCTCGGTGAACAGGTCGACAGCCGCCACGACCAGTCGTTGAGTCGTCTCCGGTTGCCATCGGGCCATGGGTCCATCTTAGGTGACGGGACAAGAGTCCCATCACTGTGTATGGTGACGGGACAAAGGTCTCATCACCATCGGGAGAGTCTCATGCAGGTTTTCGTCACCGGCGGCACGGGCACCATCGGTTCGCCGGTCGTGGCCCAGCTGCTCGCCAGCGGGCACACCGTTCTCGCGCTGGCTCGCTCGGACAAGTCCGCACAGGCCCTCACCGACGCCGGTGCGGAAGTGCTGCGCGGCCAGCTCGCGGATCTCGACGTCCTGCGAGCAGGTGCCGCGCAGTCCGACGGCGTGATCAGCCTGGCGTTCGGCAGCGACTACAGCACCGAGGAAGCGCTTGCCCGGTCGATCGCCGAGGAGAGCGCCGCCATGGCCGCGCTGGGAGAAGAACTGGTCGGCAGCGAACGGCCGATCGTCACCGTCTCGGGCACGCCGTGGGTGCCCGGCCGCGCTGCTACCGAAGCCGATCCGCTGCCGACCGACGGACCGGTGGGCGGCCGCGGCAGTTCGGTCAACGCGTTGCTGGCGCTGGCTTCCCGAGGCGTGCGCGCGACGGCGGTCCGCATGCCGCGCACGGTCCACAACGACGGCAAGGGCGGGTTCGCCGGGCTGCTCACCGAGCAGGCGCGCCGCACCGGTGTGGCCGGCTATCCCGGCGACGGCACCCAACGCTGGCCAGCCGTGCACGCACTCGACGCGGCGGTCTTGTTCCGTCTGGCGCTCGAGTCGGCACCGGCTGGAACGGCCTGGCACGCAGTCGCCGACGAGGGTGACGCCGTCCGTGACATCGCGGCCGTCATCGGCAGGAGGCTCGGCCTGCCGACCAATTCGGTGCCGCAGGAGGACTTCGGTCCGTTCGGTCCGATCTTCGCCATGGACCAGCCCGCTACCAGCGTCCGCACCCGCGAAGTCCTTGGCTGGCAGCCGAAGCACCCGAGCCTGCTTGAGGACCTGGAGCGCATCCAGCCGTGACCCCTCGGGCAACGAGGTCAACTAGTCGGGACACTGGTCCTAAGTTTTAGCCCGCTTGTCCGAAAAGTGTTTACCGCGACCGTCCGCGCGGGAACCCGTGAGCCGGTGAGCGAGGTCGGTCAGATCCGGGTGGGCACGTCCGGCTGGCGATATCCGCCGTGGCGTGGCGCGTTCTACCCGTCGGGTATGAGACAGCGGCGGGAACTTGAGTACCTCTCCCGCCGGACGAACGCCGTCGAGATCAACGGGTCCTTCTACTCGCTGCAGCGCCCGGAGCGATACCTCGGCTGGCACGCCGAAACCCCGGCCGGGTTTCTGTTCGCGGTGAAGGGCGGCCGGTTCATCACGCATCTCAAACAGTTGCGCGACGTCGAAACCGCGCTCGCCAACTTCTACGCGTCCGGCGTCCTGGCGCTCGCCGACAAGCTGGGGCCGTTCCTCTGGCAGCTCCCCGCGCGGCTGGTCTTCGACCCTGATCGCGTCGCCACCTTCCTCGGGCAGCTCCCGCGCAGCACCGGCGAGGCAGCCGCGCTCGGGGCGAAGCATGACGACAAGCTCAAGTCCCGAGCGTTTCTGGAATCTGGTCCAGACCGGCCGGTGCGGCACGCGCTGGAGGTGCGTCACCCCAGCTTCACCACGCACGAAGCACTTGATCTGCTCAAGAAACACCGGGTAGCGCTGGTGACCGCCGACGCCGCCGCGCCGTGGCCGTACCGGGAGGACCAGACCACTGACTTCAGTTACGTCCGGCTGCACGGCGCGGAAACCCTCTACACCAGCAATTACTCCGACGGGGCACTGCGCGACTGGGCCGCGAAGATCACCGAGTGGCACGACGGCGGCCGCCGAGACGTTCACGTCTACTTCGACAACGACAGCGAAGCCGCCGCCCCGCACAACGCCGTCGCACTCACCCGGTTGCTTGGCCTCGCGACCGAAACCGGCCCGGGACAGTGAGCGGACAGTGAGCGCACTTCGGTTGGGTGGCGGTAGGGCCGCCGGTGGTCTACGTGCTGCCGCTGGGGGTCGGCACGCGGACCACCGCGCCCGGCTGCCCGCGAAGTGACTGGCAGATGAACATTGCGCCAAACAGCCGAAGCTGGTCCCGCGCCAGGCTGACAGCCAGCGAACGCGCGACTAGCCCAGTCCGCACTGGATAGCGCGGTCAGCAGCCGAAGCTAGCCCGCGCCAAGCCGACAGCCCACCAACGCGCGACCAGCCCCGCCCAAAGCCGCCCGCACCGGATAGCGCGGTCAGCAGCCAAAACTGGCCCCACACCAAGCCGACAACCAGCGACCGCGCGACTACCCCCGCACCAAAGCCGCCAGTTGCGCCCGCACCCGGTCCACGTCGGGGTGGTCCAGCGTGGTCAGCAGGCGAACCGCGCGCAGCCAGCAGTCGCGGGCCGCGGCGGTGCGGCCGTAGCGCAGGTGTGCGGTGCCCAGTTCGGACAGCACATCCGCGGCCTCGTACTCCTCATCCATCGCGAAGAACATGTCGACGGCTTCGGACAGGCACTCGATTCCCTCCACGTGCCTGCCCAAACCCAGCAACGCACGCGCCCGCGCGGCCAGCGAAAACCGGCCCTGCGGCAGATCGTCCGGCGGCACCAAAGCCAGCGCCTCGTCGGCCAGCGACAGCGCCTGCGGGTAGTCGCCCATCATCGCGCACAGGTCGCCCAAAGCACGCAAAACGTTCGCCTCCACCGAGGTGAACCCCAGCTCCCGCGTGATTTCCAGCGCACGCAGGCCATGCCGGTAAGCCTCGGGGAAATCCTCGATGTCCTGCGCGGTCATCGCGAGGTTGTAACGCGCTCGCGCCTCGCCCGGCAGTGAGCCCAGTTCCAGCTGCACGGCCAGCGCCTGCTCCAGGTATTCGCGCGCCAGTACGTACCTCCTGGCGACCCCTTCGATCACGCCGAGTCCATTGAGGACCGCCGCCTCGCCGTGGCGTTCCCCGGAATTCCGCGCTGCCCGCAAGCCGATCTCGTAGACGTATCGCCATTCGTCGACCCGGGCGCGTCCGGCGAAATAGGTGAACAGCGACCACGCCAGCCGCCAGCACTGCGCGTATCGGCCGATCCGGAATGCCCACTGGATCGTCGAGATCAGGTTCCCGTGTTCCTCGCCGAACCACGCCAATGCCCGGTGAAAGTCCGCGAACTCCAGCGCACCGGCGGACGGCACCGGCCCGATTTCGTCCATCAGCTGCTGCGGCCGCATCGCCGTGGCCGCGTTCCGCGCGGACGAAATGAACCAGTCGAGCAGTCGCGCACTGGCCGCCGCGCGCTCGGCGTCGTCGTCCTCCTGCTCCGACAATTCGATCGCATAGGCGCGAATCAGATCGTGGAACTGGTATCGACCCGGCTTCGGCTGGGTGAGCAGGTGTGTGGACACGAGCGTGTCGAGCGCGCTGCGAGTGTCCGCTTCGGACCGTCCGTTGAGGGCGACCGCCATGCCCAGCGACAAATCCGGGCCGACCGACATTGCCAGCAAACGCAGCAGCCGTGCCGCAGCCGGGCACAAAACCCGGTAGGAGTACGAGAAAACCGTGCGGATATTGGTTTCGTCGCCGTCGCCGAGATCGAAGGTGCTCAACCGGCCGGCGTCCGAGGGCAGCGCTCTGACGAACTCGTCCAGCGGCAGTCGCGGGAACTGCGCCGCTCGCACGGCGAGAATCCGGATCGCCAACGGAAGCCCGCCGCAGTACTCGACAAAACGGCCCGCTGCCACCGGATCCTCGTGTACCCGCTCGACCCCGATCGCCGAGGCAAGCAGCTCCACCGCTTCCTCACTGTCCAATTCAGACAGTGCGATCCGCCGGGCACCGTGTGTCGCGACCAGCCCGCGCAGCTGCCATCGGCTCGTCACCACGACCAGACAGCCCGGGCCCGGCAGCAGCGAACGCACCTGCTCCGTGCTGTTCGCGTTGTCCAGCACCACCAGCAGCCGTCGGCCAGTGGTGTAGGTGCGCCAGGTCGCCGCGCGTTCGTCCAAACCGGACGGAATCCGGTCGGCGGGCACGCCAAGCGCGATCAGCATGGTCTCCAGCGCGGCGGTCGGCGACACCGGCGCACCCGGGCCGTAGCCACGCAGGTCGAGAAACACCTGGCCGCCGGTGAAACGGTCGGCGATCTGGTGTGCGAAGTGGACGGACAGCGTCGTTTTCCCTTGCCCGCCCATGCCTTCCACCGAGGCGATCGGCGTGGAGGTGCCGTCGTCCAGGGCTTCCGGCAGCAACGCGCGCAGGGCTTTCAAATCCGCCGCTCGACCGGCGAACGCCCCGAGGTCGGCCGGAAGCTGGTGCGGCACATGGGGTTCCAGCGGCGTCCGGAACCGGGGGCCTTCGTCGCCGCCCAGGACGAGCCGGTGCGCCCGCTGCAGTCCGGCACCAGGGTCCAAGCCCAGCTCCTCGGCCAGCAACGCGCTGATCCGCCGGTGCACTTCAAGCGCCTCAGCCTGCCGTCCGGAGCGGAGCAGCGCGTACATCAGCTGCTCGTGCGGCCGTTCCCGCAGCGGGTTTTCGCGGGTCAACCGCTCCAGTTCGGGCACGACGGTGTCGTACTCGCCGACGGTCAGCAGCGTCTCGGCCCACAGCTCACGCACCCGCGTGCGCTCCTCGGCGAGCTGGCCGACCTCGTCCCGGTGCAGCGCGTCCGACTCCACGTTCTGCAGCGCCGACCCCCGCCACTGCCCCAGCGCGTCCTCGAAGTACCCCGCCGCCCGCCGGTGTTCCCCGCGCTCCGCCGCGCTGCGCCCCCTGGCCGCGAGCTGCCGAAACCTGCCGAGGTCCACCGCGTTCTCGTCGACTTCCAACAGGTAGCCGCCGCGTTCGGTACGGATCGCCGCTCCGTCGCCGAGCGCCCGGCGCAGCCGCAGGACATACGTCTGCAGCGCGCCCTTCGACCGACGCTGGTCGTCGCCCCACAGCCAGTGGCTGAGCACGTCGACCGACACGAGCCGGTTGGCCCGCAGCAGCAGTCCGGCGAGCACGATCAGCGGGCGGCTGCCGCCCAGCGGCACCACCTGGTCCCCGGCCAGCACCTCGGCCGGGCCGAGCACCCGGAAGTCGAGGCCGTCCACACGTTCCATTGTGGCGTTGAGACGGCCCCCGCGGCACCTCGGTTCCGCCGCGGCCGCGATGGCATGATCGGCAGTCATGCAGGTTTACGCGCTCCCGCTGCACACCCAGTTCCGGGACATCACCGTCCGTGAAGGACTGTTGCTCCGCGGCCCCGCCGGCTGGGGCGAGTTCTGCCCGTTCGCTGACTATTCGGACATCGAGAGCGTGCCCTGGCTCTCCGCCGCGCTCGAAGCGAGCGAAGAAGGCTGGCCGGAGCCGGTCCGCGATCGCGTCGAGGTGAACGCGACCGTCCCGATCATGCCGCCGGAACGCGCGTATGAGCTGGTCCGCGCCTCCGGCTGCCGCACGGCGAAGGTGAAGGTCGCCGACAAACGCGCGACGCTGGCCGAGGACTGCGCCCGCATCGAAGCGGTGCGCGACGCGCTGGGTCCGTCCGGCGCGATCCGCGTCGACGCCAACACGGCATGGGATGTCGACACCGCGGTGCATGCGCTCGGCGAACTGGACCGCGCGGCCGGTGGACTGGAGTATGCCGAGCAGCCATGCCCCACGATCGACGACCTGGCCGCCGTCCGCCGCCGCGTGTCGGTGCGGATCGCGGCCGACGAGTCGATCCGCCGCGCTGAAGACCCGCTGAAGGTCGCGGTCGCCGGAGCCGCCGACATCGCCGTGCTCAAGGTCGCCCCGCTCGGCGGCGTGCGGCGCGCGCTGGAGGTCGCGGAGGCGTGCGGGCTGCCGTGCGTGGTGTCGTCGGCGGTCGAGACGAGCGTCGGGCTGGCCGCCGGGCTCGCGCTCGCCGGAGCCTTGCCGGAGCTGGACTTCGCCTGCGGGCTCGGCACGATGTCGTTGCTGCGGGGGGACGTCTGCACCGCCACGCTGTCCCCTGTGGACGGTTACCTTCCGGTGCCGCGACAGGCCCCGGAACCCGACGCCTACGCCGAGTTCGCCGCCTCGCCCGAGGTGACGGCGGCGTGGCTGGACCGGTTCGAGCGGGTCCGGAAGATCCGCGGCTAAGGGGCGGTTCAGGGTCGCGGCCCCGGGGCTATCTCCGGGGCGTTCCCGGATGTGCGGCGGGTCCCGGTCGCGGAGTATTGCTGGCATGACGGACAACGTGCAGGCCGCACCGGCCAAGAAGATCTTCCGCAGCCGCTCCGACCGCATGCTCACCGGCGTGTGCGGCGGCTGGGCCAACTACCTCAACGTCGACCCCTCGATGGTGCGCATCGCCGCGGTCGCCGGGGCCGTGCTCTCGGCCGGGGTGATCCTCCCGGTCTACGCCGCGGCCGCGGTCCTGACCCCGGAAGACTGAGCCCAGGAATGGGCGAAGCCCGGCCCACCGCGAGGGTGAACCGGGCTTCGCCGGAAAGCAGCCGAACTCAGAAGTCCATGCCACCCATGCCGCCGGACGGGTCGGCCGGAGCGGCAGCAGCCTTCTCCGGCTTGTCCGCGACGACAGCCTCGGTGGTCAGGAACAGCGCCGCGATCGAAGCGGCGTTCTGCAGCGCGGAGCGGGTGACCTTCGTCGGGTCCGGCACGCCGGCCGCGAGCAGGTCCTCGTACTCGCCGGTGGCGGCGTTCAGGCCGTGGCCCTGCGGCAGGCCCTTGACCTTCTCCGCCACGACGCCGCCCTCGAGACCGGCGTTGATCGCGATCTGCTTGAGCGGAGCCTCGACGGCGACCTTGACGATGTTCGCGCCAGTGGCCTCGTCACCGGTCAGCTTCAGGCCCGCGAAAGCGGCCTCGGCAGCCTGGATCAGGGCCACGCCGCCGCCGGCGACGATGCCCTCTTCCACGGCGGCCTTGGCGTTGCGCACCGCGTCCTCGATGCGGTGCTTGCGCTCCTTCAGCTCGACCTCGGTCGCGGCGCCGGCCTTGATGACGGCCACGCCGCCGGCCAGCTTCGCGAGCCGCTCCTGCAGCTTCTCGCGGTCGTAGTCCGAGTCGGAGTTCTCGATCTCCGCGCGGATCTGGTTGACGCGACCCTGGATCTGGTCGGCGTCGCCAGCGCCCTCGACGATGGTGGTCTCGTCGCGGGTGATGACGGCCTTGCGGGCACGGCCCAGCAGCGACAGGTCCGCGTTCTCCAGCTTGAGGCCGACGTCCTCGGAGATGACCTGGCCACCGGTCAGGATCGCGATGTCCTGCAGGATCGCCTTGCGGCGGTCACCGAAGCCAGGCGCCTTGACGGCGACGGACTTGAAGGTGCCACGGATCTTGTTGACCACCAGGGTCGCCAGGGCTTCGCCCTCGACGTCCTCGGCGATGATCAGCAGCGGCTTGCCGGACTGGATGACCTTCTCCAGCAGCGGCAGAACGTCCTTGACGTTCGAGATCTTGGAACCGAAGAGCAGGACGTACGGGTCCTCCAGCTCGGCTTCCTGGCGCTCCGGGTCGGTCACGAAGTAACCGGACACGTAGCCCTTGTCGAAGCGCATGCCCTCGGTCAGCTCAAGCTCGAGCCCGAAGGTATTGCTCTCCTCGACGGTGACGACGCCTTCCTTGCCGACCTTGTCCAGCGCCTCGGCGATCAGCTCGCCGATGGTGCGGTCAGCGGCCGAGATCGAGGCGGTAGCAGCGATCTGCTCCTTGGTCTCGATCTGGACGGCGGCCTTGTGCAGCTGCTCGGTGATGGCCTCGACGGCCGCCTCGATGCCGCGCTTCAGCGAGATCGGGTCGGCGCCGGCCGCGACGTTGCGCAGGCCCTCGCGCACGAGCGCCTGGGCGAGCACGGTCGCGGTGGTGGTGCCGTCACCCGCGACGTCGTCGGTCTTCTTGGCAACTTCCTTGACGAGCTCGGCCCCGATCTTCTCCCACGGGTCCTCGAGCTCGATCTCCTTGGCGATGGAGACACCGTCGTTGGTGATCGTCGGCGCGCCCCACTTCTTTTCGAGCACGACGTTCCGGCCCCGCGGGCCGAGGGTCACCTTGACGGCTTCGGCGAGGGTGTTCAAGCCGCGCTCAAGACCGCGGCGGGCGTCCTCGTCGAACGCGATCAGTTTGGCCATTGCGGTGTGGTCCTCCGGTATTGGGCGCTACCGCCGCGCTGTCTCCAGCGGCGGCAGCAGGACACGTCCTCGGCCAGGCTCGGTGCCCGCGACGGACGACTGACCGGTGGGTCAGCCTCACCGTCCCGACCTTCAGGCAGGCGGTCGGTGACCGCTCGCCTAGCACTCGACGGCGTCGAGTGCCAATGCCGTGTTTAGCACTCTCCGGGGTCGAGTGCAAGGAGCGCAGGTCAGCGTCGGTGCCCTGGTGGAGCGGCTCCGCCGGCTCAGCGGCTCGGCTGGATGTGAATCGACGACGGCGGCGGGCGCAGCGACGACGGACCGCCGCTCTGCGAGCCGCCCGGACCGACCGGGATGTTGGGCGCGGACGACGTCGGAGCGGTGCCGCCGCTGCCGCCGTCGTCGCCGCCGAAGAGGAAGATCGCGCCGACGACCAGCCCTGCCACGACGAGCACCCCGAGCGCGATCCACAGCCACTTCAGGCCGCCGCTCTTGGGCTGTGCTTCGAACGCGCCCGCGCCGCCCGCCGGGGACGGCGGACGGAGCCGCATCGGGTCGCCGAAGGCCTGCTGGTTCGGATGGCCCTGCTGCGGCGGCTGACCGGGGTAGCCGCCGGGCTGGTTCGGCTGGTTCGGGTAGCCGCTGTAGCCGGGCGGGGGGCCTTGCTGAGCTGGCTGGCCTGGCTGTCCGGGGCCGGGTTGGCCGGGCTGACCGGGGTAGCCGTAGCCGGGCGGGGGGCCTGCCGGGGCCTGGCCGGGATAGCCCTGTTGTCCAGGCTGCGGCTGACCGGGCTGGCCCGGCTGGCCCGCTTGCGGCTGGCCGGGGTGACCGGGCTGCGGCTGTCCCGGCTGCGGTTGGCCAGGCTGCGGTTGACCGGGCTGTGCTGGATAGCCGGGAGGAGGCTGGTTGCCGTAACCGGCGGGGCCGCCGTAGCCGCCCTGAGCGGCGTATCCGGCTTGGCCGGGCTGCTGACCGCCCCAAGCGCCAGGAGCACCCGGCGCACCGGCACCGGGAGCACCCGGTCCAGCCTGCGCGCCCTGCCCCGCAGCCCCAGGCCCTCCAGGCTGGCCGGGGCCACCAGGGCCGCCCTGCCCAGCCGGTCCACCAGCACCCGGGCCACCAGCACCAGGCCCGCCAGCTCCGACCGGACCACCGGCCGCTCCGCCAGGTCCCTGCTGTCCCTGCTGTCCTTGCTGCATGCCCGCTCCCTCCGGCAGTCCGTTCGGCCGGGCCGGACCCGGCGGGGTGTCCGAGGCCGCGAGCGGGCCGAGCGCCACCCGGGCCGCGGCGATCATCGCGACGCAGTTGGGGTAGCGGTCGTTCGGGCTTTTCGCCATGCCCTTGCGGATGACGTCGTCCACGGCGGCGGGGAGCGCGACCACGCTCGCCACCGACGGCGGTTCCCCGCCGAGGTGGCCCTTGATGACGGTGGGGACGTCGCCGCGGAACGGCGGGTTGCCGGTGAGGCAGGCGAACAGCACGCAGGTGAGCGCGTACTGGTCGGTGCGGCCGTCGAGCGGTTCGCCGCGCAGGTGCTCGGGCGCGGCGTAGGTGGGCGAGCCGAGGAAGTCGCCGCCGCGGGTGCGGTGGCCGGTGGCGCCGCGGCGGGTGAGGCCGAAGTCGGCGACGTAGACGTGCTCGCGGGACGTCTCGCGGCTGGTGACGAGCACGTTGGCCGGTTTGACGTCGAGGTGCACGAGGCCGTGGTTGTGCAGGGTGTCGAGGGCGTCGGCGACCTGGTCGAGCAGGGTGAGCGCGCGAGCGGGGCTGATCGGGCCCGCGGACATGATGCCGGCGAGATCGCCGCCGTCGACCATCCGCATGGCGATGTAGAGCATGCCGTCGAGTTCGCCGAAGTCGTACAGCGGGACGACGTTGGCGTGGTCGATCGCGGAGGTGTTGCGTGCCTCGTCGACGAACCGTTCGCGGAACTCGGCGTCCGCGCCGAGGTGGTCACCGATGACCTTCAGCGCCACCTTGCGGCCGAGCCGCGTGTCCGTGGCCTGGTAGGTCACGCTCATGCCGCCCTTGCCGAGCACCGAGTCGATGCGGTAGTGGCCCAGCTGGCGACCGGTGAGGTCCCCCGACACGTCGCCTGTCACGCAGCGCAGCTTAACGCGCCGGTATCCGCAGCCACTGCCGGTTCGCCCAACCGGTCAGCGGACTTGCCTCGCTAGACCTTGCGGACGTCCGCGGCCTGGCTTCGGCCGTCGCGGCCGGACTGGACTTCGAACTCCACCCGATCGCCCTCGTCGAGAGTGCGGAATCCGTCGGCTTGGATGGCCGAATAGTGGACGAACACGTCCGGTCCCTCGGGGGATTCGATGAACCCGTAGCCCTTTTCCGAGTTGAACCACTTGACGGTGCCGACTGCCACGGCGCCCTCCCTGGGGACAAGAAATCGCTGTCCATCAGCGTGCGAAGTGGAGTTCACGCTACCGGAATCAGCGCTCCCGGCAATGGGGTAATCGGCAGATTCCGTTACGCCTGCGCTACTCGCCGGTTGCGCGATTGGACGAGCACGGTTCCCGGTCCGGCGAAATCGAGGACGAGCCCTTCGCCGGTGCGCAGCGACTGCGGACCGCTCGGATCGAGCGCGCGCAGCCGGCATTGCAGGGTGTCGGGATAGGCGAGGAGATAGTCCGGGCGCACGGTCACGATCTCGCCGCGGCCGAGGTCGAACGAGTCCACCGGGCCGGGCGCGGTGAGCAGGAGCGGACCGCGGCCGCTGTAGTGCTCGAGGAACCCGGAATCGGCGCCGAACAGCTGCTGCAGCGGGGCCCAGTTCTGGTCGACGCGGACCGTGCTCGGCCGGGCGAGCACGCCTTCGCGGTGCACCGACCAGCCGGTGGACCCGGTGAGTTCGAGCGGGTAGACGTCGCCGGGGCCGAGCGGGGCCAGGTCGACCCAGCCGCCTTCGGGCGGCGCGGTGAACACCGAACGACCGCCCTTGCGGCCGCGGTTCTGGTTCGCCTCGGTGATGTTGAAGCTGCTGGCCAGCAACGATTCCGCGGCGGCCTGCACGGCTTCGCCGGGGGCGAGCAGCACGCGGGCGACGCCGAACCCTGGCGTGTGCCTGGTGTGGACGCGCATGTCAGCGGGGAGTCGCGAGCGCGGCGCGCCCTGGCTGGTGACGGACCCGAAACTGCATCAGAACTCTCCCCGTGCTCCCCGACTTGTGCCGGGAGAGTGTTGCACGACGGGCAGCAAGAGGGAGGATGGTCCGCGTGATCTCCGTCGACGCCTACCGCGAGACCGTGACCGAACTCCTCGGCCGCGCTCCGGTCATCACCGTTCCCGTGGCCGAAGCAGCAGGGCTCGTCGTAGCCCGCGACGTGCCCGCCGACGTCTCGCTGCCGCCGTTCGACAACTCCGCGATGGACGGGTACGCAGTGCGCGCCGCGGACGTCGCCGAGGTGCCGGTGACGCTGCCGGTGGCGGACGACATCCCGGCGGGGCGGATCGACGTCGAACCACTCAAATCGGGTACCGCTCAGCGGATCATGACCGGCGCGCCGCTGCCGCCGGGCGCGGACGCGATCGTGATGGTCGAGGACACCGACCGCGGCACCACGGACGTCCGGATCTCCCGTGCGGCCGTGGAAGGCAACCACATCCGCCGGATCGGCGAGGACGTCACGAAGGGCACCATCGCGCTGCGCGAGGGCACCGTGCTGAGCCACGCGCACCTCGGTCTTGCCGCCGCGGTCGGCTTGGCGGAGCTCGCGGTGTACCGGCCGTTGTCGGTGCTGGTGGTGTCGACCGGCACAGAGCTGGTGGAGGCTCCGAACCCGTTGCAGCACGGGCAAATCTACGAATCGAACAGTGTCATGCTGGCGGCGGCGCTGCGCGGGCTTGGCTGCCAGGTCGAGGTCGTGCGCAGTGTGGTGGACGATGTGGCGGAATTCCGCAAGATCATCGAGCCGCGGTTGGAATCGGTGGACCTGCTGCTCACGTCGGGCGGGGTGTCGGCTGGCGCGTACGAGGTGGTGAAGGACGCGCTGACCGGGCAGGGCGTGGAGTTCCAGAAGATCGCGATGCAGCCGGGCGGACCGCAGGGTTGCGGCCGGTGGAACGGCGTGCCGGTCGTGACGCTGCCGGGGAATCCGGTGAGCGTGCTGGTGTCATTCGAGGCGTTCCTGCGCCCGGCGGTGCTGTCGGCCATGGGCCATTCGGACGTGGACCGGCGGCGGGTGCGGGCGCGGTTGACCGAGGACATGACGTCCCCCGCTGGCCGACGGCAGTTCCGGCGGGGGTTCTATACGCCGGTCCTCGGTGAGGTGACCGGGGTGGTCGGGCCGCGGGGTGGACCGGGGTCGCATTTGCTGGCGGCGTTCACGCAGGCGAACTGCTTGATCGTGCTGCCGGAGGAGGTTTCGGCGGCTTCGGAGGGGGATGAGGTTGAGGTGCTGCTGCTTTAGTTTCCGGGGACGGCGGGATGCGGTACTGGCGGCAGTCCTGGCGCTTGGGACGGTTCCGACGTCCGGTCTTCGACGTTCCGCCCATGGCTCCGGCAGCCACGCTTCACAGCGGGGCAGTTGATCGCCACCCTGTTCCCGCAAGCACAAGCAGACCGCATGTTCCCCGGATCAGCGGCCGGTCGGCCGATCCAGCCCGACCTATGCGCAAACATCCCAAGGCGGTCCGTGAAGGGACCCTTGAGGGAAGCTGATTCCCATGCCAGGGACTTAACGGCGCGCGATAGGTGTTGTTGAGGCTCGTCTGCCCAGATCGAAGAGGCCCGCCAGGGGCCAGTGCTGCTCTCGGCGGACGAGCGAGCGCGGGGTTTGGTCGTCCGATGCTAGGACTTAAGGCAGCGTTATGGGTGCGACTGAGGCGTGTCCGCCCCAGTCCGAAGCGACTGACGGACCGGGCCAGCTTGCTACAGGCCTGCGCGGGCGGCGGGAACCGGGTGCGTTGTCCGTGAAGGACTCCTTGAGGGAATCTGATTCCCTCAAGGAGCCCTTCACGGACTTGAAGAAACGGGCATATTGTCATTACTCGGGCATATCGCCGACGTAAGTGTCCTTTATGGATGGTCGACAGGCTGAAGCCGCTCGACCTAAGTGCCCGGCATTGGTTTGGCCGTCCGCGAGGGGCCCCTTCACGGACTCTGATTCCCCCAGGGTTCCCCTCACGGACCCTCGAATATGGCCATACAGGCATAAATCAGGCTTTTCGGCGGCTCTGGCGTCCTTTGTGGATGGTCCAGCAGACGTGGCCACCCGGCTTACGCCCCTGGCCCGGGACCCAGGTTCCCTCAAGGGGCCCCTCACGGACCTGAAGATGCAGCCCGCCAGCCCCGCCAGCGCAGCCCCCACCCATCCCGGGGGACGGCCCTTGCCCAGTCTATCGACCCCCACCGACAACCCCCGCCCCTTCAACCGGGCTGTCCACAGCAAGCGTGACTTGGGGAAAGTCCCGTGCCCGCCGCAGCGGTCCCATCAGCAGCACCCCCAGCGAAGCCACCTGGACGCCCACCATCGCGAACATCGCCGTCCGCACCCCGGCCGTCTGCCCGAGCGTTCCGCCCAGCAGAGCGCCAAGCGGGATTGTGCCGTAGTTGACCATCGCCGAACTCGCGCTGATCCGCCCATAGAGGTGGCGCGGGCAGTACCGCTGCCGGAACGTCGCGCCCAGCACGTTCGATCCCACCACGCCCGCCGCGATTCCCGCGCCCGCGAGGACGAACAGCGTCAAGCCCCATCCGGGCTGGGCTAAGGGGCCGAGGAGCATTGCCGGCACCACCAGCGTCTCGCACCACAGAAATCCCCGCGCGGTGCCGGTTCGCCGGGCGACCCGGCTCACCAAGGTCGCGCCGAGCACCCCGCCGACCTCGCCCAGGGCGAGCACAAGCCCGACGACACCTGGGCCCTGCCCCAAGTCCTCGACCAGAAACACCACTGCCACCGCGAAAAACCCGTTCAGCGCCAGGTTGGCGACACCGCCGGACAGCACCAGAACCCGTAAATACGGGTCCCGGATCACGATTCGCATGCCCTCGGCGATTTCGGTGCGCAAGCGCGTTCGCGGGCGCGGCGGTGGTTCGTCCGCGCGCACGAAACGCAGGCACAGTGCGGAAAACCCGAAACTCAACGCATCCACGAGCACACCGCTGACCGGCCCGAAGACCGTCGCCAGCAGCCCGGCCAAACCAGGGCCGCCCACTTGCGCCGCGGATTCCGCACCCTGGAGCCGGACGTTGGCCCCCAGCAGATCAGCATCGTCCACAACGGACGGCAGGAAAGCCCGATAGGCCAGAGAGAAGAATACTTTCGCGAAACCACCGACCAGAGCAGCAATCAAAAGGACCGTGAAGGAAAGCAGCCCGAAAGCCCACGAGAGCGGCACCGCGAGAAAGGCCGCCATCTGGATAACGTCGCAGACCAGCATCACCCGGCGTTTGGGCCATCGATCGACCCAAGCCCCGGCAGGCAGGCCCACCGCGAGCCACGGCAGCCAAGCCGCAGCAGTCAGCGAAGCGACCTCGAACGTCGAGGCGTGCAGCACCAGCAACGCCACCAACGGAACCGACGCACTGGCCACCGCGCTGCCGACCGTGCTGACCGTCTGCCCAGTCCACAATAGACGGAACGCGGCATTCCTCACGGCTGCGCTCTGAAACCACGCCCGAACACGAACACCGGCTGCCGTTCCGAAGAAGGATCCTCCGCCGCCTTCGCACCGAACTCCGCGAACAACGCCGCCATCCGATCATTCAGCTCCGCCAATTCCGATGGCGTCAACCGCATCCACGCGTCATTGGAAAACCACGCGTCACGCCATTCCGCAGGAGCCGTCTCCAGTTCCGAAAGCCAGCCCCGCGACAGTGTCATCTGCCGATCGAGGCTCACCGACTCCGCGACCTCCGCCACCGGATCCCCGGCGAAGTCCGAAGTGGCCCACGAGAGCGTGCCCGACGGACGTCGCCACCATCGCTCTCGCCGGTCCCGCGCCAGTTCCGGCGCTTCGACCACCAACGCGGCCCCGGAAAGCACCTTCAGGTGGTGACTCACATTGCCCACCGCCTGCCCGGTTTTCTCCGCGAGCACGGACGCGGTGGCCGGACCGTCGAGCTTCAGCATGTCCAGCAGGCGGCGGCGCAGCGGATGCGACATCGCGGCCAGCACCTGGGAATCGTGGACCTCCATGTTGCACAAGAGTAGTTGTACAACATCTCTTGTGCAATACCCGAAGGTAGGCTCAGCACATGGGCATCATCCTGTGGATCGTCTTCGGCGCACTCGTCGGCTGGGTCGCGAATCTCGTGGTCGGCGGCCGGGAACGGCAGCGGCAGGGCTGCCTGGTCAGCGTGCTCGTCGGCGTGGTCGGTGCGGCGCTCGGCGGATTCGCCTACCGGCTCGCCACCGGTGAGCAGCAGCACTTCGAGTTCGATTTCCCGAGCTTCGGCGTCGCCATCCTCGGCGCGATCGCGCTGCTGCTGGTGTTGCGGCTGGTCAGCGCCGCGAGCGGGAACCGCCGTGATCGTGACCGCTGGTAACGGTTTCCCGACAATCCGTCAGAACGCACTGGTCGCGGACTAAACTGATCCGTTCCGCGCCCGGGTGCGTGCTTCGTCGGGGGACGCATGCACCCGGGCGGCGTCCCGCACGATCCGAGCGGCGTGAACAGGGTCGACGAGCTGCGGCACCGGGGCCGAAAGGACATCCCGGCGCCAGGCTCGCAGCAGCTGCGCGAGCAGATCGGGTACCGCCATCGTCCACCTCGCCAGGTCGGCCCGGGCACCGGTCCCGAGCGGCGTCAACTACCCGGTGTTATCGGATTGTTCGACGCGTCGTTACCGGTTTGTGGTCGCGCCCACCCGCGCCGGGGCAACCCTTACAACCAGGGGCCGCCGGGTCCGCCGCAGGCGGGCGGTAGCGTGGGGAAGCCTAAATCGGACCCTTACACCGACCGAGACGAACAGCGGGGAACTCGACCCATGAGCGGCCAGCCCACCGGTAACCCCCTCGCGCACGCTGTCCAGCTGGCCCGCGAGACGTTCCCGCCGATGCACCCGGCTGGACGGCCGTTCCTTTTCGGCGGCCTCGCCGCGACGCTCGTGCTGCGCCGGTTCTCCAAGCGCCTCGGCGTGGTCGGCGCGCTCGCCACCGCGGGCATGACGGCGTTCTTCCGCGAGCCGAAGCGCGTGCCCCCGATGCGGGACAACGTCGCGATCTCGGCCGCCGACGGCACCGTCTCGCTCATCGAGGAAGCGGTCCCGCCCGCCGAACTCGGCCTGCCCGCCGAGCCGCGGATGCGGGTGAGCGTGTTCCTTTCCGTCTACGACGTGCACGTCCAGCGCACCCCCGCGACGGGCGTGATCTCTAAGGTCGCGTACAAGCCGGGCAAGTTCCTTTCCGCCGACCTCGACAAGGCGAGCGAGGTCAACGAGCGCAATTCGCTGGTGCTGCACACGGCCGACGGCCACGAGCTTGTCGTCGTGCAGATCGCCGGGCTGGTCGCGCGCCGGATCCGGTGCGACGTCCGCGAGGGCGACAAGGTGGCCGCCGGCGAGACCTACGGGATCATCCGCTTCGGTTCGCGCGTCGACACCTACCTGCCGCCGGGCAGCCGGGTCGTGGTGGCCAAGGGCCAGCGCACCGTCGGCGGCGAAACCGTGCTCGCCGAGCTGCCGGCGCTGGGAGAAGGCTGACCATGGTCCGCGTGACCACCCCGGGAATCCGGCTGCTGCCGAACGCCATCACCGTGCTCGCGCTCTGCGCCGGGCTGTCCGCGGTGCAGTTCGCCCTCACCGGCAACTACGCCATGGCGATCGGCTCGATCGGCATCGCCGCCGTCCTCGACAGCCTCGACGGCCGCATCGCCCGCCTGCTCGACGCGACGTCCAAAATGGGCGCCGAACTCGACTCGCTGTCCGACGGCATCTCGTTCGGCGTCGCGCCCGCGCTGGTGCTCTACGTCTGGCAGTCGCACGGCGACCGCATCGGCTGGGTCGCGTCGCTGATCTTCGCGGTCTGCATGATCCTGCGGCTCGCCCGCTTCAACACGCTGCTCGACGACACCGACCAGCCGCCGTACGCCGCCGAGTTCTTCGTCGGCGTGCCCGCGCCGGCCGGCGGGCTGGTCGCGATGCTGCCGCTCATCGCCACGCTGCAGTGGGGCGAGGGCTGGTGGTCCGAGCAGTACGTGGTGCTGGTGTGGACCATCGCGGTCGCCGTCCTGCTGATCAGCCGCATTCCGACCCTGTCGCTGAAGACCGTGAAGGCCCCGGCGAAGGCGATCGCGCCGATTTTGGTCGGCGTCGGCCTGCTGGCCGCCGCGATCATCGTGTTCCCGCTGGTGGCGCTGGCGGTCGCGCTGGTGCTGTACCTGCTGCACATCCCGTATTCGGTCTACCGGCACCGCTGGCTCGCCGCGCACCCGGAGGCCTGGGAGGTGCCGCCGAGGGAACGCCGCGCGATCCGTCGCGCACGCAGCCACCGCCGGCTGCGGCTGCGCCCTGCGTCGGGCCGGGTCGCCGGCGCGGCGATGCGCGCGGTGCGGCTGCCGCGGACGAACTCGGACGTCGTGCGGACCCGGAATCTGCGCGATCGGGACCACGGCAGCTCGGCCACTTCCGGGCCGGGTCAGCGTCGCCGCAGCTGGCGCCGGATCGGCATTCGGCGCAGGTAGGGGCGGTAGCTCAGGCGGCGAAAACGGCGCGAACGACGGATTCGTCGCCGTCGATCTCAATCAGCCCGAGCGCGCGAGCGTCGTCGAGAGCAAGTGCACCAGCCGCAAGGCCGAGCACGCACGCTGGTTCGGCGCGGACGGTGGCGTCGAGGTCGCGGCCGTCATGCGGACCGACTTCGACACCGGACCGCGTCGCCCGGAGCTGGAAGAGCGGACCGCCGATCTCAAGGCCGACCGTCGCCGCACGCCGCGTCTTGATCCGGGCGTCGAGCAGGACGGGAACGGCGAGGGCGAGCCACTCGGGGCGGAAGGAGTCGCCCTCGGACCCGCGGACCATCAGCGGCGTTGACCAGCGGATCAGGCTCTCGACCGGCTCCCGCAGCTCGGCACCCCACGGCGTGAGGGCGTACTCGACCGCGCTGCCCGCACCCGCCAGCCGCCGCTCGACCACGCCCGCGGTTTCGAGGTCGCGGAGCCGGTCGGCGAGCAGGTTGGTCGCGATGCCGGGGAGGCCGTCGATCAGGTCCCGGTAGCGGGCGGGCGCGATCAGCAACTGGCGGACGATGAGCAGATTCCACCGGTCGCCGACGACGTCGAGAGAGCGGGCGAGCCCGCAGTACTGACCGTAGCCGCGCATCGTATCCCTCTGCTTGATTTTTTCCAGCATCCTTGACAAACTCAAGCTTATCGCAAGGGGGTCCGCCATGGCTGAGAACGCACGACCCGCCTGGGTCGACGACGAGCTGTTCCCGTTCAAAAGCCGCTTCGTCGGCATCGACGGGCACACCGTGCACTACGTCGACGAGGGATCCGGCCCCACGCTGCTGCTCCTGCACGGCAATCCGACCTGGTCGTTCCTCTGGCGCGACACGATCCGCGCACTGCGCGACGACTTCCGGTGCGTCGCCCTCGACTACCCGGGTTTCGGGCTGTCGACGCCGAAGCCCGGCTACCGCTACCTGCCCGAGGAACACGCGGACGTGGTCACCGGCTTCGTCGACGCGCTCGGCCTCACCGGGGCCACGCTGGTCGGCCAGGACTGGGGCGGCCCGATCGGCTTGGCCGCCGCACAGCGCCGCCCGGGTGTCTTCGACCGGCTGGTGCTCGTCAACGCCTGGGCCTGGCCGGTCAACGGAGACCCGTACTTCGAGGCCTTCGGCCGCCTCGCCGGCGGACCGCCGATGCGCTTCCTGGCCCGGCAGCTCAACCTCGTCGTCAAGGCGTTCATCCCGATGGGCCACCGAAAGCGGAAGCCGACCGCGTCCGAGCTGGCCCACTACGAACGCGCGATGGACACCCCCGCGCGACGGCAGGCGTCTGGCGTGCTCCCCAGCCGGATCCTCGCCAGCCGCGCCTTCTTCGCCGAGGTCGAGGCGGGGCTTGGCGACCTCGCCGCACTGCCGACCCTGATCGTGTGGGGCAACGCCCAAGTCGGCTTCCGGCCCCGGGAGCGCGAGCGGCTGGAGGCGGCCTTTCCGAACCATCAGACGGTGGCGTTCGATGGGGTGGGGCTTTACGTGCAGTCCGACGTGCCGGAGGAGTTCGTGGCCGCGGTTCGCGACTGGTCGGCGACGCGGTAATTCATCCAGAGGTGCGCACGTGCCGATGCCCGTTGAAGGGGAAGTCCGGCGGCGCGGGTGGCAGCACGTCGTGGAGAACGTAGCCGCACTTCTCCGCTACTCGGCAGGAAGCTGTGTTGTCCTCGGCGTGCAACAGCTCTAGGCGGGTTAGCCGGACGAATTGCTGCGTGTTCAGTGCCCACCGCGACACGGTTTCCAGCGCGCGGGCAGCGATGCCGCGGCCTCGGACTTCAGCGGCCGTCCAGTACCCGACCTCGGCGGTGCCGGCGGCCCTGGCCTTCACGATGACGTGGCCGAGGGGCAGGTCATCGTCAGCCACCACCGCGAAGCTGAACCGCGCTGCGGAGGCCCAGCCGGACGCTTGGCGCTCCAGCCAGCGTTCGGCAGCTGCCTCGTCGGCCAGCGAAGTGGTCAGCCAGCGGCGCAGCTGCGGATCACGATGGGCGGCCACCAGCGCTGTCCGATCATCCGGCCGCCACGGGCGCAGCCGCACGGCGGGCGAGGAGTCGGGGATCGGCAGAATGATCGGCACAGTCGCCCATTCTGCGCTGTCGAGGCGATTCCTCGCGGCCAGTTCATTAGGGTGAACAGCGTGAGCGATCCGCAGATCACCCTGACCGTCCGGCACACGCCGTCCGCGCTTGACGCTCGGCGGGGGGTGGTCCGGCTGCATCCGGAGGTGCTCGACGCGCTCGGCCTGCGGGCCTGGGACGCCGTGCACCTCACCGGCGCGCGGCGCAGTGCCGCGCTGGCCGCGCCCGCTGCCGAGGAGGCGACGCCGGGGGTCGTGCTGACCGACGACGTCACCATGTCGAACCTCGGCGTCTCCGAGGGCGGCGAGATCGTCGTCTCGCCCGCCGAGGTCACCGCCGCGCGCACGGTCACCGTGTCCGGGTCTCGGCTGGCCTCGGTTTCGGTGTCGCCGCAGACGTTGCGGCTCGCGCTCACCGGCAAGGTGCTCACCCGCGGTGACGCGGTTTCCCTGTTGCCGCAAGACCTCGCGCCCGCGCCTGGGTCGGACGTCGCCGCGGTGCGCGGGCAGTTGTCCCGCGTGATCGGGGCGACCTGGACCAACGAGCTGCTCACCGTGACGGCGACCGAACCGGCTGGTGTGGTCGTCGTCGGACCGTCCACTGTGGTCAGCTGGCGGGACGGCGCGCGCACCGGCGCCCCGACCAGCGGCGAGCAGCCCGTGCGCACCGCGACCGCGCTCGTCCGCACCACAGCCGTCACCGCGGCCGAGGATTACCTCGAAGCGGAGATCGTCGAAGAGGTCGTCACCGAGGCTCGCGAGGACGAACTGGACGAGCCGGTGCCGGTCGCTGATCTGGTCGGGGCCGAGGGCGCGGCGCGCAAGCTGGCGGAGTGGTTCGATCTGGCGTTCCACCGGCCGGAACTCCTGGCGCGGCTGGGCACTTCGGCGCATCTGGGCGTGTTGCTGTCCGGGCCGGAGGGTGTCGGCAAGGCCACGCTGGTGCGGTCGGTCGCCGCCGCGGAGAAGGTGCGCGTGGTGTCGCTGACCGCGCCGAATATCGCGGTGCTGGAACCGAATGCGGCACACCGTTCGCTGCGCGAGGCCATCGACCGAGCCGCGGACGGCGACGGTCCGGGCGTCCTGCTGATCAACGACATCGACGCGCTGCTCCCGGCCACCCAGCCGCCGCCGGTGGCCACTGTGGTGCTGGAGGAACTGCGCGCCGCGCTGCGCCGGGACGGGCTCGCCGTGGTGGCCACGACCGCGCGCGCCGAGTCCGTGGACCCGCGGCTGCGTGGTGCCGACCTGCTCGACCGTGAGCTGGGGCTGCCGCTGCCGGAAGCGAAAACGCGCGTCGAGCTGCTGCGGATCCTGCTGCGTGACGTGCCCGTCGAATCCGGTGCCGACCTCGGCGTGCTCGCCGAACGAACCCCCGGTTTCGTCGCCGCCGACCTCCTCGCGCTGCGCCGGGACGCGGCGTTGCGGGCCGCGCTGCGCCAGCGGGACGTCGAGGAACCCAAGATCTCCCAGCAGGATCTGCTCGACGCGCTGGCCACCGTCCGGCCGATCTCGCTGTCCACTTCGGACAACCTGGCCACCGGCGGGCTGACCCTCGACGACGTCGGAAACATGACCTCGGTCAAGGAAGCGCTCACCGAAACCGTGCTGTGGCCGCTGCGCTATCCGGATTCGTTCGCCCGGCTCGGCATCGAACCGCCGCGCGGCGTGCTGCTGTACGGCCCGCCCGGCGGCGGCAAGACGTTCCTGGTCCGGGCGCTGGCCGGCACCGGCGCGCTGAACGTGTTCGCGATCAAGGGCGCGGAGCTGCTGGACAAATGGGTCGGCGAGTCGGAACGCGCGGTCCGCGACCTCTTCCGCCGGGCCGCCGACGCCGCCCCCTCGCTGATCTTCCTCGACGAAATCGACGCGCTCGCCCCGCGCCGCGGCCAGTCGTCCGACTCCGGCGTGGCCGACCGCGTGGTCGCCGCGCTGCTCACCGAACTGGACGGCGTGGAGCCGATGCGCGAGGTCGTCGTGCTGGGCGCGACGAACCGGCCCGAGCTGGTCGACCCGGCGTTGCTGCGTCCCGGCCGTCTGGAGCGGCGGATCTACGTGCCGCCGCCGGACGCGGAATCGCGCGCCGCGATCCTTGCCTCGACGGCGAAGCACACCCCGCTGGCGTCCGATGTGGACCTCGCGGCCACCGCGGAGACGCTGGAGGGCTACTCGGCCGCCGACTGCGCCGCGCTGATCCGGGAGGCGGCGCTGACGGCGATGCGCGAATCGCTGGAGGCGCGCGAGGTGACCGCGGCGCATCTGGCCAAGGCTCGCGAGGCGGTGCGGCCTTCGCTGGATGCCGCGCAGCTGGCGACGCTTGAGGCTTACGCGCAGGCGCAGCAGGAACGCTGAGCTGCGCACTGCCGAAGGTCCGTGAGGGCCACCCTGAGGGAATCTGATTCCCCCAGGGTTCCCCTCACGGCCCGCCGCACCGAACGCGGGCCAGCCGAGGCAGCCCACCGGACAACGCCCGCGCAGCAGCGCAGCCAAGCACTCCGCACAGGAAAAGCCCGCGCCGCAGCGCGGGCCGTCACCGGTATCGGGGCAGGTCAGCCCTTCTGTTTGGGCTGGTAGTCCTTCGTGATGATCACTATCACGCCGGGGCTGGAGTTCTGGATGCCCGCGAACCGGGGCTGGGCCTGGAAGCCGAACTCCTTGGCCAGCTGCTTCGCGGCGGCTTCCTCGTCGGTGCCCGGCCGGAAGTAGGCCGTGGTCGCCGGGATGTTGCCTTGGGAGTAGTTGCCGACCTCGGCGACGTTCCAGCCCGAGCTGCGGAAGTCGGCGGCGGCCTGTTCGGCGAGGTGCTTGATCAGCGAGTTGTTGTAGACCCGCAGGGTGACCCACTTGTTGGTGGCCTGCTGGTCCGGACCGGCCTGGCCCGGCTGTCCTGGCTGCTGGCCCGGCTGGCCGCCGGGCTGTCCGGCCTGGCTCGACGCCGGGGCCGAGGACGCCGCGGACGACGAGGCCGGAGCCGAAGAGGCGGGCGACGACGGCGCGGAGCTGGGCGCCGAGGACGACGGCTGCGGGTTCGACGACGACTCGCCACCGGGCGAGGTGGGCTCGCCGGACGTGCTCGGCCCGGCGTTCTGGTCGCCGCCGGTGTTGAGCACGGTGACCCCGCCGATGACGGCGGCGACCACCGCGACCCCGATCAGCGCGACCCCCGCGGCCTTCAACGGCCGGGACAGTCCCGAGAAGACGCTCATGACAGCTCGATCCCCAACCGGCGGGCCCCGCGTTTGCGCTGACGGGCGGCGCGCGTCTTGCGCAGCCGCTTGACCAGCATCGGATCGGCGGCGACCGCCTCCGGCTTGGCCAGCAGCGTGTTCAGCAACTGGTAGTAACGGGTGGAGGACAGTCCGAAGCGCTCCCGGATGGCGTTCTCCTTCGCCCCGGCGTGGCGCCACCACTGCCGTTCGAACGCGAGAATGTCCAGCTCGCGCTCGGTAAGGCCACCGACAGTCTCCGGCGGCGACGGCTGGTTTCCAGCCATCGACTCCGCGGCGTCCATGCGGTCCTCGCAATCGGTGTCGGCAGTCCTTCCGCGGGCGTCATTCAACCACGGAACCCATGCTCGACATGGGCATCCGACACGGCGCGTCACGGTCCGATCCAGGTGTACCAGAAGGGTCCGACTAAACTCGGCGTCCGTGACCGTCCACCCCATCTGCATCGCCGGCGAACCCGTGCTGCACCAGCCCACGCGCGAGATCACCGAGTTCGACGACAAGCTGGCCACCCTCGTCGAGGACATGTTCGAGACCATGTACGCGGCCGAGGGCGTCGGCCTCGCGGCCAACCAGATCGGGCTCGACCTGCGGCTGTTCGTATACGACTGCCCGGACGACGAGGGCACCGAGCACCGCGGCGTGGTGGTCAACCCGAAGCTGGAGACCTCGGAGATCCCGGAGACGATGCCGGACCCGGACGACGACTGGGAGGGCTGCCTGTCCGCCCCCGGCGAGTCGTACCCGACCGGACGCGCCACGTGGGCCAAGGTGACCGGCTTCGACGTCGAGGGCAATCCGATCGAGGTCGAGGGCACCGGCTACTTCGCGCGCTGCCTCCAGCATGAGACCGATCACCTCGACGGCTTTATCTATCTGGACCGTCTCGTCGGCCGCCACGCGCGCGCGGCGAAGAAGATGCTGAAGAAGAACAAGTGGGGCGTCCCCGGCCTGACCTGGCTGCCCCCGAAGGAACCCGCCGACGCCTGACCCACTCCGATCCGCCCGCTTCGCAGACTCCGCGACCACAACCCCCGAGATCGCGCTGGTTTCTGGACTGAGCGATTTCGACGGCCCCCCGGGCCGGCGAAATCGGGAGGGAAGAAACCAGCTCCCCGGCGATCTCGGCGCCACGGCGGAGCCGGGGCAATCAAACACAGCGTGGCGACTGTCAAAACACAGCCAGCCACAGCTGCCCTCAAACCCTTGTGTCCGACCGAGGTGCCATGGCATGGTCGGACAAGCAACCTCAACCGAATGCAACGCGGGAGCTCGCGCCTTGGCGGGCTGAGAGGGTGGCTGGTGTCCATCTCGCGGACACCCGGCGTCACCGACCGCATGAACCTGACCGGGTAATGCCGGCGTAGGGAGTGAACGTCGTTGACGACGCTGGAAAACCAGGGTGCCATCGCCCCGTCCGTCACCACCGGGCCGATCACCGGCTCGCACAAGGTCTATCACCGCACCGAATCCGGATTGCGGGTTCCGGCGCGGCGGATCGACCTGTCGAACGGGGAGCACTTCGACGTGTACGACACGTCCGGGCCCTATACCGATCCGGACGCGAACATCGATGTCCACAAAGGACTCCACCCGCTCCGGTCCGGCTGGGCTGACGGGCGGGAGCACAACACCCAGCTCGGCTGGGCCAAAGCCGGGGTGATCACCCGGGAAATGGAGTTCATCGCCGCGCGCGAACGCTGTACGCCGGAGTTCGTGCGGGACGAGGTCGCCCGCGGTCGTGCGGTGATTCCGGTCAACCGCAAGCATCCGGAGACCGAGCCGATGATCATCGGCAAGAACTTCCTGGTGAAGATCAACGCCAACATGGGAAACTCGGCCGTCTGGTCCTCTGTGGAGGAAGAGGTCGACAAGATGGTGTGGGCCACCCGCTGGGGCGCGGACACCATCATGGATCTTTCCACCGGCAAGCGGATTCACGAGACGCGCGAGTGGATCGTGCGCAATTCGCCGGTCCCGGTCGGCACCGTGCCGATCTACCAGGCGCTGGAAAAGGTCAACGGGGAGCCGGAAAAGCTCACCTGGGAGATCTACCGCGACACCATCATCGAGCAGTGCGAGCAGGGCGTCGACTACGTGACGGTGCACGCGGGCGTGCTGCTGCGCTACATCCCGCTCACCGCGCGCCGGGTCACCGGCATCGTCAGCCGCGGCGGGTCGATCATGGCCGCCTGGTGTCTCGCGCACCACCAGGAATCCTTCCTGTACACGCATTTCTCCGAGCTGTGCGAGATCCTGCGCGAGTACGACGTCACGTTCTCGCTCGGCGACGGCCTCCGTCCCGGCTCGATCGCGGACGCCAACGACCGCGCCCAGTTCGCCGAACTCGAAACGCTCGGCGAGCTGACGCACATCGCGCGGGAGCACGACGTGCAGGTGATGATCGAGGGCCCCGGCCACGTGCCGATGCACAAGATCAAGGAAAACGTTGAGCTGGAGGAAAAGCTCACCGGCGAGGCGCCGTTCTACACGCTCGGCCCGCTCGCGACCGACATCGCGCCGGCGTACGACCACATCACCTCGGCGATCGGCGCGGCGCAGATCGGCTGGTACGGCACGGCGATGCTGTGCTATGTCACGCCGAAGGAGCACCTCGGCCTGCCCAACCGCGACGACGTGAAGACCGGCGTGATCACGTACAAGATCGCCGCGCACGCCGCCGACCTGGCCAAGGGCCACCAGTACGCGCAGGACTGGGACGACGAATTGTCGAAGGCCCGCTTCGAATTCCGGTGGAACGACCAGTTCAACCTGTCGCTCGACCCGGACACCGCGCGAGCTTTCCACGACGAGACGCTTCCCGCGGAACCGGCGAAGACCGCGCATTTCTGCTCGATGTGCGGGCCGAAGTTCTGCTCGATGCGCATCACCCAGGACGTGCGCAAGTACGCCGAGGAACACGGTCTGTCCTCTGTGGAGGCGATCGAGGCGGGCATGGCCGAGAAGTCCGCGGAGTTTTCCGAGCAGGGCAACAAGGTCTACCTGCCCGTGGTCAACCAATGACAAGCACGCCCCGCACCGCCCTCACCATCGCCGGATCCGATTCCGGCGGTGGTGCGGGCGTGCAGGCGGACCTGCGCACGTTCTTCGCCAACGGAGTACACGGACTGGTCGCGCTCACCGCGGTCACCGTGCAGAATTCGCTTGGCGTGCAAGGGTTCTCCGAGATCCCGGTCGACGTCGTCACCGCGCAGATCAAAGCGGTCGCCGAGGACATGGGCGTCAACGCGGCGAAGACCGGCATGCTCGCCACCGCGGAAATCATTCAGGCGGTGGCGAAAACCCTGGACGAAGTCCACATTGGACGGTCCACGGACACGCCGTTCGTGGTCGATCCGGTGGCCGCTTCGATGACCGGTCACGCGCTGCTGCGCGAAGAAGCGCTGGAAGCGATTCGGACGGAATTGTTCCCGCGTGCCACGCTCATCACGCCGAACCTCGACGAGGTGCGGCTGCTCACCGGTGTCACGGTCACCGACGCCACGAGCCAGCGCACTGCAGCGGAATCGTTGCTGGAGTTCGGTTCCCAGTGGGTTCTGGTAAAGGGCGGCCACCTCTACGAGGCTGCTGACTGCGTAGACCTGCTCACCGACGGCTCGGCGGTCATCGAGCTGAGCGGACCGCGCATCGACACCGAAAACACCCACGGCGGCGGCGACACCATGGCGTCGGCGATCACCTCGTCGCTCGCGAAGGGCTCGGACGTGCCCACCGCGGTCGCCGAGGCGAAACGGTTCATCGAACGCTGCGTCCAGGAGGCGTATCCGCTCGGTGCCGGCGTCGGCCCGGTCTCCCCCTTCTGGCGGCTCGCCAGTGCCACACTGGCGGAATGAGCGAGACACCCGAAGCGTTGTGGGCGCGGCTGCCGCTTGAGGTCCAGTACGAGGTCGACGGCCTGGTCGCCGAGCACCGCACCGCTTCGGCGGTCA
>NZ_JBHUKS010000042.1:101598-107937 GCF_042684085.1 Amycolatopsis silviterrae
GTGCTGAAGCCGCCGCCGCGGTTTTAGCCGCGCGAGGGACCAGCGCGAACACCGGGTGTGCCATCGTGGTGGACTGTGCGGGAACCACCGCCACCACGGACCAGACCAGAAGCCGGAACGCGCCCATGACCGAGAACCCGAGCCCGCCCTCCGCTCTCACCATCGCCGGATCCGATTCCGGCGGTGCCGCCGGACTGCAGGCGGACCTGCGGACCTTCCTCACCTGCGGCGTGCACGGCCTGGTCGCGGTCACCGCGGTCACCGTCCAGAACACGCTCGGCGTGCACGACCGCGCCGACCTGCCGCCGCACATCGTGGCCGGGCAGATCGAGGCGGTCGCCGAGGACATGGGCGTCGGCGCGGCGAAGACCGGCATGCTCGCGTCCGCGGAGATCATCCACGCGGTCGCGGCGGCCTGCGACAAGGCCGGGATCGGCCGGGACACCGCGATTCCGTTCGTGGTCGACCCGGTGGCGGCGGCGATGACCGGTCAGTCGCTGTTCGACGACAACGGCCTCGCCGCGCTGCGCGACGAACTCCTGCCGCGCGCCACCGTGCTCACGCCGAATCTGGACGAGGTCCGGCTGCTCACCGGCATGACCGTGACCGATCGCGAGGGCATGCACACCGCGGCCGTCGTGCTGCACCAGCTCGGCCCGAAGTACGTGCTGGTGAAGAGCGGCCACCTGCAGTCCGACCCGGAATGCGTCGACCTGCTCTTCGACGGCACGACGTTCGTGGAGCTGCCCGGCCCGCGCTGGCAGACCCCGCACACGCACGGCGCGGGCGACACCATGGCGTCCGCGCTGACCGCCGGGCTGGCCAAGGGCATGCCGGTGGTCGAAGCGGCGCGGTACGGCAAGTGGTTCGTCTCGCAGGCCGTCGAACACTCTTATCCGATGGGCGCGAAAGTCGGCCCGGTGTCGGCGTTCTGGCGGCTGGCTCCGGAGGAGCGCTAGCCCTCGTCGGAGATCAGGGCTTCCAGCGCGGGCAGCGCGGAAATGATCGACTCGCGCATTTCGGGCGTGAGCCGGTCGAGGCGGCGGTTGAGTTCCTGCACGCGGGTGGAGCGGACGCCGGAGACGAGACGTTCGCCCTCCTCGGTGGCGCGGGCGAGCCAGGCGCGCCGGTCGACCGGGTCGGACTCGCGCGTGACGTAGCCGGCTTCCACCAGCGTGGCGACGATCCGCGACATCGTGGCCGCCGCGACGCCCTCCTTGGCGGCGAGGTCGCCGAGGCGCAGCTCGCCGAAGTGGACGAGCGTGGCCAGCGCGGAGATCGACCCGTGCCCCGGCCCGGGCGCGCCCGCCTGCCGCAGCGAGCGGGAAAGCCGCCCCACCGCTAGATACAACCGGCCCGTTACGTCCTGGACCGAGGAAAGAGTCACGATCGGCTCCTTCTGACGCTGGTGCCCGCCGCTGGGTGCGCCGGAAAGGGTGCCGTCAACCATACGGCGTACCGGTGCTCAATCCGTGTCAAGCGCGGGCGAAATCACCAAGGCAGGGCCGTTTGCGCAGCTTGCCCGCCCAATCAGAGCACTGACGTGTCGAGCGGAAGCTCCGCCGGCGGGGGCAGCGGCGCAGCCGACCCGGCGCGGAACGACTGCAGCAGATACGCGGCGAGCCGCCGGGACGCCGCCGGGGCCGCCGTTCCCGCCCCGGCGCGCAGCCCGCCGTTGGCCAGCAGGATCAACGACAGGTCGGACACCGCGAAATCTGCCCGCAGCGCACCGGCCTCCTTCGCGCGGCGGATCAGCTCGGTGAACGCCCGCAGCGCCCGGTCGCGCAACTCCTCGAAGGCAACCTGGTCCGGCAGCGCGGTGACGATCGCGGCGGAGAAGCCGTGATTACGCGCCTGCATCGCGCACGTCTCCTCGATCACCCGGCAGAACCCGCGCCACGGATCGGGGTCGGCGAGCGCCTCGTCCAGCATCCCGGCGCATTCGGCCATCGGTTCGGCGAAGGCCTCGGCGACGAGATCGGCCTTGGTCGGGAAATGGCGGTACACCGTGGCCACGCCGAGCCCGGCCCGGCGCGCCAGCTCGCTCATCGACACGCCAAGCCCCTCGGTCTCGAAGGTGCGCTCGGCGACCTCGAGGATCTGCGCGCGATTGTGGGCGGCGTCAGTGCGCAACCGAGTCGATCTTTCC
The DNA here is from genome assembly GCF_042684085.1 of Amycolatopsis silviterrae. Lineage (NCBI taxonomy): Bacteria > Bacillati > Actinomycetota > Actinomycetes > Pseudonocardiales > Pseudonocardiaceae > Amycolatopsis > Amycolatopsis silviterrae. Next base: position 103,748 of record NZ_JBHUKS010000042.1, read on the forward strand.
GGCACTCTCTCACTTTAGCGCAAACGGAAGCCCCTTTCCATTTCCTGTGCTAAAAGTGGAACATGCCTTCCACTTCGATGCGTGCCATCACCTACGACCGCTACGGACCGCCGGAGGTCCTGCGGGAAACCACTGTCCCGAAGCCGGTGCCCGGCCCCGGCGAGGTCCTCGTCCGCGTGCTCGCGCTGTCGGTCAACGGCGGCGAACTCTCGTTGCGGTCCGGAAAGCTGCTTCCGTTCAGCGGCAAACGTTTTCCCAAGCGGATCGGCCTTGACCTGGCCGGCGAGGTCGTCGAGCCCGGAACCAGCCGGTTCGCCGTCGGCGACCTGGTGTGGGGCGGCGGGCGGCAGATGGGCACCGCCGCCGAGTACCACGTGATGGCCGCCGGCCGGCTAGACCACGTGCCCGCTGGCCTCAACCCGGCGGAAGCTGTGTCGCTGCTGGCGGGCATCACCGCGATCACCGCGTTGCGCGACAAAGCCCATCTCAAGCCGGGCGAGCGGCTCCTGGTCCGCGGCGCGACTGGCGGGGTCGGGTTTGTGGCCACGCAGTTGGGCAAGGCGATGGGGGCGCACGTGACCGGGCTGGCCAGTGCCAAGAACCTTGAGCTGGCAAGGGAACTCGGCGCGGACGTCGCCCTCGACTACCGGAATCCTGGTCAGCTGGGGAAGTTCGACGTCGTTCTCGACACGGTCGGCCACGACATGGGCGAGTTCCGGCGGATGCTGGCCCCGCGCGGGCGGATGGTCGCGATTGCGTTCGACCTCGAGCATGCGGTCCGCACGGTTGGCTACGTCGCGGCGAACTCGCTGCGTCCGACGCGGTGGGTGCGGGGGTTCAGCGGCAATCCCAAGGCCGACTTGCTCGCTGACATGAGGCGGTGGGTGGACGCTGGGTTGGTGCGGCCGTTGGTGGATCGGGTGTTTCCGTTGGCGGATATGGCGGGGGCGCATCGGGCGCTTGAGGAGGGCGGGGTGCGCGGCAAGGTGGTCGTGAGTGTTTATCCCGGTTAGAACCGGCATAGACACTCACGACCTCCCTAGCGAGGCGGACTAGACGCCTGCGCCCAAAACCGCTGCGGCACCCTCCCCGCCCCTCGCGCCAGGTACCCGGCCTCCACCGCGCTCCGCATCGCCGACGCCATCCGTTCCGGGTCCGCCGCCCGCGTGACCGCCGTGGACAGCAGTACCGCGGAGCAGCCGAGTTCCATTGCCAGCGTGGCGTCCGACGCGGTGCCGATCCCGGCGTCCAGCACGATCGGCACCGACGCGCGCGAGACGATCAGCTCGATGTTGTGCGGGTTGCGGATGCCGAGCCCGGTGCCGATCGGGGCGCCGAGCGGCATCACCGCCGCGCAGCCGGCTTCTTCCAGGCGGAGGGCGACGACCGGGTCGTCGTTGGTGTACGCGAACACCGTGAAGCCGTCCGCCACAAGGCGTTCGGCGGCGTCGAGGGTCTCCATCGGATCCGGCAGCAAGGTGCGGTCGTCGGCGTGCACCTCCAGCTTCACCAGGTTCGTTTCCAGCGCCTCACGGGCTAGCTGGGCGGTGAGCACGGCTTCGGCCGCCGTCCGGCAGCCCGCGGTGTTGGGCAGCAGCTCGATGTCCAAGCGCCGCAACAGCTCCAGCACGCCGGAACCGCCCTCGGCGTCGGCGCGGCGCATCGCGACGGTGGTGAGCTGGGTGCCGGACGCGACCAGCGCGCGCTCCAGTACTTCGAGATTCGCCGCGCCGCCGGTGCCGATGATCAGCCGCGACGAAAGCTTGTGCTCGCCGATGATCAGGTCGTCCATGCTCAACCTCCTTGAACCGCGGTCAGCACTTCGAGCTGCGCGCCCTTCGGCACGACCGCTTCTTCCCAATCTCCGCGCCGCACGACCTCGCCGTTGACCGCGACGGCCACGCCCCGACGCTCCGCTCCCAGCGCGTCCAAGACCGCGGAAACGGTGCTGTCGTCGGGGAATTCCCGCCACTCGCCGTTGACCTTGATCTCCATCAGACTCGCTCCTTCTCGACCAGACGGGCGGGCGTCGCGGCGGCAATCTCTGCCGACGGGGCTTCGCCAGCCAGCCATGCGACCACGGCGTCCGCAGTCGCGGGCGCCATCAGCAAACCGTTGCGGTGGTGTCCGGTAGCCGCGTACACGCCTTCGCTCACTTCGCCGATGTACGGCAAGGCGTCGCGACTTGCGGCACGCAGTCCGGCGGCGACTTCCACCAGTTCGTACTCCGTGATGCCGGGCAGAATCCGCTCCGCGCCTTCCAGCAGCTCGCGTACGCCGCGTGCGGTGACGGCTTGCTCGAAACCGGCTTCGTACTGCGTCGCGCCAAGGACCAGTTCGCCGTCTTCTCGCGGTACCAGATAGATCGGCCGTCCTTCGACCATCGCGCGCACTGTGTACGGCGGAGGCGGCAGGCAGCCACGACGCGGACGCAGTCGCAGAATTTCGCCTTTCAGCGGGCGTACGGCGTGCTCCAGCAACGGATGCAGCTGTCCGGTCCACGCGCCAGCGGCGAGAACCACTGGGCCGGAGACTTCGGAGAGGTCGTGAAGCCGTTCGCGACGGAACTCGACCCCACGCTTCGTAGCCGCTTCGCTCAGCGCTGTGAGCAGCTTTCGGTTGTCCACGGCCAAATCGCCCGGCACATGCAGGCCGCTGCGGACCGCGCCGACGCCCGGGGCGAGCCGTCGGGCCTCGCGACCGGTGAGCGTCTCGACGTCGCGGTCGAGCGAACGCAGGTACCCGGCGAGGATGTCGAGGTGCCCGGCGTCCGCGCTGTCGAACCCGACGACGATCGTGCCGTGCTCGGCCAGCCCTGGATCGGTCCCTTCAGCGGCGAGGTCGCGCGCGAAGCCCGGCCAGCGTCGCAGCGACGCCTCCCCCAGGCTGAGCACGGCTTCCTCGCCTGGCCACGCTTCGGTGACCGGCGCGAGCATCCCGCCGGCCAGCCAGGACGCGCCGCCGTGCACGGGATCCGGGTCGACGACCGTGACGCGCCATCCACGGGCGGCCGCGCGCCAGGCCGCGGACAGCCCGATGACGCCGCCGCCGACGACAGTGACGGTTGTGGTGCTGGTGTTCACAGTGGAATCACGCTCCCTGCGCCGGCATGACCCGGATCAGGTTCCACGGTCGGAGCGGCAGCTCCCTCTCAGCCCGTGCCTCGGGCTCCCGTGCGGACTCCCACACCGTAGCGCGCGGGTAACGTCACCGCCATGCCTGCCTTGACCGGAGACCAAATTCGCGCCCGGCTCGCCGATGCCCGGCTGTACTTGTGCACCGACGCCCGCGCCTCGCGTGGAGACCTCGCTGAGTTCGTTGACGCCGCGCTTGCCGGTGGGGTGGACATCGTGCAGCTGCGGGACAAGACCGGGGGTGCGCCGCTGGAGGCTAAGCAGGAGATAGCGGCGTTGGAGGTGCTGGCGGAGGCTTGTGCTCGGCATGGGGCGTTGCTGTCGGTGAATGACCGGGCGGATGTGGCGCTGGCTGTCGGGGCTGATGTGTTGCATTTGGGGCAGGACGACATTCCGGTGACGCTGGCTCGGCGGGTGCTTGGGGAGGATGTGGTGATTGGGCGGTCCACCCATTCGGAGGAGCAGGCCGCGGCGGCGGCTGTGGAGGGTGGGGTGGATTACTTCTGCACTGGGCCTTGTTGGCCTACGCCTACTAAGCCTGGGCGGGAGGCGCCTGGGTTGGGGGTGGTTCGGGCTGCTGCTTCGTTGGGGACGAGGCGGCCCTGGTTTGCGATTGGGGGGGTTGATTTGGGGCGGTTGCCGGAGGTGGTGGAGGCGGGGGCGTCTCGGGTTGTGGTGGTTCGGGCGATTACCGAGGCGGAGGATCCTCGGGCTGCTGCTGAGGCGTTGCGGGCTGGGCTCGTCGCCTAGCGGCGACATTGCGCCTCGTGGGTTGTGGGGGCACCCCGAAGCCTGATTGTGATGACGGTCTGAGGGTGCTTGTCAAGGCGGGAAAGATGCCTTGACAAGCACCCTCAGACCGCATTTGGGCTTCGTATCGGGGTGCGGGGGTGGTGTGGGTGCGCTGGTGGGTTGGGTGCGTCGGTGGCGGTTGCGGTGGGGGCGGGGCTAGCGCCCCAATGTGGCATTCGGTGCGTCTGACGCAACGAATGCCACTGTGAGGATGTGGGGGCGGGGTCACCGGGCCGGTCTGACTCGGAATGCCACCGACCGTGG
>NZ_JBHUKS010000043.1:0-599 GCF_042684085.1 Amycolatopsis silviterrae
ATCTTCTCGTCGAACTCGCGCAGGTCCGGCGGCGCGGTCATCCGGCGGATGCGCATCCGGGCACCGGCCTCGTCGATCAGGTCGATCGCCTTGTCCGGAAGGAACCGGTCGTTGATGTAGCGGTCGGCCAGCGTCGCGGCCGCGACCAGCGCCGAGTCGGTGATCGAGACGCGGTGGTGCGCCTCGTACCGGTCGCGCAGGCCCTTCAGGATCTCGATCGTGTGCTCGAGCGACGGCTCGCCCACCTGGATCGGCTGGAAACGACGCTCCAGCGCGGCGTCCTTCTCGATGTACTTGCGGTACTCCTCGAGCGTGGTCGCGCCGATCGTCTGCAGCTCGCCCCGCGCCAGCATCGGCTTCAGGATCGACGCCGCGTCGATCGCGCCCTCGGCCGCGCCCGCGCCGACGAGCGTGTGCAGCTCGTCGATGAACAGGATGATGTCGCCGCGGGTCTTGATCTCCTTGAGCACCTTCTTCAGGCGCTCTTCGAAGTCACCGCGGTACCGCGAACCGGCGACCAGCGAGCCGAGGTCAAGGGTGTAGAGCTGCTTGTCCTTGAGCGTCTCGGGCACCTCGCCCTTGACGATGCTCTGCGCCAG
>NZ_JBHUKS010000044.1:0-1317 GCF_042684085.1 Amycolatopsis silviterrae
GGCTTTGGCGGGCTTGGTGTTGGTGTCGTCGGCGCCAGGCGGACCAGGTCAGGACGTCGGCGGCGCGGCGGGCAGGTTGGAGTGTGAGCTGGGCATAGAGGTGCCTGATCTCGTTGCGTGTCAACGGGATCAGGCCCTCGGGTGGTGGTGTGTCGCGGGTGTGGGCTGCGGCGATGGCGAGGAAGGCGTGCGCGAACATGACCAGGGTGGTCCAGCGATACCAGGAGGTCCAGGTGCGGACCTGGTGCTGGTCGAGGCCGGTGAGTTCTTTGCCGGTCTGGAAGGTCTCCTCGATCGTCCAGCGTCGCCCGGCGACGCGCGCGAGCTCGGCCAGTGAGACGCGGCGGGGGCTGTAGCAGCGGTAGAACGCCGTGTCCCCGGTGCGTCGGTTGCGGCGCATCAGCATCCAGTGATACCCGGTCTTGCCTGCCAGGCGCAGCCGGATGCGGGCCCACAGGTAGTAGCGCCGGCCTTTCGCGCCCGCCCCGGCAGAGAGCTTCTGCCAGGCCCGCTTCGGCAGCGCGGCGGCCCGCTCATCGGCTCTGGCATTCTCCCCGCCGGCCCCGGGAATGCGGTGGTCACAGGCCACGGCCAGCACATAGGCCTGGTCGCGGGCCTCGAGCGGATCCCGCAAGCCGGCGGCGTCTTTGCCGTAAGCCTCGTCGCCGGTCACCCATCCCACCTTCACGCCTGCCTCCAGCGCCCGGGTGATCATGGCCAACGCGAGCCGGGATTTCGTGGTGAACAGGTTATGCGCAGGCACGCCGGCTCGTTCCCGCCGCGCCTGGTCCCCGGCCCAGCTTTCGGGCAGGTAGAGCTCGCGGTCGATGAACGTGTGCCCGGCCGGGGTGGAATACACCAGGAACACCGACATCTGCGAGTTCTCGATCCGGCCCGCCGTGCCGGTGTATTGCCGCTGCACCCCGACCGACTCGACGCCCTTCTTCAGGTCGCCGGTCTCGTCGATGACCAGCATCGCATCCCGATCGCCCAGCTGCTCGACCACGACCTCGCGCAGGTCGTCGCGGACCCCGTCGGCGTCCCAGGTCGCGCGCGAGAGCAGATTCTGCATCCCGTCCGGGGTCCGGTCCCCGACTGCCTCAGCGACGGTCCAGCAGTTCACCCGCGCCAGCCCGGCCAACAGCCCCTGCACGAACCGCCCAGCCCGCCGACGCGACTCCACCCGCACGAACCGATGCCCGACCCGCAGCAACATCTCACCCAGCAGCGACTGCCACCCCGCAGGGTCTACGCTGGCAGCCGCGGCCACCACATGATCTTGAGTTGTCCTCACAAACACCCATGATCACGCGGTGG
>NZ_JBHUKS010000045.1:0-995 GCF_042684085.1 Amycolatopsis silviterrae
CGTCAGGCGGGGGCGGGTTGGGTGGTGTCGCGGGCGGTTTGTTCGTGCTGGGTGAGGACGAGGACGGCGCGGACGAGGGTGGTGGCGTGGCGGGGGTGGAGGCGGAGTTTGTCGAGGATGCGCCAGGTTTTGAGGGCGGCGAAGCCGCCTTCGACCGCGCAGCGCATGGCGTTGAACGCGGAGTTGGCGGTTTTCTGGGCGTGGGTGAGCGGCCGGTTCGTTTCGGCTTTGTAGGGGGTGAGCACGACCTGCTCGCAGGGGCCCTGGCAGCGGTCGCAGTCGCGGGCTGAGCGGAGGTCTTTGTGCCAGCCCTGGTAGGCCTTGTCGGCGGCGGGGGTCAGGCCGTGGGCGTGGATGCGGTCGCGCAGCCGGTGGCGGCGGGCGGCGGTGATGTCGGCGGTCTTGCCCTCCAGCGCGGCCGAGACCCAGGCCAGCCGTCCGTCCTCGTCGGTGAGGCCTTGGACGTTGAGGCCGTGGTGTTTGTGCTTGCCGCTGTAGTTGCGGCGGTTGTCTTTGCCGGTGCGGCGGCGGGTGCGGATCAGGGTCCCGTCGGCCAGCACCACCACCTGCCCTCGGGCGGCCAGTCGCCGCAGCACCCGGTCCAGCCGGGGAGCCCGGGCGGCGAGCAGGGCGACGGCTTCCAGCAGCCATCGGCGCAGCGTGGCGGCCGACACCGCGTTGGCGCGGGACAGGTCCAGCAGCCGCTGGTCGTGGCGCAGCATCGCCAGCACCAGCACCGCCTGCTCGGCCGGGGACGCCTTGCGCCACCGCGACCCGATCGCGCGGCGACGGCGGGCGATCAACCCGGCCAGCATCGCGATCGTGGGCGGCGACACCGGCAACGCACTGCGATACGAGGCCGGAACCTGCTGTGAGACAGTGGGAGCGGAGCCCCCGGACGTTTTTTCTTGAGTCACGACTTGATCAACATCCGGGGGCTCCGCCACGTTCCCGGCCACCGGCAGGCAGCCCGCGAATCCGTTGCCGCGCAACCA
>NZ_JBHUKS010000046.1:0-642 GCF_042684085.1 Amycolatopsis silviterrae
TCCTGCCCGAGGACGCCGAGCCCGCCCAGGTGCTGATCGGGATCGAGACCGACCGCGGCCCGTGGGTGGCGGCGCTGGTCGCGGCCGGGTATCGGGTGTTCGCGGTCAACCCGCGGCAATCGGCCCGGTCCCGGGACCGGCTCGGGGTGTCGGGCGCGAAGAGCGACGCCGGGGACGCGCACGTGCTGGCCGACCTGGTCCGCACCGACGCGCACCAGCTGCCTCCGGTGGCCGGGGACAGCGACCTCGCCGAGGGGGTGCAGGGGCTGACCCGGGCGCATCAGGCGCTGATCTGGGACAGGACACGGCACGTGCTGCGGCTGCGGGCCACGCTGCGGGACTATTTCCCCGCCGCGCTGGAGGCGTTCCCGGACCCGGCCGCGCCCGAGGCGCTGGAACTGCTCGCGAAAGCCCCCGATCCCGGCCGCGCGGCCCGGTTGTCCCGGACGCAGATCGCCGCCGCGCTCAGGCGGGCCCGCCGGCGCGACGCCGAGGAGAAGACCGCCGGGATCCAGGCCGCGCTGCGCGCCCCGGCACTGGGCCGCGGCCCGGCCCTGACCGCGGCCCAGGCAGCGGTCACCCGGTCGCTGATCGCCGTGATCACCGCCCTGACCGGCGAGATCGACACCCTGGAAACCGAGG
>NZ_JBHUKS010000047.1:0-961 GCF_042684085.1 Amycolatopsis silviterrae
CGGTGGGGTTGGCGAACGCGGTGTAGCCGGTCTCGGCGACCTCGGCCGCCCAGACCCGGGTTCCGGTTTCCTCGTCGAGCACGGGCGTGGCGTACTCGACGGTTGTCCATTCTTCCTCGGCGATGCCCTCGATCGCTGCGCGGATCGGGGCGCGCTGGGGCATGGTGATCGAGAAACACGCTCCGCCCTCGACGGCCGCGCGGACCAGGGAGCCGACGTAGTAGCCCGAATCGGCTCGCACCAGCAGTTCCCCTGTGGCGCCGGCCGCGCGGGCGGCGCGCAGCGCCTGCCGCGCGAACGAGGCGGCCTTGCGGCGGGTGTCGGCGTCGCCGCCGCGCAGCCGGGTCGCCGCGATCACCGGCGCCGCGATCGGTGTCGAGAGGGTCGCGGCGAGGACGTTGTAGCCCAGAACTTTGGTGTAGCCGTAGTCCGCGCCGGTCTTCCGGCGCCCGTAGACCTGCTTGATCTTCGAGTCCAGGTCCAGGACCGCGTACTCGCCCGCCCCGGGCAGGAGCCGGGGCCCGGCCTGCCCGGCCAGACGGGCCAGCACCTGCGCGGCGAACGCCTCCAGCGCCCCGGCGTGCCCGATCTCGAACCCGCGCAGGAACGTCCCCAGCGTCGACGGGGCCCGGACCCCGCGGAACAGCCGGTCCGCCGCGCCGCGGCGCAGCACGTCCAAGTCGTCGATGCTGTCCGCCCCGGCGGCCATCCCGGCCACGATCGACAACAGCTTCGCGCCCGGGTTCGCCCCGGCCGGACCGGGAATCCGGATCCGCTCCGCCGCCAGACCGGCGAACCCCACGTTCTCCGCCAGCCGCAGCAACGGCAGCAGCCCGGCATGGGACACGACACTCCGGTCGTCGAACCGCGCCGACACCGCGGCCCGCGTATGAGATGCTCGCATCCAGCAGATGCCCTCTCGCTCAAGGTTTGTTGTTCCGTCGCAAGAACAACCATCCCA
>NZ_JBHUKS010000049.1:0-555 GCF_042684085.1 Amycolatopsis silviterrae
GCGGGCGTGCTGGATCGTGCTGGCTGGTCCAGCGTGTCCACTGTGGGGTCTCCGGTTGCAGGAATGGTTGTGGTCAGAAGGCTGGTGGTGGCTGGGCCGTGGCGGTGAACAGGCCGTGCCAGGAGTCTCGCCAGGGCCAGTGGCGGGGCAGTCGGAGGGTGAGTCGTCGTGCGGTGCGGGTGATCCGGGCCGGGACGGTGATGAGCTGGCGGCGGATGGTGGCGGTGCGGGCTCGGGCGTGGACGGCGCTGGCGAGGGCGCCGAGGGTGCGCAGCAGGTTGTGGGTGAGGGCGGCGAGGGTGAGCCAGGCTTGGTTGGCGTGGAACTGCCCGGAGGGGAAGTGGGCGAGGGCGGAGTCGTTGAGGTCGGCGAAGACCTGCTCGATCGTCCCGGCCCGGAGCCGGTGCTGTTTCTCGGCGGCGACGGTGTGGAGGCGGGTGTTGGTGAAGATCGCGTGGTAGCGCCAGGCGGGGAACAGTTCTCCCTGCTCGGTGCGGGTCTGGACGCGGAACCGGCGCGCGATCAGCCGGGCCGTGGTGGCTTCGCCGGGGTTGT
>NZ_JBHUKS010000050.1:0-1221 GCF_042684085.1 Amycolatopsis silviterrae
CAGGTTCTGCAGGAGCAGGGCGGTCTGTCCGAGTGTCAGGCCGGGGCCGCGTGTTTTGGTGCGTGGGCGCGGTGTTCGGTGAGGAAGAGCAGTGCGGCGGTGACGAGGGTGACGTGGCGGTGCCAGCCGGGCCAGGTGCGGCCTTCGAAGTGGTCGATGCCGAGGGTGTCTTTGAGTTCGCGGTAGCCGGTTTCGACGGCCCAGCGGGTTTTGGCGAGCCGGACCAGCCGTTGCAGGGTGGGGCGGGCGACGCCGGGCAAGCGGGCCAGCCATGCGTGGGCGGGCGCGGCGGGTTTCTCGTTGTCCCATTGGACGAGCAGCCACCGGTCGGGCAGGGCGGTCCCGGCGCGGGAGGCGCGTTGCCGGGCCGGGATACCGGCTTCGCGCACGCGCAGCAGGCTGAAGTCGGCCACCCGCTCGCCCTCGCCGGTGTGCCAGGACACCGGGACCCGGGAAGCGCCGGCGGCCAGTTCAGCGGCCGGAACATGTTTGCCTTCCCGCGCCCACGGGGTGTCAGGCTCCGCTCGCCAGGGCAGCACGCTGACGTCGCTGTTGACCTGCACCACGAATCCCAGGCCCCGCCGCGCGAGCCCGTCGCGGAACTCCCCGGCCCGTCCGTAGTCCCGGTCGGCCACGACCGGCGGCGGCTCCAGGCCCAGCCCCAGCACCTCGTCGAGCGCGTCCAGGGCCAGCTCCCACTTGCGGCGGTGCACCTCGTCCTCGGGCACCCGGCAGGTCAGCCGCCGCTCGGCCGACACCTCCGGATTCCACGATTTCGGCAGGAACAGCCGCCACGCCAACGGGATCGCACCCGCCTTCCCGCACGCGGTCACCGACACCGCGGCCTGGCAGTTGGCCTGCCCGCCGGCCCGCCCGGAATGCTGACGCGCCACCCCGACGCTGTCGTGCCCGTCCTTGAGGAACGTCGTGTCGTCGACCGCCCACGCGACCGGGCGCAACAACCGCTGCGCCCGCACCGCGACCCGGTTCTGCACCGGCCCCCACTCCCACGGCGAATCCGTGACCAGATGATTCAGGCTCTGCGTCGACACCCCCAGCACCCGACCCATCCCCGTCGCGGTCTTGCGCTTCACATCAGTCAGCAACGACCCCCGCAGATGATGCCCCCACAACTCCGCCCGCCGCTGCGCACCCCGCACCGGCTGCCCCGGAACAAACACCTCCCCGACAAACCCGTCCAACTCAGCATTGAGCGCCCGC
>NZ_JBHUKS010000051.1:0-510 GCF_042684085.1 Amycolatopsis silviterrae
TCAGGGACAGTGCCTGATGGGTAGTTTAACTGGGGCGGTTGCCTCCTAAAGGGTAACGGAGGCGCCCAAAGGTTCCCTCAGCCTGGTTGGCAATCAGGTGTTGAGTGCAAGTGCACAAGGGAGCTTGACTGTGAGACAGACATGTCGAGCAGGGACGAAAGTCGGGACTAGTGATCCGGCACCTCCTGGTGGAAGGGGTGTCGCTCAACGGATAAAAGGTACCCCGGGGATAACAGGCTGATCTTGCCCAAGAGTCCATATCGACGGCATGGTTTGGCACCTCGATGTCGGCTCGTCGCATCCTGGGGCCGGAGTAGGTCCCAAGGGTTGGGCTGTTCGCCCATTAAAGCGGCACGCGAGCTGGGTTTAGAACGTCGTGAGACAGTTCGGTCCCTATCCGCCGCGCGCGCAGGATACTTGAGGAAGGCTGTCCCTAGTACGAGAGGACCGGGACGGACGGACCTCTGGTGTGCCAGTTGTCACGCCAGTGGCATGGCTGGTTGGCTATGT